>JBBSGG010000014.1:0-55036 GCA_038254305.1 Pyrinomonadales bacterium
AAATCGCAAAGATCACAAAGCAAAGACGCAGAGAAAGATTAACTTTCTCTGCGTTGGCGGCGTCTCGGTGGTGAATTCCTAAACGTCCAGATTCTTCACATCCAAGGCGTTATCCTCGAAAGGGGTGCGGGTCACGCCTAACGTGTACACGACTCTTAATGAGTTGGATAAATTCTGCGAGGCGGTAGAACATGTGGCGAAGCGCGGGTTGCCGAAATCCGGCTGAGCACGCCACCTAACAACGGCATGCACCCGACGCCCGATCACGGATTCTCTCATCTATTCAAACAGAAAAGACCGAAACACCGTTACCAATTCCAGTATTGGGCGTTGTCGCTGATACAGGCCCGGCCTTTGGGCGGGCAGACCGACGGGCGAACGGGCAAGAAAGGTTCGGACAAAGGCATCGACGGCATAAAGGTTTTTGTTGACGACAGTTCGGGCAGAGCAAAGCGAGTCATCAACCCGGTCAAAAGCGGCCACGTCAAATCCGGCGACATCCGCGACCTCGTCGGAACCCTCGACCGCGAAGGCGGCGCCATCAGCGTTCTCATAACCTTAGAAAAAGCCACATCCCACATGACCGACGAAGCCGCCTCGGCCGGTTTCTTCACCTCCGAACACTTCGGCAAGTTCCTGCGAATCCAGATCCTGACTATCGAAAAACTACTTGCCGGAAAACAGTTGGACATGCCCGGCTACGGAATAACATTCAAACAAGCCGAACGAATCTCGTCCGACCCGACCGATCAAGGAAAATTTGGATTTGAATAGACCGGATAACTACGGGTGTCCGGACGCGTCTCGCGACAATCACCCGAAGCCCCAGCGGGGGTAGGACGAAAGGACTCATTAAGCCCCGTAGGGGCGGCATAATCGCCCGGATATTATTTCGCCCCTCCGGGGGCTAACCCATAGGCGCGACCTCCGGCTCTGGTTATTTGCCGTCACCTTTAACTGACTTGTGAGCGCCGACTTAACCCTTTCGCTCTCGCCGAAACTCGCACGGACCGCATGTCGAGGATCAGGAAGCGATCGCGTTTTAATATCCGCCAAAGAGGCGCATGCGTGCCGGCGCTTTTTCCGTTAAACTGTCGCTAAATGAAACGTGTCTTTTTGATCGACTCGATGTCGCACATTTTTCGTGCGTTTTTTGCGCCAATGGGTGCGAAGCAGGACCCTTTGCGGAACAGCAAGGGCCAGGTGACGCAGGCGGTTTTCGTCTTCACGAACATGCTGCGAAAGCTGATCAATGATGAGAAGCCGGACTATGTCGCCGCGGTTTTCGATACGATGGTCCCGACCTTTCGCCACGAATCGTTTGCCGCGTACAAAGCAAATCGTGAAGACATGCCGGACGACCTCGCGTCGCAGCTTCCCTACATCGTCCGCGTGTGCGAAGCGTTCTGTATACCGATCCTGAAAATGGACCGCTATGAAGCCGACGACGTGATCGGAACGCTTGCAAAAAAGGTTGCCGAAAAGGGTATGCAGGCGGTGATCGTCTCTAACGACAAGGACCTGTGCCAGCTCGTTCAAGATCCGCACATCATCGCCATGCGGCAGAATTCGCAAAACGTGAAGCGAAAAGTGCAGGTCCCGGCGGTCGAATGGTGCGACGAAGCCTGGGTAGTAAATAAATTCGGCGTGCCGCCAACGAAGATCATCGATCTCCTCGGCTTGATGGGCGATGCGATCGACAATATTCCCGGTGCGCCGGGCATCGGCGAAAAAGGTGCACTGAAACTCGTTACAGAATTCGGTTCCGCGGAAGGCGCGATGGAAAATGCCGAAAAGGTCACGCACAAAACCTATCGCGAGAGCCTGTTGAATAACAAAGACATCATCCGCCAGTCGCTCGAGCTGGCGACCATTCACTGCGAGGTTGCCGTCGAACTCGATCTGGAAGCTCTAAAGCACTGCGAGCCCGACCGCGCAAAAGCTTATGCGCTATTCCGCGAGCTTGAGTTCAATACGCTGACGCGTGAATTCGCCGATTCCGCGACGCTTTTCGATACGCATTCTCCTGCTAAAGGCGGTGCGGAGCTCGTAGAGCAAAAATATTCAAAGATCACAAAGCGGGCCGATCTGGACGCCTTGGTCCGCAAACTTTGGGAGACCGAACACTGGAGCTTTGAGGTCGACGATTCGAATACTTCCGATAAATCGAGCTGCTTTTATAAGGAAGCACCGCTCGGCATCGCCATGTGCAACGCAGCCGGCGAATCGCATTATATCGATCTCGAAAATTTCGAAGGCGGCCGCGACGAAGCGATCGGGCCGATCCGCGATATCTTGTCGAACGGCTTTCTCGAAAAAGCCGCGCACGACCACAAACGCGACCTAGGCGTTCTAAAAACACTCGATATCGAAGCTGAAGCCGTGACCGACGATACGATGATCGCCGCTTACCTGCTCGATTCGACGCGTCCCTCGTATGCTCTGCCGCTTCTCGCACAGACCAACATCGACATCGACGCAGCATCTGAAATTCCTGACGGCTTCACGGAATCAGCCTTTCGCACGTCGGAGCGCGCCGATTTCGCGTTTCGGCTGGCGCCGCTGCTTCGGCAAAAGATCGTTGATGAACAGCTAAAATATGTATACGACGAGATCGAGCTGCCATTGATACCGGTGCTCGCCGAGATCGAGAACGCCGGAATGAAAGTGGATGTCGATGCTCTGAACAAATTTTCCGCGTTCATTACTAAGGAACTCGAAAAGCTGCGGGAGAAGATCTTCGCGATTTCGGGACACGAATTTAATATCGGTTCGCCGAAGCAGGTCGGCGAGGTTTTACAGGAGTTGAACATCGACACCGGCCGCAAGACAGCGACAGGACAGATCTCGACTAGCCGCGACATCCTCGTCGAGCTTGCGCAGACGTACGAGATCGCCCAGATGATCATCGATTACCGCGAGCTCGATAAATTAAAGGCCACTTACGCCGATGCACTTCCGAAGATGATCGGTCCCGATGGCCGCATCCATGGCTGCCTCAATCAAACCGTTGCCGCAACGGGACGTCTAAGCTCGACCGACCCAAATCTGCAGAACATTCCCAACCGCACCGAGCTTGGACAGGAAATAAGGCGGGCGTTCATACCCGAAAACGGCTGCAAGTTGATCTCGGCGGATTACTCGCAGCTCGAGCTGCGCATTCTCGCCCACATCACCAAAGATCCGGTGATGCTGGCGGCATTTCTAAATAACGAAGACATCCACGCCCAGACTGCAAAGCTTGTTTTCGGCGCAACAAATGAAAAGGAATTAAAGGAAAAACGGCGGCTGGCGAAGATCGTGAATTTTGGGATAGCGTACGCGGTCGAAGCCTTCGGCCTTTCGCAGCGTGTGGGCATTAGCCGTACCGAAGCGAAACAGGTGATCGCCGATTACTTCAATACCTACAAAGGCATTCGCACGTACATGGACGAGACCCCGGTCACGGCACGCGACAAAGGCTACGTTTCATCGCTCTTCGGACGCCGGCGATATTTTCCGTCGATCAACGACCGCAATTTTAGTGTTCGCTCTCGCGCGGAACGCGAAGCGATCAACATGCCGATCCAGGGAACCGCCAGCGATATAGTCAAGATCGCCATGATCAAGGTCGCCGCCGCGCTGAAGAACGCCGGCCTAAAAACGCAGATGATCATGCAGGTACACGATGAACTGCTCTTCGAAGCTCCGGTCGGGGAAGTGACAGCGGCAAGCGAGATAATCAAGCGTGAGATGGAATCAGCCGCCGAGCTTGACGTGCCGCTGATCGCCGACATCGGCTCCGGCGACAACTGGATGAACGCGAAATAACCGGCCATCGGATCCTTTTCAGCCATTTCGAAACAAACTAAAAAACGGCTACTGCACTCCCGCGGGGAGCAGCGAACCTTTAGGGTCTGACGCGAAAGCGTATCCGTCCTCGATCTTTCCGATTATGCCGTGAAACGTGATCTCCTCGCCCGAAACCACGACGACCACGTCGCCGGGGCTGAACATTTTCTCGTTGATCGGAAACTTGATGATCGTGGCGTTGCCGTTTTCCTGTGAGACGGCTTCGTATTCGAATGTGTCAGCGTTATAGCTGACGGTCTGGCAAAATGCTACTTCCATAATTTTGCTATTGTTTCACATCGAGCCGAAAGTCTAAAGCGATAGCATCGTGGTCGGAAAGAGGCGTGCCGTCTTGATCCGTCAGATCTCCGATCGTTTGCGGATCTGTACCGTCCGCTAATCGAATACCGCGGCCCGCGAACCAATCGAGCCTTCCCGAGACACTGCCGCCGACCCGCCGTGCAGCCCAAAAGATGAACGGAAAGCACCATTCCGGCACCCAATCCCGCAAATTGGTATTCTTTTCGATGTCTTCAAAGTGGTAATGCAAGGTTCCGACACCGAGTTGATTGAATTTCCTGTACTCAAACCCGCGTGATTGGATCATATCGAATAACGGCTTTTCAAAGTACGCTTCGGGATGCGGCAGATGATTTTTCGCGACGTTTTTTGGGCCCATAAAAACCCGACGCCAGTAGCCCATGATCGCACGCGTCGAACTTTGCGAATTGAAGGTCGTCGTGTTCCAGTCGCCTCCGATCAATGTGGGAAGTTTGGGTAACGTGTCGAGATGATCCAGTATCAGGAGCATCTGTTTCCGACGGTGTGCCCGCGAACAATGTGCGTCAAGATGCACGGTGACCGACCGAAACGTGCCGGCCGGATGCTCGATATCGGCAAATAGAGCGCGAAGATGGCCGAGCCGTTTTTCCTTTCCCCACATCTTGTCCTTGCCGTTTGGCAGCGCGATCGCGTGGACATTTTTAATCGGATATTTTGAAAACGTCGCCAGTCCGTGAATCGAATGTTCGTTTTCGCCGATCGTAGTCGATTCGACCCCGCTTCCCTTCTGCAAAGCGATGTAAACCGGAGCGAAAGCGTAATTGAGATTCAATGCTTGAGCGATCTCGCGCGCGACAAATCGGTTCCCGCTTCGCGCCATTCCGTAGTCGAGCTCGGTCAGCAGCAGAACATCCTTGTCCTTTAATCGAGGATCGTTCTTAAGAGCTTCGACGATGCCGTCGAAGATCGAACCACGTTCAATGTTCCACGCAAGCGCTCGAATGTCAGAACCGCGAGTAGTAGCGACCGGATTCCTAAGCGCCGACGGCTCGATGACTGCCAACTCCTCAACGACCACCGCATTCAGGATGCGATCGACCTCGGGCCGTATCTCGCGGTACAACTCTGAGGTCTCAAGCTCTCCGGTCGATTCGAATTTCAGCAATTCCGGAAAATGCCGGCGCAGACCGTGCTCAAGAATGGGCGGCGGACCGCCATTGATCGGAGTTTGAGGTCTCATAAAAGGATTAAGAATACGAATTCGCGCGCGAAAAGAAAAGACAGCGAGTCTACCGTCATCTCAACGACCTTTTCTCAGATGATGGCTAATCGTCGTACCGTTCTTTTGCCGGGGCGACGGCGAGGAAATCCGCAGTGATGCGGATGCTGTAGGTGGAAAGCAGTTCTTCAACGCGTTGTTGTTTAGGCGAGTGAAATATTAGTCCAATATGTTTGGGCTTCGAGACGCGATAGACGATCTCGGGTTCGTCGTAGTGCGAAGTATCGGGTTCGTCCTGATTTGCAAGAGCAAGCGCGACGCCGGCAAATTCCTTTCGCATCTTGGGCAGTTTATACGGCTTTTCGGCCGTCGCGGTCTCGAGTTTTGCCCATTCACGCCATAGGTTCAGATTGCAAGCGTGTTCAAGCACATTGGCGATATACGCGCCGCCTACGCGGCATGCCACTTCCAAAAGATAAAACCTACCGTCCGCATTGCTTTGCAGAAATTCCGCGTGCGACACGCCGCGTTCGTATTTGAAGGCCGCGAGCAGTTCTGCGTTAAGCCTTTCGAGCGACCTGCGCTCCTTTGAACGATATGGCACTATCGACGACGTAAATACGCCGCCGTGATGCGAAACACTAAATGGCGGTGTGCCGTAGCGGCTAACGCCGGCTGCCAGGATCTTTTCGCCCGCGACTACCGAATCGACGTGAAAAACGCTGCCCTCGATAAAGCGTTCGATCAGGAACTGAGATGGATGATCTCGCCACGTGTTTCGCGCGTCGAGATCGTCCAGAACTTTCCAAACCTCATCGCGCGTTTCGCATTTTCGAATGCCGAACGCAGACACCTCGCTGCGAGGTTTCACGATCCAGGGTGCGGGAACGGTGTCGAGAAAACCGTCGATGCCCGCTCGGTCGAATGTATTCGTGTATTCGGGGCATGGAATGCCTGCGGCGGACGCGATATTACGCATCGCAAGCTTATCGCGAAACCGAAGTGCGTGTGAGCTCGTCATACCGCCGAGCTGCAAGTGCTCGCGCGCCATGGCCGCCGTCAACACATCGAACTCGTCCAGCCCGACGACACGATCGACCGTACGTGAACCGGCGACATTCGTGACCGCGCGAACATAATCCTCTTCCGATGCGTCGTCCGCGACCGTCGTTACATCATTAAGAGCCGTCCATGGCCAGGCGGCGTCAAGCAGCTTTTTGCGGGTCACGAGCGTAACTTCCCATCCTGCATTATGTGCCTCGTCGAGAAACTCGTTCCCCTTGTGTTCGCTCGCGATGCAGACGATGTGCCTTTTCATTAAACGAACTCCGGTACATGGCGGCGTTCGGTGACGACGAACTTCGGCTTCGACATCAATTTCCGCACGATTGGCCGCTCCGATAGTTTGTGCGAACAAGGTTTTATTTTGTGTCAAAAGAATGGCACAATTTAGCTGTAAAAACAACGCTGATTACTCGCCGCAGCAAGCGCAGGCAGCGAAGGATGAAGCAGTAATAAAATGGGCGATATAAATATTGCAAACCTGGTGAGCCAGTTGATCGTTTACATGGTCGTGCTGTTGCTGGCGATTTCCGCCCACGAAGCCGGACATGCGTGGATGTCGCTGAAATACGGGGACGATACAGCATACATGCTCGGACGCGTTACGCTTAACCCGATCGCTCACACTGATCCCATAGGCACGCTTCTGATCCCGATACTTGGCTTCGTCTTTGGAGCAATTGGCGGAGGTGCCGCACGAATTCCGCTCATAGGCTGGGGAATTCCGACACCTGTGAATCCGCGAAAATGGACGGATTACAAGACAGCAAACGTAATGGTGTCGATCGCCGGCATCGGCGCAAATCTTATATTGGCGATCATTGGGTTCGCGATCTTTAAGACTCTGCTCGAAACAGGAGCGATCAACGCGCAAAACGCCGAAGCGGCGTGGATGCAGCCGATCCTTCTTTTCCTGAATTATCTGATCATGCTCAACGTTTCGCTGGCTATCTTTAATCTGCTACCCTTTCCGCCACTCGACGGCAGCAAAGTTTTGGCAACGTTTTTGCCGGAGAGTTTTCAACCGGCATTTCAAATACTCGAGCAATATGGTTTTCTGATTTTGTTACTTCTTATCTATTGGGGCCTGCTAAGCGTCGTCATCAGTCCGGTTTATGCACTCGTGAACTTTCTGCTTTTTACCCGCTGGTTTTAGTCTATGAAGAAACGCATTTTCAGCGGAGCTCAGCCGACCGGTGAGCTCCATATCGGCAACTATTTGGGTGCGCTTAAGAACTGGGTCGCGCTTCAGGAGGAGTTCGAGAGCTTTTACTGCATAGTCAATCTTCATGCGATCACGCTGCCGCAGGACCCGAAAACGCTTCGCCGGAAAACTCTCGACCTCGCGCGTATCTATCTCGCCGCGGGCGTCGATTCCGAAGGATCGACCGTGTTCCTGCAGTCCGACGTTCCCCAACACGCGGAGCTGACTTGGGTTCTTTCGTGTATATCGCGCATGGGCGAGCTCGAACGGATGACGCAGTTTAAGGATAAGGGCAAAGGAAATCGCGAACGTGCCGGCGTGGGCCTGTTTACCTATCCCGTATTGATGGCGGCGGACATCCTGCTTTACCAGACCGATCTCGTCCCGATCGGTCAGGACCAGAAACAGCATCTCGAACTCACGCGCGATCTCGCCGAGCGATTTAACCGTGATTTCGGAGATACATTCGTCGTGCCCGACGCGTATATTCCGCCGGTCGGCGCAAAGATAATGTCGCTTGCCGATCCGTCCAAAAAAATGTCGAAGTCCGACGAGAACGCAGCAGGCTCGATATTTCTGCTCGACGACGCCGATACGATCACGAAAAAGATAAAACGAGCCGTAACGGATTCGGGAACGGATATCAAATTCGATGAATCGCGTCCCGCGATCACCAACCTGCTGACGATCTTTCAGCTCCTGACCGACAAAACGCCTGCCGAATGCGAATCACATTTCGACGGCAAGGGGTATGGCCATTTCAAAACCGAACTCGCCGAGGTCGTCGTGGATTTTCTGCGGCCTTTTCAGCAACGCGTAAAACAGTTCGACGACGCGACGCTGCAAGCGATCCTGGCAAACGGTGCGGAAAAGGCGAGGGCCGTCGCAGCGAGAACGCTGAAAGACGTTTACACCAAGGTCGGCATTGCATGAGAACGCTTGTCGCGACAGTTTTTCTCCTCATCTCGGCTATCGCGGCGGTCAGCCAAACGCCGCCGGCGAAAGCTGATTCGAAACCGCTGGTTCTAGGTGTCGTCGACACCATCCGGTCATCGCGGCTGGGTGAAAACCGTTCCCTGAATATCTATCTTCCCGAGGGCTATGATCCGAGCGCTGCCGCTCGATATCCGGTGATATACCTTCTCGACGGCGGGACGGATGAGGACTTCATTCACATCGTCGGGCTGGTTCAATTCAACAGTTTTCCGTGGGTTAACAGGCTGCCGCCGACGATCGTTGTCGGCATTACAAATGTCGACCGGCGGCGCGATCTCACATATCAAACTTCGATAGACGCTGACAGGAAACGATATCCGGAGGCTGGCCACTCCGATAGATTCATCGACTTCATCGAAAAAGAGCTTCAGCCGTACATCGACAAGACCTACAAAACGAACGCGTCTCGAATGCTGATCGGCGAATCGCTCGGCGGCTTGCTGGCGGCCGAGATCTTGCTCAAACGCCCGTCCCTTTTCGACAGATATATTATCGTCAGCCCGAGTCTCTGGTGGGACGACGGTTCCCTGCTTCGCCTTTCGACCGTCGGATTTGCAGCTGCGGTCAACAAACGAACAGACGTCTATATCGGCGTCGGAAAGGAAGGTTTAGGGCCGGGGGAAACGCCGCATGTCGCCGAAGTGGACGCCAATGTTCTAGCCGACAAGCTAAAATCAGCGAAGGCCGCGAATCTGACTGTTTTCTTCGACTATCTGCCTCAGGAAGACCACGCGACCGTTTCCCACCAAGCCGTCTTTAACGCATTTCGCCTGCTTTTCCCCTCCACTAAGAGCCCTGATCGGTAAATAAGTTTTTCTCGTCGCCAGTCCTTCGTCTCGTTCTTTGCTCGCGAGCTGTTTTCGCCGTATTCCCGGTGCTAAGATGGGACAATCGTTTTCCAGTAAACTAATCGGCCGGGCTCAGGCTCGTGGAATTCCATCGGAGGCATCATCGACGCAGTTCAAAAAATTCCGGGCGACTGTGCGGAAGCCCGCGGAAACTGAGAGTCAAAAACAATATGCAAAATAAGATCATCATTTACGAAAAGCCAACCTGATCGACCTGCCGCAATCTTGCGCAGCTGTTTCGTGAAAACGGCATCGATTTTCAAAAGGTGAATTACTATAATGAACCGCTGATGGTTGAAAAGCTTACCGAGCTGGTTGCGAAAACCGGCTTGCGGCCCTATGACCTCCTTCGGCGAAACGAGGCGAAAGCAAAAGAGCTTGGGCTGACGAAGGAAACCGGTGACGAAAAGCTGCTCGCCCTGATGGTAAAGTTTCCGGAACTGATGCAACGACCGATCATTGAGATCGGTGAGAAAGCGGTTGTGGGACGGCCGATCGACAACGCTCTGAAATTTATACGCGAACAGATATGAGTTTTACGAATGGCAACGGAAATGGGAATGGTCACCGCCCGAAGCCCAAAAATGTCCTCGGCGGCGAATTAGAGGTCTGCTGCACCGATCCGATGACGGGATTTTATCGCGATGGCTATTGCCGGACCGGTCCGGACGATCACGGCCGTCACACCGTCTGCATCGTCGCGACCGAGGAGTTTCTTGCGTTTTCAAAAGAAGCGGGAAACGATCTTTCGACACCGATGCCGCAGTATGCGTTTCCCGGATTGGCTGGCGGCGATAAATGGTGTCTGGTCGCATTGCGTTGGAAACAGGCCTTTGACGCCGGAATGGCACCGGACGTCATTCTCGACGCGTGTCATGAATCGGTCCTAGAGGTCATCGACCTCGACGACCTTCGCAGCCACGCCGTCTCCGAAGATCGATGAATTCCATCGAGCATCTTCGCGAACTTTTTGCTTATAACGATTGGGCGAACCGCCGCATTGTCGCCGCCGTCCGCGCATCCTGGTCGGACAAAGCACGTCGCATTCTCGCACACCTGCTTATTACCGAAAGCGAATATTTCGCGCGGCTTCACGGCAAGGATTCGACCGGTTTCGATTTTTGGCCGGGGCTGACGACCGACGAATGCAGCTTGCTCGGTAAGGAAAACGCCGAACGATTTGAAAAACTGCTTGATAGATTCGACGACGAAGGCCTCGGGCTTCGCACGACATATCGAACGAGCGAGGGCGTGCAGCATGAAAACACGTTTCGCGAACTGCTGTCGCACGTCCTGCTGCATTCGGCGACGCATCGCGGAAACGCCGTTCTGGCACTCCGCTCGGATGGCTTCGAGCCTCCAAAGGTGGATTACATCATCTACTTGCGCGAGAATAGGTGATCGTTACGTCCACTGCCGCCCTTTCGGCAAAGCCGGCCCGAATGAATCAGGACCAGGAACAATTCACATTCGATTTCAAGAACGAAACGGCACAGATCGTCGCAGAGTCGCGCGACGAGCTGAAGCTGACGCTTGGCGAATTCGAAGGCCCGCTTGATCTGCTGCTGTATCTCATCCGCAAGGAACAGGCGGACATTTTCGACATTCCGATCGCCACGATCACCGACGAATATCTCAATTATATCCGCGTGATGAAAAAGCTGGATATCGCGGTCGCAGCCGATTTTCTCGTAATGGCCGCGACGCTGATCGAGATAAAATCGAAGATGCTGCTGCCTCGCGAGCCGTCGGAGGAAGCAGGCGAGGAGATAGACGATCCGCGGCGCGAACTTGTCGACAGACTACTCGAATACGAAAAATACAAATCGGCCGCTGAGATGCTTTACGAACGCAGCACCGTCGAACAGGCGATCTTCGTTCGGGGCCCGATCGAATCGGACGATAACAACGCGGAGATAAGCGCTTCCGTTTTCGACCTGCTGACCGTTTTTCAAAAGATCGTCGCACGTCACAAGGACGAAATCCAGATGGAGATCCACCGCGAAGAAATTTCGCTGGCGGACATGCTGAAAAGCCTCAAGCGGCGGCTCAGCGAAGCAAAGGAATTGAGCGTGCTCGCTTTTTTTGAAGAGATGCACACGAAACGCGAGCTAGTCACCGCGTTTGTTGCGGTTCTCGAGATCGTCCGGACCGAGGGCGTCCGACTGACACAAAGCAAAACTTTCGGTGATATCATTCTTCGGATGTCGTAACGAAGTTTATGGAAGAGGATTCTAAAATGACCTCGCGTTCGCCCGGCGAACTGGTTGCCGTCGTCGAGGCGCTGATCTTTGTCGCCGACGAACCTATCACGTCAAAGCTGCTCGCTGAAGTTCTCGACGAGGACCGCGAGAGCGTCGATGCCGCGATAGAGAATCTCAAAGAGGAATACGCGGCCCGCGAAAGCGGTCTACAGATCCGCGAGATCGCGGGCGGATTTCAGATAGCAACGCGTACGGAACTGCACGAAGACGTCCGAAAATTCCTCAAGACGCGCCCATCGGCAAAGCTGTCTCTCGCGTCGCTCGAAACACTCGCCGTTATTGCTTACAAACAACCCGTTACCGTTCCGGAAATTTTGGAGATACGCGGCGTGCAGTCGGCGTCAGCGATAAAAACGCTGCTCGAAAAGCGTCTGATAGTTACAAAGGGTCACAAAGAAACCGTCGGCCGTCCGATGCTGTACGGCACCTCAAAGGATTTCCTGATCCAATTCGGACTTAATGATCTGACCGAACTGCCGTCGATCGAGGATTTTGAGGATCTAGTTCAGTAGATCTTACCTCGGGCATCGCATTAGACATATCACGCGTGCGTCGCTCTGGATTCCCGCTATCTTACTCCGGCACTCCCGCGCCTCCGCTTCACTGCGGTAAAATACCTATATGGCCGAACGATTGCAGAAACTGATCGCCCAAGCAGGCATAGCGTCCCGTCGCGGAGCCGAAGAGATGATCGCCTCGGGCGACGTTACCGTAAACGGTGAGGTCGTGACCGTTCTCGGCACTAAGGCCGATCCCGCGGTCGACCATATCAAGGTACGTGGCAAACTCATCAACACCAAGCTCGAAAACCGCACCGACGCATACGTGCTCGTCTATAAACCGAAAGGTTATCTATCGAGTGCGTCGGACCCGGAAAATCGTAAACTCGTCATCGATCTCGTCAAAGGCTACGGCAAACTTCATCCCGTCGGCCGCCTCGATTTCAACACGGAGGGCTTGATACTCCTGACAAACGATGGTGTTTTCACAAATCACATCTCCTCGTCGAAGAAAATTCCCAAGGTTTATGAGGTAAAGGTCAAAGGCCTTCCGAGTGAAGTGGCGATCAACAAACTTCGCCGCGGCGTTCGGCTCGAAGACGGCTTCAAGACCGCCCCCGCCGAAATAAAGATTCTAAAGCCGACGGATAAGAACGGCTGGTACGAAGTGACGCTTTTTGAGGGCCATAACCAACAGATCCGCAAGATGTTCGATTCCATCGGCCACTCGGTGGTAAAGCTCAGGCGCACGAAGATCGGCCACCTGAACGATATCGGTCTGGCGGTCGGTCAATCGCGTGCACTTCGACCTGAAGAGGTCAAAGCTTTCTTTTCAACTCCGAAGCCAAAACGTTAGTTTGAGCGATCTATTTCATCGCCATCGCGGCCGTTTCTTGATAACAGTGACGTGTCAATCGTTTTTATATGTAACGGTGCTCGACCATCAGGCACTTGTCCTGAACGACCTTTATGCCGGCCTTTGCGAAGCTTTCCGCCGCCGTGTCATTAGCGATGCCGAGCTGAAACCAAACCGACTGCGGCGCTTTTTGAATGATCTCATCGACGTGCTGCGAGATATCATTCGGGCGTCGAAAAACATTCACCATATCGATGGCGCCGGGTATGTCGTTCAGGTTCCGAAAAACCGGCTTGCCCAATATCTCCGTCACGTCCGGGTAGTAAACCGGAACGGGAACAATGTCATAGCCGCGATCGGCCATATATTTGGGAACGTAAAACGCAGGCTGCATGGCGTGCGACTCAGGCTTGATGCCAAGCACTGCGATACGTTTTGTTTGTCGAAGCACTGCGTGAATCGCATCGCTTTCGGTCAAAATATTCGATTTCCAATCCATTATCCAAGTCTACGTATTACGCCGTATAATGCCAACCGCGATCTTTGTCACATCGGATTATTTATGTCAGTATAATATTCTTTTATACTGACATTATGAATTTCGAACTTAACGAAGAACAGAAACAGATCAAGTTCAGCATCCGCGAATTCGCGGAAAGCGAGATACGACCGCATGTGATGGAATGGGACGAGTCGCAGCATTTCCCCGTCGAATTGCGGCCGAAGCTTGCCGAACTCGGCCTGATGGGCGTGCTGTTCCCCGAGCAGTATGGCGGAGCCGGAATGGGCTATGTCGAATACGCGACGATCATCGAGGAACTCGGCCGTGTCTGCGGATCCGTCGGCCTTTCCGTCGCCGCTCATAACTCGCTTTGCTCGAACCATATTTATCAGTTCGGCAGCGAGGAGCAGAAACAAAAATATCTCGTTCCGCTCGCTCAGGGTGAAAGTTTCGGCGCGTGGGGCCTGACCGAGTCACAGGCCGGCTCGGACGCTTCGGGCACGCGGACAAATGCGGTTCGCTCTAACGGCGGATGGAAGGTAAACGGTTCGAAGAATTTCATCACCCACGCCATCGCATGCAATACGCTGGTAGCCGTGGCTGTCACCGATAAGGAAAAAGGCAACCGGGGCATCTCGGCCTTCATTTTCGACAAATCGATGGAAGGCTTTCGCTCCGACAAAAAGGAAAACAAGGTTGGCATGCGTGCGTCGGAAACCGCGTCCGTGGTTTTCGAAGACTGCTACGTTCCGGACGAAAACCGCCTGGGCAAAGAAGGCGAAGGCTTTTTGCAGGCTATGCAGGTCCTCGACGGCGGACGTATCTCGATCGCTGCTTTGTCCGTAGGAATCGCACAGGGAGCATATGAAGCCGCTTTGAAATATTCGAAGGAACGCGAGCAGTTCGGTACGCCGATCTCGGAATTTCAGGCAATTCAGTTCAAACTTGCAGACATGGCGACGCAGATCGAAGCCGCTCGCCTGCTTACTCTGCAGGCAGCGTTTCTAAAAGACAGCGGCAGGAAAACGACTCGCGAATCGGCGATGGCGAAACTTTTTGCATCCGAGGTCGCGGTCCGTGTTTCGGAGGAATCGGTTCAGATCCACGGCGGCTACGGGTATACGAAGGACTATCCGGCCGAAAAATACTGGCGCGATTCCAAGCTCTGCACGATCGGCGAAGGCACGTCCGAGATCCAGAGAATGGTTATCGCCAAACAACTGCTAAAAGCTTAAAAATGAAAAAATGTCAGGTACACTGCGTCGAACTCGAAAAGGGTAAGGCGCCAGTTTTTTATGGTCTTCCCGATAGTCCACCCATGGATTACCTTGATGCTCAGAAGACTCTTTTCCCGAATTCGTTTCTTTTCGTCCTTGGTGGCTGCCTTATAGACGATAAAACGGAAAGTGTAGTAAAGTTCTGCCCCAATTGTCGCCAAGCGGAAAAAGTATGGACAGGGAGAGGCCTGAAATAATTGGTTTGATCTGACGTGAAACACTTGCTGTTTCACGTTGCATCACTGAAACCATTGTGTTATTATTCCGCTCTCGCAGAATCGATTTCCAAGGAGATATAACATGAGCACGCCGACCGCCGCATTGGGAAACACAATGGGTTCGATACTTATCGCCGAGATGGAACAGGAAGCCGCAAGCGCGCGTAAATGCCTCGAACGCATACCTGCAGAAAAATTTGACTGGAAGCCGCACGAAAAATCGATGTCTTTCGGGCGCCTTGGTTCGCACGTGGCCGAGATGTTCGGGTGGACGCCGCCCACGCTGCAGCAGTCGGAACTGGACTTCTCAAAATGGGACTATAAGCCTTTCGAACCGTCGACGACAGCGGACCTGGTCGAATTCCTCGACAAGAATGTCGCCGAAGCGGTCGACGCCCTGCGGAACACGCCCGACGAGGTGTTTCTGGAAAACTGGACGATGCGAAATGCGGAAACCGTCTATTTCACGTTGCCAAAAGCGGTCGTGATGCGGTCTTTTGTCATGAATCACATCGTCCATCACCGCGGGCAGCTCTCCGTCTACTTGCGGCTGAATGATATTCCTGTGCCCGCACTTTACGGCCCGTCCGCAGACGAAGGTTCGATGTAATTCAATGGATCGCTACGGTAGGAACGGGCAGTTTGCGGCCCGTTCTTTTGTTTTTGCTGGAAATAATGCGAAAATTGCTGCTTATGAAAAACAGCCGCCTTTGTAAAAAAGGACACCGGTAAATGAAGGATCCGCAGCTGATCTCTAGATTACTAAATAGCGATCCGCGCTCGATCGCACGCGCGATAACGATTGTCGAAAGCGGTTCCGCAGACGCGGCTGAGGTCATGAAGGCGGTCTTTCCGGAAACCGGTAAGGCGGTCGTCATCGGCATCACCGGTTCGCCGGGAGCAGGAAAGTCGTCACTGGTCGATAAGCTCGCGTTTTACTACAAGGGCAGGGGCGAAAAGGTCGGCATCGTCTGCATCGATCCATCGAGCCCGTTTTCGGGCGGAGCGATCCTGGGCGACCGCATTCGGATGGCGACACTCGGCCTCGATAAAAATATCTTCATTCGCTCAATGGCGACGCGCGGCAATCTGGGCGGATTATCGCGGGCGACGGTCGATGCCGTGGCGATACTCGACGCCGCAGGCTTTGACAAGGTGATCGTCGAAACGGTTGGCGTCGGCCAGGACGAGGTCGAGATCGTAAAGACGGCGGATGTATCGGTTGTCGTACTGGTTCCGGGAATGGGCGACGACATTCAGGCGATCAAGGCCGGAATAATGGAGATCGGCGATGTGTTCGTCATCAACAAGGCCGACCGCGAAGGCGTCCTTCGCACACGAAAAGAGCTCGAATCGCTCCTCAGTCTCGCCCATCGTCCCGATATGTGGAATCCGCCGATCGTCCCGACCGTCGCGACCGAAAATAAAGGCATCGAAGACCTTGACGCCGCCATCGAATCGTATCGAACGTTTCTCAGCGAAAACAATGCGTCGGGTATGGGTCGGAAACGGTCCATCGCAAGGTGGAGACTGCTCGAACTTCTGCGGGAGCGTCTCCTTTCCGCATTTATGGAAAAAACCGGTTCGGATTCCTTTCTAGACGAAATGGCGGACAGTGTGGCGAGCAAACGAAAAGATCCATATTCCGCCGTCGAAGAAATGATCGCGTCAAAATGAAAATCAACCATCTCGGCATTGCAACAAACGGCATCGACGAAGCTCTCAAGTTCTGGAGCGATGCTCTTGGTTTGGAAAATGTCCATACCGAGATCGTCGAGGACCAAAAGGTCAGGATCGCCATGCTGCCGATAGGTGAAAGCCGCGTCGAGCTGCTTGAGCCGACCAGCGACGATTCGCCGATCTCGAAATTTTTGGCAAAGCGAGGAGGCGGAATTCATCATATTGCGATCGAGGTCGACGATATCGAAGCGTCGCTGGCGCAACTAAAATCGAAGGGAATGCGTTTAATAGATGAATCGCCGCGGATCGGCGCGGAAGGCTGTCTCGTCGCTTTCGTTCATCCGGCCTCGTCTGGCGGAGTGCTGCTTGAGCTCGTTCAGACGCTTTAACGCCGTTCGGCAAATGCGCGAAACGCCCAATTTTGTTATAATAACCGTTTGGAATTTTTCCGGTAACGCAGCGTCAGATAAACAAATAGAGAGGAACTAGAAAATTGAGTAATTTAGCAAAGGGACTGATTTTATTATTGGTCGTGCTCGGGGTCGGCGTCGGTCTCGTCGTTTGGAAAAATAAGGTCGGCAGCCATTCGGCGGCGGGTCCGTTCAACAGCATCAGCCGTGCAGAGGTTGAAATGCTGCTCGCGGATGTCGCCAAGGTCAATCCGATGATCCTCAAGCGCTTTGCGCAAGACCCGGAAATGAAAAAGCAGCAGCTCGATAATCTGAAGCAGTTGCTCGCGTTTGCCAGCGAAGCTCAGAAACAGGGCCTTGCTAACGATCCGACGAATAAGCAAGAGCTCGAGAACATCCGGGCCGAAGTCACGGCGGTCAACTACGACAAAGAGATCAACAAGGACAAAGGCCCGATGCCGCCCTTCGGATTTATTTCCGAGGATCAGACAAAGGCTTTTTGGGAAAATAACAGCGCATCTCATGGCACATTGGCCTCGTTCAAAGACAAGATCGGTCTCGGCACACCTGATCCTGAAGTCGAATTCGAAAAATTCCTCGACACCAAAGTCAAACTGCTTAAGGCCAGCAATCCGCAAATGAAGGACCGCGAGATCTCGGAAGAAGAAAAAACGCAGGCCCGCGATTTTTTTGCGAAGATCCATATCTACGACAAGGAATACCAAGACAAGGTCGCATCGGGTGAGCTTTCCAAAGAATTTCAGGACAAGGTCGCTCTTCAGACCAAGCTGCAGCAGGCGCAGTTTCTTGCACGGCTTTATTCCGATCAGCTTGCCGAAAAGACCAAGGTGACCGACGAAGACGTTGCCAATTACATCGCCGCCCATCCGGAATACGACAACTCCGCGAAGAAGGCCAAAGCCGAAGACATTCTTAACCGTGCCAAGAACAACGAAGATTTCGCAACCTTGGCGAACGAGTTTTCGGAAGATCCGGGCAACAAGAATCCGAAGGGCGAACCGCAGGGCGGACTCTACAAGGACGTAACAAAAGGGAAAATGGTGCCGGCATTTGAAGCCGCCGCTCTTGCGCTTGAACCGGGCCAGATCGCTCCCGACCTCGTTGAATCGGATTACGGCTACCACATCATCAAGCTCGAACGGAAAGGCGAAGGCAAAGGGCCCGACGGCAAACCCGCGGAGACCTATGACGTACGCCACATCCTGATCGCGACGACCTTCAAAGACCCTGAGAATCCAGGTGCTCGGGAAATGCCGGTCAAGGCATTCGTCCGCCAAAAGCTCGAGGCCGAAAAAGAGAAACAGGTCGTCGACGACATTGTCGCAAGCAATCACGTCGAAGTTCCTGACGATTTCACGGTGCCGGAACTGACTGACGAACAAATGCAGGAGATGCTGAAGAAACAGCAGCCGCCGCAGGTCGGCGATTTCCAGCAGAATCCTGAAGACGCGGGCAAACCGGATGCCGGAGCTAAGAAACCGCCGACGAAAAAGAAATAGATCGATCCACCGACGGAACGGTTATACAAAGGGCGGGCGATACGGATCAGCCCGCCTTTTTCATCGTCTCGACGCCTGCAAAATCGCGAGAATCATCTTTAAATGGAACATGTAAAAATTGGTATCATCGGCGGCAGCGGCCTCTATCAAATGCCAGAGCTGCAAAATGTGCGTGAGGCCGAGGTTGATACGCCGTTTGGAAAACCGTCGGATGCGTTCATCATCGGCGAGCTCGATGGCGTCGAGGTTGCATTTTTGCCGCGTCACGGCCGAGGACACAAGCTGACGCCGACCGAGCTTCCCTATCGGGCGAACATCTACGCGATGAAGTTGCTCGGCATCGAATATATTCTTTCGGTCTCGGCGGTCGGTTCGCTGCAGGAAAAATACGCTCCGACCGACATGGTAATTCCTGATCAATTTTTCGATCGCACGCGGGCTCGAGCGCACGAATCGACGTTCTTCGGCGATGGTATCGTCGGACACGTCACATTTGCTCACCCGGTTTGCCATGAGCTCGGCGACATTCTCGAGGCTGCGTGCAAAGCCGTCGGCGTAACTACGCATCGCGGCGGCACGTATCTCTGCATGGAAGGGCCTGCGTTCTCGACCAAGGCCGAATCCAAAGTCTACCGCCAGTGGGGAATGGACATAATCGGTATGACCAACCTTCAGGAAGCAAAACTTGCCCGCGAAGCCGAGATCGCCTACGCGACGCTCGCACTCGTAACCGACTACGACTGCTGGTATGAAGGCCACGACGACGTAACCGTCGAAATGGTGATCGGCTACCTCAATAAGAACGTTCGCAACGCTCAGCTTATCTTGAAAGACGCAGTGAAACGCGTCGCCGAAAAGAAAACGCCGAACCAATTCGCGGGAGCGACAAAGAACGCGATATTCACGGCCCCCGAACATTGGCCGGCGGAAACGGCGAAGAGGATGGATGCGATCATCGGGAAATATCGGTAAGGCATCAGATAGAAGCGGGGGGACATAACCGCCGGGGACTAGGAAACGTTTCAACGTGTATCATCATCTTTAAAAGGTATGAAAAAGTACTTGCTGCCGATTTTTGCATTTCTACTGCTATTCTCCGCGTCAGCGCTGGCGCAGCGAAACGTCGCACCGGCGATCGACCGCGACCCGGTGCTCGAACAGGACGCCAAGCACAATCTGGACGTCGCCTGGCAGTCGTACACGCTGAAAAAAGCATACAAAGGTGTGCTGATGCGCTTCGAAGAAACGTATGCCGCTTATCCGACCTTTTCGAAGATCGACGAATTTCTCTTTCTCGCGGGAATGAGCAGCTATTATCTTTCCGAGAATAAGGGCAAGCAGAAGGTCGATCTGAAAAAAGACAAGCAAAAGGACAAGTTCGCCCCGGAAAAGCTGCGCGAAGATGCAAAAGCATATCTTTCGACGATGATCGAGAAAAACCCGCAGTCAAAGTACCGCGAAGATGCCGAAAAGACCTTGAAACTCTTAGCCGCCGCCAATTAAACCCGATGCTCGATCCCGCGTTACGTCGCGCCGTGCTTTACAATTCCTCCTTTCGAAACGAAAATAAGGGTTTTCCGCAATTCTAGTTGATCAAGGAAATCTAACTTAATGTCTTTAACAGTGGTCGGTTCGGTCGCCTTCGATGCGTTGGAATCGCCGTTCGGAAAGCGCGATAAGGTGCTCGGTGGTGCGGCGACGCATTTTGCGCTTTCGGCGAGTTTTTTTACTGAGGTGAATGCGGTTGGTGTGGTCGGCGGCGATTTCGGCGACGAAGAGTGGGCAGTCTTCAAACGCCATTCGATAAACACGGACGATATCGGGGTCGTTCCTGATGGAAAAACGTTTTTCTGGAAGGGCCGTTACGACTACGACATGAACACGGCGCATACGCTCGACACGCAGCTCAATGTCTTTGAGACATTCGACCCGAAGCCGTCGGCACGTTCGAAAAGCGCGAAGCTGCTCTTTCTGGCAAACATTCTGCCCATGATCCAAAAACAGGTTCGCGAGCAGTGTCCAGATGTCGAATTCGTCGCGATGGACACGATGAATTTCTGGATCTCGTCGATGAAGGAAGCAGTGATCGAAACGATAAAGGTCGTTGACTGCATCATCATTAACGACGCCGAAGCCCGGCAGCTGACCGACGAGCCGAATATTCACAAAGCCGCCAAAAAGATAATGGCATACGGCCTGAAAGCCGTTGTCATCAAGCGCGGCGAATACGGAGCGACGCTTTTCACCCCTGACGGCTATTTCGCCACGCCTGCCTATCCGCTCGAAAGCGTTTTCGACCCGACAGGTGCAGGCGATACGTTTGCCGGCGGTTTTATGGGTTATCTCGCAAGCCAAAACACGATCGACGATGATACGCTTCGCCGGGCGATGGTTTACGGCTCTGTAATGGCGTCATTCAATGTCGAGAAATTCGGCACGGAACGCGTCGATCAGCTTGAGTACTCCGAGATCAACGAGCGCTTTCGCGCGTTCAAGCGAATGACCCATTTCGACGATATCGAATTCCAGAAGACAAGCACCGTGGCCTGACTAGGCAGCGTATCGCGCAGATGGACGAGCATTTTGAAAATTCGACGTCCAGCCTGGCACCGCAGGAATCGCTGCTGCCCGTCACTGTTTTGACGTCGGTGTTGTGCGTCATAATGCTTTCCGGATCCGGGATCGAGTTTGCTGCCGGAAACCTGATCCTCGCGGCGCTGTTTTTGATTTGCTTTTTCGGCGTTCTCGTTTTCGCTTACCAGAACGTGTCGCGTTTTCGGAAGCTTTCCGCGGCCCGAAGTGAAAGCCGCATAGACTGGAAGGCAGCGATGCCCGAAGTTCAGCGGCAGAACCTCAATCTCGAAGTGCTGGAGCTGTCCAGGATCCTTGAAACCGGAACCGAGCAGTTGAGCGATCTCCAGTCGGCCTACATCGTCGCCGAAGATCTGGCTCTGCGGCAGATACAGCAGGAAGAAATGGTTCCGCTTTTGCGGCACATTATCGTCTGCGGTTCGCCATTTAATGCCGTGCTGGTTAAAGAGGACGTTCTGATCTGTGCAGAGGTGTCCTTTGTCGTCTCGCCAGAGCTGCGGCAGGAGAAGATCGATGCGATGCTTCGAAAGGTCGAGCAGGTCCGCTGGAAACTTTCTCAGCTAGAGGTGAAAATGCGTCCGCGATTGATGATGGTTCTGATCACGCAGCTTTCGCCGGACGACGATGCCAGATTTCGCGGCTCGATGACAAAGCAGCGTTTTGCATCGACGCCGGTCGACATCGACATCAGGTTTCTGGATTTTGAGGCATTGCAGGCGGTTTACATTACCGACGGAAATAGAGATTGAATATGTTGAAAGAAAAGATCGGCTTGATCTTCGGCGTCGCCAATAAGCGATCGATCGCGTGGGCGTGTGCGGCCGCGTGCGCCGAGCAGGGCGCGAGGATGGCGTTTACTTATCAAGGCGAGCGGCTAAAGGAAAACGTCGAGAAACTCGCCGGCGAACTGACCGATTCCTTGATATTGCCCTGCGATGTGACGAATCAGGCCGACGTCGATGCCGCTTTCGCCGCGGTCAGAGAAAAGTACGGCCGTCTCGACTTTCTCGTTCACTCGATCGCTTACGCGCCGAAAGAAGCCCTGGAAGGCGAATTCGTGACAACTACGCGCGAAGCGTTCGCTACGGCACTTGAGATAAGCGCGTTCTCATTGACGCAGCTGGCTCTCGCGGCAGCTCCGCTGATGACGGAAGGCGGCAGTATCGTCACGATGAGCTACTACGGCGCCGAAAAAGTGATCAGCAATTACAACGTCATGGGCGTCGCAAAGGCTGCGCTCGAAGCGTCGACCAGGTATCTGGCCGCCGATCTTGGTAAACAAAACATACGTGTCAACGCCATCAGCGCCGGACCGATAAACACGCTGTCCGCTCGCGGCGTTAAGAACATGGGATCACTGCTCGGATATGTAGCCGAAAGATCGCCGCTCAAACGCAGCGTTCAGGCAAGCGAAGTCGGCAGCACCGCATTGTTTCTCGTCAGCGACATGTCTTCCGGTATCACCGGCGAAGTGATCCATGTCGACTGCGGATACAACATAATGGGAATCTAAGCGATTTGGGATCGCGAAAGCGGATTGCGGATCGCGGATTCCATTCCCGATCCAAGATCTAAGATCTAAGATCTAAAAACCAAAATCAAAATGGCTGAAACAGACGCTAATAAACCGAAACGAAAAAAAGACGCGAAAAAACCACCTGAGCCGAAAACGGTGGCCGAGGCGAGGGACCGCGAAGATGCGTCGGAATACTGGCACTTGACCGACGACGAAGTTTTACTTCGCTCACCCGAACCGGAAGACGAGTACAAAACTTCCGATTCATGGCGTGTCTTTCGCATCATGGGCGAATTTGTCGACGGGTTCGACAATCTCGCGACGGTGACGCGCGGTGTATCGATCTTCGGCTCGGCCCGAACTTCGCAAGAAGATGATATGTACGCTGCCGCACGCGAGACGGCGCGGCTCCTCGCGGTCGCGGGTTTTGAGATCATTACCGGCGGCGGCCCGGGCATAATGGAAGCCGCGAACCGCGGCGCCTTCGAAGCGGGCAAAGTCTCGGTCGGATGCAATATCGAATTGCCCTTCGAGCAGGTTCCGAATCCGTATCTGACAAAATCGCTTTCGTTCAAATACTTCTTTGTTCGAAAGACGATGTTTATCAAGTACAGCAATGCTTACATCATTTTTCCGGGCGGTTTCGGGACGATGGACGAATTGTTTGAAGCCCTAACCCTCATTCAAACGCGCAAAATACGAAACTTCCCTGTCGTGCTCTTTGGCTCGCAGTATTGGCGCGGATTGCTCCAGTGGATAACTTCGACGATGTTGAACGAAAAATATATCAACGCCGAAGATCTCGGGCTGATCCATCTCACCGATTCACCATCCGAGGCTGTGAAATTCATCCTTAGCACCTTCGACCCGAACGGTAAGAGTAAAGCCGTAAAGCGGAAGATCAAGTAAGGAAGCCGGCAAGCCACGCCGCGTATGACCCGGAAACGTGTTCGGGTCTTACGGCAACGATCTCCGGCACCTCGTATGGATGGTTTGCGCGAAGGAACCTTTCAAGCGGCCCGAACCTGTCTTCCGTTGTCTTGATCAAGAGCAGAGTCTCAGTTTCTTTTTTTATTTCACCGTCCCAAACATACACCGACCTCGCTGCAGGTAGTACTTGCACGCATGCAGCGAGTCTTTCGCCGACCAGCTTTTCGGCAAGACCTTCGCCATCCTCGGGCGTTGCCACCGACGTGAGTACGATCAGCATCCGCGCTACTTTCGAGCCATCAATTCCTGGTACTGCCCATCTTCCACCCATTTCAGGATCTCTGATACCCGCCAGACCGGGAACGGATGAGAGAGGCCGGCGTTGATGATATCGGCCCAAAATTTGTCAAGCTTGTTCTCGTCGTAACCCTTTTGAAATTCACGGGCCTGATTCAGGAATTCTTCGTAATCGATCTTCGACGCGAAAGTCCCGCCGGCGAGTTTCATCATCGTTCTGCCGATGACGTGCGGATCCTGCGTTACGAGTAGAGCCGCGCGGTCGCACGAGAGTTCAGCGCGCCTCGACCAGGCGAGAAGTGCGCTTCCGATTCCCGCGGAGATAATAAACTTGACGATCTCGGCACCCGGAACCAATCTCGAGATCGACAGATTTGCCAAGGCTTCAAACAAGCGCGCAGCCGTCAGGTAAAGCACGTGTTCTGCGTGGATGTGCCCGACCTCGTGGGCAATCACGGCAAGCGTCTCTTCGTCGTTGAGCCGTTCGATAAGCGCGGAATGCAGGACGATCACCGGTCTTTCGACGCCGCCGGTAAACGCATTGACGAGCGGATTTTGCTGAATAAAAAGATCGGGCATATCGACGCCGAGCGTAGTACAAGCGACCTGCAGTTTTGCGTGCAGGTCCGGGCACTGCTTCGGCGTCACCTGAACGGCGCTCGCCATAAACATCACCCGGATGGCATTTTCACCGGTGACCGCCAAGAGCTTTTTCAGGGCCGTATCGATCCCCGGAATAGCTCGCAAAGCCGCAAGAGCTTTGCTGTCGAGCGGATGGATGTATTCGTGCTTGCTCAGATCGGCAAACTTTTTATGCCGCTCGTTCGAAAGCGGCAGCTTGCATCTACCGCAAACCGCCGAATTATTTTCGTAATCGGCCTTTACCGCATTTTTCTGCCCGCAATACCTGCACCTTACGGAATGCGTTTTCGCGATCGCTACTTCTTCTCCGCCCTCCGGCTCGTCGTTTTTCTTAACCATAGATAGAGTTTAATTTAACGCTTTGGAAATATTCAAATTGCGGCACATACAGGATAAGCGAACGCCCGCGGTAAAAGGTTTGAATTACTCGCTTCGGGACAAGCGGACGACCGTCTCGACATGATGCGTTTGAGGAAAAAGGTCGAGAGCCGTAATGGTATCGATGCGATAACCGAGATCAAGCAAAACGCGCAGGTCGCGGGCAAGTATCGACGGTTCGCATGATACGTACGATATTTCCGAAGGGCCGAGCCGCGCGATATTCTTGATCGTGTCCTTTGATCCGCCGGCTCTCGGCGGGTCGAGCAGAACGAAATCGGCGCTGTCAGAGCGAGCTTCACGCACGTACCGGTCGACGCGTTCGCGAACAAAAGAAATATTCGCAAGCCCAGCCCGTTCGGCATTTTGCTCCGCAAGATCCACCGCATCGAAGTTGTCCTCGACTGCCGTCACTTTTTCAAATTTTCGCGCAAGCGGCAGCGTGAAAAGTCCGACGCCCGAATACAAGTCAAGGGCGCGCTTACCCGACGCTCCGCCAGTAGCCGCTTTCACAAGATCATCGACAATGAACCGATTTCCCTGGAAAAAACTGCGAGCTGAAAACTCGAACTTCTCGCCGGCCACGTCTGCCGAAATGTCTTTCGTCTCGGTCAGAAGCTCAGGCGAATAGACAGAAACTTCTCCGTCGTCGCCGACCGCGGCCTCGATCGCGATCTTGTTACTCCAGACTGTAGACCAGTCGATGGTTTCTCGCAGCTCCTGCAGCTTCGCGTCGAGTTCATCGACGAGGATCGGACATTTTTTTATGTCTATTACATCGTGTGACGAACGGCGATAATATCCGATCGTCTTTTGCTTGATATCGGCATGCCATTGCGCGCGCGAACGGTAACCGAAATCGCGACTGCTGGGAATGACCTTGATCTCGGTGACGACCTCGATCTTTCCGATCCGTTGCAGGCAGTCGGCGATTATCGCCACCTTTGATTCCAGCTGTGTCGCGTAATCCATCTGCTGAAAATCGCAGCCGCCGCATTCGCCAAAGTATGGGCACGGCGGCTCGATCCGCTTCGCCGACGGAGCGACGACCGACTCGATCTCCGCAAAAACCGCGTTGCTTTTCAGCTCTGTAACGCGGACCTCGAGTTTGTCGCCGGCGACAGCGAGCGGCACGAAAACAGTGCCGTGATCGCTGAACGCCAACCCTAATCCGCGCGGAACGATCTTGGCGATATCGACGGTAACAGTGTCGCCCAGCTTTAAGTCAGATCTTTGTGGCTTCATTTAATGGAAAACTTTCCGCGTGCGATCATTTGGCGAATATTCTGCAGATCCTGATCGGTTTTGTATGACAATGTGAACATTATCGCATGCCGATTCTTGATCGTGGCATACAGACGTTTCTTTCCTGCCGCCGACGAGATGTCGAGAAAGGCGAACTGCCGCGTGCCAAGCTTTTCGGCTTGCGTTTCCGAGTATTTAAAATCCGCCGGCAATTTCATCAGCCTGTACTGGCTGCGCATCAGGTCGAAATAGTCGACGGCGTCGCGTATCTCGGGCGCGGCCGTCAGGTCTTCGGCAGAAATGCGAAGTATCCCGCTGTCAGAGGCTCCGGCAACCGAACGATAGGCAGTCAGCAACACGACAACATTTTTGAGCGCTCGATCGATCCGTATCTTGTTAGGAGCCGAGACGTCGTCAGGCGCCTTTAGATCGAGATCAAATCCTTTGCTTCGCATCTCTTCGCGAAAGTCATCACCGGCTTTCACCCAATGTTCAGGCAATGTGATCTCAAATCCGAATTGTGAATTCGTATAGGTGCGGTCAGATTCAGTGCCAGCCGAATCGTTGGCTTGCTTGACCGGCACGGCGGCAGGGATCCGCGGTCTGGCAGCCGCCGCGCGAGGGCGAACGGCAGTCGGCCGCTGCGCCGCAGCACTAATGCACAACAATAATAAAGTGAATACCGCGAAAACTGGCTTCATAAATAAAACAGGCCAAGCCGCGGAACGCCGGCGTCCTCTCGAAGACGCTTGAGCAGCATAAGATCGAACGTCGACTTATAAGCGTCCGCGTCCATGGCTTTTTTATACGGTTTCAGCTCAACGGCGATCTCGGCCTCTAATCTTGTTAGATGCAGTTTGTCCGCTTTTGACAGCAAAGCCAGGTCGAGAACTTTTTCGATATCGGAGAGCGATTTATCGAGTGCTTCGAGATCGCCCGTCATGTCGGCACGCAGTGAACGGAGCCTTTCCACGCAGCGCTCGATATCCTCCGCAAGCTCAGAACCTGTCGATCGCGAGAGCATTTCGATGGCGTTGTCGATACCGCTCTCTATATCATCCATCTCTCGATTCGAGTCGGCTGGAAGCTTTTCATCATCCTTGCCCGTCTGTGAATCGAGCCATTCGGCATATTGCGCCTCGATCTCCTCGCGGCAGTAAAGAAGGCCTTTGATGGAGCGCTGTGGAGCCGATTTTTTCTCGAATCCGTCAAAAACCGTCTCGATCCCGCGAATAACAATATGAAGCGGAACGCCGCGTTCCTGCCAGCCCTCGATCATCGCCCAGTCGATCGGGCTCAGCAAAAGGTGCTTTCCGCGGCGACGGACGAACGTGTCCTCGATCTCGGTAAAGTAGTTGAAGTAATTCAATGGATTTTGTCGGGAAAGGACGTTTTACTCTGCTTAGTCAAAACTGATCTTCATCCGTCGCAACGTCTTGATGTCATCAGGGGTCAGTAGTGTTTCGGCAGCGTCGATGTCTAATTCGTCAGTTTCGCCTTCGTCGATGCGGGCGAGCGCAACGTTGAGCTTTACGCTCACATGCGGTTCGTAGTCGAGGCTTCTCAGCGCTACGATCGCGGCCGCAACCTCTTCGCTCGAACTGATAGCCGAATTGATCGCGTCACCTAGTTCGCGTGCCGCCGCTTTTGCACTGTCATTCAGTTCCATGGCTTTCAATAGATGCTACGCGAGTGCCCCTTTGCAAGTCAAAAATCGACGTTCGTTATGCTAATCTAGCGTGCATATGGCCCAGGAACGACGTCCTAAATTCGAGACCTCCTCCGGTATCGAGCTGCCGAGCGATTTTAATCCGGATAATACCACCCAGATCGATTTCAACGAGGATCTCGGCTCACCGGGCGAATTTCCCTATACTCGCGGCGTCCGCCGGAATATGTATCGCGGAAAGCTTTGGACCATGCGGCAATATGCCGGTTTTGCGACCGCCGAAGAATCGAACGAACGCTATAAATACCTGCTTGCTCAGGGAACGACGGGCCTAAGTGTCGCATTCGACCTGCCGACACAGATCGGTCTCGATTCCGACGATCCGCTTGCGATGGGTGAGGTGGGAAAGGTCGGCGTGGCGATCGATAGTCTCGACGACATGCTTACACTTTTCGACGGAATACCGCTCGATAAGGTGTCGACGTCGATGACGATCAACGCTACGGCGTCCACGCTGCTTTGTCTCTACCTCGCGACTGCAAAGAAACAGGGTGTGCCGTTTGACAAGGTCAGCGGCACCATCCAAAACGACATTCTGAAGGAATACATCGCTCGCGGGACGTACATTTATCCGCCGAAACCAAGCCTGCGGTTGATCACGGACACGTTTGCCTACTGCGCCGCGGAAGTGCCGAACTGGAACACGATCTCGATATCCGGTTACCACATACGCGAAGCCGGCTCGACCGCGGCCCAGGAACTTGCTTTTACGCTCGCGGATGCGATCTGTTACGTGCAGGCCGCGATCGATGTCGGGCTCAAGGTTGATGACATTGCACCGCGGCTTTCGTTCTTTTTTAACTCGCACAATAATCTGCTCGAAGAGATCGCGAAGTTTCGTGCCGCCAGGCGCCTGTGGGCCCGAATAATGCGCGACCGGTTCAAGGCGACCGACCAGCGGTCGATGATGCTGCGGTTTCACACACAGACGGCAGGTTCGACCTTGACCGCCCAGCAGCCGGAAGTGAACATTGTTCGCACGACGATCCAGGCCCTGGCCGCAGTTTTGGGCGGTACGCAGAGCCTGCATACCAATTCGATGGACGAGGCATTGTCGCTGCCGACGCAGCAGGCTGCCCGGATCGCGCTTCGCACACAACAGGTCATTGCATACGAATCGGGAGCGGCCGATACCGTCGACCCGCTTGCAGGCAGCTATGCCGTCGAAGAGCTTACGACAATACTCGAACAGGCCGCGGTCGATTACATAGAAAAGATCGATGCGATGGGCGGAATGCTCGCTGCGATCGAGTCAGGCTACGTGCAGCGGGAGATCCAGGAAGCCGCATACGCTTACCAGCGTGCGGTCGAAACCGAGGACGCGATCGTAGTCGGCGTCAACAAATTCCGAACAGATACCGAGGACGTCATACCGACTCTCAAGGTCGATCCGCGTATCGAGCAGGAACAGATCGATCGTCTGCACGCGGTTCGTTCCGCCAGGGACGCGGACAAGGCTGAAATAGCGATGAAAAAGCTTGCCGATGCCGCTGCGGGAACGGAAAATCTTCTTCCCCGAATACTGGAATGTGTCGAAGAACGGGTCAGTGTCGGCGAGATAAGTAACTGCCTACGCGGAATTTGGGGTGAGTATCGCGAAGCCGTAACCGTTTAACACACCGGGAAGTTTAAGAGTGACAAACCCCGTTGATCATGCTATTTTGATGATGGCTTTACTGCCTCCTGCCGCAAACTTCCGCGAAAATCCCATCTAACCGATCCGACCCTGACTTTATCGTTGCTCGCCATGGAGAAAATCCACGAATATCTAAATGCTCTGGCATCTACTGCAAGCGACGAGCTTCGGCTCGAACCTAATAAGAATCCGTGCCTGCTGGCCGCCAGCAATCGTTCGGACATTTGCAATATTGCCATCAAAGGCCCCGAGATCAGCTCGATGGTGTTCCCGCTCATCCCGCCCGACGTTAGACGGGAGCTTCCCGGAACGCCGGAAGTCGAATTCATTCACCCGCATAATCTTGGCAAGTTCACCTTTCGGATCAGAAAATCCCCGGCCGGCTTTATTGTGTCGGTAAAGCCTTGCGGCACGCTTAAAACCACGCCCGCAGATGCTCCGTCCGCCGCAAAACCGATACCTGAACTTGCGACATTCCGGTCAGCCGGCGATCCGCAGAACTTCAGCTCGGCGTACGCGACCGAAACCATCTCTTTTAACTGTGACGAGCAGTCCGCGAAACCCGGCGAAACATTCGTGCCGGCGGCCGGTGCCTTCGAGAATGAAGTTCCGCGCAACGCCGATCCCACGCGTTTCAGTTTCGCGCTCGAAAATGTTCTCGATTCCGCAAAGGAATATGTCACAGAAGGCGGAGCTGACGTAAGTCCCCAAGAGATCATAGCGTCGCCGCTGGTAGAACGCCGGGGCGGAGATCGCCGTCACGAAAACATACTTGCCCTCGATCGCGTCGAATCGCTTCTACGAAGCATGGCCGAGATCGAGGCGACCGACCTTCACCTTTCGATCGGCTCGCCACCGATGATTCGTCTAGAAGGCCGCATGCAGGCGCTGCCGTGCGACGAGACGGCTCTCTCAGCCGATGAGGTACGCGAACTGCTGGTATCGCTGATGCCGGCTGCTAACCAGGAAACATTCAGGCAGGGCGGCAGCACGGAATTCACATACGAACTACGAAATACCGGACGCTTTCGGTGCAGTGTTTTCACGGATATAAAGGGCGCCGGCGGCGTGCTTCGAATGATGAACTCGGGGTTTCGCGATGCCGAGCAGCTTGGTCTCTCGCCGATAATTCAGGAATTGTGCGGCATCGCCGACGGAATGATCATAGTTGCGGGTTCCCGCGGCTCTGGCAGGTCGACCACGCTTTGCGCGATGATCGACAAGATCAATAAGACTCGCGCAGACCACGTGATCACCATCGAAGATGCGATCGAATTCATCCATGAAAATGTTCTGAGCCACATCAGCCAGCGTGAGGTGCGCGGACACGCGGGCTCGTTGTGCGACGCAGTGAAAAATGCTCTCCACGAAGACCCCAACGTGTTAATGATCGGCGACCTGCGCGATCTCGAAACCATTTCACTCGTCATGGATGCCGCCGATACCGGTCACCTTGTTTTGGGCACCATGCACACGACGACGGTGCAGAACACGCTTACGCGGCTCATCGACCAGTTCCCGCCCGACAGACGGCAGCAGATTCGGACGTTGCTTTCGGAATCACTGAGAGCTGTGGTCGTCCAGACGCTGGTTTCAAGAAAGGCGGGCGGACGTGTCGCCGCGATGGAAGTGCTGACGGTGACACCCGAGATCGCCGCGATCCTTCGCGAAGGCGACATGTCGAAGATTCCCGAAGCCATCACAGCGGGCGCGGCAGACGGTATGTGCTCCTTGAACGACTCGCTGCTCGAACTGGTGAGCGAAGGCGCAGTCGATCCGCGTGACGCTTTTGCACGCTCACTCGACAAGCCGCTTTTCGAAGCGATGCTTGCCGGAAGCGGAATATCAAATTTTTAGACTATTTTTGCGGCGGCATTCGAAACGTCGGATCAACAAAGGCGCTTCTGCGGCCGGGAACAATTGTCATCGAATGGTCCTGCGAGACCGTGACATTATTAGCCGAAAGCGTGGTTCCCGTCGATCGCTGAAATTCCGATATCGCCTTGTTAAGATCTGTTTGCGCCTGCAGTTCACGCCCGCGGGCGGCCAGAAGCTCCGTCTGTCGCTGCAGAACGAGGTAGAACGTTGTGGTTCCGGCTCGAAACTGCCGCTGTTCGCTTGCGGCAAGCTGTTCGGCTCCGGCGCGTGACGCCGCTGCCGAACCCAGACGGGCCTCCGCCGAACGTAGAGCCTGGAGAGCGTTTCGCACTTCAGCCTCAACGACTTGTTCCTGCTGTGCACGCTGGTTCGCGATCCTCTCGGCTTCAACGAGTGTCCGGCCGAGATTAGCCTTGGCCACAGTGTTTCCCCACGGAAGCGAAATCGTAACGCCAAATCGGTACGTTGGATAATCGAGCTGAACGAGATTACCGAGCGAATTGAAATATCCGCCGACGAGATTCAGCGGTACGCGGCTCAAGCCAGTGGTCGGGCTGATCGCAGCAGCCGTTTGCGTGCCCGCGAGTCCCTGGGCCGTGTAGCTTGCGACAAGGTCGATCTGCGGTTTCTTCTGATCGCGGTAAAAGCGTTCGTCGATCTTATTAATTTCCGCATTCGCCTGTAGCTGAGTGATCTCCGGACGATTTTTGATCGCCTCCGACAGTGCGACTTCAAGACCCACTCGAGGCGGATCCAATGATATCGGCGAGATCGGCGTGATCGGACGCGACCAGGTTTCGGAAGTACGGTCAGCGAGCATCAGCGTTTTCAGCGTATTTTCCGCCCGCGTCACATCTTCCTGCGCACTGTAAACGCTCTGTTCGAACGTGGTGATCTGCGATGTGGCAGCGATTATGTCGATCGGAGCTAGAACTCCTTTTGCGACAAGGCGCTGATTGCTCTCAAGCTGCGTTCGTGCCTGTTTTACCGCATCGATCTGAACCTGCAGATTGCGGAGCGAGAAAGCCAGATTCCAGTATGCCTGTTCGACAAGTGCGATCACTTCGATCGCCCGCTGGCGAAACTGCGCGTCCGTCAGTCCGAGATTCTTTTTCGCGATCTCGATCAGCCGCCGATTGTTGTCGAAGCGAAGATCGCGAAACAAGGGCTGTGTGTATGTAAGCGTCGCAAGCGTCGGGTATTGCGGATTAAGAAAAGAATTCGTATTGCTCGTCGTTGAGCGTGTCGAATCGAAGCGGGCCGAGTATTGCCCGCCGAACCACGGTGAGTATCCATCCAGGCCGGCACTGCCGAAAAACCGTGTCTGCGTCACGGCGCCGTTGACCGCTCCGCCGATCGCTGACGCTGTCGGTGTCGTCGCGTTTTCGTAGTAACCCTGGCCCGATATGAGCGGGTCGTAAACACCGCGGGCGCCGCGCAGACTAAACTCGGCGATCTGAACTGTGTTACGCGAAGCATCGATATCGTTGTTGTTCTTGAGCGCAAGTTCGATCGCCTCTTCGAGCGTGAGAGGAAGCTGATTAGCTAGATCGACGCCGACGCGTTCGGCACTCGGGAGCGGTCGGCCGGGCGCTTCGAAATTCGGCGCGATCGGCGGCGGATCGTCGGGTAAGACGGCCGGTGCGACTCCGCCGGACGCCCCAACGTTCTGTCCCGGCGCTTGCGGAAGGCCAGTCTGCGGCACCGTTGTCTGACCCGTTCCCGGAACTGCCGAGGGCAGATTGGACCCGGGCAGCGTCGATCCGGCGGGCGCCGGTGCGGAACGCGGCGTCGTCGGTTGATTGTTCGGATTTGCGGACGGCGTTACTGGATTCTGCTCGGGCACGCTCGTCGCCGGCGGCTGCGGAGGCTGCTGCCGTTGGGGCTGTGCCGGTGTATTTGGATTAGTGGTCGTCGGAGGTGTCGTCGTTACGGGCGGTGTTTGGGCACTCACAGCCGCCCCTCCGCCAGCAACACAAAAGGCCAGAACCGCTAAATTTAAGATATGTCTTCTAACAGGTGATCGCATTACAAAAAACTCATTCCGATGCTTCGAGCTCGCCCGAATCATCGCTCGCCGTCACTGGCTTCGCCCTCTTGAACATCGATGTGAAACGGGCGAACGCCGGCGTAAGCGTCGATCGCTTAAAGTCCCGGTACCGGTTGCCGACGCGTTTTAAGACTGTCGATTCCGCGGCGTCGTCGAAGAGCGAATAAAACACCGGTACCGCAAGCAGCGTGAGCAGAAGGCACATCGACTGTCCGCCCACAACCAGAATACCGATCGACCGATTGGTTGCGGCTCCCGCGCCGCTTCCTAAAACAAGCGGTATCATCCCGGCAACAAGAGCGATGGTCGTCATCAGGATCGGGCGAAGACGATCGCGGTTCGCCCGAATGATCGCGTCGTAACGGTTCATTCCGCGGGCGCGAAGCGTATTCGTATGATCGATCTGCAGGATCGCATTTTTCTTCACGATACCGAACAAAAGCAGAATTCCCAGAGCCGAGAATATGTTCAGCGTCTGCCCGGCGATGGCTGTAGAAAGCAGCGCGAAGGGAATCGATAACGGAAGCGTGAGCAGTATGGTCACCGGATGGATAAACGATTCGAACTGCGCGGCAAGGATCAGATACATGAACACGAATGAAAGAAGGAACGCATAAAGAAAAGCGCTGTATGCGCGATTGAGCTCCTTGGACTGACCCGTCACGCCGCTCGTATATTCGGGACCCATATTGAGTTCTTTCACGTAAACCTCAAGCTTTGCCAAAGCGTCCGACTCGGAAGCGTTGGGCGGAAGGCTCGACGAGACAGTTACCTGTCGCTGGCGATTCAATCGGCTGATCGATGAAGGACTGTTCGCCTCGACCAACTTGACGAGCTTTTCGAGGCCCACTGTGCCGCCCTTCGAACTCGCAACCGTAAATGATTCTAGGCTGGCGCGAGCACGGCGGAACGGCTCTTCCGCCTGTACGACCACATCGAACTGGTCCGAACCTTCCGCATATGTAGAAACACGCTGGCCCGCCGCCAGTATGTTAAGAGCTCGAGCGACATCCGCTGTCCTGACGCCGAGATCTGCTGCCTTCGTTCGGTCGATCTCGACCTGTATTTCCGGGCTGCCGGTATCGATCGAAGTATCCGGATCTTTAAACGCCGGATCTTGCCGCAGCTTTTCGAGAAGTTGATTCGCATACGAATTAAGCTGCTCCATATCCGGACCCGAGATGTAGTAACCGATGCCCGAACCGCCGCGGCCCAGTCCGATACTGCCTGCGATCGACGACGACGCCGAGACATTAATTCGGTAATCATTCGACGAATATTGTTTCACGATCCCGCGTGTCCGATTGATCAGATCCGTTTGAGCGAACGTTCGGTCTGCCACCGGCAAGAGGCTGACATTGATGCTTCCGGAATTTGTCGCACCTCCGCCGCCGAAACCGCCGGCAACAACCGTCGTATTCCGCACTCCCGGAAGCTTTTCGCGAATATCGCGTGCGATGCGGTCAAGTATCGACTGTGTAGCCGAAAGGCTCGTGCCCTGTGGTCCGCGAAGCGAGACCTGGAAAAGCGACTCGTCCTCGTCAGGCAGAAAGGCCATTCCGACATATTTATAAAGCGGATAGATCGATGCTACCGTCAAAATGCAAAGCAAGACGATCAACCATCGAAAACGCATGGAGGCGGTCAGGAGCCATGTGTAAGCGCCGTCGACCCGTCTGTAAAACCAACTATCTTTGGAATCGCCTTTTTCTTTATCGGGTGTTTCGTATGCTTCTGTCCGGTCGATCTCCGAGGCGTCGTCGTAAACGGGTGTTTCTGCATCGTGGGCCGCCAAATTGTCGCCCTCGCTGTCTTCATTCTTGATCCATCGCGCGGCGAGCATCGGCGTAATCGTAAACGAGACGATCAGCGAAACAGCGATCGCCGCCGCCGCTGTTAGCCCGAAAGAGGACATAAAGCGGCCGACGATGCCATTCATAAAGCCGACAGGAATAAATACGGCAAGCAGCGAAAGTGTCGTCGCAAGTACGGCGAGACCGATCTCACGCGTGCCTTCGATCGCCGCCTGAAATGGGTTCATTCCCTTTTCTTCGACGAATCTGTAGATATTCTCGAGCACGACGATCGCGTCGTCGATCACGATGCCGACCATCAGTGTCAGCGCGAGCATCGTCATCTGATTCAGCGAATAGCCGAACGCGGCGATCAGCGCAAACGCCGCAATGATCGACGTCGGTATGGCGAGTGCCGCTATGATCGTGGTGCGGATGTTCCAAAGGAAGAAAAACACTACGATCGCCGCGAACAATCCGCCCAGGACCAGATGCTCCTCGATAGAACGGAGACTATTAAGAATGAACTCGGATTGATCGCGAATGACGGCAACTTTTACGTCGGGCGGCAGGTTCGGTGTGATCTGTTCCATTCGCGCCTTGACGTTGTTAATGACAGCAACCGTGTTAGAACCTGACTGCTTTCTGACGCCTATCGAAACCGACTGTACGCCATCGAGGGTGGTCGAAGACGAGGCATCTGCACCGCCGTCCTCTACGTGGCCGATGTCGCGAATCTTTATCGGGAAATTGTTTTTTGTAGCGACTACAATGTCGTTGAAGCCCGCCACATTCGGCACTTTACTGATCGTTCGCAGACCGAAAGTACGAGCTCCTTCGATCAGGTTGCCGCCGGGAAGCTCCTGGTTTTGCGCAGTCACCGCCGCCGTAACATCGGTGACGGAAAGGTTATATGCACGAAGCTTATCCGGGTTTATGTATATTTTGATCTGTCGCGACCGGCCGCCGAAAACGACGACCTCGCCGACGCCGTCGGTCGATTCGATACGTTTTTGGATGAGGTCCGTAACCAATGTCGTCAATTCGACGACATTTCGAGGCGCGCTGACCACGTACTGCAGAACAGGCTGGGAATCCGGGTCCGATTTTCGTGCTACGGGGGGATCCGCCGTTTCCGGAAGTCGATTCAAAACGGTGCTTAGTTTCTGCTGAATTTCCTGGTAAGCCTGGTCGGGATCCTTTTCGAGATTGAAGGTAAGAGTAACGTTCGAACTGCCTCGGGAGGACGTCGAGCGCATCTCGTCGACTCCGGGAACCGTGTTGAGAGCTCCTTCGATCGTATCGGTTATCTCCGATTCGATCTCTGCAGGTGCGGCCCCGGGGTTGCTTGTCGAAACGTTGACCGTCGGCAGATCGATCTTCGGGAAGCGGTCAACGCCGAGCGTAAAGAAACTAAATCCGCCGACGACCGTCAAAAAAAGAACGATCACGGTCGCAAATACAGGCCGATGAACACATATCTCAGCAAGCCACTGCATAAATCAAAGCCTTACGAACTCACCTTGGCTCCCTCATAGAGCTGGTTCAGATTGCTCGTCGCGACCGTCTCGTCCGGCTGCAGGCCGTCGAGGATCTGCACCGAATCACCTTCTTCTGTCCCAAGCTGGATCACTCGGAGCTTTGCGATGCCGTCCACGATAACAAATGCCCGATATGACTGCGTCGCTTGATCGTTGAAGATCGCGGTCTTGGGCGCGAATATTCCGACGCCGCCGCCCTCGCGGGTGATGCGCGCCGTCACGAACATTCCCGAGCGAAGCGAGTTGTTGCTATTTTCGATCGAAGCCTCGATCGTCGCAGAGCGGGACGTAGGATCGATCGCAGGGTTAACGGCACTTACCGTTCCGGCGAAACTGCGATCCTTATACGCGTCCGTTTCGACCGACACTCCGCGGCCGATCGAGATCGAAGGCACATCTGCTTCGCTCACCAAAAGTTGGGCCTTGATCGGATTCGATTTGAGGATCGTGGCGACGATCGACGCCGTCGATACAAATTCGCCGACGGCGACCGGCCTTGCACTGATAAACCCGGCGAACGGCGCACGAACAGTTCGATCGGCGATCGCCTGCTGGGCGGTCGCAACCTGCGTTCTCGCGGCTCCTACGTTTGCCTCAGCACTCTTGATCGCCTGATTGCTCTGCTTCGCCGTATTAACAGCCGCGTCGAGAAGCTCCTTCGCACTGTTTGCCTTTGCACGGGCTGTGTCGCGGGCGGTCCGATATGTCTCGTACGTGATCGTGGCGACGTCGCCGGTTTGAACGAGGTCGCGATAGCGGTTCTCGTTCGCTTCGGCCTGTCTAAGCTCGGCGAGCGCCTGTTGGTAGTTGGCGTTTGCGGATTTTACCTCGGGAATTGTCGAAGAATTAAAGGTGCCGTTCGGCGACAGTCCCAAGCGTGCTTCGGCCTGTCGAACTCCCGCGATCGCCTGGCTGACGCCCGCTTGTGCGGATGATAACTGGAGCCTTGCGTCCCGGTCATCGAGCATCGCTATGAGAGCCCCCTGGCCGACGAACTGGCCGACGTTCGCGTAGACATTCGAGACCTTTCCGGCCGCCTTGGGAGCAATATCCGAGGTCTCGTCCGCCACGAGCGTTCCCGTCGAGGAAACATATGCTGCGACATTTCTCGATTCCGTCTTCGCGACCGTCACTGCTATTACGGAACCGGATTTCTCTCCGCCAGGGGCATCGCTGACTTGTTTATTTGCAGCAGCGCCTGACTTGCTGCACGCTCCACTACCGATAGAGATCGAAATGACAATGGTTAATAAAATGGGAGGCCAGGCACCCGCGAAAAGTGTACGCTGCATACAATTAAGTTTAAGATGGCAATTTTATAACACTTGGTTTATAGGCATAACCCTTCGTGTGTAAAGTTTTGTAAGTAGAAGCCTTACATCGAAGGCACTTCTACAAGCGAGTCGCACAAAACCGTGTTTGCCAACCGCGCGTCTTAAGTTTATAAATTGAATATAGAGAACTAAGCACCAGTCGAAGAGAATTTACGCGAGGAAGATAGATGATCGACCAAATTTCAGCGACGGAACTAAAGGGCCGTTTGGACGCCGGAGCCGCCATACAGTTGATTGACGTTCGACAACCGGACGAATACGCATTTGCCAAGATCGAGGGAGCAAAGCTCATTCCGTTAGGCGATGTGGTCCGCCGTATGAGCGAGATCGATCCGAGCCGTGAAACCGTGCTGCACTGCAAAATGGGCGCACGCAGCGCGAGAGCGATCGAAATGCTTCAGGCCGCCGGATTCACCGGTGAATTAAAGAATTTGAAGGGTGGAATAACTGCGTGGTCGAACGAGGTCGATCAGAATGTGCCGAAATACTAGCCGTGTTCGCTTCACCTCACTCCGTAGAGAATGGAATGTCTTCGCTGAGTCGTACGATCTCCATCCCCTCGAACACATTGGTCCGGCAGGCGGTGACGGCCTTTTCTTTTTCGCCGTTCCTGATCCAGACCCGGCAATTAATGCATTCGCCGTTCCAACAGAATTCGCCCTCGGAAATAGTTTCCATATTGAGAAACTGAAACCCGCGTAGTATCGAATTGTTCTCGGGGACGCAGTATTTGCCGCCGAGGATCTCGATCTCGATGAGGCGTTCGTAGGGTTCGAAAATGTCGGAATGTTCCATACCTCGGGTTAGTTTAAACAATCGGCCGGCGAAAGCAATATGTCCGTACCGCCGCGTCCGAGCTTAAAGAGTTGTATCCATCCGTCACACGCGAACTGTTGCGTTCGGCGGATGATTCTATAAAATGATTCAGAGGAAAAAATTATGTCTCTGGTACTTTACACAAAACCCGGATGTCCCTATTGCCAGAAGGCAAAGGACCATTACAACGCGAACGGTATTAAATTTATCGAGTACGACGCACAAAACGACAAAGTCCGCCAACGGGAAATGCTCGAATACACGGCCGGTGACCTGGTCGTGCCGGCGATCGTCGAGAACGGCGCGTATATCGGCTCGGGCTGGGGCGATCCACCCCGCGGCTGAACGATCGTTCCTGGATAGCCGGCAGTTTGCCGGCTCACGCGATTTTAGATTTTAGATTTCTTCACATAGACTGAAATGCGCCTTAGGACTGGATATACTGTAACGATTTTGGCGATCCAAAATCTGCGATCCGCAATCTAAAGTCTGTATGATTGGTTCGCAAATAAACCAATACAAGATCCTGGAAAAGATCGGCTCGGGCGGCCAGGGCACGGTCTACAAGGCTCTCGACACCAAGCTCAACCGCACTGTCGTCATCAAGGTACTCCCGCCTGAGCTCACGCAAAAAACGGCGAATTTCAAACGTTTCGAACGTGAGGCTCAGCTCTGCTCTCAGCTGGATCACCCGAACATCTGCACGATCTACGATTTTCACCATGCCGACGGCGTCTTTTACATCGCGATGCAGTACATCGAGGGCAAGAATGTTCGTCAGCTTGTCTCAGGCCGCCCGCTTGAGCTAAAAAGCGCACTTTCGATCGCCGTTCAGGTGACCGATGCACTCGCGTACGCACATTCGAAGAATATCATTCACCGCGATATCAAGGCGGGAAACATAATGGTCAGTGAAAGCGGCCAGGCAAAGATCCTCGATTTCGGTTTGGCGAAGCTTCTCGAAGATGAGTATAAAGATGAGGCACGCGGTCTCGACCGGACCGAGATCACCGAGCTTGGTGTCCCGTACGGCACGGCCACCTACGCCGCACCCGAACAAGCAAAAGGCGAGCGTGCCGACGAGCGTTCGGACGTCTTTTCCACCGGCGTGCTGCTTTACGAAATGCTCACCGGCATTTGGGCGTTTCAAGGCAAGACTGTGATCGACGTACGCCACCAGGTGCTCTACGGAACGCCGAAACCCCTCGCCGAAATGCGGCGCGATCCACTTCCGCCGCGTCTGCAGCTCATCATCGACCGAGCCCTCCAAAAAGAACCGAAGAACCGTTATCAAAAGATCTCGGAAATGCGCGACGATCTTCGGTCCGTTTTGCAAGAGATCGCCGGCGTTCCCCTGATCTCCACCGATACATACTCTCCGTCGCATCTCGACGGCGGCGTGCTCAAGCGAGCATTAAACTGGTTCACAGGTAAATCGATCCCCGAAACTACATCGACACGTTCACCGTCGTTATCGAATCCGCCGTCGTTTGTGCCTGACGTAAATCTGACCGCGACCGGGCAGGAAAAGAAGAGTGTCGCGATCCTGCCGTTCAAAAATCTCGGCCAGGAAGAGAGTGCCAACTTCTACGAATTTGCCCTCGCGGATGCGGTCATTACCGAGCTTGCGCAGCTGCGGTCACTGATTGTCAGGCCGAGTTCGGTCATTGCAAAATACCAGGGAAAGGACGTTGATCCTCGCGAAGCCGGACGTGAGCTGCGCGTTCACGCGGTACTGTCGGCGGGGTTTTTGCGCGGTGCGGACAAGCTTCGCGTCACGGCTCAACTTCTCGACGTGTTGACCGGCGACATACTTTGGAGCGATCGTATCGATGCGGAAGGAAGCGACATTCTTTCTCTTCAGGACGGCATCGCCCAGCGCATTCTCGAAGGGCTCCGGCTCGAGCTGTCAGATCGGGAGCAGGAAAAGCTCGGGCGGCGAATGACCGACAATCATGAAGCGTGGGAAGAATACCTGCGCGGACGCGATAATTTCGGCCGCTTCATTTTTCGTACTATTTCGGTCGAGGATTGCGATGCCGCAATTCACAATTTTAAGAACGCCATCGAGCTCGACCCGCACTTTGCGTTTGCGTACAGCGGCCTCGGCGCATGCTATGCAAATCGGGTTTTCAAAGGCCTCGGCGAAGCCGAAGATTATACGTACGCCGAAACCGCCTTCAGTAAAGCGTTCTTCTACGATCCGAATGTCGTCGAAGCCCGCGTCCTGATGGTAATGATCTACCTGGCCCGCGGCGAGAAGAAAAAGGCGCGTTCCGAGATCGAGCTTCTTCAAAAACAGTTTCCGAACGATGCTCCGCTTTATTTTGTGAAAGGCGTGATGCACCGCCTCGACGGTGAATACGAGGAATCGCTCAAAGCATTTGAAAAACTATCGCGGCTCGATCCAGCGGCCCGTGCCGTCTCGGCGTACAACCGTGCCCGTATCTTCATTTACAAACAGGAGTACGATCAGGCGATAAAAGAGATCGAACGCGGCGAAAAGGCCGAGCCCGATCACCCAATGCTGAAGATATTTCGCTCGGGCGTTTATTACTATCGCGGCGACCGACAAATGGCCATCGATCTTATGTCCAACGTGCTCGAAGAGCACCCCGAAATGGATGGTATCAAGCCGCTTTTCGCGATATATCTTGCCGGCTCCGGACGCAGCGACGAAGCTCGGGAACAGCTTTCGGAAGACGCTCTTAACCTATCGCGCGCCGACCATGATATGGCATATTGGGTCGCCTCAACATACGCGCTTCTCGGCGAAAGGGACCTCGCGTTCAAATGGTTGAATCGGGCCCTTAAGCTAGGCAACGAGAATCGCCCGCATTTCGAGCACGACCACAGCCTCGATTCCCTTCGTGATGATCCACGTTTTGCGGAGCTAATGGCAAAAATGGGCAGCTCCGCCCACGCCTGAGTCTGATTCCAAATCAATATCCGCCGTTTTCATCACCATACGTGACTCGAAGCGGCGGATATTGATTTAAACGATCGACTAAGCGACGAATTCTTCGGTTTCGATGGTGATCATCTCGCGCACCTTTCGCTTTAATGCTTTTTCAAACTGCCGCGCTTCATTCACGCCGTCGAACGAGAGCTGCTGAAGGGTCGCCTCGATCCTCTTCCGGTAATCCGAAACCAGCGAGTCGGAAACTCCCAAAAGCTCCGCGACCTCGAGCTGTGTGCCGCTGTCCGAGACGAGATAGCAGTACCAAAGAACACTGATCATCCGATCGTATTGCTTTGCTTTGCCACGAACGGTTTTGCTCAGGTCGTCGAGAAATCCGTCGACGAAGCTCGCGGCGCCGTTCTCGGCCTCATTCTGCAGGTAATTTTCTTCCGGAGTCTGCCGTATATCCGCGATCTCAAAATGAACCTTATCATCGTCGTCGCTATCGCCGGAACCGCCGACCGGGACGAGGTGTATGTCCATGATCGGCAGGCGCGACATTACAAACGACCGCAGACTTCGAACGTCGACGGGCGAATCTATCGCCTTAAAAACACGAATTATCAGTTTCTCAAGCTCTACGTTACTGATCACGATCTGCGAATCGCCGGTACATCCGACCATTCGCGTATCGCGGCTGTGAAACGAGACGGCTTTGACGCGCTCGTCCATTTCCTGAACGTCGCGGCGCATCTTTTCCACCTTCCAGTCCGAAAGGCCGTAAAGCCGGTCGGCGAGCCGTCGATGGGCTTCCGGATTGTCGAGGTTGTCGAAACGTTGAAATGCTTTGCTTGTCTGTACGAGCGTCGAGATCCGTCTGGCGAGGCGATATGATTCGGGATATCTTTTCCGCAGCTCGGCGGTCAGCATATTCGTCAGCTCGATCTGGCTGATCTCCGCCTCGACCTCGGAATCGGTCATCTCAGTGTCGAGGTAATGCTGAAAACGCTCTTTGGTCAGCAACGCGACAAAAAGCTCCTGCGTCAGATCGGTGTAGGCGTTATACTTTCCTTCTTCAACGAGAAAGCCGGCTCTTTTCGAAGCCCGGACGAGCGGATGTGACGAGACGATTCGATGAAGCTCGATCCAAATCTGATTTACGTCGGAAGATTTGAGACTCTCATTCCACTTTCCGACCTTGTGCTGTCTGGCAGGTAAAGATCGTGGGGTTCGCTCCTGCTGCTTGATTGAGTTCATAGATGACCTTTTCGGGACGTTATGTCGCTCTCGAATAAATCGTGCGTTGCTAGGCGGGAGCCGAGAAGCCGAATATTGCGGATGCGTCTGCTTTCGAATCGATGATCCGAATTTTTGACTTTACGGGTTTTGGTAGCGGTAAACCGTTGAAATCGGCTTCTGAACAGTACAGCCGACTAACTGGAGGTGTGAGATCGATTGCTCACTACCTACACTTAAGATACTAGCAATTTCAGAAGAGATGAGCAACAGTTTTTTACGATATTGTTCACTGTTTATCAAAATGCGTTAAGTTCTTTTCTGCCAACAATTACGCGTGATCGTAGCGACTAGCGGTATGGATAGTGGTCCATTTTTCAATCCGGCATTTTGGAACATAGGCCGTATTGCGGATTTACAGATGATGTAGCTAGAGAATCTAACGGACACGAACAATTGCGGGTGAACAGCGTTTTCCCCACGCGCGTTGAGAACAATGTCGAATTTTTGTAAAAACGAAGGCTGCCCGCCTTCAGAGAGATTACTCGCCTACCAGAATGGCGACATCGAGGGAGCAGAGGCTAGAGCGATCGGATTTCATCTTGCGGAATGCGAATTTTGCGAGGCCGAAGCTGATTTTTACAGTCATTATCCGCCCCCGAGCAGCGTGACGGTTGAGCCCCCGCGAATGCCCGAGCCGCTGCATCAGCTCGCCGAAGCACTTCTCCGAACACCCAATTCGTCGCACGAATACGCTCTTCAAATGGAAGTTGACAACGACTGGGATATCGAACAATAAACGACGCGATGGATGACGGCTTAGCTGCCGCAAATCTCGTCGATAGCTTCGCTGTATTTTTCATCGATGACGCTGCGTTTGATCTTCAGCGTCGGCGTCATTTCACCTTTATCTATCGAAAACTCGCGCGGCAATAGATAAATGCGTTTTACCCGTTCATAGTCGTTTAGCTCGCGCATAAGCTGCCCCGAGTGCCGTTGGACGAGCTTGACCACTTGCGGATCCTCGCACAGCTCTTCGCGCGAGCCCTCTGCGGCGATGTTTTCTTCCTTAAGCGTCTCACGCAGGACGTCCCAGTCCGGAACGATCAACGCCCCAACTTGTTTTCTGCCGGATCCGACGACCACGGTTTGAGAAACGAGCGGACTCTGTTTCAGCAAGCTCTCGACCTGCAGCGGAGCTACGTATTTGCCGTTCGACAATTTGAAAAGATCCTTCAAACGATCGGTGATGAAAAAGTGGCCGTCCGCATCTTTATAACCGACGTCTCCGGTGTGATAAAAACCTTCGGCGTCGATCACGTTTGCGGTGTCGACCGGATGGCCGTAGTAACCTTGCATTACGTTGGGTCCGCGAACGAGTAATTCGCCGCCGGACTCCGCGATCTTCATTTCGATGCCTTCGAAGGGCTTGCCGATCGAGCCGACCTTGTTGTCTTCCGGACGGTTCGCGGAAACGACACACGCTTCCGTCATTCCATATCCCTGCAGTATCGAGATCCCGGCTCCCCAGAAGGCATACGAGAGCTTTTTGGAAAGTGGAGCGCCTCCCGATACAAAGAACCGCAAGCTGCCCCCGACGCCTGCACGCCATTTCGAAAATACGAGCTTGCCAGCTATCGCGTGTTTAGCTGCAAGCAACGGCGAAACGGAGGCGTGCATGTCACGCGCTCCCCAATATTCCTGACCGACATTGAGGGCCCAGTCGAAAAGCGAACTCTTCCAGCCGCCGGCAGACTTACCTTTCTTTACGATCTTATGGTAAAGCTGCTCGAAAAGCCTGGGCACCGCCGTCATGATCGTCGGTCGGACTTCCTTGAGGCAAGCGGCGAGCTGGTCAAACGCCGCGCAATAATGGATCGAAACGCCATTCGCGCAAAGAACGTAAAATACCGTCCGTTCGAAAATGTGTGACAAAGGCAGCACCGCCAGTGAGCGGTCCGAACTGCGGATAGGGAGGCCTTTTGAAATGGCCACTATGTTAGAAACAAAATTGTAATGTGTGAGTTCGACACCTTTTGGTTCGCCTGTCGTACCGGACGTATAAATAATGGTGGCAACGTCGTCCGGTTTGATAGTCGACAACATCTCGTCGAATGCGATGGTCTCCCTGCCTTTGCCCTCAAGCTCCGCAAGCGTCATCGCCTGGCTGCCCGCTTCGGAAGCTGCTTCAGCGTCGAAAAAGATCAGTCTTTCCAATCTTTCGACGCTATGTATTGCTTCTTTGGCGTGATTCCATATCTTCTTTCCGGAAATAAAAAGCATCCGCGCGCCCGAATCTTCCAGAATGTATCGGATCTGCTCGACCGATTGGGTAGTGTAGATCGGAACATTGATGGCGCCGATCGACAGGATCGCGATGTCGGCAAGAGACCATTCGGGCCGGTTCTCAGAGATTATCGCTATGCGGTCGCCGGCCCGCACGCCGAGCCCCGTCAGGCCAATTGTTATCTTCTTTATTCGCTCGATCGCCTCGAGACCCGAGATTCGCAGCCACGATCCGTCGATCTTATATGCAAGAGCGTCCGGCTTGTTGTTTCTTCGAAACGATTCCACGCAGAAGGATGGAAGCGTCATGTGAATATTTTCGAATCCGAGTGAGGTTTCACTTGTCATGAGTTATACGTGTTCTTGCAAAATAGAACTATTTTAGTTCATTCTACGTTTGAACCGCACCTGCGTTCGGCAAACCGTCATTTTCAACACTGCAATTTTCGCGAATTCGTTCGTCAATTAACGGCACGCGATAGATAGATCTTTGATCCACTTCCCGGGAGATATAAATGCAGCTACGAGCTACGTCAAGTAACGATTGCGTCGAATTCAGGTTTGAGGGCGGCCTTTCCGCGTCGAGCATAAGAGCATCGGTTGGACAGGGCGGCTTTAATATTCACGACGACGCCAGAAAGATCCAACGGCTATTAAGTCTGGTTTCGCCGCCCGACGGCGGGCCCGTCCAGGCGCTAAAAGAGGACGGAATTGTCGGTCCAAAGACTCTGGCGGCGATCAAGGCATTTCAAACTCGCCAGGGTACAGGCCACGACGGCCGGATCGACCCGGGCGGCGAAACGCTTAGACGCCTGAACAATCTTCCCAAGCCGGCCCTTGCCGCCAAGAACGCAGCCCGCATGGCTCGCGTTACGCGGTTGATGCCGGACCTTCTGGCGATGTCGGAAAAGGCCCGTTTCGGTGTCGACAGGGCCATCGATTTTCTCCAGCTTGGCCAATCCGGCCTGGGCACGTCACAAAAGGCTTTCGACATCGCCAACCTGTATTTCGCATTCGGCAATCAGCCGGCCGGCGCGTCTATTGCCGAGTTAAGTTTTATTCGAACCACATACCTTCGCGTACGGACGGTTATCGGCCGCAGATTCGACGCAAACACTGCGGGGAGCCCGTTTGGCGTGTCAGTGTTTACGATCGACCCGTTGGGGTTAAATGACGTCGCTTACAGCCGCCGGCAATCGGCGGATGACAATCGCGAGATACCGGAAGTGCATTCGGGACTGATATATCTCTGCGACAAGAGCGACATTGTCCCCGCCGATCTCTTACCGCACGTCCTTTTCCACGAACTGATTCACTTCGTCGATGACGAAAACGGCGGGCGGGCGATCGACGATGCCGGCAAATATCGGGAAAAGGCAATGAAGGCACCTCACTTGATCCGGATGCGGAACGCCGACAATTTTGCGCTCTTCGCCACGCACCTCCACTTTGGTCGAGACAGACTCATAGCAAGCCAGCCGACGCTTGCGCCGCTGATCCCGCCTGGTTTGTGATCCGCCCAACAGGAACAAAATCGAGGATCGTGAACTCGATGATAAATTCGAAACTACGTCCAATAATTGCGGTCCAGCGAGCGGTAGTTGATGGCCTCGCTTATGTGTGACGCATCGACGGAGTCGCTCTTGGCAAGATCCGCGATCGTTCGGGCCACTTTCAGGATACGGTCGTGCGCACGTGCGGACAGGCCCTGCCGGTGCATCGCCTTTTCGAGCAGGTCTTCGCTCGCGCCGTCGAGCTTGCAATGTTCGCGAATTTGCGAAGTGGACATTGCCGAATTTGAATACACGCCTTCGCTACCGAGTCTCGCGACCTGCCTCTCCCGGGCTTCGATAACGCGTTCGCGTATCACTTCGGACGAGTCGCAAGCTTCGACGCCGCGGCCTCGGAGCTCATTGAATTTCACTGCCGGAACGTCAATGTGAATATCTATTCGATCCATCAATGGGCCTGATATTTTCCCGACGTATCTCTGTATCATCGGCGGCGAGCATTTGCACTCGCGCTGGCTGCCGAAGTATCCGCACGGGCATGGATTCATCGACGCGACTAATGTGAAATTCGCGGGAAACGTCAGCGAAGTCGCAGCGCGCGAGATCGTTACTTGCTTGTCTTCCATCGGCTGGCGCAGTACTTCCAGCACCGCGCGGTCAAATTCGGGAAGCTCATCGAGAAATAAAACACCAAGGTGGGCAAGGCTGACCTCACCCGGTTTCGGCATCGATCCGCCGCCGATCAATCCGGCCTGCGAGACAGTATGGTGCGGCGATTTGAATGGTCTTTCCGTGATCAGGCCTGATTTTCCGGTAAGTCCCGCGACGGAATGAATCTTTGTGATCTCGAGCGCCTCTTCGAACTGCAGCGGCGGTAGAATCGTCGGCAGCCGCTTAGCGAGCATCGTCTTTCCCGAGCCCGGAGGGCCGAGGAATAGAATATTGTGTCCGCCGGCACTTGCCACCTCGAGAGCTCGTTTCGCGCTCCGCTGTCCGCGCACTTCCGCAAAATCGACTTGATACGCGTTTTGCCGAATGTTGATCTCCGCGATGTCGAGCTTCAGCGGTGGTATCCGCGTCACTTCGCCCGACTGAAGCTCCTGCGCGAGCAGCGCCGCTTCGCGCAGGTCGCGAACGGCATAAACATCGATGCCGCTTACGACGGCAGCTTCGCGCGCGTTTTGCTCCGGCAGAATGACGTTGCGGATCCCATTCTCTCGTGCCGCGAGTGCGATAGAAAGTGCTCCGCGTACGGGCCGCACCCGGCCGTCCAGGGATAGCTCTCCGACGCTCAGCGTATTCTCAAGACTTTCTGACGAGCCCAGATCGCCGTTGGCTCCGAGTATTCCAAGTGCGATCGGCAGATCAAAACTCGCACCTTCCTTTCGGACATCGGCCGGAGCGAGATTGATCGTCGTCTTGTGAAACGGGAAAAAGTAGGAGCTGTTTGTTATCGCCGCCCGAATGCGTTCGCGGGATTCGCGAACAGCGGTGTCGGGCAACCCCACTATCGTCACGGTCGGATTAAGATCGGCTTCGCCGCGCGCGGGCTGCAGATTGACCTCGATGTCAACAATGATAGCGTCGATGCCGTAAACGGCTGCCGACTGCGTGAGGAAAAGCATATTCTACGAGCTTTGGATCGTGAAGAAGAATCGAAATTACCTGAACTTTATACCAGCAAATCATGCAAAACGCACGCGGAGTGAGATGGCTGCGCAGCGGGGATTTTTGACACGGCAAAATGCCTCAGGTTTTGAGCAATGCGGCAAAGTTCCGCGGTTCGAAAAGTGGATCTCAAGATTTCTTTCTCGATGAGATAATACCGACTCTGCACCCACAAAAGATGTCTTGACGCGGCACGCCGTTTGCAGCAAAATCTAAGTAGCAGTTCCCTGTTCCCACATTGGGCTGCATTCCGCTTCCGTTCGCCTCACCTTCCCACATATGCCGTTTACCCAAGCATCGCTGCGTCTGCATAACGAACAGAATTTCTATGCCGACCGCCATCCGAATTCGACGGAGGAAGGCCAGCAGAGGATCTTGGTTGTTGACGATTCCGCCGTTGTCCGCACATCTTTTTTCCGAACACTTTCCGCTAATTACGAATGCCTTGAGGCTGAATCTGCCGTCGAGGCCTTCGAGATGCTCAAAGCGCATGAATTCGAACTTGTCATCACGGATATCATCATGCCCGGGCTTTCCGGTATAGAACTCCTGCGCAAGGTCATCGACAATTATCCGAGAACCGCGGTTCTCGTCGTATCCGGAGTCGACCGCCCGCAGCGTGCGCTCGATGCGGTTCGATTAGGTGCGTTCGATTACCTGATAAAGCCGTGCGATGCGGGCGTCCTCGCACTTACCGTCGAACGCGCTCTTGAACGCCGGAGCTTGCTCATCAATGCGCAGACATATAAACGCGATCTCGAAGAACGCAATGAAGAACTCGTCCGCGGCAAGGAGCAGCTCGAACGCCTGCAGGCGCAGATCGTGCAAAGCGAGAAGATGGCATCGATCGGGCAGCTTGCCGCCGGAATTGCACATGAACTGAACAATCCGGTCGGTTTTGTTTACGGCAACCTCGACCTGCTCGAGTCTTCGGTCAACGATCTGCTGGAGCTGCTCACGTTTTACGATCAGGCAGCGCTTTCGCCCGACATCGATGAGGCGGTCGCAGCGATAAAAACACGGATCAAATATGACCTGTCTATCGGCGATCTCACCTCGATCGTATCCGATTGCCGAGCCGGAACGGAACGCGTTCGCGACATCGTCCAAAACCTGCGCACCTTTTCACGTCTTGACGAGGCGGCCTTCAAGAAAACGGACATTCACGAGGGCATCGACTCCACGCTTCGGCTGCTCTCCCGCTATTTTAGCGGCGGTAATATTACTCTCGTTCGAGACTACGCTGAGCTTCCGCTGATCGACGCTTATTCCGCACAGCTGAATCAGGTTTGGATGAACCTGCTCGTCAACGCCGCTCAGGCCGTCGGTTCGGCAACCGGTGAAGTAACCGTCCGCACTCACGTCGAAGACGACAACGTGACGATCTCGGTAAGCGATACTGGCGGCGGTATACCAAAAGATGTTCTTTCCAGAATATTCGATCCCTTTTTCACAACGAAACCTGTCGGCGAAGGAACCGGCCTCGGGCTCTCGATCACGTTCGGGATCGTGGAACGCCACGGCGGCCGGATCGACGTTGACACTAACGCCGGCAGCGGCACCACCTTTACTGTCACTCTCCCTCAACACATAAAAGCGCCTGACGACCAAACCGGCATTGACGTCCATGCGCCGCTCGAATTCCCACAAAACTATGCAATATAAAATACTCTTTGTAGATGATGAGAGCGCCAATCTTCGGCTGCTTGAGCGGCTTTTTCGAAGCGACTACGAGGTCTTCAGCGCCCCGTCCGGAAAAGAAGCACTCGAACTGCTTTCCGTCCACGATTTCGCATTGATCGTTTCAGACCAGCGAATGTCGGGCATGACCGGGATCGAATTCCTCAAACATGCCGCTGAAATGCGTCCGCAGACGGTGCGGATCATGCTCACGGGCTACACTGACGCCAACGCCCTGGTCGAGGCGGTAAATAGCGGTGTCGTTTATAAGTACGTAGCGAAACCGTGGAACAACGACGACTTCCAGCAAACGGTAAAACGTGCCCTGCAGCATTACGAAACCATAAAGGCTCAGCGAAGCCTTCAAATGCAGAACGAACGCCTGCAGTCGAAAATAAAGGCCACTCGCGAAGGGTTTATTGAAACCGTCGCCGACATGATGGACCTAAAGGACCCGCGCGCGCGCGAACATGCTCGCCGAACAAGCGAATATGCGGCAATGGTTGGACGCGCGATACAAATGGACCGCGTCGCCATCGATCAACTGTCGCTTGCGGCATTTCTGCATGAAGCAGCACTGTTTCGCATACCGACCGAGATCCTTTTGAAGGACGGACCGCTTACGCCGGAAGAACAGGACATCGTCCATCGAAACTTCCCGCCGGGTATAGATATGATCGCCCGGATACCGGATCTCGCGGAGATCGCGTCGGTACTTCGCTTTCATTACGAAAACTACGACGGTTCGGGTACGCCCGAGGGATTCGCCGGCGAACAGATCCCGCTGCACGCGCGGATCATCGCCGTCGTCGATGCCTATGACGCGATGACGGCGCCGCGGCTGGTCAAACCCGGCCTCGACCGCGAAGCAGCTCTCGAAGCTTTGAAATCAGCATCGGGCAAGAAATTCGACCCGTCGATCGTTGCCGTCTTTTGCGGAATGCGACTAAAAGAGCAGGTGGAGGAACACGAGCCTGAGCTCGCCTACGCATAAAAGCCGTCGAACGAGATACGTGGTGATCATCAAAGGGCCGGACGTCCATCGACGAACGGCCTTTTACTTTGCGCCGAACCCGAACGGAAATAGCTTTGCTTTTTTGGCGTTTCGTCATAAAATTCTGCTTGCCAAAGCAACTTCGCCTCGGAGGTCGGTCATCATAGGCAACGATAAGGTCTTAAAATCCGCCAGTTTTCCAGGAGTGATTATGGATTCATCCACGGCCGCGATCGAACAGGAGATCGCATTTGGGTTCGAGGATGCCCTAGATACAGGCTCACAAAAAGCCGGTGCGGAAGGTGTCTTTGTTCCTGCGTCTGCGGATATACCTGCGCTCGATGCGACTCTTCCGGATTACGAGCTATGCCAATTGGCTGCTTCTGGCAATTTGGAAGCGTTCGAAATGATCTACCAGCGTTATCATCGACGCACATACAGTCTTGCGCTTCGCATGACGAGCAGCCAGACCGAGGCCGAAGATCTGACACAGGAAGCTTTCATCCAGCTTTTCCGCAAGGTTGGCAGCTTTCGGGGCGATTCTGCCTTTTCGACGTGGCTTCACCGCTTGACGGTAAACCAGGTTCTGATGCATTTCAGGCGCCGAAGCGTGAAGAACGAAAAGGTCTCGGACGACGGCGAGATGCCGGAACAAACCGTCGCCGGTACCGCTAATCCTAACAAGATGCCCGTTGTCGACCGCATCGCACTTCGGAACGCGATCGGCGACCTTCCGAAAGGCTACCGGAATGTCTTCGTTCTGCACGACGTGGAAGGATACGAACACGAGGAAGTGGCACGTCTGCTGAATATTTCGGTCGGCACGTCAAAATCGCAGCTGCACAAGGCCCGCCTAAAGCTTCGCGGCCTCTTGGCCAAAAAGAACGAGCAAAAAATTTCCGACTAAGGGCAACCCTTTAATTTCGTTGCTAATCTATCTATTTGAAAGATAGCAAGGCAGTTCGGACGTCGCCGGGCACCAGCCTCGGACGTATTGCCGCACGGGCACTTATAGAAATGAATTGCGAAGAATGCCAGGGGTCGATCAGTGACTTTCTCGATTGCGCTATGGACGAATGCTCCTCGGCGACAATGAGAGAGCACTTGGCGCTTTGCGATCCGTGCGCGAAAGTTTGCGAAGATTTCGCAGCGATCGTCGATTCGTGCCGCAGTGATACACCGGCCGAGGTGATTCCGCCGAATTCCCACGCGCTTTGGTGCCGAATTAACAATATTATCGAGAACGAGGCGAAACCGGCATTACCGCCGCCGGATCCTCTACCAAGACGCCGATGGAATTTGAACCTGACGCAGTCGATCGCTGCGGCGGCGTGTGTTGCGGTGATCAGTTCCCTGCTAACCGTGATCGGTATCAGGAATTATTTCGAACCACCCGTTGACGATCTTTCATCGCGTTCCACTGCATCGCAAACCACTTTCGAAAAATTGTTGAGCAAGGTCGGTCTCAGCGACACTCCACAGGAAGCCCGCGAGCGGCGCCTAAAAGAGCAAATGGTCGCGATCGAGTATTGGAACCGCCGGGTGCAGGCCCGAAAGGGACAGTGGGACGCCAGGATCCGCGATGCATTTGATCGGGACCTTAACGAGATCGACCAATCCGTAAACGAATATCACGAGATATTACAAAAGGATCCGCAGGATGAGCTTTCCGGCGAGATGCTCGACAACGCGCTGTCCGACAAAATGACTTTACTGCGCGACTTCTCCGATCTTTGAGGAATTCCGACTACCCGAAATTGAAACGACTACCTCAAATCCTCTTTACATCTAAAACTACGATTCTGCTTTTTTTGAGCGTAGTTTTTTTCTTTGCGCCCGGTTATGTCTCGGCGCAGAAAAAGTACTCAAAGAACTTTCCGGCTGCGAGCGATGTCCGTCTTCAGCTTTTGAACCGCAGCGGCACCGTCACGGTCGAAGGTTGGGATCGCCCTGAAGTCAATATTTCAGCATACCTCGAGGCGCCGTCGGCTGCGATCTCTCCGATATCCTCAGGCGGCATAATTTACGTAAATCTCGTGAAAGATAATCAGGGACGCGATGTCGGAAACGTAAACTTCATGATCCGCGTGCCCTATACATCGAGCGTAGATATCGAAACGCGGATCGGAAATCTTACGGTGACCAATATCCGCGGCGGACTCGTCCGGGCGCATATATCGAGCGAGGGCGACATTATCCTGACAAACATCGGTGCGACCGCTGTCGCGGCCGACAATGGCATCGGCGATATTTTTTACGACGGTGAGATCCAGCCCGACGGGCTCTATCGCTTTGCATCGATCAAGGGTAATATCAATCTGCGGATCCCGTTCAGTTCGTCATTCCGATTAATGGCGACAGCCCCGTCATCCCGCAATATTTCGCTCGGGCAATTTGCGAATGCCAACATGAGTTTCCAGGGCGACGGCAGGCGCGTCAGCGGGCGATTCGGCGACGGGCGTGCATCGCTGAATGTGACCAACCAGCGCGGCGCGATCTCATTCTTTCGGCGGTAACACTCGAACGCGAAACTCTCGCCACCTACAACAATGAAAAAATACAGCTTGCTTGCTTTGATGCTCGTCGTCGGATCGTTTTCGTGCGCCGTATTCGGTCAGGCCATTCCGACGTTCAAACGGACTACTTACAAGACGGATAAGCTTGAGTTCGGCGCCGGCGGTACCGTAGCGGTGATCGGTGCTCCGGTCGGATCGGTCAAGGTCGAGGGCTGGCAAAACAACGAGATCGAAATATCGGCGACGATCGAGGTCGAAGCGCAAAATGAAGCCGATCTCGCCAAGCTTGCGGGCGTTACAAGTTTCATTCTGGAAGAAAGCCTCGGCCGCACGGGCATTATTAGCACGGGCACGCACGACAAGAAGTTTATGAAATCGATCGGGAAAAAATTGCCGAAAACGGCACTTGGTATGCCTTTTCGCATCGACTACGTTATAAAGGTCCCGCGGTATTGCGACCTGCAGATCGACGGCGGGAAGGGCGAAGTTTCGGTATCGGGCGTCGAGGGTTCGATAAAGATCAACTATATTGAATCCGATGCCGATCTCGCGCTCGTCGGCGGCAGCCTGATCGCGACGATCGGCAAGGGCAGCGTGAAAGTCAGCGTCCCGACGCGAAGCTGGCGCGGCCGTTCGACCGAGGTGCAGCTCGCCACTGGCACGATGGATATCCAACTTCCCGCCGGCCTCAACGCCGAGGTCGACGCTTCGATCCTCCGAACCGGCAAGATCGAAAATAATTTCGGTGATCTGAAGCCGCGCGTGCGCAAAGGCGAATTCACCGATAAATCTATAATCGCGAAATCCGGAGCAGGTGGTATCGCGATGAAGTTCACCGTCGGCGACGGCACCTTAAAGTTATCGCGCTTCGGTGACAAGGATTGAAGCGGCGAATTTGAATTCTGTTTACGAAAAGCGATAAAGTAATTTTCTTTATCGCTTTTTTCGACAATTATGACGATAAAATCGGATATCTGGCTCCGCAAAATGGCGGAAGAACACAAAATGATCGACCCGTTTCTGCCGGAGCTTGTCCGCGAGGTCAACGGAAAACGCATCATTTCGGCCGGCGCGTCGAGTTACGGTTACGATATGCGGCTTGCCGATGACGGATTCAGGATCTTTTCGTCGGTTCACGCGAAAGAGATCGATCCGAAGAACTTCGACGAGCAGTTTTCCCTGATCGAACCGCAGGTG
>JBBSGG010000015.1:0-54133 GCA_038254305.1 Pyrinomonadales bacterium
AATTACAGCCGGGGCGACGTCGTTGACCTCAACGCTTTGAAAGCGGCGATCGAGGACGGTACGATCGCAGGTGCCGCGATCGATGTATTCCCGAACGAACCGGAGAAAAACGGTGCGGCATTTTCGTCCGTCCTTCAAAACCTGCCGAACGTGATTTTAACGCCGCACATCGGCGGATCGACCGAGGAGGCCCAGGCGAACATCGGCCTCGACGTCACGTCTAAACTGATAAAGTATCTTGAGCTCGGCACTTCGGAAGGCTCGCACACGGTTCCGCCCGTCAGCCTGCCGCCGCAGGCCGGCACGCACCGCATCCTCCACATTCACAAAAACGTCCCCGGCGTTCTCGGCGAAATAAACTCGCGGCTCTCCGGCCATGGCATCAACATCCTCGCCCAGTACCTAAAAACGAACGAACAGATCGGCTATGTCATCCTCGATGTCGATTCGGCGATATCACAGGAAGCCTTCGACCTGCTCAAAGACATTGAAGGTACGGTTAAGGCCAGGATGGTGTACTAGCTTTCGGTATCGGTTTTAAGCTAACAGTTATCCCGAGGCACCATATGAAACTGATAACGATTGTCGCCCTATTGCTGATTTTTTTTCTTCCGACTGCGAACGCGCAATGGATCAAGCAAAAAGTAGAAACGACGGCAAGCCTTCGCGGGCTTTCGGTCGTTAGTGGAAAAGTCGTGTGGGCGAGTGGCACGGGCGGGACGGTGATCCGGACAGTCGACGGCGGCGAGATGTGGAAGGTCATCATCGTGCCGGGAGCAGAAAAACTCGACTTCCGCGATATCGAAGCTTTTGACGCAGATACCGCCTATATTCTGAGCATTGGCAGCGGCAACAGTTCACGTATTTACAAAACGGCCGACGGCGGCGTCACATGGAAACTGCAGTTTCAGAACAGCAATGATAAAGCATTCTTTGACGCGCTCGCATGTTGGGACCGCAATAACTGTATAGCGATGTCCGATCCTGTGGACGGGCATTATCCGCTTATCTCGACTACAGACGGCGGAGCCAATTGGAAACCGATCGTCAGCAACAAAATGGCCGCCGCAAAGGACGGCGAGGCTGCGTTTGCCGCAAGCGGAACATGTCTCATCACACTAGGCAGAAACAGTGCGTTTCTAGTTTCAGGCGGAAATGACGCTCGGGTTTTTCGCTCCACGGACCGCGGCCAAACCTGGAATGTTGCTGATACTCCGATGATCAAAGGTACGGCCGGCAGCGGTGTTTTCTCGATCGCGATGCGCGACGCAAAAAACGGAATTATTGTCGGCGGAAATTACGAGAAACCCAACGAGGCGCAAAATAATGTCGCCTACACCACCGACGGCGGGAAGACCTGGTATCCGCCTGGGCCGAGATCGTTCCCGAACGGTTATCGTTCTGGCGTTGCTTATTTGGACAAAACGACCTTTATCGCCGTCGGCTCGTCCGGTTCCGACATTTCGTCCTATCAGGGCGGAATATGGAAAAACATCGATAAGCAAAATTACAACGCGGTGCAGGTTCGCGGGAAAGCCGTCTGGGCCGTCGGTGCCAAAGGCCTGGTCGCACGGTGGAAATGAGCTACGCTTGGTACGACATTATCGGAACGATTGGCGTCGCGGTGATCATTATCACCTACGTTCTGCTGCAATTCGAAAAGGTCGGCAGCGAGCAGGTGGCCTACTCACTGCTAAACGCTGTGGGAGCCGCGCTGATACTCGTTTCGCTCTATTTCAGCTTCAACCTTCCGTCCTTCATCGTCGAGTTTTTCTGGATGCTGATAAGCCTGTTCGGGATCGGTAAATATCTTGTCAAAAAACGGCCTGTGCGTGATTAGCCTTCAGTCAGCACCGGTTCATTTATTTGTTCTGCCCCAGCGAGAACCAGTTTCCGGAATCGTCCGAGAAAAGTGCGTTCCAACCCCAGAATTCTTCGGTCGGCGGCTTTTTGAATTCGACGCCTTTCGCCTTTAGCTCCTCATAGGTCGCGCGAATGTCCTCGCACTCGAACGCTCCGAAACCGAACGTTCCGCTTTTTACCAGTTCGCGCATCTTCTCCGCGGATTCCGCATTGAACATCATGCCGTCGTGGATGAGCATAAGCGTTAATTCGAGATCGGGCTGGTCCGGCGGATTAACCGTTAGCCACCGTTGTCCCGGGCCCATGTCGGCATCGGTATTGACAGTAAAGCCCAGCTTGTTGACGTAAAAATCAAATGCACTGTCCTGGTCGAGAACGAAGATGCTTGCGTGGTTCATTTTTGTGATCATAGGACCACATTATGTTAGCCGCACGAAACGCCGTCAATAGTTTTCACTTCTCGAAGATTGCTATTTTTCATCCAGCCATTTGCTTCGGCAAAACAGCTCGGGATATGGCTGAGCGGTAAGGACGCAACGGAATCTTTGAAGCGCAGCCGCGCTATTTGAAATTGCCGCGGCGTCTGTCCCACGCGGCGTTTGAAAAGGCCGGTGAACGAACTGACGCTGTCAAAGCCAACGGAAAAACACGCGGATGCCACGCTTCGATCAGCCTCTAGATATTCTTTTGCTTTTTCGATGCGGACATCCGTCAAATATTGATGCGGCGTCCGTCCGTAGATCGATTTGAAAAGCCGTATAAAGTGAAACTTGGAAAAGCACGCTTCATCCGCGATCTTTGACAGGTCGATATCGGCGGCAAAATTCGCATCGATATATAGCTTTGCCTTGACTGTCCGCAAATACAGATATTGCCTAGGATAAAGTTCCATTTCGCTACACCTGCTATTTCGTCCCGCACGGTTTCGATCAGGATCGAAATATTTATTATACTCGCATAGGCGTTGCGGCAATCATCGCCGGTTCAATGAGCAGTTTTACGAGCGTACCATTTAAGACCGAGAGTGGAATGTCGAAGGTAAACGGCGTCGCTAAATTTTCGAGCGCGGGCGTGGTCCTCGAGTTCGAATCAAAGCTTTTTGGCGTGATTCCGGGCGGCGTCAAAGAAGCGCGGATCCATCTTGCGGACATTCTCGATCTGAAATTTCGCAAAGGAGTTTTCAAACACGGCGCCCGGATCGACCTTCGGGCAAAGTCATTCACTACGCTCGCGGCTCTCCCGAACAAAGACGGCAAGCTTACGCTGAAACTCGTCGCCGATGATTTTGATCGCGCACAGGAAGCGGTTGTGCAGATGCAAAAATATTTGAATGAGCACGCCGAATCGTCGCCGCCTTCGCATACCCCTCTGAGCGAGCTTTTCTCCGAAGAAACTGAAGAAGAGACCAAAACTCTGGGAGAGTAGATAATATTGATCATTAAAAACAATCCTCTGCGTCGAGTCGATTCGATACAGAGGATTTTCTATTTGTAGAATTAGCTAAAACTAACGCGTGGTCATACGCGGATCCAGTTTTGGCGTCAGATTGTATTCCTTTGGCGGTTCAGCACCGAGAAGGTTCTTGACGAAGTAATCCCATCGCCTCCGCATCATGTAATAGCTGGCGGCACCATAGCCGTGTCGCGCGTTCGGGATCATAATGAGGTCGAAATCCTTATTTGCCTTGATCAAAGCGTCTACGACAAGAAGCGTATTGTTGGGAGGAACGTTGTCGTCCATCGTGCCGTGGGCGAGCAGCAGTTTGCCTTTGAGGTTCTTGGCATAGTTCTGGTTTGCCTGATCCTCGTAATTCGACTTACCACTCGCGTCCTTCACGTCGAGACCGATATAACGTTCGCCCCAATCATCCTCGTAATTACGGTTCTCGTGATTGCCCGATTCCGAGATACCGACCTTGAAAAAATCCGGATAGCGGAACATCGCCGCGGCAGTTGCGTAACCGCCGCCGGAATGTCCCCAAATGCCAACGCGGTTTATGTCGATATACGGATATTTCGCGGCGAGCTGTTTGATCGCCTCGACCTGATCGGGCAGGGTGTTGTCGGCCATGTTGCCGTAGCAAGCGTCGTGAAATTTCTTCGACCTCAGCGGATTGCACGTTCCGTCGACCTGCATCACCACGAAACCGAGCTCGGCCAAAGCTTGATTATCGCCGCGGGAAGCGGCAAATGAGCGGCTGCCTACGCTGCCGCCCTGCGGACCCGGGTAAATATAGTCAATGATCGGGTATTTCTGTGACGGGTCGAGGTTCGTCGGCGTGTACATCAGTCCGTATAGATCGGTCGAGCCGTCGCGCGCCTTTACGACGATCGGCGTCGGAGCTCTCCATCCGACTTCCGTAAGGCGAGAAATATCCGTCTTCTCGAGAGTCGCGATGAGCTTGCCGTTCATATCGCGTAGAACCGATACGGTCGGTGTATTGGGCGTGGAATAATTATCGACGAAATAATTTCCTTTAGTGGCGAGTGTTACGTCATGGTTGCCCTCCTCGGGCGTAAGAAGTTGCAGATTCTTGCCGTCGAGTCCGACGCGATAAAAGTGTCCAAAATACGGATCGCCTTTTTCTCGTCCTCCGCCGACGAAATATACAACGCGGTTCTTTTCGTCAATCTTCATCACACGCCAGACCGCAAAATCGCCGGTCGTGATCTTATTTTTCAGCTTGCCGGTGTTTATATCGTAGAGATAAAGATGCCCCCAGCCGTCACGCTCCGTGAACCAGATGAACTCGTTCGTTTCCGGCAGATACCGCCAATTGACCGCTCCCTGACCTGATTCGAATTGGGTGCTCGTTGTCTCCTCGTAAACATCCCGGACCACACCGGTCGCGGCATCGGCGACGCGAAGATTCTCCTTTTTGTGATCGCGCGATGTTGATACGAATGCGATCTTGCTTCCATCTGCGCTCCAGTAGACGTCGTCCCAGCCGCCATCGCACGATACGTCGTCGCATTGTGTGGAGCGGTGCTGGTCCGGATCCATTCTTAGCCGGATCACTTCCGGTTTGTCGACGTTGATGACGACGCGCTCGATCGTCGTGACATGGATATCTCCCGGCAACGGGTATTTCCATTCTTCGAGTCTCGGATGTCCTACGTTTGTCGACACAAGATACATAGAACCGGTTTTTAGCTCGTCCTGCTGAAACGTCGCGATCTTTTTCGAATCCGGCGACCAGACGAGTATCGGATTATCACCGTGCACCCAGCCTGCATTATTTGTCGCATATCCGAAATTCTTGTAGCCGTCAGTCGTGAGCTGGATATCCCTGCCGGTTGCGTTATCTCGCATCCAGAGGTTGAAATCCTTTATATACGCGGCGCGTTTACCGTCCGGCGATGCTATCTCGTTCGTTCCATTTCCGCCGCGACGCCCGAAACCACCGGGAACCGCCGGGGCGACAATGCCGAGCTTACCGGCATCGACATCACTCTTTCTGGAACCGTCCGCGGGATCGATCACCACATATTCGCTGCCTCTCGGCGTCAGCACGCGGTACCAAAAACGTCCGTCCGGTAAAAAATTTGGCCGAACGCCCGCTCGGTCAACGAGCGGTGAGGTGTTATACGCGAGCATTTTCTCAGCCCTCGCGTAGTCCGCGGCTGTAAAAACCCGAGACGGCTGCTGGGCAAGCTGCGGAATAGTAGACGCGAGCAGGAGCACGAACGCAGCAAAAACCGGTGCAATTTTATACATATTCCTTTTGTGTAAACGACAAATTTGGGACACTTGGTTTTGTTATTATGCGGAAATACAGGCTAAAATTACAATCAGCATTCCCATATTCCGATATTAGAACATTCACCGTTATGAAAGGAGCCGCTTATGCCTAAGTATGTTATAGAACGTGAAATTCCGGATCTTGGTTCGTGGTCCGGCGACCAGCTCAAAGCAGCATCGCAAACGTCGTGCGGCGTCTTGAGCGATCTCGGCCCGCAGATCGAGTGGCTGCACAGCTATGTCACCGGCGACAAAATGTATTGCATATATAACGCGCCAAACGCGGAAATGGTTCGAGAACATGCGCAGCGGGGCGGTTTTCCGGCGAACAGCGTCGAAGAGGTCGTAACCATGATCAGTCCGGCGACCGCGGAAAGTTAGAGTTCTTCGTAATTTCGTAATAATGATAAAGAACGAGAAAGATCTCGGCAAAGTGATCGGCAAATTTCCGGTTGCCGCCGCAAATATTCAGCGCGCCGCGATCGTTGCCGCGACATCATTTCTGTTTTTTCTTTTGATGCTGGGAGCATTCTACATACGCCAGCAGATCGGCTATTTCATTCTATCGAGCGCGTTTCTGATCGTATATATCTTCACGATGGTCGGATGGTGGCTTCAGAAGCGAAAGATCGCGAAAATACACACGGACGGATTCGTATACGAACGTTTTGTCTGCACATGGGACGAGGTCGAAAGCGTTAGTTCGCCGAAAGCCGTGGGCGGGATGACGATCAGGACCAAATCCGGCCGCAGTATCACCGTTCCGCCGAGCATCGACAGCATCAGCGAACTATTTCGTTTGGTCAGCGCGCGGATCGGCAGGTAGCTGCTGTTTTCTTGACCCCGATTTTCTTGTATTCTATGTGATTGATAGTGGGCCGCACGGAGAATTTATGAGTGTTGAAGTGGTAATGCCGCAGATGGGTGAATCCATCACCGAAGGTACCGTTTCGAAATGGCTGAAAAAGATCGGCGATAAGATCGACAAAGACGAGGCGATCCTCGAGATATCGACGGACAAGGTTGACGCCGAAGTGCCGAGCCCAGGCGCGGGCGTTCTTCTCGAATTGCGGCATAACGAAGGCGAAACCGTCGAAGTCGGAACCGTGCTTGCCGTTATCGGCGCCGAAGGCGAACAGCCGGCAGCGGCGAGCAGTCAGCAGTCAGCCGTCAGCCGTCAGCAGCAGTCAGCGGTCATCAGTCAGACAAAAGAGCCGGCGATCGTTAGCGAGGATCAGGCGGCGGCAGCAACTACGTCGACCGAGGCTCCAATTCCGCAACCCGCGATCAGCGATACGCAATCAACAGAAATCGTAATGCCGCAGATGGGCGAATCGATAACCGAGGGCACGGTTTCGAAATGGCTCAAAGCCGTCGGTGAAAGGGTCGAAAAGGACGAAGCGCTTCTGGAGATCTCGACCGATAAGGTCGACGCCGAAGTTCCCTCGCCCGCCGCGGGAACTCTGCTCGAGATATCTGTGAAAGAAGGGGAAACTGTCGAGGTCGGAGCCGTTCTCGCTCGTGTTGGTGCCGAAGGCGGAGTGTCCGCGCCCTCTCCGGCGCCGTCGGCAGAAAACACCCCAAAAGCTGCGGCAGCGTCGCCGGCAGCGTCGCTTGTGCCTGCACCGCGTAATGGCAACTCATCCGCGGGAAATGGACAGGTCAGCGTTGAAGATCTTCGTCGTACAAAAAGCAGCCCGCTCGTCCGCAATATCGCAAGGGAACACGGCGTTGATATTTCGCGAATTCCCGGTTCCGGGCTCAGCGGCCGCGTGACGAAGAATGACATTATGTCGTTCATCGAGACAGGTGCGGCCCTGCGACCCCAGGATCTGCTTGTACCGCATCAGTCCCCAACCCAGCCGCAGCGGCCGACTTTCACACCGGCGCCCGTTTCCACATCGGTTGGAGACCGCGTCGAGAAAATGTCGGTTATGCGTAAAAAGATCGCCGAGCACATGACGTTCTCGAAACAGACATCGGCGCACGTAACCAGCGTTTACGAGATCGACATGACGAATGTCGCGAAGTTTCGCGAAAAGAACAAGGCCGACTTTGCCACACGCTACGGCACAAAGCTCAGCTATATGCCGTTCATCTTTCAGGCAGTTACAAATGCGATCAGAAAGTTTCCAGTCGTCAATGCACAGGTCGATGGCGAAAACATCGTATATAAAGGCGACATCAACCTTGGGATGGCTGTCGCACTCGATTGGGGTTTGATAGTTCCGGTGATCAAGAAGGCCGATACGCTTTCACTCTCAGGGCTTGCCGTCACCGCGAACGATCTTGCAGACCGTGCGCGGACGAAGAAACTCAATCCGGACGAGGTCACAGCGGGCACATTCACAATAACGAATCCGGGCGTTTTCGGCGGATTGTTCGGCACGCCCATCATTAACCAGCCGCAGGTTGCGATCCTGTGCGTGGGGACGATCGAAAAACGACCAAAAGTTTTCACCTCACCCGAAGGCGACGATTATATTGCCATCCGGCAAATGGCTTACTTTGCTTTGACTTATGATCATCGGATCGTGGACGGCGCTGATGCGGAGAGGTTTCTTGCTTATATGCAGGAGTCGCTGGAAGGTGCGAGTTTCAGCTTGTAGCATAGACCGGACAAATATCTACCTCGGCGAAAAAATTGCGCTTGCCATTTCTAGCTGTTTTGTTCTAAAGTCGACCTTTCGCATCAAAACCGAACACGCCGTAAAAGGTGTAACGGTTAAGGACACTCCCATAATTACTAATAAATCCTAAATTCCATCAATCATTACGGTTGAACATGGTTGACCGCATTTTTTCCTGTTTAGTGGCACAATGTTTGTGTTCAGCATCAGAGTAAGTTAAATCGTATCGAATGCCGTTCGTTTCCCTACGGCATGTTTGAGGAACGGTGCCGGAGGTTAAGATACAGATTTGCAAAGAGCGAAAGCCACTCTCGATCCGAGATCTACAGTTCGCATAAAGGAGTTAAATATTATGGTAAAGAAAATTTCGGCCGTATTCTTGGCATTAATGGTAGGAGCGACGAGCTTATTTGCTCAGAATGCTCAGCTACGTTCGGTTCCCAGCGGACAGAGAATGAAGATTAAAGGTGTTGTCGTCGCAAAGGACGATCAAAGTACCTTTATCGTTCGCGATTCGACGGGCGTGGATACGCGTGTTGTTGTTTCGCCGAATGCGAGCGTTAAGAGCAATGGCGGCTTCTTTGGCGGCGGAACTCGTTACACGGGTACCTCGATCGTTCGCGGCTTGAATCTTCAGGTTGAAGGTACGGGCGACAGTTCGGGTAGTCTTGCGGCTAATAAAGTTCGGTTCGATAAGGACAACCTGGAAGTTGCACAGTCGATCGATGCCCGCGTTTCGCCTGCAGAAGAGCGTCTGACCCTTGCTGAACAAAATGCACAGCGTGTGTCCGGCCAGATCGATGAGCTAATGGCTATCTCGAACGCCGCACGCGGCGGTGCGCGGGCCGCACAGGACACTGCGGATGCCGCAGTCGCGGGCGTGAACGCCACGAACGCGCGTATCTCCGCAATGGACGAATACGTAGTTCAGTCGACAGCAACTGTTAATTTCAAGGTTGGCAGTGCGGTTCTTTCACCGGAAGCAAAGGCGTCGCTTGACGAGGTTGCCAATGCGGCCACGACTCTCAAGGGTTATCAGATCGAGGTCACCGGTTTTGCATCGGCAGACGGCGCCACTAAGATGAACAAAACCCTTAGCCAGCGTCGCGCCCAAGCCGTTATCGATTACATGATCGAGAATCACAATGTGCCGCTACGCCGTATCGGCCAGTCGTATGGTTATGGTGAACTGCAGGCCGTCGCGGACAATACTACACGCGAAGGACGTGAGCAGAATCGCCGCGTTGAGGTAAAGCTGCTCGTCAGCCGCGGTATCAACCAGAATGTTGAGGTCCGGCCGACAGCTTCCCAGGACAGTCCTGGAAACGAGGAATAGAACTCAACTAAAACTGAGGGCAGAAAAGTGAGCGCGGTAAAACCCTTTTCACTTTTCTGCCCTCTAACTTTTAAAGCAGGCAGTCGCCCTGCAATATCCAAATACTATGAAGTTTCTTGTATTCGGCCGCGCCAGTCTTCTTTTGTTACTGGTCATTGTTTTTACTATTGTTTCCGCGGCGCAAAAACCGACGTCTACACCAAAGATCTCGGAGGAAGAACAGGTTATCAAGGTTGATTCACGCCTTGTGATCGTTCCGGTTTCGGTTGTGAATCCGAACGGTGATCCCATTCTTGGGCTCAAGGCAGTCGACTTTCATGTGTCGGAAGAAGGAAAGCCGCAGACGCTCGACCAGGTAATAAACGCCGAGAAGGTTCCACTGGAGATCGCACTGCTCGTTGACGTTTCCGGCAGCGTTAATCCTCTTTTCGAATTCGAGAAAAAGGCGGCTGCGCAGTTTTTAACAACCGTGATGAAAGCCGACGACCGGGCGACGATATTCCTTATCGGTGACAAACCTCTGCCGGTAGGAATGCGTGAGAACGCGTCCGCGGCAGGCGAACGCCTCGCAACCGTTACGATATCGGGGAAATTCACGGCGTTTTACGATACGGTTCTCGCGGCTTCTAAATATCTTCAGGCAAATGCACCCCTGAAGAGCCGCAAGGTGATCGTTGCCCTGACGGATGGAGAAGATAATTGGAGCGAACTCACGCGCGAATCCGAAAAGGCGACGTATCGCGATGTCGACGTCAACAAAATCACGCCGGAAATGCGTAACCAGCTTGCCGCCAATACCGACAGAGCTCATAAGAAAGCCCAGTCAGCGATACTTCGCGGGCTGCAGAATGCCGACACGGTGTTTTATTCGATCAACCCTGCCGGTGCTTCGTACAAACTAAACAGGATCAGTCAACGTGCGCAGACGGGAATGCAGGCTTTTGCCGACGAGACCGGCGGTACCGCATTCACACCAAAATTTCAACCGTTAGACACGAAGGATACGTTGCAGAACGACAGTAACGGCCGCAAGAACGAAGCTGTACTCGGTCAGATATTTCGCGAACTTGCCGCGGAGCTCCAGGCCCAGTACCTGTTGCAATATTATTCCGAAACCGAGTTTCCGAATAATAAGTATGTAACCCTCGACGTCGGGCTGGAAAATCCCGGTGGGAACCGTATTCGGGCTCGACGCGGATATTACGTTAAGAAATAATGGAAAAAGCGTTGGGCAAGATGGCCGTCCGGTAAAAAACGGGCGGCGGCTATTTCTATCTCTTTTTTCTGGTCGTGGGCCGGATCGGCATTCCGAGGGTTGGCATGCCGACCATTTCGGCTTTGACGGCAGTGTTATCGTTTCGCGGGGCGACCGCGATCGATCCTGTAGTCCATTGCGGTTCGACCGGTCGAAACGTAGCGCGAGCTTCGGCAGTATTACCGCGCTGTAATCGTTGGAAAAGCGAAGCAAAGAGCACGCCCGTAAATAAACAAACAACCAACGAGAAGGCGGCCGTCGCATACATCGAAAGTCGCTTGCGAACCGCCGCCCACCCAACCGGACAATCCTTTGTAATTATCGTGCCGTCCGCACGCTTAAAATACCGCACGCACAATCGGCCTTCCGTCTGGATCAACATGCTCTCCGCTTCGGACTTTGTCATTCCCGAAAGGTTATAGACGTTGAGATTGCACTCGCCGCAAAACCGCTTGCGATCGGTTCCGTACATGCCGTTCCAGTCAGACGAGCATGGACTGGCGATCTTGATGTTGTCTAGTGGACTTTTGTTTTCCGACATAAAAACTCCATTCGAAAGTTACTTGAGCTCGGGCTGTTGTAATCCTGAACGGAGCAGAAATGTTTACTTGCAGGAACGCTGCGATTATCTAGCGAGATCGGCTTACATTTTCATCGGTTTTCGCGGATCTGCGGCTCCTCTTCAATGCGCTTGTATTTATGCGTTATCGGCCGACGACGACCGACGCCTATGGCGTTCTTGGAAATGATCAGCGTCGGCGGAAGCTGCTGGCGTTTGAACTCGTTCGCCGGGTGTTCGACCTTGTTCAATATCTCGTAAACAAGCCCGCTACCGTTGCCGGCCGCTATTATTTCCGTCGGCGACGCCTTTTGTTCGAAGTACATTTTTAGTACAGGGTCCATCAACTCGTATGGCGGTAGACTGTCCTGGTCGAACTGGTTGGGCGCAAGTTCGGCCGACGGTTTTTTATCGATGATCTTGTTCGGTATTATCTCGCGTCCGGCTTTTTCGTTGATGTGACGCGAGATCTGCCAGACCTCGGTTTTCAGCACGTCGCCTAGCACAGCCAATCCGCCGTTCGTATCGCCGTAAAGCGTGCAGTAGCCGACGGCGAGTTCGCTTTTGTTGCCGGTCGATAGAAGAAGGCGGCCTTCCGCGTTCGAGATCGCCATTAGTATCACGCCTCGAAGGCGCGACTGCATATTTTCGGCGGCAAGGCTCTCGCCGCCCTTTGACGGCTTGTGCAGCTCCATTTGCTTTAGCAGTACCTCGAACGTATCAGAGATCGGTTCGATCCGGCCTTCGCATCCGAGGTTACGAATCAACTCTTCTGCATCCGTTACGCTTCCTTCTGACGAGAAGGGGGAAGGCATCATCACGCATACTAGATTCTTCGGCCCGATCGCCTCGGCCGCGAGGGCTGCGACGAGAGCCGAATCTATGCCGCCGGATAGCCCTAGAACCGCCTTCTTGAAATTATTTTTTCGCGCGTAGTCGCGAATGCCTAATACAAGCGCCCGACGTATCGACTCGCATTCGCTTCCCGTAATGCCGCGGGCATCAGGCTTGCGCACATCAAGATCGACCGTCTCGACAAATTCCTCAAACGCCGCGGCCTGAAGAATAATGTCGCCCTCTTCATCGGCGATCAGGCTCGATCCGTCAAAAATAATTCCGTCGTTGCCGCCGACGAGATTCACGAAAACGATTGGAACCTTATTAGCTTTAGCCCGATGCGCGACCATGTCGCAGCGAAGTTTAATCTTTCCCTTATTGTACGGCGACGCGTTGACGGAAACGATCAGCTCGGCGCCTTGAGCGATGACCTCGTCCGTCGGATCATTGTCGTACAGCCTGTCCTTCCAAAAAGTCTTGTCGTTCCAGAAATCCTCGCACACGACCACGCCGACCTTCATGCCGTTGATCTTAAAAAGGTCGGACCGTCCGTTGTTCGCCTCAAAGTAGCGCGGATCGTCAAAAACATCGTACTCGGGCAGTAGTGACTTGTCCGCGTAACCCAGGAGCGTGCCGTTGTGTATCACCGCTGCACAGTTGAACAAACGCCGGCCGTCGTTGGCATCATTGGCGCGGATAGTCCCGACGATCGCCGTGATTCCCGCGGTCGCAGGAATTATTTTCTCGAGAGCGTCGCCTGCGTGTTGTATGATGTCCTGGTCCTGAAACCAGTCCTGCGAGGTGTAACCGTGCGTGACGACTTCCGGAAAAACTACCATGTCCGAGCCGTCGCTTTTCGCCTTTAATATCGCGCCGAGGATTTTCTCGATATTACCGGAGATATCACCGTTCGTCGTGTTTATTTGACCGATAGTTACGCGCATAAAAAAAATTCTAATCGCGCCACGGTCGGGGTTCAAATGCGAAGCGATCGGGAACGCTCGACTTTCCTCTGCAGGCTTTGCGTAATATACAGCTTTTCACGCAAATCGGGAACGCGATTACCTGACGATGATCGCCGTTATATCCTCAAGCATTCTTTCGTTCTCTTTCGGTGCCCCGCCGCGGTAGATCCTAACTAGCTTGCCGTCGCTGAATAAAAAAGCCTGTGGAATGCCGCCGAACTCTGACAGTTCCAGAAACTCATGGGTGAGTTCCGATTCAGCGATTGTGGTCTTGAGTGAGATGTTTGTGCTTTTATGAAATTCCTCTATATCGCGCTCGGATTCATCGTCAGCATCGATCATGAGAACGTCCAATCCCTTTGGTGCGTATTTCAGATCGAGCGTTGAGATAAAGGGCAATTGGTTGCGGCACGGACCGCACCACGTAGCGAAAAGATAGAGTAGCGTGACTTTCTTGCCCTTATCGAGCAACGGTTTTTTTCCTTTTTCGCCGAGCAGTTTGATTTCTGCTCGTCCGATCGATTCCAAAATCGCCTCTCGGCGCTTCTCCTCGTCCACCTCGAAAATAAATACACCGTTCGCCCACCGTTTCCGATCGCGTAGGGCGGCTTTGAATTCTTCATTCCAAGCGTAGGGAAGCTTTTCTGCTTTTTCGTCAACTAGTATGCCTTCGGTGGAGACGTCCGGCGAAAGAACAGTGTGAAGATCATCGGCCGCCATCACCTTTAAGTAAGGCTCCGGTACCAACCCCGATGCTACCAGCTTACCGCTCGTCGCTTCGATCTTAATAAAAGAATTACGTTTGGCGGATTGAGGAAATGCGGAAATTTGGACGAATAGCAGGAATAAGGTGAGAGCGGCCGTCTTCATGCCGATTGTTCGTGATCGCTTTTTTTGACCATGGTAAGGCGATTGCCTCGGTCGTTATACTCGACCTCATCCATGATGTTGTAAATAAAAAGAACTCCCCGGCCCGACGTCTTAAATAGATTCTGCGGGTCGAGTGGATCGGGTATGGAATTTACGTCAAAGCCTTCGCCTTCGTCTTCGATCGTAAAGCGCGCCTCATCCTTTGATACTTCGGCGGTTACCCGAACGATTTTGTTCGCGTCGAACTTGTTGCCGTGTTTTACGGCGTTCACAAACGCTTCGTCGAGGGCGACAAAAAGATTTGACTGCTCGGATTTTACGACACCCAGTTTTTCAACGCGCTTCATCAAATATTCGAGGACGATATGCATGAGCGAAATTGCACTCGGCAGCTCGAATTCGATGTTTTCGTGGAGCTCGCGGACGACGTCTACCTTGTCCACGTATCTGATCTTGTAATCCAGCACGGTCGCGACGAGGCTCTTCAACTCTTCCTCGTTGAATCCGTCGCGTCGAAAACGCGTCGCACAGATCTTGAAGGCTTTGATATTCTGGCCGGAATGTAGATGCGTGACCTTTGGCAGGCACGCCGGAGCATGACCGTTAACGGCGGGATCGAAACCGAAATTTTCGACATCGAGATCCGTAATAACGAGGTCGAAATCGTCCAGATTTTTGATCGAGAGTGCCGATAGCCGGTCCTCGACGACCTTAACATCATGACCCGTGTGCGAAAATACTTCATTGAGAGAGTCGCTCAGGTCGTTGTGGTCGTCGATTATCAATATTCGTCTCTGCATTATGAGTGGGAATTCCCAGCCGGATTTACGACGTTTTATGGGAACGTGTTGCAAATATAACCTAATTGATAAATTATTTCATATTGACACAGCCTGAATCCGAAAAACTCTTTTGTTTCGCACCGCTCTCCCAATATCCGCTTCGTAAACGGATCGCGGTTCGGGCAGCCGACCTCGCATTCTTCAAACTCATCGATTTTATAGGCCGGACAGCAGTTTTTGATGTGGAAGGTCAGGAAAATCTTGATTCGATCAACGATGCCGGACGGCTGCCGATCTATTGCACATGGCACGATCGCATCTTTCTCGGCACATATTATCTGCGAGGCCGCGGAATCGTTTTCCTGACCTCTAAGAGCTTCGACGGCGAATATATTGCCCGGTTTTTACAGCGTTTCGGCTTCGGTGCGATCCGCGGTTCTTCGACACGCGGCGGAGCGAAGGCGCTGGTAGAAATGATCCGCGAAATGAAGCGCGGAATACCGATGGGCTTTACTGTAGACGGACCCAAAGGGCCTCGTTATGAGGCCAAATCCGGAGCCGTGCTGCTCGCTAAGAAAACCGGCAATCCGGTCTTGCCGTTTATCGTCGAACCGGAGAAATTTTACGCTTTGAACAGCTGGGACCGACTACAGATACCGCGGCCATGGACGAAGGCGAAGGTAATATTCGAAAAACCGATCTACGTGGATGAGATTGCGGACAATGCCGCAATGTCGGCAAAACTCGCGGAGCTTCAGTCCGCATTAGACACTCTGGTCGAGAGGGGCAAAGCCTGGCGAGAGAGTCGCAGAAATTAAATTGATTGCGCCGGTTCGTCCTCGGAAAGAAAATATGCGGAAAAGATGACAAATCCGATCCAGACCGTATCCGCGAGCAACAGATGGCCGAGCTGCATCACGATCGGTGCAAGCGTCAGCAGCGTCGCCGCACCGAATGCAAGCTGCGCGATCACGACAGCAGAAACAGTGGTCGACCAGCTGGCGATCGACGCGTTGTTCGGCCGATGGGATCTTAACCAACCGGTGATGAAAATGAGAAATACGCCTGTCGCTATTGCCAGAATTGGATGAAGCAGGCGTAGCCGCAAAAGCATGTGTGAGGTGGGTGAAACGTCTTTCGCGAATCCTTCAGCCAATGTTTCAGCGGGAAAGATCATGCTGCTCAGCGCGGCGATCGATCCGCTTATGCCGACCGTAAAGATAAGCACCGCACACGCCATGAGTGCCGCGGCAAACTTGGTTTCTGTTCGGAACCTGATGCGGTTGTCGGTGCTCGCCTGCCACGCCGTCATCGTCAAGAAAGCCAGCAAGATCAATGTATTGACGAGGTGCGCCGCCATCCAAAACGGACGCTCGGGCGTGAGATTTTCTGCGGTATTTCCGGTCAAAACAAGCCCGGCGCCGAGCAGGCCTTCGATGACTACAAAAACGAAAGATCCCACGGCAGTCAACAGCACTCGTTTGGCCGCAGCACTTCGCGATCGTCGCCAGGCGACAACGGCACAAACCAGAAGTACGATAATAAAAATTCCGTCGAGCGAGCTCGAAACGCGATGCGTAAATTCGATGATCGTCTTTAGCTGCGGCGCCGCCGGAATTACCTCGCCATTGCATGTCACCCAATGTTGGCCGCAACCGTCACCTGACTTCGACGCGCGCAGAAAGACGCCCCAGAGCACCACGACGAGGCTCGAGGCGAGCACGAACCATGCGTATTTTGCAAATCGCGACAGCTTTCTGAAACTTTGCATTTCGGTGCGTATACGTTACCACCCAAAGCCGCCCAAACGAAAATTGCGGTAAAATTAGAGCGGCTTATCGCGACGCGATTCGCCTGTGATGAAGAAGGAACGGATCGACACTATACTTGAAACGCTCGGCTTCGCGGATTCCCCGGCGAAGGCGAAGGCGCTCGTCATGTCCGGCACGGTTCTGGTGAACGAGCAGCGTGTCGAGAAACCTTCAGAAACATTTCCATCAGACGCCGCTGTCCGTATCAAAGGCGACTCGCGGGCCGCAAAATATGTCAGCCGCGGCGGAGTGAAGCTCGAACGCGCTCTTGCCGATTTTGAGATCTCACCGCAAGGGCTGAATTGTCTAGACGTCGGATCGTCCACCGGCGGGTTCACCGATTGTCTACTGCAGAACGGTGCGATTCACGTTACCTGTGTCGATGCCGGAAGGAATCAGCTGGATTGGAAACTGCGAAATGATCCGCGCGTGGAGGTTCGCGAACACACAAATGCCCGAAACGTAGGCATTACGGATTTCGATTCCCGGTTCGATCTTATCGTGATCGACGTTTCTTTTATCTCTATTACTAAAATTCTGCGATCGCTGGTTCCGCTTCTCAGGTCGGGCGGCAATATCATCAGCCTGATCAAACCGCAGTTCGAAGTTCGACGCGGCGAGGTGGGCGAGGGCGGCATTGTCGTTGACCCCGAAAAGCATCAGCGCGTGGTTGCCGAAGCCAACGCCTATGCGGAAACACTCGGCCTCATGTTCGGCGGCACAATTGAATCTCCCATCTTGGGTGCCCGAGGAAACCGCGAATTTTTTTCCCTCTATGCAAAGCGATGAAAATAAACGGCAGCAGCCGGTTCTCGAAGAAGGCCTGGATTTTGATTTCGAAGACGGATTAATGGTCCTTACCGCGAAATACCTGCTCGAGCGTGGGTATTGCTGCGGCAACCTATGTCGGAATTGCCCCTATCCCGATAAGGAGAAAGTTCAAAGCAGAAACTCGTCGAGCTCGTTGTGAGCAGCACCAACAGGAATCTGTTTGCCCATAGCTATATCTGCTTCACCGTATGTGTAAGGCGACGGAGTACGTGCGATCGGTACGAACGGTTCAGACGAACAGCATACCGATATGTATTTTTCGCGATCGCGGTGCAGATCGTCACGATCGGCCAGTAGATCGAGCGTTTCCCGCAACACATGGCCGCCTTCACCTTCCGTCGGCCACACGATGCTGTAATGCATCCATTTTCCGTCCCGTCGGGCCTTCACCAACCCCGCATTTCGAAGATAGGCCAAATGCCTTGATATCTTCGGCTGGCTATCGCCCAGCACGTCAGTAAAGAAACAAACGCAGATCTCTTCGCTTCCCATTAGATTTAAGAGCCTTAATCGCGTCTTATCCGCGAGCGCCATAAAGAACGCTTCCAACCTACCGAGCGGCACTTCGTTTTTAATCTTCATATTGGAAAAATTCGATTTTTTGCTTGACAGAAAAGCAAGGCGAGATTTATATTCAGATTCATATATATGTTACAACGTATATGAAACCAAAAGGAGCTAAATCATGATCTCGTCAACTATTAAAATCCTTAAGCCGCATATATCATTGAACGTTTCCAATGTAGCGGAAAGCACTGAATTCTACAAGAAGCTTTTCGGCACTGGGCCATTAAAATACATTACCAAAGTGCGGCCCGGCTATGCGAAATTTGATCTAACCGATCCGCCGCTGAACTTGGCAATAAACGAGGCGCCGCACGTCAAGGGCGGATCTCTGTCGCACCTGGGGATTCAGGTCGAAACAAGCGAGGACGTGTTGCGTATGCGGGAACGATGGATCTCGGAGGGGCTGATCACTAAGGATCAAATGCAGGTCGACTGTTGTTATGCATTACAGGATAAGACGTGGGCCCGCGATCCGGACGGTAACGAATGGGAAGTTTTTGTTGTTCTCGAAAACACCGACCCCGCCGCACAGGCTTGTGGGTGCGGATCTAATGTCGAGAGGGAGGATCCCCACCTCCGAATGCTGCACATTTGATCAAAAAGTATCGACTATCGGGCCTAAATCTGATCATTGCTGTTAGAATTGGACAGAAATGAAAGATGAATCCTTTTTCACTCTAGCTGTCCACGCGGGTGAAGCCCGATCGGAGAATCACGGCGCCGTTTCGGTTCCGATATACAATTCAACGGTCTTCGCTTTTACCGATGCCGATGACGGCGCCGCGATCCACAACGAACTTAAGCACGGCTATTACTACGGACGAAATGGCAATCCGACGGCCGAGGCTCTCGAGCGGACGATCGCTCAGCTAGAAAACGGCGAGGCGGGACTCTCCTTCACCTCCGGAATGGCCGCCGTCAGCGCGTCTGTTTTGGCGAATGTGAAAAGCGGCGATCATATCGTAGCTCCCGAATCTATGTATTCGACTACGACGAATTTTCTAAAACACCTCGCAGCAAACTTCGATGTTGAAACGACATTCGTCGACGCTGGACATGCTGAATCCTACGGCGAAGCCGTTCGGCCGAATACGAAGGTCTTTTGGATCGAGACGCCCTCAAATCCGCTGGTCAAGGTAACTGATATTCGAAGTGTGGTCGGTATTGCGAAAGAAAACGGTATCGTAACCATTGCGGACAATACATTCGCAACGCCTTTCAACCAACGGCCGATCGACCTCGGTGTCGACATAGTGATCCACAGTGCCACAAAATATTTGGGCGGGCACAGCGACGTTACAGCGGGGCTGCTGGTCGGACGATCGGAGGTCTTAAATAACATCAGGAAAGTGGCTTCAAAACTCTATGGCGGCACGATCGCCCCGCAGGCGGCCTGGCTGGTAGCGCGCGGCATAAAGACCTTGGCCCTCAGGATGCAGCGACACAATGAGAACGCATATGCTATGGCCAATATGTTATCGACACATCCAAAGGTCGCCGGTGTCTATTATCCCGGTTTAGTGTCTCATTCCAATCATAATATCGCTCGCGAACAGATGACGGGCGGATTCGGCGGAATGATCGGCGTGGACCTGGAGACGCTCAAAGCCGGAAAGACTTTCGTGAACGGCGTTGAGGTATGCACGTTAGGTACATCTTTAGGAGGAGTCGAAAGCATTGTCCAACATTCGGCTACCATGACACATTCCGCAATTCCTGCTGACGAACGTATACGTGCAGGCATATCTGACGGGCTCGTTCGCTTCTCTGTCGGAATTGAAGACATCCAGGATCTCAAGGCGGACGTGTTGCAAGCCTTAGAGAAGGTTTAGTTTGAAATTCTCTTCGCCAAGTCGCATCAGAATTCGTCGGTCAGCAGGCCTGCTAATAGCCGTCGTGGGTTCCGGTATCATGGGCCAGAGGCTCGACTCCGGTAACGCGGCCTTGACGCTTCTTGCCAATTCAGTCGTGACAGGCTCATCTTTTTCAGATGGCTCTTAAACTCGATGACGAACAGGCCTGAAGGTCGCTCGATCCTCGTGCTTTGCACAATTCTGCGCGGAGCCAGATGGCCGAAGGGCTTCTGAAGGCCAGATCCGGTGATCGTCTGGACGTTTGGAGCGCGGGCACTTCTCCGAGCGGCACTCGACCGGAGGCGATCCCCGTTCTTGCCGAGATCGGCATCGATATTTCCGGGAACCGCTCGAAATCGGTCGACGAATTTTCGGGCCGGCAGATCGACTTTGTCCTGACCGTCTGCAGCGACGCGCAAGCAAATTGCCCGTACTTCCCCAATTCGACGATCCCGCAGCTGTTGTGGGCAGCGAAGAAGCGCGGATGTCGGCCTTTCGTCGAACGCGACGAGATCGCCGCCTACATCGAGACCGATCTCGATGAGGTCATAACAGGGACAAGGCAGATCAAATTTGATCATTCGACCGGTGTTGGCGAGCGCCGCCCGGACACGAGGCGGACGGCGAGCGGTTAAAAATAAAAGGCGCCTTTAAGACAGGCGCCGATCGTGTGCAATTTGCAAAGACGCTAAGATTCCGTCGGATTCTCACCTTTGGATTTGCTCATCTGAGGGGCAGCCGACGCCTGGGGCAGAGGTGCTCCGATCGCGTCTGACTTTGTTAATGGTTCGTCGTCGACGCTATCTTCCGGCAGGTCGCTGATTATCATCTTGCCGGACTGCTTGGTAAAGAACAGTCCTTCATCGGTCGACTCGTCAAAATCCACGAGAACAAAGTCGCCGGTCTCGACCTGTTGCGTAGCCACCAGATTCGAAAGGGGATAAACGAGAAATCTCTCGATCGAACGCTTCAAGTGACGGGCGCCGTATTTTAGATCGATACCTTCACCGAGTAGAAATTCCTTAGCAGAATCCGTACATTCGAAAACAAACTTGGTACCGGCCGATTCCGTGATGCGGTCCTGCACCGACGCCAGCTCGATAGTCAGGATCTGGCGAAGATGATGTTCCTTCAGGCTACGAAATACCACGACCTTATCGATGCGGTTCATGAATTCCGGTGAGAACTTGCGCTTCGCCGCTTCGAGCGCCGTGCGGTAGATCTTCGTATCGATCTCGTTGTCTTCCTGTGGCGAACCGGTTTTTACTGGAGCGAATCCGATGCCGCCGGAGATCATGTCCGACATTTCTCGGGCACCGAGATTTGAGGTCATGATGACGACGGTTCGCGAAAAATCGACGCGGCGATTGTCGCCGAGCGTGAGTGTCGCCTTATCAAGAATTCCAAGCAGTAGCTGCCACAGCGAATCGGAAGCTTTTTCGATCTCGTCGAAGAGCACGAAAGTCAGCTTCGTATCGTCGGTGTGAGACTTGTCGAGATTTTCCTGCGTCAGCATGGGTGAAGTTTCGCGATGGCCGAGGTATCCCGGAGGCGAGCCGATCAGTTTTGCGATCTCATGCGAATGCTGAAACTCCGCACAGTCGATCTTGACGACCGCGTGCGGTTCGCCAAAAAGCACTTCGGCGGCGGCTTCAACGACGCGCGTCTTACCGGAGCCGGTCGGGCCGAGAAACAGCATTGTTCCGAGCGGCCGCGACGGATTATTCATTCCGGCAAGGTAGATCTGAAACAGTCCGCTTACGCGGCGGACGGCTCTTTCCTGCCCCACGATCAACCCGGAAAGCTTATCTTCAAATTCCTTGGCACGCGGGCTCTTGCGTTCGGGATCTAGTCTGACTCCCTTGTCGAAGCTTTCTTTTCTCTTGGCCGTTTCGTTTCTCATTTTTGATTGAACTCCTCGCTGAAACTACAAAATTCTCTCAGCGCAGACACGACGAATGAGGTTTTTCCAAACCTTAGGATCGAATACAGATGTACCGCGATCCGTCGTCATAATGATGATTTCAAAATGTTAATCGTTGGCTGGACTTTAGGATTGGAAGGACCTGTCCAAGGTTTCGATGAGCACGCCGGAGCGGCGCCTACGTCCAGATATGTAACACAAAAAAGCTATCGTTTGCAATAAAAAATCGGTAAATCGATATTTTTTTTGGAATAGGCAGGAAATTGTACGTAAAAGGCGGGATCAGACCTCGCCGTCATCGTCGTAATATTCGCGGCCGAGATGAGTGATCAGGTCCTCGCCCATCATGTGGCGAAGTGTGTTTTTCAGCTTCTTCGATTGTATGAAAAGATCGTGTTCAGGATACAGGCCCGGAGCTGTCTGCGGCGCTTTGAAATAGAATGAAAGCCATTCCTGCACGCCCTTCATTCCGGCCCTGTGCGCAAGATCGAGAAAGAGTGCGAGGTCAAGAACAAGAGGCGCGGCAAGGATCGAATCCCTGCAAAGAAAGTCGATCTTTATCTGCATCTTGTAACCAAGCCAGCCGAAGAGATCGATGCTGTCCCAGCCTTCTTTATTATCGCCGCGAGGCGGGTAGTAGTTGATGCGGACGACGTGGGCAAATCCTTCGTAAAGCTCCGGATGCACGCTCGGCTGCAGTATCTGGTCGAGAACCGATAATTTCGATTCTTCCTTCGTCTTGAAATTTTCCGGATCGTCGAGTACTTCGCCGTCGCGATTGCCGAGGATGTTGGTCGAATACCAACCGTCGAGCCCGAGCATTCTCGCTTTCAAACCCGGGGCGATGATAGTTTTTATCAGCGTCTGGCCGGTCTTAAAATCTTTACCGCAGATCGGTAAACGCATTTTCTCGGCGAGCTCGGTTATCGCTGGAATGTCGACCGTGAGATTTGGAGCGCCGTTCGCAAACGGCACGCCCGATCTGAGCGCCGCGTATGCATATATCATTGAAGGCGCGATCGCCGGATCGCTGTCATACAGACCCTTCTCAAAGGCTTCGAGCGAGCCGTGAACCGCCGATTCTTCGAGATAAATCTCGGTCGATGCCGCCCAGACGATCACGATGCGGTCGCAGCCGTTATCGGATTTGAATTCGGCAATGTCCTGAATAAGTTGTTCGGCAAGTTCCATCTTATTCTTTCCGGTCTTCACATTGTCGCCGTGGAGGCGCTTTACATAATTTTGCTCGAAAACCGCGGGCATAGGTTTTAGCGATGCGAGCTGTTCCGACACTTGATTAAGCAGATCCTTTTCGAGCACTCCGGCCTTCGTCGCGGCGTCGAAAGCGTTGTCGCTGAAGATATCCCAGGCGCCAAATACTACATCGTTGAGACTTGCGAGCGGAACGAAATCCTTGATCTTTGGTGAGCGGCCTTCCGTTCTTTTTCCGAGGCGTATCGTGCCCATCTGGGTGAGGCTCCCGACAGGCTGCGCGATACCGCGTTTTATCGCTTCGACGCCTGCGACAAAGGTAGTACTTACCGCCCCGAGACCGACCAGCAAGATGCCAAGTTTTCCATCCGCGGGAGCAATGTCCGCGCCTCTAACTGCCATTTAGTTCCTCCATGAAAAGGGAAATAATAGCGTTACCAGCACGTTAAGGCAAAAGGTGCTGGCTTTCGTGTCTTCGAAAATGCCGATCAGATTTGCGGAATTCCGGCGCAAAACCAGCGTCGTGCGAACAAGTTTTTAGGCAGATTTGAATACCGAAAAATCGATCTCGGGGAAGATATTATCTCGGGACTCGATTTCAACGAGGAGTTCGCGATCGCCCTCCGAAAGCTCTCGTCCGATCATATTCGCGAGGAGATCGAAACGCTGAACATGTGAACGGAACCGCCGTGACGAGTATTCGACCGTCGTACCCTGGTAGATCTGAAACGCCCAGTCGCTCGACTGTGCGAGCAGAAGTTCGCGTGCCATTTGATTCAGAATACGAGCCTCGTGGTCTGAGGCCTCTAATTCACGCTCGGTACGTATGAATCCGTTCGCATACGCGGTCATGCGGCGTTCCGCATCGTGTTGGTACGGATACATCCACGAATTTTCTTCGTTCAGCCATACTTTGTAGTAGCCGTTCTCGCCCCAACTGGATGCTGTCGGCCGCTGTATCTGGATCGGAATGCCGGCGTCTAGAAAATCTCCGGGAGTGGCCGCCGCAATCTCCGACTGATCGTAATGAAGTTTGCGAAAAAAGAAATCGATGAACTGTGGGCCTTCGAACCACCAATGGCCAAAAAGCTCGGCGTCATACGGTGAGACGACGAGCGGCGGATGATCCCCGAAAGTTTCGCGCAGCTTGTAAGCCTGCTTGATCCGCTGCCCGATAAAATGCATCGCGTTTTCCGCCGCCTTTTCACGCGCAAGTGCGGGAATATACGGCTCTTTTGCCTGCTGCGGAACGCAGCGGCCGGTTATTCGATAGTATTTCAACCCGAGGTGGCGGCGGTTTCCGTCGGCATGAAGATGCGGCTTTAAGTATTCCAGCGGCATGTCCCAGCCAATATCGCGATAGAACTCACGATACAGGTCATTGCCGGGATACCCGATCTCGGCGCTCCACACCTGCTCGCTTGTATCGACGTCGCGGGCGAAAACGGCGACGCCGTTCGGGCAGGCGACCGGAGAATGAACTCCGTATTTCGGACGCGGATCGCCGTACAGTATTGAATGCGTATCGCTGATGAAATATTCGATGCCGGCGTCTTTCAAAAGATCCTCGATGCCCGGTTCGTACGCACATTCCGGGAGCCAAATGCCGCGAGGGCTGCGTCCGAAATGCTTGCGGTAATTAGCCGTTGCGACCTGCACCTGCGCCCGTCGAGCCTCAGGCGTGGAAATTAGCGGCAGAAATCCGTGCGTCGCTCCGCAAGTGATGATCTCGAGCACGCCAATATCCTGCAGATGTCGAAACGCCGACACAAGATCCTGGCTGTAGCGGTTATTCCACAAATCGAGTGATGACGTCAGGTTTTTGACGTACATCTTCGCGGCATCCAAAAACGGGGGAGTTTCGATCTCCGTGCGAGCGAGTTCTTTTACCGCTAGGCTCAGCATGTTCTCCAAGTGCGCGGTGTAGCGGGCCTGGAGCAATTTGTCGGCGAGCATTTCGCAGAGCGGCGGCGAAACGTTGATCGTCAGCCGCGGTTTCGCTCCGGCGTCATGTAGGCTTTGGAAGATGAAGATGAGCGGAAGATAAACCTCGGTTATCGCTTCGTATAACCAGTCTTCTTCAAGAAATTCCGGATATTCGGGATGCCTGACAAAGGGCAGGTGGGCGTGGAGCACGAGGCTGAAATATCCGACAGGCATATGGTCGAGAGCGAACGATCAGCACTAACCTCGCAAGGCGACGTATGAATCAGCTCGATGTCTTTCCGCGCGACGTGATGGGCTGATGATCGCGCAACGGATTATAGCGAAACTTTCGCGGAAAATTTACGACGCTCGCGCCAAAGACGGCCGGCAGGCTGTCTTCCTCGAGAAACTCAACGACTTCGACCTTAAAATGTTTTCGAAGCGATGAAGCCGCCTCGTCCGCAGAGAGCCTCTGAGAGTGTTCCTCGAGCAAACCGAAGAGCCGGGCGCCGATCTTAAACCGAAGGCTCGCGAGCGGAGCTCCCGCAGCGAGCGTCATCAAAGCGTATCGCAATTCTTCCTGCGGAATACCCTCGTAATCGAGATCTTCGCGGCCAACGAATTCGCCGAAGGCAGCGTGCGCCGCGGTTTCACTAGCTGCCGCGTCGTCGCCTGCAAGAGCTACGTCAAACGCGTCTTTTTTGAAACCGGCGATGTCGAGGACTTTCGAAAATTGTTCTGACGAGGTTCGCCACTCCGCGGTTTCCGCGGATCTGGGCGAAGGCGTTTTGCGGGGCGTCTCGACCACGTTCGAATACATGATACGAACGAACGGTCGCCCGGTAGAGTAAAATCCGATCTCCGCGCGATATCGGCCGTCGGCTTCGACATCGAACCACCATGTGCCTTCCGGTTCGATTCGGTGGATTTCTTCCGTTCCTCGACGAAGATCTTCGAGCTTTAGCACTAGCGAGTAGTTACCAGCGTTGCCGCCGAGAGCACGGGTCAGCAAGCGCAACGGATCTCGGCTCGTCGACCAATAAAAAAATAAACGGTTCGGCGTCTGCATCAGGAGTTTCGCTCGATTCCCGCTCTCTATTGGCGGAAGCTCCGCCTCGGCAAGGATCTTGAACGCCGGCGAACGTTCCTGCGTGTCGGCTCCGGCAGCGTTCTCGGACATCGGCGCTTGCGGCTCGACAGCTTCCTGCGGAACGACCGCAGGCGATGACGGCGCGGAGACTTCGACCGGTGTAAACTCCAGCGCATCGCCCGAGGCGTCCAATTTATTTTCTTCGCTCATTTATCCAATAATTAGCACAGCACGATAAGACAGATTATGCGGCGTTTCCGAGGGAGTTACAAGAAACGCTTACCCTTCCCTATTTAACATTTTTGGCAGACCGGAGACGAATTTCTACTTTGCCAAAAGGCGCATTCACTTGGGACCGAACTGGAATACGGCGGGCATCGTCAGTGATCCAAATGATCATGCTGCCCTCACGCTCGATCAGCCGGCCTCGGCCAAAGATACCCGGTTCGAGGCGGAAACATATCACGTTCCCGAGTACCGATTTCTGCCTTTCGCGCGCCGTGACATTAACCGGTATGTCATAGACGAGGCCGGAATCGCTGACCCTGACAGTAAAACTTTTGCCAACCGTCAGAGGCACAAGGCGTAGATCGTAGATCGCCGAGACCAGATCGTGCGTTTCTCCTACGAGCTCAGACGCGATGCTTCGTGGCGGCCGCAACGGCTCCTTGGGATCGGATTCCGAGTACGTGACACGACGCTGTTCGTAATCGAATTTCGCCTCGCTGTCCCGAACGCGTTCTTTTTGGACATCGTGTTTTACGGTTTTGAGAATGCGGAAGTTGCCCGTCGCGATGGTGCTCTCGAGTTCCTGCAGAAAACTGTATCGGGCTAGCTTTAATAGCGTTCCTTTCGAACGTGCTTCGGCCTTGACGATAAGATCGTCGCTTTTCGGCGCACGGACAATGGTGAAAACCAGATCAGCTACGGCTATCCCCTGAATTATTTTACTGATCTTTGCTTCATAGGAAAGCGTTTCGCCCGCGGCGAAAGGCATCGCTGAGCGCCTTACGGTTTGACCCGCGACGGCAATTGCGAAAACAACAGTCAAAAGTATGATCTTCAAAGGTTGAAGCATTGACCTCCAAATCCGCCCCGCGGCGGCCTCCAAGTCTCTTAAGATTTTGCGATTATAACCGATAACGGAGAGAGCGTAGAGGTTTTTTCGACGAGACCGTTCAAATCTAATGGCTAACGTACGACGATGGCAGGTTCGGCGGCGTTTTGTGACGTCAGCCGGCGCGCTACCGCTTCCGCCATTGTTTCGACATCGATATCCATGCATATCCAGTTCGAGCACTCGCGACGGTGGCAATCAATGCGACATGCAATATCGACGCGTTCGACGCAGATGTCGAATGGGTTGAGGCTGCCGTTTCGCCACCACTCGGTCGGGCCAAAAATACCGACGACCGGCGCACCTGCGGCAATCGCCAGATGTGTGGGCCCGGTGTCGCCGCCGACGTAAACATCGGCGAGCTTTACCAATTCGAAAAACCCTTTGAGTGACGGCTGGACAGCAATGATCTTCGCCAAACGGCTCGCTGCCAAAACTCGTTCGGTTAGTTCTGTTTCCGCCGGCCCTGTTGCAACTACTGTAGCTAATCCATGCTCCGCGTAGATGCGGTCGGCAAGCATCCCGAATTTCTCGGCGTGCCACAATTTCGTGACCCAACCGCCGGCCGGATTGAGTATCGCGAATTTTGGACCGATAGCCGCGACAATCGTCTCTGCTTCACGGCAATCGGCGTCGGAGGTCGCGATCCCGAATTCGATGCGATCGTCGACCGGTATATCCAGAGCCGTTTGCGCAAGCGTTAGATTTTTATGGATCACGTGCATCTGCGGCGGCATTGCTACGGCGTGATTGAGGAGCAGCCGGCCGGCGGGTTCACGAAGATCCTTCCGGGAAAATCCCCAACGCTCGGCCGCTCCGCACGCTTTTGCGATCGCTGCCGATTTGATCAGGCCCTGCAAATCGATCGCGATGTCATATTCGGCGCGGCGAAGGCCGACGATCTCACGGCCGACCTCGGCGAGCACGGTAGCCACTGGTGTGCCGCTCCGCCAGCGGCGCGTGTCAACCTCGATGAGCTTGTTCAAAATCGGATGCTCCCGGAGAACCTCGGCGGACCGGCGCTCGGCTACCCAGTCGATCTCAGCCGCGGGAAATGCACGGCGGATAGCGGATAAAGCAGGCAAAGTGTGAATGATATCGCCGATAGCTCCAAGCTTGACGATCAAAAGTTTCATCTGACTAGATATTAACGTTTCACGCCAGTTTAGCTAAGCGTCCAAATCGTGACTTCGTGATGGGATCGCGTGGCCGGCGACTCGCCCACCGCGGCGAGAAATCGCTGGAAATTTTACTGCCGATTAGTTATCCTATTGTTCGGCGATATTTCGCCGCCTTCCCTTCTCTCGCCGCTTTCCGAAGCCGCCCTCGTATGTCAAAACCCGAACGCCAGCAACGCGACCTTCGCCCGGCATTAGTATTTCTGAGCGGCGAGTTGATCGCGGTTCCGATTCCGCTCGAGCGGCCCGAAGTAATCCTCGGCCGCGAGCTCGGTGCGGATGTTCGCGTGAATGATTCAAAGGTTTCGCGGCAGCATGCCAAGATCGAAAAGTTCTTTAACGAAGAAACACAGAGAACGGAATACATCGTCACCGACTGCGAATCGCGCAACGGCACGTATCTGAATGGCGAAAAGATCGACCGCGAGATCTTGCAGAATGGAGACAAGATCACGATCGGCGAGCACATTCTGCGATTTGATCTGCTGGATGAGATCGACCGCGAATACCAGCGTCAGATACATCGCCTGATCTCGCACGACGATCTGACCGGATTGCTTTCCAGCCGCTCGTTCTTTTCCGAGCTGCGTCGCGAATCCGCCAGGGCAACAGCCGAAGGCCGCAGATTTTGCGTTCTGATGATGGACGTCGATCATTTTAAAAACGTGAATGACCAGTACGGGCATCTGACCGGCAGTAAAACGCTCGAAGAAATCGGCGGATGCATAATCGGCATTATGCGAAGCGGCGACGTTGCCTCGCGGTTCGGCGGCGAAGAATTCGCTGCATTTCTGCTCGATGCCGAGGTCACACAGGCGATGGTAGCCGCCGAAAGAATTCGTTTCGAGATCGAGCAGCTGGGCTTCAGTATTATCCGGCACGGCAAACCGTCCGGCCGCCACAACGTAACGATAAGTATTGGTATTGCCGCATTTCCGGAGGATTCGACCGATCCGATCGAGCTCATCGAGATGGCCGATTCCGCGCTCTACCGCGCAAAGCGCGAAGGACGCAACCGCGTCTGCACCTATAACTCGCCGACCGACGAAGCGCTGGAACGCGACCTTCCTGCCCGCCCCGACTAAGTTTTGCAACCTTCGACCCAGGGACCGCGTGAAAGGCATGGAAGTTTTTTTCGTGGTAAACTTTGTGTTTTTACCGTGCCGGTTCCCCTGCAACATTAGATTAGGCTTTATCGATCTGTGATCACAAAACTCAACCTCGCCAGCAAACCGTTTCGTAACCGGACAACGCCGTATCTATTGGCTTTGCTGCTGTTGTCTGTGTCGGTTGCAGGCGCTCTACTGTGCTTCGGCCAGCTCCGCCGAAACGTTACCTCGAACGAGCAGGCGAAGAACCAAATAAATGCAAAACAGACCGAATTGGCCGACCTTCGCGGCAAGGGCGAACAGGTCCAGCAGCAACTATCGCCGCAGCAAAAAGAACTGCTCGTCGCTGCACATAAGCTGGTGGCGAACAAGAGCTTTGTCTGGTCGCGGCTGTTTTCGGATCTTGAGACCGTGCTGCCCGGAAACGTCAGTGCATCCCGGATCGCGGTGCAGAATATCTACAACGACGGCGATCGGGTGAAAGCAGAACTCGAACTCGGCGTCCTCAGCCGCGATTATCAGGCCGTGACCGGCATGATCGCCCGGATGAACAATTCAGGGATCTTTCAGGCTGAACTTCGCGGCCAGGACCTACAGACAAATGAGCGGTCAAGCTTTTCCGAATACACGCTCCGGCTGATCTACACACCCCCGTACGGATATTCGGCCGCTCCGGCTTCCGATGTCGCACAAAACGCTCAGGGAGGTGTTCAATAGCGATGAACAACGAACCCGAGCCAAGGCCTGAAGACGAACAGCCGCAGATACATGTAAATGATTATGGTTCGACGCTGGATTCGACTGTCGTCGTCGAGGAAGCGGATCGGACCGTCCTGCTGACGGACAACGAAACGATCGTCTTCCCCAAAGCGACCGCCGTCGACGTTGTTCCGAAAGACCGTCCTCGAAAGGTCTACATGGGCATGTGGGGGCAGACGGAGATCATTACCGTAGGCTTTGCAGCTCTCGCTGTGATCGGTGTCGTTTTGCTCTATCTCTTTCTGGTCGCACCATCGAACCGCGAGCTTGAGCAGAACATCGCGGAACGCGACCGGCTCGACCGCGAACTGCTTTCCGCTCGTTCAAAATACGGCGATATCACGAGCACCGAAACCCAGGTGTCGAAGTTGATCACCAGCGTCGATGACTTCGAAGCGCGATACCTGCCAAACGCCGATAACGGACGCACCGCACTTTACCAGCGGATCAACGGGCTGATCGGTGCCTACGGACTCGTCAACACAACCGGTCCAGATTACGCACCGCTCGAGGTTGCTGACGTTGCAAAGAATAATCAATCGGATGAAGAACGCGGCCGGGGTAAATTCCGCAGCTTGTTTCCGGGCGTCTATGTGACGATGACGGTCGAAGGATCGTATCAGAATCTCCGCCGATTTCTCCGCGAGATCGAAACCGGCACCGAATTCGTGATCGTCAGCTCCGTCGAGATCCAGCCGTCCGAGGCTGAAAAGCCGAAGGCCGACAATTCCGCGGCTCAGGCGCGAGCGGCGGTGCGGCTGCCGCAGTACGACGCTTCCGGAATGCCGGTCGTCTCATCGACGAATCCGGCGCCGCCGCGTATATCCGGCCCGCGCGGCAAAACTCGCGGTGAGGTCGTCAGTCTCCGGCTGGAGATGGCGGCGTACTTCCGCAGACCTAATTCAGCGGCCATGCCCGCTGTGCAGCAGTGATCGTTCGAGTCGTTATTCGATGAATGTTTTCGAGGGCAAATCTCCGACCGAGAAAAAGAAGATAATCGCCGCCGGCGCATTGGGTCTGGTCGCGCTCGTTTCGCTGTATGTGGCTTTTGGAAGCTCACTGATCGGCGGCACGACTCGCGTCGTCGTTACAGCCTCGCCGACGCCGCGTACGACGCCATTGCCAAACCGGAATAGCGATGATCTCGTCATGCCCTCGCAGAAGGAACAGCTTTTCGGCTGGGAGACCACCGCGGTTGTTTATAATCCGGAATCTTATAAAGCTCCCGATGCGGGCCGTAATATTTTTGCTTTCTACGAACCGGGGCCGCCGTGCCGTGATTGTCCGACGCCTATACCGCCGCCCATACCGATCAAGACCCCGGTTCCTACGCCCACACCATGGTTTACAGCTGCAGTAAATCCGCAAAGCGTGTACGCCGGTTCGAAAGGCTTCAGGATGGAGGTCACAGGCGGTGAGTTCCCGTCCGACGCCCGGATATATTTCAGCCAGAGCGAGTTGCCGACAACATTTGTGAGTCCGCAGCGTCTCGTCGCCGACATCCCGGCAAATTTTATTGCCGCGGAAGGCCCTCGGCAGATTATCGTCCAGACGCCTGACGGTAAAAAGTATTCGCAGCAGGTAATGCTGAACGTACAGGCTCCGCCAAAGCCGACCTTTCAATACATCGGAATGATCGCCCGCAAGCGATACAACAACGACACGGCATATTTTCAGGAGCCCGGCAGCCAGACGCCGATCAGCGCACGGCTGAACGATATCGTCGGCGGCCGGTTTCGCCTTGTGAGCGTTTCGGCGGACGAGACGATCCTCGAGGACGTAAATCTCGGTTTCCGGCACCGGCTCGCGCTATACCGTCCGGCACCAGGAACGGTTACCGATTCGGGCAGCCCAAACCGCGGCTTTCCGAGCGGCGACACTTTCCGCCCGTATAATCCGAATCCGAACGTTATGCCGCAGTCGATCCCCGGAATTCCGGACTCGATTCCTCGTTACATTCCGCCGCCGACCAATCAGCCACAGCCGCAGCCTCGGCCGCAGGAAACAAAGAAAGATGTTGACGACAACGACGACGGCGACAACTAAAAGGTCGGCCGGACCCGAATCCGGCATGACTCTGCTCGTAGTAATGGGCATGATGGCCGTGATGGCGATCGCTCTGCTCGCCGTGGCGCCGTCGATACAGGTCGAGGTTCAGCGTGAAAAGGAGCTGGAATCGATCCGCCGCGGCGAAGAGATCGCGTACGCGATCCAGCAATATGTCGTCGCAAACAACGGTTCCAAACTTCCAAATTCGATCGACGACCTGCTCGAAGGCATTCCGCAAGGCACAAAAAAACGTCAGATACTTCGTCCGTCCGCCGCAACCGATCCGCTCAGCGAAGACGGAAAATGGCGACTGATCAAAGCCGATCCCAAACTAATCACGCCCTTTGCCAAGCGGATTCAGGATTATACGAACGGAGTACTTCCCAATAATCCTACTAGGCTTCTCGATCGCTATTCGTTGATCGTCGTAAACTCGATCGACACCAGCGACGAAAGCGCCACAACGGAACCGGACGAAGATACCGAGGTACTGACCGACAATACACCGTTTATCGGGGTGGCGAGCCAGAGCAAGATGCGTTCTGTGGTCTCATATTACGGTATCGAGAATCATTCGAAATGGATCTTCACACCGTTGTTTCGCGGCAGCGGAATCAACGCCGGATTTCGAAATAGCAATAGTAACCGCGACAAAAAATCAGGCATCTCGATTGACTAAATTACCTACGAATTTCCCTTCTTACGTTGTTTGACATTTTCTCTAATTAGAATTATTCTAATTCTTAGATCCATTTTGCCGTCGACGAGATCGCCGATTGTAGTCAGTGCGCTTAAAAATACGATGATAATGCCCAGAGCAGCAACGAACGACAATGTATATTCTGCAAGTTTTTCGACTGCACCAGACCGCTTTCGGTTTCGCGCGGCAAGCGCGGTATAATTCATCGCATCCGGAAGGAAATATTTATATGCAGCAAAACGAACCCACCAAAGAGCAGCTTACACGCCGCCGCGACGAAATTAACGAACAGCTCGAGAGGGTCAACCAGCGGCTCGGGACCGAGCTCGACCGCGATCAAGAAGAGCAAGCCATACAGGTCGAACAGGACGAAGTCGCCGTCACGATGGAGAGCAACCTGCGGCGCGAGCTCGCCCAGATCGAAGATCGCCTCCTTGATCTTGGATAAAACATCGGCACGCCTGGTTAAAACTTCTAATGACTGCAGCGACTGACATCCTTACCGGCACGGTCAAAGGCCCCGGACTTTTGCCGCACGAATACCTATTCATTACACGCGACAATAAACGAACGCGGATCGGTGAATTCGTATATTACGAAGCCGAGGTCGGGACCGAAAACCGCCGCATCGTCGGCACTATCAATTCGACGAAGCTTGTTCGAAACTTGCCCGATACATTCTTCGCGGATCCGGGAGCGACGCCGTCTGCGATCTCATCGCTGATAGGCCTGAACGGCGATGCACTCGAAATATACGAGATAACGGTTTCAACTATTGGTTTCTTCAGCCAACGCTTGAATGATTTCGTCAATCCGCGAATTCCACCGCAGGCAGGCGATCGAATATTTCTCGCATCAAGTGAAACGCTTTCCGAGATGCTCAGCCCGCGCCGGGTTGCCGAAAGCGGTTCAGCGCACCTGGGAAGTTTGCTGACACGCGACGACGGCGAAGTTCCCGTGGTGTTGTCCGTCAAGGACATAGTCTCGACACATCTTGCCATCCTTGCCTCAACCGGTTCCGGCAAGTCTTATACAGCAGGCGTGCTCGTCGAAGAACTCATGCAGTCCTACAACCGCGCGTCGGTTCTGATCGTCGATCCTCACGGTGAATATCACACCATGCAGGCGATCCAGGGTGATGTGCAGTTTGCCGGGAGCGACGGTTACAGACCCGAGGTAAAGATCTTCACACCCGAAAAAATAAAGGTCCGCTTTTCGACCTTGACCGAAGCCGACGTGAAATATCTTTTGCCGGAAGGCACCTCCGACAAGATGCTGCATTTTCTCGGACAGGCATTTCGCAGCCTCAACGATCAGCTAAAAGCCGAAGGCAAGCGTGATTACCTTTACAGCTATTACGACCTGCGTGACCACGTGCAGAAACAGCAATTCGGTAAAGAGGGCGAGAATGCCGGCGACGGCGGAAATGTTTCGTCGATACAGGGATTGTTATGGCGTCTCGACGCGCGTTTCGATCGACCCGACGGCATCTTTTCGGCTGACGAACACATTCCGCTCCAGGACATGTTCCGTCCCGGCCGCTGCACGATCCTGCAGCTTTCCGACATCGAGCAGCACGAGCAGCAGGTGATCGTGGGCACAATGCTCAGACGCGTCAACAAAGCGCGTGTGATGACCGTTCGGGAAGAGGCCACGAGCGGAGAGAATTTTCTGGATTATCCGGTGTTCACATTGCTCGAAGAAGCTCATCGCTTTGCTCCGGCCGGTGCTAGCGTGGTCTCGACGAACGTGCTCAAACAGATACTCAGCGAGGGCCGCAAATTTGGCGTCGGCATCGGACTGATCACGCAGCGGCCGGGAAAGCTCGACCAGGACGTTCTCTCGCAGTGCATGACGCAGATCATAATGCGCATCGTGAACCCGATCGATCAGCAGACCGTCGCCCAATCGGTCGAAGGCGCGGGCAGAGCAATGCTCGCCGAGCTTCCCGCACTGACGAAAGGTCAGGCGATAATCTCCGGCGTTGGCACGAACACGCCGGTCATGTGCCGCATTCGCTCACGCCTGACGAAACACGGCGGCGAAACATTCGACGCGCCGGGTGAATGGCTAAAATGGCATTCCGGCGGCGAGCAGTCGAAACGCGACCAGGATGAAGCACCGTATCTAAAACCGAGTTCGGATAAGAAACCGGAGAAGGTGGGAAATATCAGGATATAGATCTTCGGGTTGAAATTAAGCTTCGGATGAAAAATATGACTCCCGGACCGCTTACTGGGTGAATCGAATCATTTTGGAGCGTTGTTCAAACGGTATAGCTCCATGCCGTTTTCGGCAAGATCTTTTCGAACCAGCAGGACCAGATCGACGCCCGGCCTGAGCGCGTAAATTCCGGTGTAAACGTATTTTGCCGAATACATGCGGATGATTTCGGCGTCCTGTTCATCCTTTTTAGCGACGACCATTTCGGCATTGTCGGGATCGATCATGTGGCCGTGATAGATCGCTTCTTTGTAGTCTTTGGTATACCAGACCATCGGCCAATAATCAGGCGAGACGATATCGATCTTCGCGTCCTTTCCCTTCCCGCTTATTTCCGCGTAATGATCGATCTGCTTCATTAGATCGAGAAATTCGCGTTTCGTGTGCGCGTAGACGTATGTGGTGCTTTCGTCGTCGTAACGGACAAAGTTAAGATCGTAAGCCTGATACGACATGATCGCTGCAGAGCCGATCGCGAGCAGACCCGCGACTATCCGCAATGATGAATTTTTCGACACCCAAAGTTCATTGATGGCATATCCCGATGCGAGGCACATCGGCAGCAGAAAGCTGAGTGCAAGCCACGGCGTTTTGTATGGAATGATCGTGTACGCAGCCAAAAGTCCGAATGCCCAAAACCCGGAGAACATCGCGAATCGGTGACGTGCTTTTGCGAGAGCGATCAAGGTTCCGATCGCCGATAAAACGAATATCGGAGCCTCACTTTCGAATCCCCATTCTAGGTACGCCCACCTTCCGTTTTGCGTGTGGTCCTTGCTGCCTGTTTTGGTCCATATCGCGTAAGCTTCGAAGGCGGACTTTACGCCCTCGGGATAAGTGAAGAACGATGAGAAAAACAGGACGAAAAGATAAATGACCGCTGCTGCCGCTGCCACAAGTATCAGGATCCGGTCGGCACCCGTTCCGAGTGCCGCGAAAAAATTAAGCCACGTCAGCCGTGCATCGTCGATAGCGTCAAACTCGCCGGCAGCGCCTCTCTCACCGTAGATCCTTCGCCACATCCAAACGCAAACGCACGCGATCGCGAACGTGCCGAGCGTGATAAACGCCGTCTCTTTCGTAGCGAACATCAGCGAGATGCATGCCGCCGCGAGAATAAAATAAACGGGCCGTCCATCGTTCCACGCCATCAGCATCCGGATGACGATGATCGTCAGCACAAGCTCGCCGATAAAAAATCCCGCGCGGAACGCCCACAAGGCAGTCGAATTCGGCCCAGATAAATACCCGGCAAAATTGAGAGTTGACGGTAAAAAGCACACGAGCAGAAGTAATGCTGCGGAACCGATCGCGATCATGCCGGCTTTTTGCCGTTCGATGAAATAGACCATCGAAAGCACCATCGCGAAGCTTAGGAATACAAAGAAGATTTCGTGGATAAAATATCGCGAGATAAATACCATGCCCGGGGAAAGGGCGAGCAATAGCGCCGCGAAAAGGCTGCCGACGCGTCCGATATAGCGTTGCAGAAACATGGCCATTATGACGATCAGCACGCCGAAGACCGCGACACTCGCGCGGATAGGAACGCTTTCCAGGCCAAATGCTTTCGCGAACGCAAGCGCGATATAATAGAGAGTAGGGCCGTGATAATTCGCCGGGTCATACTTGTAAATACCGTCGCGAAAAAGTGTCGTTAGAAAAAAGCCGTTCACGCCTTCGTCATGATGAAACGGCTTGAGTGCAAGATCGTAAAAACGCAGGAATATCGCGATCGCCGCGATCACCAGGCACGAGACCAGCCAGATCCGATCGCTGGGAGCGGCGTCCGCGACACGTTCTTCGGGCCGCGGCTCGGCCACACTTTTGGTTTCGGTTTTAGATTTCTTCATCCGTCATTTCACCCGGTAGAGGCGATAATTTCCGGCTTCGGCGGCGATGCCGTATTTCGCGAAGAAAGCTTCATTGGGCTGCATTGCTGCACGCTCTTCGGGCGATATCATTACGTAGTTGACGCCGTATTTTCGCATTAGCGATTCAGCCGCCGGTCCGCCTTTGTAGATCTCTTTCACATCGCTTTCACGTCGGGCATAATCGATGCCGTGCGAACTGAGATGTCCGGGATAACGCATCACTGACAACCGACCTGTCAGGGCGGTCGCAGTGTTATATGTCGGAGCATTCAGAATTACCGCATGAGGATCGGTCGCATGTTTTACGACGTCTGCGAGGTCAACAGCATCACGGTCGAAAACCTTGATATCGACTTGCCGCGAGACCGTTCGCCAAATGTCGAGTCCTCCCGACAGACAAAGCACGATAATCATCGCACTCGTCGCACCCTTGCCCCACGCAGCTATTCGCCAGAAAAACGACAAAGCGAAAGCTGCGAGCGGTATAAGGCCAACAAATGAATAGATCAGCACCTTAATGTTGTCCCATTCCCACGGAGCGAGCTTCGCGACGTTCGACACGACGAACAAAAAGACGAACGGCAGCGAGAAAAGAAGCAGCGGCGTGCGGTCTGTCTCAGTCTCGGGAGACGGCATTTGTTTCTCGTGCGAATGACGTGAGGTTCCACTTTGCACCCGCGCGTATTTCCGGAAAGCGAGATACGCGCCGATGGCGGCCACCGGAATAAAAATACCGGTATTTGTAAACCAGAACCAGAGAAAACTTTGTTCGCCTTTGTCCCACCCGAAATGCCACGAAAGAAATTTGGAAGTCTCGGTCGCAGTGCCGGACATTGACCATAGCAACTCAGGAAGCGCGACCACGGCAACACCGCCGGCAAACGCAAGCCATGAGCGCCAACGCTCCGCTCGCATGACGAAAAGAAACACGCCGACGACGAACAACGCCGCGAGGCTGTGGAGATGAACAAGCGGAAGCAACCCCGCGAGAAGGCCGCAAGAGAAGGTCTTTATCAGGCGTCGACGCACTTGCGAAGTCGCTTCGGTTTCGGCCGTCGTCCCGCCAGGCACGAAAATCTCCCAGAGATATCCGAGCGTCAATATCGTAAGCGGCATGCCGAGCAAAAGACTTCGCTGCGTGATGAACATCACGACCATAGAATTTCCCCAGCGAAACTTATCGCCGATCGTGTAATCGACCGGAATGTGCTGCAGAAAATCCAGAAACCCTCGGCCTTGTGCTCCAAAGTCGCTAAAGAATGCGAAAAATCCCAGCCCGCCGCTAAAAAATAAAAGTGCGGCGCCGATCCGTCCGGCGATGCGATCGCCCGTGAGCTTAACGATAAAACGCTCGAGTACGATAAGCAGAGAGAACGCCCACGAAACGTTCAGCACAAACATTGCGTTTTCGACGCTCGCCCCGAGCTTGACCATACAAGCCGTGACGAGGTCCGCGATAAACGGATAAGAAAATCGAGCGCCGGCGAACGAGGGATTTTGCGGAGGAAAATTATCGCCGTCGGCGAAGCTCGTGATCGCTCCCAAATGAAACGGCAGGTCACCCAGATTTTGCGACGCCCCGGTAAAAATTCCCCCGTCAGTGACGATCATCGCCCGCGCAAAAAACAAAACGAACAATAGAAAAAAGAAAAGATAGTACGCGAAGCCAAGAAACTTTCGCAGGTTGGTTTGTTGTGTACGAGACTTCGCTGCGGCCCAATCGTGAGCGGCCTGTTTCGAAGCGCCTGCATCTCGTAAAATGATCACCGGCAGCAGTGTCAAAGTGAGGCAAATGACGATCGCAGCGTTCGTCAACCCAAAGATAAGAGCGGCGCAAAAAATGAGTGTTCCGAAGATCGCCGAACCGATCACGTTACCTGACGCCAGTCGCCACATCAGCGGCGCGTCGTCGTCCAAAATGGCGTACGACACGCCGACGCCGCCGGCGGAGATTATCGCGGCAAATATCATCGAGATGAGCATAGACATTCGATCCGACCAGATTACGTTAACCCAGTTAATCGTTTTCGTAAAACGAGAGTGTCAGGTAAAAAAGTGTTGAAAACATACATCAGACTCAGCTATACTTTCCTTGTAATCCATCAGCATTTCGAATACGAATTCACGGGAGGACTCTCAATGACACACGCATGCTTTCGGTTCGTTTTCGTTCTTTTTATTCTAACGGTCGCTGCCTCAGCGCAAGATTCGCCATTTACACGGTTGTCGTTCGGTGGGCTCCAGCATCCGCCGGCAGCGCAGGAATTAACGGAATCGGCGGAGATCAAGGGCATCGCCGGTGTTACGGGTCCGTCGGGTTTCGTTTACACCGACGGCGAGGTCCTGCGAACGGATGACGGCGGCGAGACATGGCGAAAGATCAATATTCCGGCTGGGCCGCGAAGCGGGTCATTGATCGCTGACGTATTTTTCGTCAGCGAAAGTCACGGCTTCGCCCTCTTCACTGATAAACGCGGTTTAGAACTGGCATCGACGAATGACCGCGGCGTGTCATGGAATCGCTTACCGATTAAACTCGACGATTTAGATTATCTCGATGCAGAACCCGAGACTGCAAAACTAAGCATGGATGGCGGTGTTCTAACCGTGACGCTAAATACGGCGACAAGTTCAAATTTCATAGGACGTGTTAAATACAGATCCGCGGACGAGGGTGCGACGTGGAATTTCGACGGGCGTTCGCTCGAAAAGGCATCTGAGAACGACGCCCCCGAAACCATCGCGAGCGGCACGTGGAATATAAAAAGCAACGGACGATGCGAAGGTTTCAAAACGGGCTGTTACCAAGAAAGCACTCTGGACATCGCCGGCGAGGACAAGACGCCGCCGCGTATAAAAGAACTTGCCGCATCCGTCCGATCCTCAGCAAAACAAAAGGCTGAAGAAACGCCGATGTTCGCGCTGCCGCCAGGCGGTTCGACGCGGATAAGTCTCAATCGCGGTTTCGACAAATGCCAGGCGGGCAGCGTCGCGCAGATGCAGACGTGGTGGGATAATTCGCCGCATTTCGATTCAAATATCTATTTCAGCGGCCGCAACCGTGCGTGCGCTTCGCAGCCCGTCAACAGTGCGTGGATCGATCAGGTGTCGGCGATGGGTTGGGGCTTTATTCCAACCGTTGTCGGATATCAATCGCCATGTACAGCTTCGACTACTACGGCGAAATTAAGCTACGATCCTGCCGTTGCTGAAACCCAGGGACGCGGCGAGGCGGATATTGCGGTAACCGACGCTGCGAACATCGGTCTGACCTCCGGGTCGATCCTGTACTACGACATGGAACGCTACGATCCACCTTCGCCTGACACGCTTGGCTGCCGCACGGCAACGGTGGCATTTCTAAAAGGATGGACCGACCGCGTCAAAGAACTCGGTTACAAATCCGGAGTTTACGGTTCGCCAAAGAACGCGCAGGAAGACTGGGCGGGAATGCCGCCGGCTAGCCGCATGGATGCGATCTGGATGGCTCGGTGGGACAACGTCATGTCGGTGTGGACGTACGTGACCTTCCCCGCCTTTCCCACCGACGCTTGGAACGATCATCAACGTATCAAGCAGTGGCAGGCGCCGCATAATGAGACATGGGCAGGCGTGACGTTCAATATTGACGGCAACATCTCGGACAGTCATGTTGCCGGGACGCCCGTGCGGAAAAACCGAAACGCCGATTTTGATGGCGATGGGAGATCAGACGTCAGCGTCTTTCGTCCTGAAAGCGCGCTTTGGTATGTGCTGAACAGCTCGACCTCCACGTTCAGCGTCGTTACCTTTGGTGCAAATACGGATCTGATCGCGCCCGGCGATTACGACGGCGACGGCAAGACGGACTATGCCGTTTATCGTCCGAATGGCGGCGTGTGGTATTCGCTCGGTAAAGGAGGCGTGGTCGCCATCCGGCAATTCGGCTCCGATGGCGATATTCCCGTTCCGGGAGATTACAACGGCGACGGCAAAACCGACATTGCTTTGTTCCGGCCGTCGAACGGCGTCTGGTACATCGCCAATAGCGACAGCCTCGGCACCTATACGATCGTCCAATTCGGACAGAACGGCGATAAACCGGTGCAAGCCGATTTCGACGGCGACGGAAAAACAGACATTGCGATATGGCGGCCGTCCACCGGTGATTGGTATGTGCTGAAAAGCACGACCGGTTCATTTATCGGCTACAAGTTCGGCATCTCGATCGACAAGCCGGCACAGGGCGATTACGACGGAGATGGTAAGGCGGACTATGCAGTTTTCCGCGACGGCATCTGGTACATTTTACAGTCGACGAACGGTTTTACCGCATTTCAGTTCGGCGCTACGGGCGATATGCCTGTCAGCGCGGATTATGACGGCGACGGCCGTGCCGATCCTTCGGTATACCGGCCATCTACGGGCGCATGGTATCTCTACCAGAGTCAGGCAGGCATAAGCGGGATCAATTTTGGCGCCGGAGCCGACAGGCCGGTTCCCGGCGGTTACCTGCCGCGATAGCGTTTGCGGTAGCCACCGCAGTAAGGGCGATAACTCAATCTGAGTGCTTCGCCTTACTTCGTGCTGGCTTCTGCATTAAAGGCAAAAAGGTTACAATTCTTGTTTTGTCTCGCCCGCCTGGGTCTGACAATGCGAGGATTATGTTACAAGCCGGAATAGTTGGCCTGCCGAATGTAGGCAAATCGACGCTTTTCAATGCCTTGACGGCGCAGGAAACCGCTCTTGCGGCAAACTATCCATTCGCGACGATCGAACCAAACGTCGGCGTGGTGGAAGTGCCGGACGATCGTCTTCCAGTTCTCCAAAAACTTAATAAGGCGCAGAAAATCGTTCCTGCGACGGTCGAATTTCTCGACATTGCCGGCTTGGTGCGTGGCGCGTCCAAGGGCGAAGGCCTCGGCAATCAGTTTCTTGCCAACATCCGTGAAACGCATGCAGTCATCCAGGTCGTGCGTTGTTTCGAAGACGACAATATCATCCATGTCGAAGGCTCGGTAAATCCAGTCCGCGATATCGAGACGATCCAGATCGAACTCGCTCTTGCGGATCTTACGAGCGTCGAAAAGCGTCGCGATAAAGCCGCGAGGGCCGCCAAAGCGTCCGGCGACAAAGATGCTAAGCGTGAGTTAGAAATTCTCGACAAGATCCAACCTGTGCTCGAAGAAGGGCGCCCCGCTCGAGCCGCCGATTTGACCGACGACGAACGGGCGATCATCAAAACGTGGTTTCTGCTCAGTACGAAGCCAACGATCTATGCCGCTAATGTCGACGAAGAAACGCTTGCCGATCCGGAATCGAACCCGCACGTGCAAACTGTAATGGCGCATGCGAAATCGGAAAATGCGGACGTCGTCGTCATCTGCGCAAAGCTCGAAGCCGAACTCGTCGCCCTCGATGCCGAGGAACGCAGCGAATATCTAAAAGACCTAGGTCTAACATCGAGCGGCGTCGATAAATTGATCAAAGCCGCATTTCACATGCTCGGGTTGATGAGCTTTTTGACTGCGGGTGAAAAAGAGGTTCGTGCATGGACGATCCCGATCGGGACAAAGGCTCCGCAGGCTGCGGGCGAGATCCACACCGACATCGAAAGGGGCTTTATCCGCGCGGAGATCATCGGTTATGACGATCTGGTCGCAAGCGGCAGCCGCAAAGCCGCCAGCGAAAAAGGCCTCGCACGTCTGGAAGGAAAAGAGTACGTCATGCAGGACGGCGACGTCGTGGATTTTCGGTTTAACGTTTGATATTTTGCCGAAATCCGCAAAATTCGGTAAAGTATCCTTTCGGAAACCTACCTAACGGCGCGTTCGTCTAGTGGTTAGGACACAAGGTTCTCAACCTTGGAACAGGAGTTCAATTCTCCTACGCGCTACCAGATTTTTCAGAAAATCAAAAAGATAAGCATGCCCCCGGTAGGATTCGAACCTACAGCCAACAGATTATGAGTCTGCTGCTCTAACCGTTGAGCTACAGGGGCACGAACTGATAAGTCTAATTTAATCGCAAAATCATCGCAACCGGCGCCCACAAGCCAAACGGTCATGCCTGAGAGACAGCGTCTTCGGTCTGCCAATTCCCGCCCGAGTTCGGAGGAGGAGGCGGCAGATCCGAAAATGCATTGCCGACAACCTCTTTGCGCCTTTCCTGCCGCCGCGTAATATCACGAACGACTTTTATCGCCAGAAAAGCAGCGATGGTGGATAGGGCGCCGCTGATAACGAATATGACGCCGACTGTCGCGGCATCGATCCCAACATCGTAGATCCGCGCAGCGACATTTTCGAAAATGTTCGAGGCGATCCAGAAACCCCACCACGCCCCCATAATTGTCGGGGCTGATTTCAGGCTCGCGGACAAAAAGGTCGGCTCGTCGTCGAAGTCCGGGTCGCTGTCCCACCACACTTCGCGGACGACCTGAAACGGTTTGACCAGATTTGCGAAAGGTATGAACCACCAGCCGACGGCCCAGCCCGACGAAAATTCGACATTTCTTGCGCCCAGCGGGCTGAGATTCTTGTTCGCTCGATTCAGCCAAATGAGGAATATGACGACCGTAGCGACATACGCGGGAAATCTGGCGAGCGCCAAAATGGCGTGAAGCACGATCCATACCGAGCTCGGCTTTCCCGGCTCGAGATCGACGACCGCACCGGGACTTACGATCTGCATCGTGCTGATCAAAATCGAAACGATCGACGTCAACGCCATTATGGCGAGACCGCCGATAACAAAAAACGACAGGGTCCGCGCGGAACGGTATTCGTTATATTCATTCATAGGGTTAGTTTTGTGATCGATGAGTGAAGCGGACCAGTCTGCTTGCAAAGCCGCGGTTCTTTTAGTTAGCACCGCTTTTCTGCTATATTCTGCGTAATTCTCTTCCATATTCCAGCACGCAAAAGGGGAAAACGATACATGAGTACTGCGACAGACCAGCTCGATCCGCATTTGGACAGGAGCTTTTTCGGGCATCCGCGGGGGCTTTCCACTCTCTTCTTTACTGAAATGTGGGAACGCTTCAGCTTTTACGGGATGCGCGCGATCCTGTTCCTGTATATGACCAAAGCGGTCGCTGACGGCGGCCTCGGCTGGACCGAGGAGTACGCGGGACCGGTTTACGGCCTATATGCGGCGTCAGTTTACTTTTTGCCGCTGATCGGTGGTTGGCTCGCCGACCGCTTTATCGGCGCAAAACGCGCAACCTTCATCGGCGGCGTCGTTATAATGTTGGGCCATTTCGCGCTCGCCGTTCCAAAGATCCAGTTCTTTTATCTCGGCCTGGTGCTTGTCGCTGTTGGAACCGGATTTTTAAAATCGAACATCAGCGCGATGGTCGGCGATCTCTACGGTAAAGCCGACGTTCGGCGCGACGCGGGATTTTCAGTCTTTTACATGGGCATCAACCTCGGCGCGTTCTTTTCGCCGCTGGTCTGCGGATATCTTGCCCAAAGCGACAGTTTTAGCAACTTCATCGTCGGTCTCGGCTTCGACCCGCATAACAGTTGGCATTTCGGCTTTGCCGCTGCTGGCGTCGGAATGTTCTTCGGCCTTCTGCAATATCTGATCGGGCGAAAGAATATCGCGACCGTTGGTTTGCCGCCTTCAGAAAATCCGCGCCTGAAGAATGAGCCCGCCGGAACCAACTTCAGCACGGCATACCTTACACAGCTCGGCATACTCGTCGCTGCGGCGGTCGCAATCGTCATTCTTTCCGCGTTCTACTGGGACGCATCGACGGCGATCACGAAGGTGCTCACGCCCGTAGTGGTGGTCAGCGGCCTCGTTGCTGTGATCCTGACCGGAATGCAGGACAAGCTTTCGGTAAGCGATTGGAAACGTCTCGGCGTAATAATAGTCCTATTTACTTTTTCGACTTTGTTTTGGATGGGATTTGAACAGGCCAGCACGAGCCTAAATGCTTTCGCCGACAAACTAACGATCACAACTCTCTTCGGTTATGAGTTTCCGTCGAGCTGGCTACAGTCGGTCAATCCTATCATGATCATCGTTTTTGCTCCGATCATCGGATATCTTTGGCTGAAACTCGGCGAACGGCAGCCGTCGGACGCGATCAAATTTGCGATCGCCTTGATATTCGGCGGTCTCGGATATGTCGTGATAGCCTATGCCTCGTCCCGTCTGGGTGCGGACCCGGAAAACGTGGCTGGAAGCAAGGTTACTTTCTGGTGGCTCGTACTTCTTTATTTCTGTCACACGATCGGCGAATTATGCCTCAGCCCGGTCGGTTTGAGCTCGATGACAAAGCTCGCGCCGGCGAAGATGGTCTCGCTTATGCTCGGCGTTTGGTTTTTGTCGATCTCGCTGGGTAACTATATCGCCGGCCGGATCGCTGGAGCGTTCGTGGCCGATTCTGCGGTGCTTACGAGCACTTTTACGAAGGTTGCTTTAATAATGATGGGTTCGGGCATTCTCCTTGCACTCGTCTCGCCATTCGTTAACCGGCTTTACAGCAAGCCGCAAGTGATGACGCCGATGGAACCCTAACGAAAAAGAGCCGTCCGCCTGCGGCTCTTTTTATTCTCGTTGAGGGGTTTAACCCCGCGGATTGCTCTGCTTATACGCCTGCATTGCTTCGGCGGCGCCGGCGTGCATTATTTCGGGTTTGTGATATTTCCAGTGCTTTTCAAACTCTTCGTCTGATAGTTCCGGCATCTCGCCCCGTGTTTTTTCCTTCAAATAACTTTCAGCCCAGGCACGAATCTCCGTATTCGTATTCAACGCCGTGCGGGCTCCGTGCATCAAATTGTCGCGTTCCATTGAATAATCTCCGTTGTGATAGATTAAATATTAACGGCAAGACAGTGATTATCAAAGTCTTTACGAAGTGCGGACGGATCCGGCCGCGTTTCATATCTTCGAATATTCAGGAGAGTTTTTAGTGTCAAAAACCCTGTTCACCTCCGTTTTTCTCATTTCATTGTTGTTTCAGATGGGGCCGGCTTTCGGCCAGAAGGCCGCCTCCGCGAGGCCGGCCGCCGCGCAAGCTGCTCGCGCGACTGCGGCCGCACCTGCCGCGCACTATGAAACGCCATTTGTTAACAAGACGCTTCCGAACGGCCTCGAGGTCATTGTGCTCCCGGATTCCGCGGTGCCGCTTGTGACCGTCGAGCTCGCCGTACGGAATGGTTCCTTTACCGAGCCGCCGGAGCTAAATGGGCTGTCGCATCTTTTCGAGCACATGTTTTTCAAACCGAGCCAGGCCGCATACCGTGGTGCGGACTATCTGAAAAACATCGAAACTCTCGGCATCGCATATAACGGTTCCACACGCGAAGAGATCGTCAATTATTACTTTACGACAACGAGTCCCTATGTGAAGACGGCGATGCAGGTGATCAATGACGCCGTGCGGCTGCCGCGATTTGATGAACAGGAATTTGCAAAGGAAAAACAGGTCGTGATCGGCGAGCTTGAGCGAAACGAATCGAATCCTTTCTACTATCTTAGCCGCGAATTGAGCGATAGACTTTTTTACAAATATCCGACGCGTAAAAACCCTGCGGGAACGCGCGAGACGGTGGCGAAAGCGACGACGGATCAAATGCGGACGATCAAATCGCGCTACTATTTTCCGAATAATGCGGCACTTATCGTTGCTGGAGACGTAAAACCGGACGAGATCTTCACCCAAGCCGAGCAGATCCTCGGAAGCTGGGAACCGCGAAAGGTCGATCCTTTCAAGGAATTTCCACTCGTCGAACATCCGCCTCTGCCGAAGAGCGAGGGCGTGATCATCGAAAAAACGCTCGGTGATGAGCAGCAGACAACGGAGCAGAACGTCTTCATACAAGTCGGCTGGCAGGGCCCGTCGATCGGGAAGGATGACAAAGCCACGTACGCCGCGGACGTTTTCTCGTACATTTTGCAGCAGCCGGATTCGCGATTCCAGCGAGACCTCGTCGATTCCGGACTTGCGTCAGGCGCCTCGCTAAATTATTACACGCAGAGAAATGTCGGCCCGATAACACTTTTCCTGATCACGACACCGGAGAAGGCTAAGGCGGCGGTCAAAGCCGCATACGCCGAGATCGCGCAGTTCACGGATCCAAAATATTTTACCGCCGAAGAACTCGAGAATTCAAAAACCATTCTTCAGGCTTCCGACCTTTTCGATCGTGAAAAAACAAGCGAATATGCACACACGCTCGGCTTCTGGTGGTCATCCACGGGGATCGATTATTTCCGCGGCTACCAGAAAAATCTTCGGGCTACGAACCGTGCTGATATCAACCAATATGTTTCAACCTATATTCAGGGCAAACCGCACGTCGGCATAGCTTTGCTATCGCCCGCAGCGAAATCTGCGGCGAACCTGAGTGAACTTGACCTGACCGGCGGAAAATAATTTTATGAAGTTTTTCAATCGCAAAATGCTGGCGGCAGTGCCGCTGATTCTGGCGACGACGTTCGCCGCCTTCGCGCAAACCGGCACGATTGACAATATCGCCCGGCAGGCCGCGCTCGTTACCGAGTTTGACGTCGGCGGTATGAAGGTGCTCGTAAAACGGCGCGAGTCAGCGCCAACTGTTGCGGGCGGTCTTTTCATCCGCGGCGGCGCTCGAAACATCAGCCAGAAAAATGCCGGGATCGAAAATCTTATGTTGTCGGCAGCGACCGAAGCCGGAACTAAATTTCCGCGGTCCGTCCTTCGCCGCGAGCTCTCGCGAACCGGAAGTTCGATCGCGTCGTCCGCTGGAAAGGACTACAGTTCGATCGCCTTCGCGACCACACGTCAAAATTTTGACCGCACGTGGGATCTCTTTACGGACGTGACACTTAACCCGGCCTTTGCGCCTGATGACGTCGAGCGTGTCCGCGGACAGATACTCGCCGGCCTGCGTGAAACCGAGACAAGCCCTGACGGAGCATTGCAGGCACTGCAGGACCGGATCATTTACGCCGGCCATCCGTACGCGAATGATGTCAGCGGGACGCTTCCCACGATCGGCGGATTAACGGCGGCAGACCTACGCGCTTATCACAAGCACATCATGGAAACGTCGCGGCTGCTGCTGGTAGTGGTCGGCGACGTCGATCCGAACGACCTTAAAACGCGGATAATGGCGACCTTCGGAAAACTGCCGCGCGGCAGTTATGCCGAACAGCCGCTTGCCGCATTCGATTTTTCGAAGGCGACACTCGATATCGTTCCGCGTACGATACCGACAAATTATGTCGAAGGAATTTTTGCGGCACCATCGTTAAGCAACCCGGATTTCTCCGCAATGCGCGTCGCTACGACGATATTGCAGCAGCGGGTTTATGAAGAGGTCCGCGTCAAACGAAATCTCTCGTACGCGCCCAACGCTGAGCTCAGCAGTCTCGCGGCCAATACCGCAAACATCTACGTGACGGCGGTAGAAGCTAATAATGCGGTAAAGATCATGCTCGGCGAGATCAACCAGATGAAGCATGAGCATCTCGATCAGGATACGCTCGACGGCATGGCCGGACAGTTTCTGACAAATTACTATCTGGGCCAGGAAACGAATGCGGCGCAGGCGGGCGAACTTGCACGTTACGAGCTCATCGGCGGCGGCTGGCGAAACAGCTTCGAACTGCTCAACCGTATTCGCGGCGTAAAGCCGGCGGACGTGCAGGCGGTCGTCAACAAGTACATGAAGAACATTCGTTTCGTCGTTGTCGGCAATCCGCAGGCGATCGATAAGAACGTCTTCGTTGCTGCTGGTTCTTAGATCTTGTTCTATTCAAGCGAAAGCCCCCGCGTTGTGAGAAGATCTCGCATCGCGGGGGATTTGCTATTTAAAGGATGCTAACGGCCGTCCTTTCCCTTTTTGTCCGCCGGAGGTTCCGATTTCGAAGGCGCGTCGCTTTTAGATGGCCGGTCGCTCTTCGGCGGCGGGTCATTTCGCGGGGGTGGATCGTTGCGCGGCGAAGGATCATTCCGTGGCGGCGGATCATATCGCGGCGACTCGTGTTTGGACGGCGAATCGTTTTTCGGCGATTCGCGTGGCGTCGGCAGGAACGGCGGAGTTTCGCCGGATTTAGCCGGCTCGTATTTCCTGGTTTCGCGGCTCCGGTCAATTTCCGGCTGCGGATGGGTTTTTTGCTCGTTCCTGAATACATGCTGACGCTCGACCGCGCCTGTCTTTCGCGTCTCGGAATTATCGCTCGCTGCGGGACGGATCGACCGTACTTCACCGCTTGCCGGAAGCGGTACACGATCTCCGAAAATCCGCGTGTTTCGCAGTTCGTTATCGAGCGGAGCGTCGTTCATTCGCTGCGCCGCGCCAGTGCGAACAACCCCGTCCATTTTCGTAACGACAGTCGGCCGTTCTACCGCAACTTCTTTCCTGACCTTTGCGGGCAAGTCGGCGCCACTCGGCAATATCGGTGGTGACAAGATCGTATCGCGGTCCTTCGCGAGCACCGCATTTGCCACAGCAAGCGGCGGAACGCCTGTAGAGCCGCGGCGGCGGCCCAACCCGAATTCGCTCGCCGGCACCGATACAACAGCGGTTGGCGGCATATTAAGCAGCGGCGGCGTAGTCACGCGTCGCGTTCGCTGATCGGGAGTAAGGATCGGAGTCGATGAATTCTCCGTCGGTGAGGGGGTCGGGTTTCCTGCGGTCGTCGAACTCTGCCCTACCTGATTGTGCCGCGGCCCGCCGTGATGGCCGTTGTAGTTGTGGTAGTGATGGTCGTACGGCAGCGGATACCAGCAGATGTTGCTATTTACTGTCGTGATGATCACGAGCGCCGGTTCCCACCAACTTCGCTGGTTACGATAGTATCCGTACGGACTCCAGACCCAGTAGCCTTCGTCCCAAACCCAGCGGCCGTAGTGGTACGTCGCCCAGCCCCACGGCTCATCGCCGACCCATGTCCAGCCGTACGGCGGCAGCCAGCGCCACTGGCCATAGCGGTAGGGCGACCACGCAGTATATTGATCGACAGCCGATGAATACGGGCGCCAGACATAGCCGTACTTTCGCGTGTGTATCCATTCACCGTTGTCGCTCAGATCTTCGGCGCCGTAAATGTCGCGGTCATAATATTTATCGTAATATGCATCTTTCACACGCTTGGCTAACACGGCATCGCGGTCAGCATTCCACGAGTCGAATTCGTCGGCGAATCTATTCGCATCGTTCGTCTCAAGTTCGCCGGCGTATTCACCGCTCACCTTCAGCGTCGCCGACCTGCCGCTCTTGAGCGTGAACCCGGAATTGTCGGAATAGACGCGCGCCTCGCCGTCGCCAGTCACAGCAACGCGCACTTGGCTTTCGCCCTGCTGTCCCGAATCGACACGATACGTGCCTTCGTTTTCCACGGCAATGGTGGTCTGCGGTGCGTCGATCTCGAAATACGAACGGGTCTTGTCAAAGTCCGCTTCGTGCAGGCTCAGAATTCCCTGCGGAAGGCTGACTGCAATACCTTCGTCTTTTAGCGTTGCAAGCGTAAGCAAAGAGTTTTCCGCGAGCCGTAGATGCGTTGCCGGGCCGAACTGTATCTCGCATCGTGCGCCGGCATCGGTCGCGATCTCGTCACCCTCGACAAGCGGCAGGTTAAGTGTTGCGCGTTCCCAATCCGAGCTGCCGCCGCGGCGGACGCGAACGTCACCGGTGAGAAAACTCACTCTCGCGACACGGTTCGTTACGTCCGACACATAATCGTCAACCGCGATATTGCGCGGATCGTTGCCGGGAACATTGATGAAGTTCGCGGAGACAGCGGTACCCGCGAGCAGCGGCAACAACAGTATGACCGCCCAAATCGAGTTTCTCCTGGAATGCATGGTGCGTCCTCCTAAATATGTCTTTTCTCTTTTGGGAAGAACAGTTACGGCGAAGACAAATTGCGTCTCCGAGTCGCGCTCTGCGCAATAATCGTACCGATGACGTACATGGCGCGTTCGGTCAGGTTTTTGTAGCATTTGCCGGAATGTCCGCCGGCGAGCAAAAGACGATTTGGTGCAGAGGAGCCTGCAACACCATACCAAAGCGTGTAAAAAAAATTTGAGGCGGGATTCGTTGAATTAAGCTGTCTTTTGTCGTTTGCAGACGCCTGGTTTGATTATAAACTCATAGCTGCAGACCTTCTCTCGAGGATTTACGATATGAAAAAACTTCTTCTTTTGTATATCTTTCTCTTTTCGATCGCCGGCTTCGCACAAAAGCCGGCTTCTACGCCAAAGCCGACCGTTTCGAAGGCTCTGTTACAAACTGACGCGTCGAAGCCTGTCCGCGAGGTCTTTGACCGTCTAGTCGACGGCATAAAAACCGCGGACGCCGAAAAAGTGATGAGTGTCTACGATAAAAATGACCGAATTCTCTTCTTCAATAATAACGGAACCGTTACGATGGGTTGGGAAACAATGAAGTCGAACCGGGAAGCGAGCTATGCAAAGACGAAAAACGTTTCGCTCGAAGTGACCGGTGTTCGCGTAGAACTGCTCAGCCCGACAGCCGCGTATATAACGTGCAAATGGAAACAGACGCAGGAATACGAGGGCAAGCTCGAAAGCGCATCTGGACGAATGACGCTTGTCCTAAAAAAGATCGGTAAGGATTGGAAGATCGTGCACCTGCACAGCTCGCCCGACAGCCCGCAAGCAACGCGTCCTGTCTTTCCGTCGGAACGAACGCCCGAATAGCGAATGTTCTTGATCAATCAAAAAGGCCACCTGATCTGATCGATCGGACGGCCTTTCATCTCGTTTAGATTTGCGTTTACGAACTAGCCCCTGGATAGCTCTGACCGAGGCTCTCGTCACGTCCGTCGGCCAGTCCGTTCACGAGCTCATAATGAAAGTAATCGAACTTCGCAGCTACATTCGGCTGAACGCGTTTCGCGTACATCTCGCGTGAGCGGTCGATCGCTTCGCGAAGCCTGTCATAAATATCGTTCGCTTCGCGTCCTTCGGCAACCTTCTGTTCGTTATAGAGCTTGATCTCGGAAACAAGAAGACGGGCAAAACGGCGTGCGTCGTTATGCGGCCTTCTCTCGTCTTCGCTTACCTCGATCGGCAGATCCATATTACGATCACCGAACCTGCTGCGAACAGTCGGAGCCGTGATGACCTCGACGGCCGGTTCCGGTACGGCGACCTGTCCGGAACCATTGCCGCTTACAGCGTACTCCTCAACGGGCGCGGCCTCGCGAGTCTGTTCCGCTGCCGGCCAGCTTGTGTCCGTCTGCGAAAGATCATCCTGCGACGTGAAAGCAAAATCGCCCGACGGTTCCTCGGCTGAAACAGTCTCGACATCCGGTTCAAAATAACTTACTTCTTCTTCCGCCGTCTCGACCGGTACCGGCTGTGCGAATGTTTCGAAAACTGGCGCTTCGACCGGTGCCGCCTGCGGCGATTTGTCGCCAGGGACCTCCGGTTCAGCATGGGCGTCTTCCGGCTCGTACGAAACATTTCCGGTGTATTCTTCCGCTTCGACAACCGGATGTTCATCCTGCCTGTCTTCAAATTGCGGTTCTTGATCGTCCTGCTTTCTCTGATCTTCGACCTTTGCCTGTTCGTCCTCAACGTACGAAGCCTTCGGGGAAACCGGTGACGACGGCTCCTGCTGCGCCTTTGCTTCTGAAGACGCGGCCAGCAACTCTACCGTAAGGCCCGCAACGCGGACTAGCGTATCAAGTGCGTCGGCATTCAAATTGACACCGGTCGTTCCGTAATCGGCGTACATCACAGCTACACCGCGGCCGCGTGCGGTGAGCGGTATCGCGTACATTCGGTCAGGGCGTCCAAAGCCGAGCGGCTCAAGAAATAGATTGTCGTCCTCGTGCTCGCCGCAGGTAACATCGCGAACGGCGAGTTCCGATGTTGCCGCCGCAAATACGGTATCGGCAGACGTCGGAAAATGAACTTCCTGCACCGTCTTGTCGTCAAGACCGTCTTCCTTGCCGAATGCCTTCCAGCCGACAAAATGGTCGTTCTTTACAATGAAGAACGCACCGCGGGGAGCGAAGTTGCCGGCCTGCTCGACCAGACTTTTCAGGATCGCCGATTGCGACGTCTGGCTCGTAATATCTTTTATCGCGTCACGGATCTGGTCGTAGCTGACGGGCGGAGCATTCTCATCCTTGAGTTTTTCTGCGGCCCCGATAGCGTTCGCGGTAATAGTCGCGCCCTCGTCGCGGGCAAGCCGCAGGTGCTCGATCACTGATTCGCTGAACGCACGGTCAAATTCTGGATCCGAGTCGAAACGCGTCAAAAGGTTCCGGATCGATTCGTCGAGCTGGGCTTTGTGCTTTTCGAATTCGGCCTCGAAAGTCTTTTGAAAGTCGGAGACATCCTGCTTTATTCCGGCGAGGACGCCATTAAGATAACTCTCGAATTCAGTTCTCAAACTAAGTTCGAGTTCTTCACTTTTCACTACGGTTTCTCCTCCAATGGTAGAAAATACAAGGATTTAGCGCGACGGATGTGGTAGGCGGTTTTGTGTAGAAAGAATCGAGTTGCGGGCTAATGACAATTTCATGAAAAATCGCCACCGATGTGATTATGGCGAATTATCTCGTTTATTGTCAAGATTTTCTTGAAATGTGCGACGGAGAGGCGAAATTAGACGGCGATAACTTCGATATCGGGGTCGATCTCTTCTTTGATCATGTTTTCGATCGCCATCAGCGTACCGGTCAGCGAGCTAGGGCAGCTGCCGCAGGCTCCTTCGTAGCGGATTGAAAGTTTATGGTCTTCGAGCTCAAGCACTTCAAGCCATCCGCCATCGCTGGCGAGATAGGGCCTTATCCTTTCGTCGAGCAGCGTGTTGATCTCCGCGATCTTCGGGTCATCGGAAGCGGCTGCGGCGATCGCACCGCCGACCGTGGCAGCAACACCCGCGGAGCTGTTGCCGTTCTTTGCTGTTTCAGCCGCACGAATCGGCACTGCCAGCGTCGGAAGTATTTCGTCCCACTCCACCTCGTCCGTCTTCTCGACCGTGATCATCTTGTCCATGTAAAAGACCGAGACCACCTCCGGGATGTCGAATATCGAATTGGCAAGAGCGTCGCTTTTAGCGTCGTCGGCATTCTTGAACGAATGCGATGTGCCGTGCGAAACCGGTTCCTTTAAA
>JBBSGG010000016.1:0-53734 GCA_038254305.1 Pyrinomonadales bacterium
AACACATGCCGCTTTCTTGAATTTTGTCTGCCTGAAGTGCACTATCTGGATGATCGCTGCGTATGCTGGAGTTCAGGCCCCTCGTGAATACCGATTTCCCTCTGATCTCGAATGGCTGTCGCGCGAGCACGTCAAAGAGTGGTGGGGCGACGGGGACGATACTCTAGAAAACGTCGCTCGGCACTATGGCCGGTCCGAGGAAGGTTTGGAGCGTTTCATTCTACTTGAGGTTCACAACGGCGACAAAAAACCTATCGGTTACTTTCAGTATTACGCCTGCGAGGACGGGTCCATCGGGATCGATCAGTTCATCGGTGAAGAAACTCATATAAACCGCGGCATCGGCTCAGCGGCGGTCACGGCGTTCGTAGAAATTATCAAGCGGCGGCAAGACCCGCCGTATATCCTGTTGGACCCACATCCGGCGAACGCTCGCGCGATCAGGTGCTATGAAAAGGCGGGCTTCGAACATTACGCCACGGAACAGGACGAAAACGGCAAAACGGCTTTTATAATGCGGATTGGTCGGCCTTGGTAGACCAAACACGAGCCCCTTTCTTGAATTTCGCCCATTTAATTCGTATCATCGTTAATTCGCCAATGCGGACGTGGCGGAACTGGTAGACGCGCAGGTCTCAGAAGCCTGTTGCCGCGAGGCAGTGGAAGTTCGATTCTTCTCGTCCGCACCATTAAGTGCAAAGGCTCGGCCGTGTGGCCGGGCTTTTCAATTGGGGCAGAAGCTCGACGGGAGGGCTGTGATGCGGGCAGAATTTTTAGCTGCGTTAAAGACTCACCAGACCGCCTTTGAGATCGATCTCACGACGGAACAGATGGAGCGCCTGGCGGATTATTACGATCTGGTGCAAGAGCACAATCCAATTCTGCATCTCGTCGGGCCGTGTTCGCCGGAGGAGTTTGCCGTCCGCCATATCCTGGAATCGCTGACGCTCCTCGAATTCCTTCCTGCGAGAACGCGCTTTGCGGATGTCGGCGCCGGCGCGGGCCTGCCGTCGATACCGTGTTTGATCGTTCGCGAAGATCTCGGCTGTTTGCTTATCGAATCAAAGGAAAAAAAGGCGACGTTTCTCCGGTCGGTAGTGGACGCGTTGGCTTTGGCCGGGCGGGCGCAGATCGCTAACCGTCAGTTCGAAGAGGTAGTCGAAGCTGAAGGCGTAACGCACGTGACCTGTCGAGCGCTCGACAAATTCTCAGACAAGCTGCCGCGACTGCTGCGATGGTCAAAACGGCGCCCGCTGTTGCTCTTCGGCGGAAATAATCTCGGCGACGCACTTTCGAAAAATAACGTCGAATCGGCACGTCGGCTGATGCCGCTTTCAGAGCAGCGCTACCTTTTCATCACTTCGCGGCAGAGAGGGTCTTTATAACGCGTTCCCGCTCCCTTACCTTGTCTCTAAATCGTATTCGCGCAGACGTCGATAGAGTGTGGAGGGCGAAATGCCAAGAAGCTCGGCGGTCTTGCCGCGGTGCCAACCGGTTTTCTCAAGGGCCGTGATGATCTGCTGGCGCTCGAGGTCGCGGAGATTCGACGATGGCGAATTTTGAAAAGAGGAAACACCGTTTGCCGGAGCGCCGCTGTAATTTACGGAAACGGTTGTTCGCTCGGCGCGCGTGACAACCTCGGGCGGCAGTTCCTTAACAGTTATTCGACCGTTATCGCAAAGCAGCGCGGCCCTTTCGAGACAGTTGCGAAGCTGTCGCACGTTACCCGTCCAATCGAATGCTCGAAGCGCTTCGGCCGCGGCTTCCGTAATTTCCGGAGCCGTCGAGCTGCATATCTTTTGCAGTAGATAGGCAGCAAGCGGCGCTATGTCCTCACGGCGTTCGCGGAGCGGGGCTATGTTGATCTCAAAGCTGTTTATGCGATACATGAGGTCGGCGCGGAATGCGCCTTCCGCGATCGCCCGCTGGGGTTCGCGGTTGGTCGCGGCCAGCAGCCGAACGTCAACCTCGACCTTTTTCACACCGCCGACGCGGAAAAAGGTTCGCGTCTCGAGTGCTCGCAGCAGTTTTGACTGCAAGGCGGGCGGCATCTCCATTATTTCGTCGAGGAATAAGGTGCCACCATGCGCCAATTCAAACAAGCCGAGTTTCCGCATCCTCGCGCCGGAAAACGCGCCTGCTTCGTGCCCAAAGAGTTCGGATTCAAGCAGCGTGTCCTGCAGTGCAGCACAATTAAGATCGATGAACGGTTTGTCGTTTCGCGGGCTCAGACGATGGATTGCCTGAGCGACGAGCTCTTTACCGGTTCCGGACTCGCCGGTGATCAGCACGGAGGTATCCGCGGGCGCCACGCGGCGAACGAGCCGGAGAACCTCTTTCATCTGCGGCGACTCCGCAATGATCTCTGGCAATGTTCCAGCAGACCGTTCTATCTGCGCCCGCAGACGCTGATTATCGATCTTCAGCTGCTGTTTATCTGCGGCGCCGGCGACGAGCGCCGAAAGCTCGGCGATACGATAAGGCTTTGTTAGATAATCGTAGGCCCCAAGCTTCATTGCCTCGATCGCGGTTTCGACCGTTGCCTGGCCAGTGAGCATGATCACCTCCGGCGGATTAGCGCTTTTTTCGCGCAGGCGACGAAGCAGGCCGATGCCGTCGAGCCGCGGCATATTAATATCACAGAGCAGCACATCGAAATCGGCCGTCTCGAGCATTTCCCAGGCGGATTCGCCGTCTGCCGCCGTTTCGACCCGATGATCCTGCCGCGTCATTTCTTTCTGCACCACCAGGCGAAGATTCTTTTCGTCATCCACTACAAGTAATTTAGCCATAAATATTTGCCTATCGGGTTACTTCGTGCCTGGTAAAAGGATCGTGAATGTCGAGCCCTTTCCCACAGTTGATCGCACGCTCAGGCGTCCGCCGTGGTCGGTAATAATGCCATAGCAGACCGCGAGGCCGAGGCCCGTTCCCTTTCCCACCTCTTTCGTCGTAAAGAAAGGTTCGAATACCTTTGACATATCGGCCGTCGGAATTCCGACGCCTGTATCTTCTATCTCGATCGCGATACGGTTGCCGGCTCCGCGTGCACGGAACGTGAGCGTGCCGCCATTTGGCATTGCGTCGATCGCATTGGTGCCGAGGGCGATCACGGCTTGCTGTATCTGTCCGCTGTCGGCGTGAACGTTCGGCAGCCCGCTGCCGACGTCGACCTTAAAATCGATCTTCTGTCCGCGCTTCTGGTGTGAAATGAGATTTATCGACGAACGGAGCAGTTCGGCTACGTCGAGCGGATGACGATTGCCGGTGCGTATCCGGCTGAAATCAAGCAGGCCGGTCGTGATCGATTTGCAGCGGAATGCCTCGCTCTTGATCAGTCCCAGATACTCGTTAAGGTCGTCGACCGCTTCCGATTCTTGGTATGCGCCCTCGGCGACGCGCTGCTCCAAAGCTTCCGCACAGGCGGCGATCGTCGCGAGCGGATTGTTGATCTCATGCACGACGCCGGCGGCGAGCCGTCCGACGGCCGCGAGCTTTTCGGCACGGCCGACCGCATGGATCGCCTCGACGCGCATTGTCACGTCTTCGCCGACCGTAATGACATGTGTCACCTCGCCTGTTTCGTTGTCGGTCATCGGTACCTTGCTGACCATCCAGTGGCGTGTCGAACCGTCATCGGCAACCGTCTGCTGTTCGATTCGCTCGATTCGGCCGGTTTTGAACGCACGTTCAAATTCGTTGGCCACGCGGCCTTTGGGATATCTTGAAAGCACTTCGAAGACGTTGCGTCCGACGGCGGTGTCGCGCGGTATTCCCTGCGTGCCGACCTCGCGATGGCGATTCCAGGTGACGATCGTGTAATCGCGGTCGACCACATACAGCGATACCGGCAGGGCGTCGAGCACGGCTTCCGTAAATTTGCGGTGTTCGTCGCGTGCGCGGCTGATCGAATCGTTGATCGCCGATTCGTAGTGAGCAGAGAGATTCACGCTCATTGCCGCCATCTGTGTGGCTGCTTCGATCAGGCTTCCTTTTGCTTCGGTAAAATCGCGTTTGCCGGCAAATCCGACCAACACCGCGCCCTTTATCTCGCCGTCGATGTGGAGCGGCGAAACATACTCGAGCTTATGTCCGGCCGTGCCGAGCAGAAATTCGCGCTCATTCTCTTCGGCGTAGCCTATCTGTGGCGGCAGGAGCGATATCCAATTGTCGAACTTCTCCTTGTTAAGATATTCGGTTTCGATCGCGCCGTCGCGCCCGATAGCGCAGCTTACTATGCCGATGTTGCTGAGCTCGGCCACAAAGCCGCAGATCTCGGCATCGACACCCTCGCGAATAGCGGATGCGACGCGAAGAGCAACCTTTTTGGGGTGAACGGTAAAAAGCAGGCTTCGCCCAAGGTCTGATACGAATCTTAGTTCGGACGATGCTTCGCCCGGTGAAGAAAGGTGTGAAACGGACCGTGATTTGATCTTTGCAGTCGAGGGTGATGGCATGGGGCGTTCCGGAAAACAGCTCGGATGGGTGCCGGTCGAAATGGCGGGTGAGTAGACGGAAGTTCAGGCGGCGATATGCAGAGTATCGCCTAATCAGATTAAAAAACTTTTTGTGCATTTTGTCAATTGTTTTAACACGATCTGAATTATGTTGACTGATCGCCGGTAAACGATAAAATTAATATTTTGAGACAAATGCGGGAATTTAACAGACTGAAAACAGCCTTTCTGGTACGGGCGGCGTTGCTGCTCCTGATCGCCGCCGCATCCGTGGTCGGTGCGGCCGCACAGCGCGTGGTGGATAAGACGGTGGCAACAGTCAGCGACGGCGTCCGAACCGAGCTGATAACATATTCTGACCTGTTGTGGCAGATCGCGCTGCAGCCGGGAAGCTCGGTCACGGCCCCGACTTCGCAGGAACTGAACGCGGCTCTTCAGGTGTTGATCAATCAACGCGTGTTTGCGCTTGAGGCCGAGCGCCTGCCCCGAAACGCTCCGACCGCCGACGAGATCGCCGCCGAGATCAATCGAATGCTTTCGTATTTTCCGCCCGGCGAATTCGAAAAGCGCCTCGTGCAGGTCGGCTTCAAATCGGTAAAAGACGACAATTTTGAACGGATAATCGGCCAACGGATCGCCATCGATAAATATCTGGATTTTCGTTTTCGATCATTCATTGTAATAACCACGGAGGACGAGGCAAAGTATTTTCGCGACGTGTTCGTTCCCGAATTTCGGCGGCGAAACCCCGAATCGCTCCTGCCGACGCTGGACGAATCCCGCCCGGCGGTCCGCGCGGCACTGCAGGAACAGCGAGTGAGTGCAAGCATTGACACGTTTTTAGAAGATGCGAAACGCCGGGTAGAGATCGTCATCTTGAGCGAAGTTTAGTTTGGATCTTCTTACGCGCGGGAAGGCATTTGGATTGCAGGGCGTAAATCATGCCTAGGATATCGAAGCGATTTCTGATACACGAGCACCACGCGACGCGGCTGCATTTCGACCTGCGGATTGAGATGGGCGGCGTTTACAAGTCGTGGGCGGTGCCGAAGGGGCCTTCGAAGGACCCGGCAGACAAGCGTCTCGCCGTGTCGGTTCCAGATCATTCATTGGCTTACGGGGAATTCGAAGGCACGCTTGCCGAGGGATCATACGGAGCCGGCGAAGTACGCATTTGGGACAGCGGCAAGTACGAAACCGCAATCGATCCTGAAACGCAGTTAGATAACGGAAAGCTTGTGCTGACGTTCTTCGGCCTAAAGCTGCGCGGCGAATATAAACTTGTCCGCACCGGCATCGAGACGAATTGGCTGTTGATCAAATCGAAGGATCATTTCGCTGACGCTGATTGGAAGCTCGAAACAGTTCTCGAACCGAAGAACAAGGCCCGCGGTAAAACGAGCCTTCTTTCCAAGCAGCGGGGTGACCGCTGATCATTTCTTACCCGCGGTGCGGGCAAAGTAGCCCAGCCGGTGTGTTAGTTTTATCTTCTGCTTCTGCATCTCGGGATCGGCCAGGACGATCTCAATCTTTCGGTATGATCCGTCGAGTGTCTGGTCGGTCGGTTCGTAGGAGACCAGGTACTGCGAACGCATCTCGACTTGGATCTGTTTGAACGCTTCGCGAAGTTCGCCTTCGTCTCGCGGAAAATATGCGCGGCCGCCGGTGTTTTCCGAAAGCTTCTTGAGCGCAGATTCGTTGACGCGATACTGATAATTATCGCCGATGCCGATCGAGTAGATTATAGCCTCGGCTTTGAGGGCAGACTGCACGGCCTCGTCCAGTTTCTTTCGACTGTATGTATCATCGCCGTCGGAAAGCAGGATGATCGCACGTCGTGTCTTGTCGGGCGAACGGCCGAGGACCTCGTCCGACGTTACCCAGATCGCGTCCCAAAGAGCAGTCGATGCCGCTGTACGCTGATTATCCCCTGAGATCGGCGGCGTCCCGGGAACGCTGCCGCCATTTGTGACGACGCCTCCGCCGATGTAATTCGACGGCGGCACGAATACCACGCGGTCTACTGCACGGCGGAGATGCATCATGTTATTCGTCATGCCCTGTTCGAGTGTCGATTCGCCGGTAAACGAAACGATCGAAACCTCATCCTTCTTCGGGCGAACGACGGATTCGAGGAATGACATAGCAGCCGCTTTTTCTTCAGGCAACGTACGTTCCTGCGATAGGCTCGTATCGATCAGTATGGCCAAGCTTAGCGGCAGATCGACCTGTTTTGAAAAAGATGAGATCTCCTGAAGCTTGCCGTTCTCGAAGATGCGAACCTGTTCCGGTTTTAGATCCAGAAGCAGCCGGCGGTTTTTATCCTGTGCGGTAAAAAGGACGTTGACGCTTTCTGTTTCTACCTTAACGACCTCTTTCTCTTCCTCAATCGGTGGCGTCGGCGACGGCATCGCCGCGGGCGGCCTCGTATCGGGCTGCTGCGACGCAGCGGACCCGGAAAACAGTCCGGGAGCGATCAGGAGACACGCTGTCAGCGAAAAGGCGATGAAATATCTTTTAACGTACATTACAAACTTCCGATTCTCGGCGAACGTATATAGTTCGCCATTCGAAACTTAATCCCGATCTACTTGAGGGTATCTCTGACCGCACGATAGCTTGATTTCGAGCGGATCTTGTATTTGGCGGTACGCGACCGGTCGGTAAATCGAACCTCGATCTTGCGTTCGCGGCCGTCATAGTTTTGATTTAGGGGGCGGTAGGTAATTATATATTGCCCGCGAAGCTCCTCGGATATCTTTTTGAAGGCGCGTTCGAGTTCGAGAATATCGCCCGTGAAAAACGCCTGGCCGCCGGTGTCTTCGCAAAGCTGAGTCAGATACTTGTCACCGCGGCCCTTTACGGTGCCGGCTTCGACACCAGGTACCGAGCCGAGAAAGCCGGCCTTGGTCGAGATTCCAAAGATCGTCGTTTCCGTCCGCTGTGCGATGTCGATCGCATCCTTTAATTGAGCACGGCTGAAAGTATCGTCCCCGTCAGTGATGATAACGATCACGCGACGGCCCGGGACGGAGCGAAGCTTTTCGTCGGTGAACTGCCAAACGGCATCGTACATCGCCGTTTGCGAACCTGGTTTTTTCACCTTATCGACCGCACTGTCAAGAAGGTCGAGTTTGTCGGTAAAGTCCTGCCGGAGAACGACTTCGTTATCGAATGTCATAAACGCAGCTTTATCTTTTCGAAGACGCGTAACGGTGTAAATAAAATTCTTCGCGGCTTCTTTGGAAAACCCAAGTTTGCCGGCAGCCGACGGCGACGTGTCCATCAAAACTCCGACGTAGACAGGCGGATTCGTCTTTTCGTCAGTGAAAAACGTGATGTCTTGTTGAACGCCGTCCTCGAATACGGCGAAATCGCCCCGCGTAAGACCCGAAATGAGATCTTTTTTCTGGGTTACCGTAACCGGCAGCCGAACCTCGAACGTCTTGACCTGGCCGCCCTCATCCGGCGGCGGCGGCGTGGCTGTCGGCTTAACGGTCTGGGCCGCAACGCCCGAGATCGTCAGGCATATAGCAAATATAACCGGCAAAATGCCCGGGTGATAAAAAGTTCTCATATTCTGTGATCTTTTCGCGCTCGACGATCGAAACGCACTTTGTTCGATGCTTTCGGCGCCGGGCATGTTGCCTCCAGCGACCAGTAAGTATAGCAAAAACCCACCTGCCGGCGTATATCCGGGCTGCCCTTGATTGATCGGCTGATTTAGGTAATATTGGGAAACTAATGGATCAAAACATCTTCAGGGAATACGATATCCGAGGTATCGTCGGGCCGCAGTTGACCGATGAGACGGTGAAGACGATCGCCGCGGCGACCGGGACGTTCTTTGTTCAAAACGGCGCAAAACGGATCGCCGTGGGCTTTGACGCCCGCGAAAGCTCGCCGCGTTTTGCACGAATCTTCAACGAAGCTTTCCGGGCCGCGGGATGTGACGTCGTCGAGATAGGAATGGTGCCGACGCCGGTTCTTTATCACACCGTCTTCACCAAGCCGGTCGACGGAGGTGTGATGATCACCGGCTCGCACAATCCGCCCGACCATAACGGATTCAAGATCTGCCTCGGCAAATCCACACTCTACGGTTCGCAGATAGAAGAAATAAAAGAGATCGCTCTATCGGGAAAATTTTCGGCGGGCGAAGGAAAGGCGGAAACGCTGGACGTTCTCGACGAATATTGCGCGGACATCGTTTCGCGCGTCAATTTCGGCGGGCGAAAGATCAAAGCTGCGGTCGACGGCGGCAACGGTATGGGCGGCGTGACTGCCGAACCGGTGTTCGAAAAGCTCGGCGTCGAGATCATAAAGCTTTTTCTCGAACCTGATTCAAACTTTCCGAATCATCATCCCGACCCGACCGTTACCGAAAATCTTGAGGATGTGATCAAGGCCGTCCGTGAAAACAGCGCCGATATAGGCATCGCCTTCGACGGCGATGGCGACCGCCTCGGCGTTGTCGACGAAACGGGCCGCATTATCTGGGGCGACGAGTTGATGGTACTGCTATCGCGTTCCGTGTTGGAGAAGAATCCGGGAGCGACGATCATCGCCGAGGTTAAGTGTTCGCAGCGGCTATTCGACGACATTAAAGCTCATGGTGGTGTGCCCATAATGTGGAAGGCCGGTCATTCTCTGATCAAAGCTAAAATGAAGGAAACCGGGGCCGCGCTTGCCGGCGAGATGAGCGGCCACATCTTTTTCGCGGATGGGTTTTACGGTTTTGACGACGCGACATATGCGGCGGCCCGCGTCCTGGAGATACTTTCAAAAAGCAATAAAAAACTATCCGAGATGCTCGCCGACCTTCCCCAGAGTTTTTCGACACCGGAGCTGCGGGTAGACTGCGCGGACGACCGCAAATTTAAGATCGTGAAAGATATTGCGGAGCACTTTTCCCGAACCAACGAGGTGATCACCATCGACGGCGCGCGCATTTTATTCGAGCATGGTTGGGGTTTGGTTCGAGCGTCGAACACGCAGGCGATACTCGTTTTGCGGTTCGAAGCGGATTCGTCGGAGCATCTCGCGGAGATTCGCGAGATCGTCGAAACGCAGGTATCCCGCTTGATCGGCTGACGACCTTTTGCGATTTTCACTCATACATTTTTCATTTGAGCGACGCGTTATTCGGTAAGGGGTGAATGCTGTTCACCGCCCGGAGTTCATCTGAGAAAACCATCTGCAATATCGATCTGCCTCGGACGTTTTTCATGATTATTCTGCTCGAGGCATTCTACTGCACCAGCAAACTAAAAGACCCTGCTACTGTTCAAATATTACCTCGGCGACCGCGTGGTCTTTAGTGTGCGAGATGGAGAGATGCGTCCGCGCCGCGCCCATTTGCGCAAGCAGCCGTTCGGCTTCACCGCTGGCATTGAACGACGGCACGCCGTCGGCGTCAGAGATCACTTCGACATCTTTCCAGGTGATCTTGCCGCGCCAGCCGGTCTTCAAAGCTTTGAGAAACGCTTCTTTCGCAGCGAACCTGCCCGCGTAAGATTCCGCCGCGGCGACACCTTTCGCATCGCAGTAAAGCCGCTCGTTTTCCGTAAACACGCGATCAGCGAAAGACGGTGTTCTCGCCATCGTTTCGCGTATACGATAAACTTCGACGATGTCGATGCCGGTAGATAAGATCATCGAAACAGAAGGCAAAATAGTCGAAACTTCTGATGCGACTCTAGCAGACTCGGGCTTCTATTGGCGAGAACGCGACGGCGTGAAGGTGCTCGTCTGCCGCTCGATCGAGGCAAACGGATTCGTCAACGCGTTTTCGACGAGAATGGGCGGCGTGTCGCCTTTTCCAGAAAATTCTCTAAATCTCGCGGGCTTTGATGAGGACACGGCAGGGAACATTTACGAAAATCGGCGTCGTTTTTTAAATGCGGTCGGCGGCGATGGTGAACTCGCGACCGCGTGGCAGGTTCACGGAGACCGAGTAAAGGCTGTCGCCTCGGCCGCCGATGCGGGAAACTCCGATGAACGCGCCGATGCTCTGACGTCCGATCTGCCCGGCATCGTCGTCGGGGTTAAAACGGCCGATTGCGTGCCCGTTCTGATCGCGGATCCCATTACCGGTGCGTTCGCGGCGGTCCATGCGGGTTGGCGCGGCACCGTGCAGTCGATCGTGACGAAAGCGATCGACACGATGATAAATACCTACGGCGCAAAAGCGGCGGATCTGGCCTGTGCGATCGGTCCGGCGGCCGGCTGCAAGAATTACGAGATCGGCCGAGATGTGATCGACACTTTCGCTGCCGCATTCGAAACGAGCGAAGCGTTTTTTACGCCGACGCGTTCGGATCACGCAATGATCGACCTGCACGCCGCGAACCGCGGGCAGCTTATGGACGCGGGCGTTCGGGATGAGAATATTTTCATCGCCCCATTCTGCACGATGGAGCGAACCGACCTGTTCTTCTCGTATCGAAATGAAAAAAAGAAATACGGCAAAACCGGACGTCTCCTCTCAGTCATCGGAAGAACCTAAACAGCTTATTTGACCGGCACGGTAAGTGTTGTCACTTTTGTCTTCGGCGGATAGCAGACCTCTTCGGTGCAGGCCTGATATCGAACGCTCGCTCGGAGACGTAGAAATCTACCGCGGAGATTCTGCGGCACCTTCACCGCAAAGCCGAACGTAACGCGTCCCTCGTAGACGTTTATCGCATCTTCGGAAAATTGAAACTTACGATCCTTGCCGCGCGGATAGGCGATCGACACACTTTTCATACCGCTGCCTGAAATTCGCAGCGCTGTCGCGATCGCATATTGGCTGCTGGGATGGTTCGAATTTACGTGCAGGCCGGCAGGAATTACCATAGTGATCCTGCCCCGGGCTGTATCTCCGCGTGTCACCGTGTCCTTATCAAACCTACCGGTAAACGTCTGTCCGATAGCTGCGGAGGAAAATAATGTTGTTGCAACGAATATCGCTGAAAAGATTACTAATAGTTTCATTGATCTGTTTTTCCTAATCCTTTACGAGAAAACTGTCGGCCATTTGGCGGAGTGCGGGATCGAATTGTTCGCGGTGATCGGCGGGTATTTCGATCTGTAAGTCGAATAGCTTTTCTTTATTTTGCACGAGCTTATGAAATCGCGAAATAGAAACTCCGTTTTCGCTGTCGATAATTTCGATGCTCCGTGTGCGCATTTCGCCCACTTTACTTGAGACATCATCCTTAACGTGGCCGCCCGAATTTACCAGCGCAGTCGAAAAGCGGTCGAAGTCCTCGTTTTCACGCATTCGCACGGTGGCTGCGGCCTTTCGAAAACCATCGGCCGGTTCGTCGGCGAACTCCCGCGTGTGAGCGTCAAAAAGCAGACCATTATCCGGTGCGACCACACTTATAAGGCCGTCGGGTTTCATGATCGAGAATTGATCGGTCTCGATCGTCTCGGGTTCGAGGGCTTTAGCCGCGAGACGCTTGATCCGTGTAGATGCGTAGACCATCAAACCGACAAGTAATAGGCCGGGTATTAGCAATTCCATAATTTTAGGCGAACCCGACGCTCGAGGTTATCGCAACAAGATTCGGTTGCTCTTTCGCGGCTAGCTGACCACATGCCGCGTAGATATCGCCGCCACGGGGACGACGAACGTAGGCTGAAACGCCCCGCGATTCGAGAATGAATTTGAATCGCTCAACGTGGGCAGCGGCCGGCGGATGATAGTCCAACTGTTCTGCCGGGTTATGCGGAATCAGATTTATCTTTACCCGCCGAAGGTCGTATTTCCGCAAAAGATCGGTGAGTTCGGCTGCGTGCTCGTCGCTGTCATTGACGCCGCCGAGCAGCACATACTCGAACGTAAACCGCTCGCCGCGTTTGAGCGACATTTCCAAAACTTTCGCGGCGGTAAGCAGCGAATCGATGTTCCACCGCTTGTTGATCGGCATGAGACGGTCCCGCAGTTCGTCGTTGGACGCCGACAGCGATATCGCCAGGTTGGGCCGCCTTTCGATCGCGGCAAATTCCTCGATCTTCGGAACGATGCCGGCGGTCGAGATCGTGACGCGGTTCGGTACGATGAAAAGTCCATCTTTCGACGACATCACATCGACGGCCCTGAGTAAATTTTCGAAATTCAGAAACGGCTCGCCCGCGCCCATTGCGACGAGATTTGTGCCGTGCGGCGTATCGCCGCCGACGCCGTAGACGTCATTGAGGACGATGATGATCTGTTCGACGATCTCGCCCGTGGTCAGATTTCGCAGAAGGCCAAGCTTTGCCGTCAAACAAAAATCGCATTTCAGCGGGCAGCCCGACTGCGATGAGAAACATATAGTGTCGCGATTTTCCGAGGGAATGAATACGGACTCGACAGGGTTGCCGTCGGCCGTTTGCATCAAAAATCTTCGCGTACCGTCCGCGGAAACGAACTTCGCCTGAACGGTCAGCGTTTCGAGCACCGCGTATTCGGCGAGCCTTTCTCTCAGTGTGATCGGCAGGTCGGTCATCTCGCTGAACGATCGCAGCCGACGCGCGTGTACGCCTTTGAATATCTGTTTTGCCCGATAGCGCGGCTCGCCGTGCTCGGCCACAAGAGTCGCCAATTCATTAGCCGAGAATCCTGTAATGGGCAGTTTTTCAGGCATCACATATAGTTTATCGCAACTGGTCGCCATCCGCATCGGTTCGGCCCAGTCGTTTGAAACACTTCAAATCGATGGCCGTCCGCAAAAAGATACGCGGCGCGCAACATTTGCGACGTGACCGCCGTAAAGACAATCTATGAAAAAAACTCTTTTGATCATTTTGTTTGTACTGCTCTCATTCGAAGGCGCTATGGCACAAACGGGCAAAGAAGCAGCCGCCGCTGACGTCGCCACGATCGACGGCATTATGAAGGCGGTTTACGACGTGATCTCGGGCAATGCGGGCCAGAAACGCGATTGGGACCGTTTTCAATCGCTCTTTTATAAGGACGCCCGGCTGATCGCGACCGGCAAGAAGCCAAGATTGGTGCCATAGGCGCGCGTTCGGTCACGCCTGAAGAATACGCAAAGCGAAACGATCCGTATTTCGCGAAGCAGGGATTTTTCGAACGGGAACGCGCTCGTCGAATGGACAGCTATGGAAACATCGCGCACGTATTTTCAACGTACGAATCGTTTCACGCACTTGCGGACAAGCAGCTCTTCGAACGCGGCATAAACAGCTTTCAGCTTTTTAACGACGGAAAACGTTGGTGGGTGATAACGATCTATTGGCAGGGCGAGACGCCGGAAAATCCGCTCCCGAAGGCGTATCTGAAAACTAAGAAATAGACGCTATTGTTTCCGGCATCGCAAATTGGTAGCCTAAAATCTACCAGATCATGCCTGAACATATTCTCACGCGAAGCCTCAAACTGCCCGTCCCGCGTGGCGAGGCTTTCTCGTTTTTCGCCGACGCCTCGAACCTTGAGGCGTTAACGCCGCCCGAGCTGAAGTTCCATATCATAACACCGCAGCCGATCACCTTGAGGCAGGGAACTCTTATCGATTACCGGTTAAAAATCCGTGGTTTTCCCGTCAAGTGGCAGACAGAGATATCGGTCTGGGATCCACCGCACGCATTCGTCGATCGGCAATTAAAAGGCCCGTATAAGCAATGGATACATCGCCATTTGTTCGTCGAGATCGATGAGAATACAACGCTTATCGAAGACGAGGTGAAGTACCGCGTCGGTTATGCGCCTTTCGGCGAACTAGCACACATCCTGGTTCGCCGCGAACTGGACCACATCTTCGACTATCGGCAGACGCGTGTCGCGGATTTGCTCGGCGATCGCACTCAGGCCGCAACGGCGGGCCATTCGCCCGAATAAACAAATTCGGCAGAGCCGGTCAGAACGATCTCGTCGTCGTTGCGCCATACGACGGTACTGACGCCGCCTTCCATTCGTACATCGACTTGCCGCTGCGTTCGGCCCGTGTAAGCGCTCAAAACGGCGCTTGCGCTCGCACAAGTGCCTGATGCGGACGTTTCGCCGGCCCCGCGTTCCCAGATCCTTATCTCAATGTTTTCGCGGTCGATAATTTTCACGAAAACAATGTTCGCGCGTTCGGGAAACGAGGCGTTCGTCTCCAGCGAACGTCCCGCGGATCGCCAATCGATCGCAAAATCATCAACGAAAATACACGCAACCGGATTGCCGACGTTCACGCATGAGACCGTAAACATAGCGTCGCCGAGTTTTACATCGCGGTCGATCACATCCGACGACTCGGCGGACGCAAACGGTATTTCCGTCGCCGAAAATGCCGGCTTTCCGATCTCGGCTTCGAATGTGTAATGGTATTCACCCGAGGATCTTAGCAGGTGATAATTCTTGACGCCGCTTTTTGTTTCGAGCTTAAGGTCGCGCGCTGACCAGAGACAGTTTTTATATAGGTATGCGACGGCGCAGCGTGTACCGTTTCCGGAAAAACCGGCGATGGTGCCGTCGGGATTGATGATCTCGCAGAAATAATCGGCACCGGACTCTAATCGAGAAAGAATGGCTACGCCATCTGCTCCTGCACCGGTATGACGACGGCAGATCGCTTTTGCAAACTCCGAGATCGATGCGACGGCTGCCTCGGATTTTTCGACGACGATGTAATCATTGCCGAAGCCATGAAATTTGCTGAACTCTATCGGGCTCATTTCGCCTTTACGAGAGTGGTGATGATCTCCTGCCCGTCTTTGTAACGAAGCGTGAAATCGACAACATCGCCGACACTGACGCCGTTCAACAAAGCCGGATCGATCACAAAGAACTCCATCCTCATCGCGGGCATTACGCCCTTGATCTCTTGATGATCGAGCTCGACGGCCCGCGATTCGACGTCGATTTTCGTCACTTTGCCCTTGCCAGTATAGTCGCCATTTTTCGGCACCGAAGCCGTCGGCATCGGCATTGCGTTTGCCGTTACGCTGGGTGTGGGTTTGGCAGGAGGCGCGGTTTCCTTCACTGCCGTGTTAGTCGCCGTCGAACCGCATGCGGCAGATAAGGCACAGCTCACTATAGCTGCAAGAAATACTGTTGATCGCATAATTATCGTTTTACCGGGACCACTGTCAGCATAAGGCGTTTGCCGCCGCGCATTATCTCAACCTCGTATTCAACGCCGGCTTTCATTTCGCCGAGAACGTATGTGTAATCCATCACATTGCGGATATCTTTGCCCGCAAGTTTGACGATCCTATCGCCGGGCATGATTCCGGCCTTCGCCGCAGGCGAGTTGTCGCGAACACCGTCGAGCAGAAGACCGTCGGTCGAATCAGCGTAGTTGGGAACAGTTCCGAGCGAAATGTTGAAACCCGAACGGCCGCTCATTCCCGACGATTTCGCCACGGTGTAAGTCGGCCGCGTTGGATTTTGATCGATCGAATGAAGGATGTTGGAAATGTATTCGATTATCGTCGCTTCGCCTTCGTAATTGATCTTGTCGGCGGTGTCGCTAGGTTTGTGATAATCGTTGTGAGTGCCCGTGAAGAAAAAAAGAACTGGGACCTTCTTCCCGTAAAAAGAAGAGTGATCGGATGGGCCGAAGCCATCATCGTTAAGACTTAAATTAAATTTTGTGAGAGAACCTTTTCGATCAGGTTCGCCGGCCGCCGAATTCAGTTTGACAACGGAAAGCCCTGCGTTTTCAGAGACGTTTTTGGTCACGACCATGCTTTTCCACTCAGCCGCAGTTCCAATCCCGCCGACGTTCAGCTTTCCATCTTTTAGCCGCCCAACCATATCGAGATTGATCATCGCCACGGTTTTTTCTAACGGAAAAAGCGGATGACTTACGTAGAACTGCGAGCCTAACAAGCCTTCTTCCTCGCCGGAGAATGCCATGAAAATGATCGTGCGTTTGTTCTTGCGTTCGGCGGCAAATTGACGGGCGAGTTCGATAACAGCGGCCGTGCCGGATGCGTTGTCGTCGGCGCCATGATGAATTTCGGTCGAATTTACATCAAGGCTTCCCTGCCCGCCGTGGCCGAGATGGTCGTAATGCGCTCCGATGACGATCGCTTCGTTTTTTAGCGTTGGGTCGGTTCCGGGCAGGACGCCGATGACGTTTCGGGCTTCTGTGGATTTCTTGACGAGGTTGATCTTGAACGATGCGGTCACTTTAGCTGTGCCCGCCGAGCGGCTCGCCGTTCCTTTCTCATACCGGTCCAGCTCTTTTTCGTCCGCGCTAAGTATCGCCGCTGCGTTCCGACGCGGGATGATCAATGTCGGGAGAGCTGCTTCGCCAAGCGTCTGATCGAACGACAGTCGCGCCAACCGGTCCAACGCAATGTCAGCCTCGCGGGAAATTATCAACAGCCCGACAGCGCCCTTGTCACGAGCGATCAGTGCCTTTGTACGAGCGTCGAAGCGGACAAAAGGACTGTGCGGGTTATCATTGTCCGGATTGCCGTCGAGGACCATGACGATCTTTCCCTTGGTATCGACGCGCACATAATCATCACGATTCTGTTCAGGCGAAACAATGCCAAATCCCGCAAAAACAATTGGAGTGTCGGCACCTTCGGCATTGGGCGAAAACCCAGCGGGCCGGACATCCGCCTGATTAAAGTCGGAACCATCGAGGTAAAACTCGTTGCCCACCGCCGCTACCGCAACGCCCGTTACATAAGGAAAAGGCTGAAAATACGAACTTTCGCTCAGCGTCTTCAGTTTAAGTTTCTTGAACTGGCCTGCGACGTAATCGGCGGCAAGAGCGGCTCCGGGTTCGCCCGTCCTCCTGCCTTCGAGTTTGTCGGACGCGAGATATTCGATGTGGCGTTTGAGATCAGTCTCGAGATCGCGGGAAACACTCGTCGGTTGTTGCGCCGAAACGCTCAACACGAATAATGCCGCAAGAAATAGACCAGCGATTCGATTTTTCATAAATCTAGGTGTTAGGCTCTTGGACTCGTCTATTCCACCCAATCCGCGATAAATACATTCGTATCGCCCGGTTTCGCGTCATTTCGGTTCGAAGCGAAGACCAGCTTTTTCCCGTCGGCCGAGAACATCGGAAATCCGTCGAAGGATTCGTTGTATGTGATGCGTTCGAGGCTGGTGCCGTCGGTGTTGACGATCGCGAGGTCGAAGTTGGGCTGCTTACGCGGGTTGGTTCTTTCCGGGTCGAAGTAGTTGGTGCAGAAAATGATGCGTTTTCCGTCCGACAAAAAGTACGGTGCAAACGAGGCGGCGTTGAGTTTCGTGACTTGTCGTTTGTTGCTGCCGTCGGCGTTCATCATCCAAATGTCGAGACGCGTCGGCACGACGAGATGCTGTGCTAGCAATTCCTTAAATTTCGCGATCTCGGCTGGCGTCTGCTGGCTCGAACGGCGGTAGACGATCATTTTCGAATCGGGCGAATAAAAGGCTCCGCCGTCGTAGCCGACCTCGTTGGTGAGGCGTTTTACGTTCTTGCCGTCGACGTCCATCGAGTAAAGCTCGATGTCGCCGTCGCGTTCGGATGTGAAGACGATCTTTTTGCCGTTCGGCGAGACGGTGGCCTCGGCGTCGTAACCTGGCGAATGCGTTAGATTCTTTATGTCCTTTCCGTCCGGTGTCGCGGTGTAGATCTCGTAATCCGCATAAAGCGGCCAAACATATCCTTTAGAACGGTCTGGCTCCGGCGGGCACTCACGCCTGCCCCCGAACGTCGACGCGTAAAGCACCTTTTTACCTCCTTTGAAAAAGTACGAGCACGTCGTCCTGCCTTCGCCGTTCGACACCATCCGAACGTCGGAGCCGTCAATATTCATCGAGTAGATCTGGTCGCAGCCGCGGCCGTCGCGTTTCGACTGGAAGATCAACTTCCTGCCGTCGAAGGAAAAATAGGCTTCCGCATTTTCGCCGCCAAAGGTGAGCTGCTTGATGTTTTTCAAGTGCTTTTCACCCTCGATCGTCAGCGGCGCTTGCTGCGCGAAAGCGGACGGGATTAATATAGCGGTCAAAAGAAAAGCAGAAACGAGCTTATTCATAAAAGTCGATAGCAAAGACGGTGATCTCGCAATGGTTGAATCTAAACGAATCAGTATAACGAATTATTTTAGTGAGAGAAACCGCCGGCTTTGTTGAACCAAGCCGGTATCGCGGCAACTGCAACTGTTCTGAAAGATCCGGTATCGCGGCAACTGCAACTGTTCTGAAAGATAATGAATGTCGAAACAAAAATCGAAATTCTCGAATGGTACGAGCGTCAGCCGCGATCGCTGACGCCGGAGTTCATCTCCGCGATACCGTGGGATTCGGTTCGGAAATATCCTGTCGACAGCAGTCTCATACCTGTTCTTCTTTACATGCGCGATGTCGAGACGTTAACGGATATGTACTATATGGAAATGCGGCGAACGCCAACCGGCCGCGATCCCGTAATCGGCAAATTCATGGAACGTTGGGGTGTCGAGGAAGCGACTCACGGCGAGGTGCTGAATCGATTTTTAGTTGAAACGGGAATCGATATCGCGGACGATTGGAAAACCGCTGTGCGAGCTTCGGTTTCTAACAGTTACCGTTTCAATACGTATCTCATTACCACGTTAACAAACCTGATCGGCCGTAAATTCACGGCGACGCACATGACCTTTGGCGCGATCCACGAAATGACTACTGCCCAGGCTTACCGGCGAATGATCGATCTTGCCCGGCATCCGGTACTGACGTTGATATTGACTGCGATCATTCGCGAAGAGTCGGCGCACACGCAATTTTATCTGCGCATGGCTCGTCGCGAACTGGCGGTGAACGAAACGGCAAAAAGGCTGGCTCGCCGAATGATCGACAGTTTCTGGTGTCCGGTCGGGCAGGGATCAAAACCGAAACGGCAGACTGATTACGTGATCTCGACACTGTTCGGCGCGCGGGGCGCGCTTGCTATCCTAGACAAGACGGTGACGCAGCGAGTGCAGCAGCTGCCGGGATTTGCCGGACTAACCCGCATCAACGAAAAGCTCGAAAAGATCTGCAGCGAGAATATTCCGATTATGGGCGAATGGCAGACGTCATAGATCACCCGCGGCGATAGTATTCAACACCTTGATTGACCTCCACCGCGATCTTTCCTTCGGATTCGGCATAATCAAGGTGCGCGACGGCTTCTGAGATAGCCAGAAAACGATGCACGCCATGATCGAATGACCGAGCAAACAGGTCTCTGGCAATGTCGAAAGCTGTCGTGCCACGGCCTGAAAGCATCGAGATCACTTTGCTCTGCCGTTCATCGATCGCGCGCACGTAACGATGGAAGATCTCTTCGAAATCCGTCACGGGCTCGCCGTGGCCGCCGTAAACGATCGTCGGCGAAAAGCTGCGTAGGCGAGCGAGGCTTACCAGATACTCCGCCAGCGAACGGAATCGTTTCTGTGGATCGATCGGGTCCGGTGAAATGATCGGATTAGGCGTAATGCGTTTGAGAACGCAGTCGCCGCAGATCATCGTGCGGTTCGCTTCGCGAACAAACGAACATGAACCCGGCGTGTGGCCCGGCGTGTGCAGGACGCGAAGGCTGCCGCTTTCGAATTCGAGCTCCATATCGTCGGCAAGCGGCGCAAATTCGCCGTCTTCCAGGGCGTCGGTTAGAAGATTTACTTCGCCGTACAACTCGCGGATTTCGAGAAAGGCCTCTTCAGTTACGCCGGCACGCACCATTAATGAATGATGCGCGTCGCCCGACAGTCGGCCGAAGAGATGTCCGGTTTCCCATTCGTGAACGAGTATCTCGGCATTTTTCGCCTCGTCGCGAACCGATTTCGCCAGCCCGCAATGATCCTCGTGCGCGTGCGTCAGGAGTATACGCCGGACATCGGCGAACCGAACGCCATTTGCCGCGAGCTTTTCGCGCAGCATCTTCGCAGCCTCCGGCGTTTTCGGCCCGACGTCGATCAGCGTGATCGGGTCTTCCTTGACGAGGTAAACGTTCACGTCGCCTACATAGAACGGAGTCGGGATACTGATCGGAATGATGTTCATAGGCTTTCGGCGGCTGTTAAAACGAATATCATGAACGGGCCAAAAAGCGTAGGATATAGATGTGGTTAATAACATCGCTATCGTCGGAGCCGGCCCTGCGGGTGCGAGTCTTGCCATCCGGCTTGCAACTGATGGCTTCGACGTGACGCTGGCTGAACGGGAAAGCTTTCCGCGCCATAAATTGTGCGGCGAATTTATCTCGCCCGAGTGTCTCGGCCATTTCGCGTCGCTCGGCGTTCTCGACGTGATGACCAGCGCCGGCGGCGATCGTATTCGCGAAACGAGATTCTTTTCCCCGAGCGGACGTTCGGTGTCGGTCCCGAGCGAGTGGCTGGGTTTCGAAAATGCTTTGAGCCTGAGCAGATCTGAGATGGACCTTCAACTGATGCAACGGGCGAAAGAGGCCGGCGTTCGGGTGATCGAGAACGCCAATGTAAATGAACTGCTTCGTTGTGCCGACGGTAGCGTTGTCGGCGTATGCGGGCGACTCGACGGAGGCGAAACGTTCTCCGTGGAAGCCGACGTTACGGTGGACGCGACGGGACGAGCATCCCTTCTTACGCGTATGCTTGCGAAAACGGACGGCAATCCTCGCAGCGGGAATCCCGACAAACCGGCATTTGTAGGTTTTAAGGCTCACCTTCGAAACGCGCGAATAGGACGCGGCTGCTGCGAGATCTATTTTTTTAACGGCGGTTACGCCGGCCTCAGCAATGTCGAAAACGGCGTGGCCAATCTCTGTTTTCTGGTTGACGCACGCATCGTTCGAAAATTCAAAAGCAATGTTTCTGACATTGTCGAGAACGTTGTTTCAAGCAATGTAAGGGCAAAAGCGGCGCTCGCATTCGCGATTCCGGTTGGCGAATGGCTCGCCGTATCGATCGGCGGGTTCGGACGAAAAGATTTGAATCCTGCCAATGGGCTCTTCGCCATCGGCGATTCCGCGGCATTTATCGATCCGTTTACCGGCAGCGGAATGCTTCTGGCTTTGGAGAGCTCCGAGGTCCTCGCAGACGCGATCGGCGAACACCGTTCCCGACCCGATTTGATCGCGGAAACATTCTCCCGGGAATACGCCGCGAGATTCGGGAGCCGCTTGCGTGCGGCGTCCCTGCTACGCCGTGCCGCGTTCATTCCGGCTTTCGCATCGTCCGCGATACTGCTTGCAGGCTGCAGCACGAAAATGACCAAGCTTCTTGCCCGTCTCACTAGGCAAAAGGCATCCCAAGCTCTTGGCGGTCATTAAGTTCGTTTATTGACGGAGTTTGCTTGCCTAAAGATCCGTTTTGAGATAAAACGCTTAAAGCATATATTGTGCTGCGAACACCCTAGGCTGAAACAGGTAATCCTGGACCGCTCTTTTGAACCTCCGACCGACATTTTTCCCATAATTTACGCACCTTATCTTCATCGGCCGGAGCAGCGGTTTCATAACACAAAGGAGTCAAAGTATGGCAGCAGTTTCTTGTAGAGTCTCGGCAATAATCGGACGTTTGCTTTTCGCGGCACTTGTTCTCACCGTCGCGGCCGGTTCACTTTTCGCGCAGGCACAATCGAGCTCGGCCGATCTCACCGGGTCGGTGCTTGACCCTAACGGGTCAGTGGTTGCCGGGGCGACGGTAACTGCAAAAAATAATGCCACGGGCTTTACGCGCTCATCGACGACTGGCGATGACGGAAATTACCGGATACTCGGTCTTCCGCCGGGTGAGTATGAGCTCACTACGGAAGCGGCTAATTTCAAAAGATCTCTGTCCCGCGGTGTCAGATTAACCGTCGGACAGGCTGCGGAGTTGAACGTAACCCTCGAGATCGGGGCCGCCGACGTTGTAGTCGACGTCCCTGCGAATGTCGAGATCATAGAAACGACGCGTTCGTCGGTCGCAAACACGATCGATCAGCAGCGCATAGAAAACCTTCCGATCAACGAACGGAGCGCCACCGGTTTCGCTTTGACTCTCTCGACCGTCGGCCGCGATAACGGACGTCCGATCGGACCGGCGCCGACGTCAGGATTGAATATCGGCGGCCAACGCGGACGCTCAACGCAGGTCAATGTCGACGGCGCCGATTTCACCGACAATTCGATTAACGCCTCACGCTCGACGGTCGGCCAGGAAGCCGTACAGGAATATCAGGTCGCGACGAACTCGTACGCGCCGGAATTTGGACGCGCGACCGGCGGAGTCATCAATGTGGTGACAAAACGCGGTACAAACGACCTGCACGGAAACTTTTTCGGATTTCTCCGCGATAAAGAGATCCAGGCACGGAATGCTTTCGCCCCGCCGGGACCCAAACCCGCCTTCACCCGCGGCCAGTACGGTATTACAGTGGGCGGCCCGATCGTAAGGGACCGCACTTTCTTCTTTGCTGCTTTCGAGGGACGCCAGCGTCGCGAGTCGGGTTTTTTTACGACCGACGTAACTCAGAATCTTGCCGGTTCGATAACGGTGCCAGCCGCACTCGGAGGCCAGACCTATAGCTATCTCACGCCCGAACAGGTCGCCTATGCGAATGTGCTACTCGGTGCGAGCCCCGCGACGGCGATTGCTTATCTTACTCTCGCCTCAAGCGGCAGCCGAACGGCTCTTTTCGGTACGAACACGCTAGTAAGCCCGGGCGGCACATTCGGTGTTCCTGCCGGACAGGTCGTCGGACCACGTTTTCTATTGACCGGAACGCCCGTCCCCGCCGGCACGCGCAATTCGGCCGGCGATGCGATCGCATTCCGGCCGCTCCTCGACCTGCAGCGCATATTCCCGATCCGGGACAAGACCCATTATTTTTCGATCCGCGGCGATCATGCCTTCAGCGATGCAAACCGGTTGACGGTGCGCTTCGGCTATAACCCGAGCCGCATTTCCGGTATCCAGGTCGAATCGCAAAATCAATCGCTCGGCCAGAATGATTTTTCGCGAACCGGCATTACGGACACGAAGGACTACTCGTTGACGACGGGTCTTAATTCGAGCATCGGCAGCAGCATGCTTAACGAATTCCGGTTCGCATTCGGCCGCCGCAAGACGAGCTTCCGCTCACAGAATAACGATGCCGTCGCGTTTAATATCACCGACACGGCATTCATCGGCCGCGAGCTTTTCTCGCCGGTCGACCGAACCGAGACCCGTTATCAGTTCGTGGATAGTTACAACATCGTTGCGGGTTCGCATACCTTTAAGTTCGGCGGCGATTTCAGCACGGTATCGATACCGTCGGCACTGTTCGAGCTGAACTTTGCCGGCCTTTTTAATTTCGGCGATTTTGCCGCTACCAATCTTGCCGCGTTTCCAGCGCTGCCGGGCGTCGGCGCCGCTCCGGCGTTCACAGCGGTCCAGTCGTACGGACTCGGATTGCCGTCGATATATATTCAGGGCTTCGGAAATCCGGTCAGTAAGATCAAGAATAAGCCGATCGCATTTTTTGGCCAGGATTCGTGGAAGGTGAACTCGCGTTTCACTGTCAATTACGGTGTCCGTTATGACGTCGAATTGACGGAGACGATCCAGCCTGTCGGCTTTCGCGATCCCCTCACCGGTATTACGCTGTCATCCGCCGACATTACTGCGGCCCAAGACGTGCTTGGCGTGCAGCAGGGAATTCCGCGTGATAAAAATAACTGGGCGCCGCGTGCGGGCTTTGCGTGGGATATTTTCGGCAGCGGCCGAACCGTCGTTCGGGGTGCGCTGGGATTGTTCTACGATCACCCGCTGCTTGCCGTCGCGTTCAACTCGGACATCGCCGACGCCTCGCAGCAGCAGCAGGCGGTTCTAACAGCGGGCAGCCCTGCACCTACAGCACTTTTCAATGCGGCCCAGGTTTTCCAGGGAACGGTTTGCGGCGTGCAAGGCTCGGTGCCGACGATCTGCGGTTCGACCGTCACGCCGGGCGTCGCGACCTCAGCGCAATATCAATTCGGCCGCCAGCGTTTTAACGATCAGACGTTCACGGGATTTGGTGCAGTGCTTCCGTTCACGCTGCCAGTTGCGAAGGATTTCCAGTACGCATCGGCTACTCAGGCCAATTTCACCGTCGAACAACGGCTGACAAAGAATATGGCTCTGTCGGTCGGCTATATCTTTGTCGGGGCGCATCACCTGCCGCATCCCACGGATCTGAATACGCCGAATACAACGCTGCAGATCCAAAATTATCAGCGCTGCTTTGGCTCTTTGCCAACGAGTACGCAGGCCGCGGCCACTGTTAATCCGACGGCCTGCAGCATTCCCGGACATACGTTCGTGAATGTGATCGCGGGCATCATTTCGGTCGACACGACGACCGGGCAGAGAGTGATCGCACCGGCGATAGCGAATTTCTTCCGTCCGAACGCACCGAATTATTTTCTGGCACAGGCGCTGTCCGGCGGAGCTGTTACAAAAGCGGTTTTGGATTCGCAGCTTGCAGGAACGCTCCGCACGCCGGGAGCTCTCAGTCCTTTCGGCTCGGTCAACGCCCAGATCTCGGACGGCAACTCGAGTTACAACGCGATGAACGTCGAACTGAAGCGTAGGTTCGCAAATAACTTTACGTTTTTAGCAAGCTATACGTGGTCGCACTCGATCGACGATTCGTCCGATCTTCAGACGCTGCTGATCGCGCAGGACGTCAATCGCTTCAACCTAGAAAAGGCCGATTCGCTCTTCGACCAGCGCCATCGTTTCGTTTTCAGCGGCGTTCTCGCATCGCCCGCGGGATGGAGAAATGCGGACGGCTGGGGCAAGCGGTTCCTTGCGGACTTTACGGTTGCGCCCCTGATCGAGCTGTCGTCGGGACGTCCGTTTAATATCATCACCAACGTCGATACGAACAACGATCAATCTACGCAGACCGACAGGCCGGATGTGCTCCCGGACGGGACACTGTGCGCTGCAACTCTGCCGACAACGTCCGTGGCCGCAGGTGCTCCGTGTTCACTTTTCGATTTCGACAAAAATGGCAACATTATTTTCGGTATCGGCAGTCTCGGCCGCAACCGCGGTATTACCCACAATTTTGCCTCGTTCGATCTGCGGCTTACGCGTGCGATCCATTTCGGGGAACGGATTCGTATCGACCTAATCGCCGAGGGATTTAATCTTTTCAACCGGTTCAACGAAGCGGCGACATCGCCGTTTTACCGTGCGGTCAATACGACTGCGACGAGGGCAGGCGGAAAGTATTACAGCCGGTCGACTTCAGCGTACGACCCGCGGCAATTTCAGTTGGGCTTGAAATTCAACTTTTAAGTTGTCTCCTCCGACAAACTGAGGCCGGCTCGAACGCGTGTTCGGGCGGCCTTTTTTTCGTGACATTGTGGCGATGTGCTACCTTTTACTGGTGCATTCGATAACGGAAAAGATCAGGCAAAAGGCATTCGAGATCGGCTTTAGCAAAGTCGGCATTACGCCCGCCGCTGGGCTTTCCGACGAAGGCGCTCGCCTCGCCGCGTGGCTCGGAAAGGGATTTCAAGGCGAGATGGCGTGGATGGCACGTGATCCGGAAAGGCGTTTTGATCCGCGTTCGATCTTCCCGGAAGCTCGATCGATGATCGCCGTCGCTCTGAATTATTTCACTCCGCACGAACATGAATCAAATACCGCGGCCGGTAAAATTTCGCGTTATGCATGGGGCGACGATTATCACGACGTCGTAAAAGAAAAACTGCGCGAGCTTTTGGATTATATCGAAGCCGAGGTCCCAGACGCATCCGGAAAGATCTGCGTGGACACGGCGCCTATTATGGATAAGGCGTGGGCGGTCCGCGCAGGCCTGGGCTGGCAGGGCAAACATTCAAACGTGATCACAAAAGAGTTCGGTTCGTGGGTGTTTCTAGGCGAGATATTGCTCAGTCTCGATCTCGAATACCAAGACGCACTCGTCGCCGATCATTGCGGAAGCTGCACGGCGTGTATCGACGCTTGTCCGACGGATGCGATAGTTGAGCCGTACGTGGTCGATTCGCGGAAGTGCATTTCGTACGCGACCATCGAGCTTCGCACGGACGAATTGCCGAAGCAATTCGAAGGGAAGATGGATGGTTGGATCTACGGGTGCGATATCTGTCAGGATGTCTGTCCGTGGAACAAATTTGAAAAACCAAGCGGCGAAGCTCGATTCGAGCCGCGTGAAGATCAAACTTCTTTGTCTTTGGCAGAGATCGCAGAGCTCACGCCCGAAGCATACGCGGCCCGTTTTCGCGGGACCGCGATCAAGCGTGCGAAGCTTGCCGGGCTCAAGCGAAACGCCGCCGCAATTTCGCCCGCCCGCTGACTATTGGTCGCCGATTCCTGTATTATCACAACCGTGACACTACGCGACGCCCACAACCGAACTATCCGCGATCTTCGAATTTCGATCACCGACCGCTGTAATTTTCGCTGTTTCTACTGCCTGCCGAATGGCGAACCGCCCTTGGCGCGGAAAGAGACGATTCTCACGTTCGAGGAGATTGCCCGCATCGCTGAAATATTCGTCTCGCTTGGGATTGAAAAGATCCGTTTGACCGGCGGCGAGCCGCTTATTCGCAAAGATGTCCCTAAACTAGTCTTGCAGCTTTCCAAGCTCAAACCCGATCTGCGTGACCTTGCTCTCACGACAAACGGCTTTGACTTGCCGCGTCACGCCGCCCGATTAAAAGCCGCTGGTCTCGATCGTGTGACCTTGAGCCTCGACAGTCTCAACCGCCAAAATTTTCTCGATATCACCGGCGTCGACGCGCTCGAAAACGTGCTGATCGCGATCGATGCCGCAAAACAGCACGGGTTCTCGCCGGTCAAGATAAATGCCGTGATCGTTCGCGGACGTAATGATCATGAGGTGGCCGATTTCGCGCGTTTCGCTCGCGAGCACGACGTCGATTTTCGCTTTATCGAATTCATGCCGCTCGATTCAGGACACGAATGGCGCCGCGACGATGTCGTGTCGGGCCGCGAGATCCGCGCTTCGATCGAAAAGGTGTTCGCGCTCAACAGCGAGACCCCAAGCCGCGGCAGCGAGACTTCGTGGAACTATACCTTCGCAGACGGCGGCCCGGGTCGTATCGGCATCATCGCTCCCGTTACAGAGATGTTCTGCGGGGCTTGCTCGCGGATCAGGCTGACGGCCGACGGGCAGATCAGAACGTGCCTGTTTTCCACGACGGAATATAATCTCCGCGATGTCGTCCGCGGCGGCGCATCTCGCAAGGAGATCGTCGAATTTATCGAGAACGCCGTATCAAAAAAAGAGCCGCGTCATTATATAAACGACGCGGCAGGTGTACGGCCAAGCAGATCGATGAGCTTTATCGGCGGGTGAAGGCCCGACCGCCTAGCCCTGTTTTCGTCCCACCATATCCAGCCCGACGGCAGCGACGAGTATTGAGCCCTTGATGATGTCCTGCATAAAATCGCGCACATTCAGGAGCGACATTCCATTGTCCAGGCTCGCCATGATCAGAGCGCCCAAACACGCGCCGAAGATCGTGCCACGGCCGCCGACGAGCGAAGCGCCGCCGATCACGCATGCCGCGATCGCGTCCAGTTCCTTCAAGGTTCCCGCGTCGGGCGCCGCGCTTCCGACTCTCGCCGTGAATATCAGCGAAGCAACACCGGCCAGAGCTCCGAGCAATGCGAATACCTTTACGACGTTCCGCTTGTTGTCGATTCCCGAAAGGCGGGCTGCATCCGCGTTGCCGCCGATCGCATAGAGATAGCGGCCGAACGTGGTCGATGTTGTTAAAAATCCACCGAAAAGAGCGACGGCAAGCAGTATCAGTACCGGTATCGGTACGCCCTGATATGAGTTCATCACCCAGATGAAACCGACAATGACCGCTATCGGGACGATCGATTTGAGGAGCTCACCCTTATAATCGGCTTCGCCAAGTCCATAAGTTTTGGTCGATGACGCACTCTTGATCGCCATTCCGATGACGAACGCCACGGCGACCGCAGCGAGGATCCAGCCGAACGAATATGGCAGATTGTTGTTCCCGATCGCGTTGAACGTCTCATTCGATATCGGGATGGTACTACCGCCGAGGAGCCATTTAACGGCGCCGCGCCAAGCGAGTAGGCCGCCAAGCGTGACGATGAACGCGGGAATGTTGAGATACGCCGTCAGCAGTCCGTGAAAAAGGCCGATCGCTGTGCCTACAACAATCGCCATCACTATCGCCACCGGCAGACTGTATTCCATCACCGTTAATGAGTAGGCCGCGATCCCGCCGGCAAAGCCGAGAACCGAACCGACCGACAGATCGATATTTCCCGAGACGATGACCATCAGCATTCCAACCGCGAGAATGGCGGTGACCGACATCTGCGTCATCAGGTTCGAGAGATTACGCGAAGTAAGAAAGATCGAATTCGTCGCCCAGTGGAAATAAAGCCATATGAGAGCCAGCACCGCGATCATGATGTAGGCCCGTAAGGAAGTCTTGTTAAGCTTCTTTATATTTATTTCGCTCATTTAGTCTTTGCTACGCGGGACGCAAGATCAAATCTAATTGTTTCCAGTCGCCGCCGCCATCACTTTTTCTGGCGATGCCTGGCTTCTCTCAAATTCACCGGTCAGGCGACCTTCGTGAAGCACGATCACCCGGTCGGACAGGCCGAGAACCTCGGGTAATTCTGACGAAACGAGAACGATCGCCATGCCTTCCTTCGCAAGCTTATTTATCTCGGCGTAAATTTCTTGTTTGGCGCCGACGTCGATGCCGCGCGTCGGCTCATCGAGAAACAGAACGCGCGGATTTGTCAGAAGCCATTTCCCGAGTACCACTTTTTGTTGATTGCCGCCGGACAACGTCCCCGTGATCGTCATTGGCGAATTTGCCTTTACACGCAGCGACTTCATTGGAATTTGCGCCGCAATTGCCTCACGGCTGCGGCTCGTGACAAAGCTGCCTGAGATCTTTTTCAAACCGGCGAGCGTAATGTTATCGAGTATTGTTTGTTCCAGTATCAGGCCGAAACGTTTCCGGTCTTCGGTGACGAAACCGATACCGCAGTCGATCGCATCAGCTGGCGAATCAATATCCACGTGCTTGCCTTCTACAAGAACATCACGCGAGAATCTGCCGTTCCAGGCACCGAATATCGCCATCAGCAATTCAGTACGGCCCGCGCCCATTAGTCCCGCGATGCCGAGCACTTCGCCTTTGCGAACGCTGAATGAAACATTATCGACAATCTTCTTTTCCCCGCTGTCGGTGGAATAAACGTTGAGGTTGTTGATCTCGAGTGCGATCTGTCCAAATTCGTGTTCGCGTTTCGGAAAAATATTGCCCACCTCGCGGCCGACCATCGCGGCGATCACATTCTCGCGGGTCATATCGGCGGCGTTGTGGGTTCCGACCGTTTTGCCGTCGCGAAGCACGGTGATGCGATCGCTCATCTCGAAAACTTCGTTGAGCTTATGCGAAATGTAGATCATCCCCACGCGGCGAGTTTTTAATTTTCGAAGGATCGCAAAAAGAGTCTTGACCTCCGATTCGGTGAGCGCTGCCGTCGGTTCGTCGAGTACCAGAATACGAGCGTCTTTCGAGAGGGCTTTAGCTATTTCCACTAGTTGCTGCTGACCAATGCCTAAGCTTCCGACCGGCACACGCGGATCGATCGGCAAATGAAGGTCGGCGAGCAGGCCGGACGTTCGATGATACAGTTCCGACCAATTGATGACACCGTATCTGGACGGCGCCTTGCCGAGAAAGATATTTTCGCCGACGGTTAGTTCCTTAACTAGCGAAAGCTCTTGAAAAATGATGGCGATGCCGGCGCTTTCCGAATCCTTGATATTGCGAAACTGCCGGGGCTTGTCATTTATAATGATCTCGCCTTCGTAACTGCCGGTCGGATAGACGCCCGAGAGGACCTTCATCAATGTCGATTTTCCGGCACCGTTCTCGCCGACCAGCGAATGAAATTCACCTGTCTCGAGTGTGAAGCTGACGCCGTCAAGCGCTCGGACGCCCGGAAACTCCTTGACGATATTCTTCATTTCGAGGAGTGCCATATGATCAGTGCTTCGTTTATCGAGAAGTGTTGGAATCCTCGGCGATTCTACACATTGCAAGGTCGTTTCCCAAATCGAACTCCCGCGGCATCCGCCGGTACCTGGCTTCAACTCTAAACGGTTTATAACTTATACTTTATATTATGCCGGAATCAACCGCGATCGAATCCATACTCAATGAAAAACGTCTATTTCCCCCGCCGGCCGCCTTCTCGGAAAACGCTGAAGTAAAGAGCATGGACGCTTACGAGCGCCTCTACGCCGACGCCGCTGCTGACCCGCAGGCCTTTTGGGCAAAGCAGGCCGAGGAACTTCACTGGTTCCGAAAGTGGGACACAGTGCTCGAGTGGAAAGAACCTTTCGCAAAATGGTTTGTCGGCGGCACGACCAATGTCGCATACAACTGCGTCGACCGTCACCTCGCTTCGCCGCGGCGGAACAAAGCCGCGATCATTTGGGAGGGCGAGACTGGCGAGAGCAAAACGATCACGTATGCGCAGCTTCATTCGGAGGTTTCGCGTTTCGCAAACGTGCTCAAGAGCCTCGGCGTCGTCAAAGGCGATCGCGTAGCTCTTTACATGCCGCTGATACCCGCGCTATCCGTCGCGATGCTTGCATGTGCGCGAATCGGCGCAACCCACACGGTGATCTTCGGGGGTTTTTCGGCTGATGCGATCCGCGACCGCGTGAACGACGGCGAATGCAAATTGATCGTGACGGCTGACGGCGGTTATCGTCGCGGTGCGGAAATCAGGCTCAAGGACGTTGTCGACGAAGCTTCGGAAAGCTGTCCGTCGATCAAGCATATAGTCGTATTCCAACGCACCGGTTCGAAAGTCGTTATGCGGCCGGGCCGCGACCACTGGTGGCACGAATTGACGAAGACCGTCAGCGATAATTGCCCTGCCGAAGAACTCGATTCCGAGCATCCGTTATTTATCCTGTACACCTCCGGGACCACCGGAAAGCCTAAGGGAATTCTACATACAACGGGCGGCTATCTGACACAGGTCGCGTATTCGACCAAGCTCGTCTTCGATCTTAAGGAAGAAGATATCTATTGGTGTACTGCAGACATCGGCTGGGTGACAGGCCATAGTTACGTGGTGTACGGACCTCTGGCGTGCGGAGCGACGGTCTTCATGTACGAAGGTGCGCCCAACTATCCTGATTTCGACCGCTTCTGGTCGATGATAGAGCGGCATAAGATCAACATTTTTTACACGGCTCCGACCGCGATCCGCTCGTTCATAAAATGGGGCGAACAGTATCCGCTCAAACACGATCTCTCGAGTCTCCGTCTTCTGGGAACCGTCGGCGAGCCGATAAATCCCGAAGCGTGGATGTGGTATCACGAGGTGATCGGCAAAGCGAAATGTCCGATCGTCGACACGTGGTGGCAGACGGAAACGGGCGCGATCATGATCTCGCCGCTGCCCGGCGCGACGCCCACAACGCCCGGCACCGCGACACGGCCGCTTCCGGGCATCGACGTTGATATCGTTACAAAAGGCGGCGCGCCGGTCGGTGTGAACGAGGGCGGATATCTAGTCATAAAACAGCCGTGGCCGTCAATGCTGCGAACGCTGTGGGGTGACGACGAAAGATATAAACAGGCGTATTGGTCGGAAATACCGCATTGTTATTTCGCCGGTGACGGGGCCCGGCGCGATGAACACGGTTATTACTGGATAATGGGCCGTGTGGACGACGTGATTAACGTCAGCGGCCATCGATTAGGCACGGCGGAGGTCGAATCGGCTCTCGTCTCGCATGAAGCGGTAGCCGAGGCGGCGGTCGTCGGCCGTCCCGATGATATAAAGGGCCAGGCGATCGCCGCATTCGTTACGCTCGAAGGCGGACGCAAGGGCAGCGATCAGCTTAAAGACGAGCTTCGCCGGCACGTTGCGAACGAGATTGGCTCGCTCGCCAAACCCGACGACATCCGTTTCACTGATGCGCTGCCAAAAACGCGCTCGGGAAAGATCATGCGCCGGCTGCTTCGCGAGGTCGCGTCGGGCTCAGCGGTTCGCGGCGATGTGACTACGCTCGAAGATCTGTCCGTGCTGGAAAATCTCCGGCAGGACGAGGAATAGTTTCTAAATGGCAGAAAGGGCGCAGCTTCCCGACACAACGAAAGAACTTGCCGAGGTCGGACGCGAATTCTACCGGCGGGGCTGGGCCGTCGGAACCGGCGGCAATTTCAGCTCGCTGCTTTCCCGGCGGCCGCTGCGCATATGCGTAACGGCCAACGGAATCGAAAAGGGCAAGCTCGATGAAACGAATTTCCTCGAGCTGGACGACGATGCGGAAATTCTTCACGGATTCGGCAAGCCGTCTGCGCAAACTTTGCTGCATCTCTGCATTTACAGATTCGTCCCGCGGGCCCGCGCCATCTTACAGACACAGTCTGTCTGGGGAACGATCCTTGCCGACCATTTTTATGAGCAGGGCTCGATCGAATTTCAGGGTTACGAGATGCTGAAAGGCTTGTTAGGCGTTCAGACACACGAATATACGGAACGCGTGCCAATCATCGACAATTCCGAAGATCACGTTGCTCTGTCGCACGTCGCCGAAACGGTACTGCGCGACAACGAAGGAATCCACGGCATCTATCTTCGCCGCCACGGACTGTATGTCTGGGGAGATACCGTGGACGCGGCAAGGCGGCATATTGAGATCTTCGAATTTCTTTTCGAAGTACTCGGACGGCAGTTAAGATAATCTTGATTCATATGCTTCAACGCTCTCTCTCTGAAGCAATATACGAACTTCGGCTACCGACAGGCTTTTATTAAATTCCGATCGCGCGTGTTGATTTACCCATTTCAGTCTGGTTTGATTGAGCTATGGAAAATACTGAGCTCGAAACGGCGACGCTCGCCGCAGGTTGCTTTTGGTGTGTTGAAGCGGTTTTCGACGATCTCAAGGGAGTCGGGGACGTAGTGTCGGGATATTCGGGCGGGCATACTGAAAATCCAACGTACCGCGAGGTCTGTTCGGAAGAGACGGGCCACGCGGAAGTAGTTCAGATCAAGTTCGATCCCGCCGAACTCTCGTATGCCGACCTTTTACGCGTGTATTTTACTGTTCATGATCCAACGCAACTGAATCGACAGGGAAACGATATAGGTACGTCGTACCGTTCGGCAATCTTTTATCATTCGGATGAACAGAAAAGGACCGCCGAGCAGGTCATTAAAGAGATAGCTGACGAAGGCATCTACGACAAGCCGATCGTGACGGAAGTGACCGCTTTCGACAAATTCTGGCCCGCGGAAGAGTATCACCAGGAATACTTTGTCAATAATCCGAGCCAGCCTTACTGCGCAGCGGTTGTCGCACCAAAGGTAGCGAAGTTTCGGCAGAAGTTCGTAAGCCGGCTGAAACGCACCGCATGAGCCATCGAGTGTCGATAAACATTTGACATGCGTAAACTTTTTTGTTAGGTTAGTCACGTAATCGGTGCCTCACCGCACCGATCTACTTCTTACATCCCACAAAATACTTTAGAAAATATTCTGTTTTAAGGCGGGCGCGGTCTGCGCGTCTGCATTTGTGGGATTGTATGAACATTGCATTGCGCCCGACGGCGGTTCGGCTGATTGTCCTTTTTGTCCTCGGCGTGGCCGCCGCGGGTCTATTGTTTTCAAGCGACCTGATCCGTACGAATGCGCAGCGCAATGAGCCGCCGAGTGTCGTTTTCGCAGGAACCCTCAGCGGTACGGTATTCCAGGATTTTAACGGCAACGGAACATTCGATTCGGCGACGGTTATCAATAACGACGGGCTTGGCACCGTCGGAGTGGCGATAGACCGGGGAGTCGCCAATGTCGAGGTGCGCGCTTACGACGCCCTCGGCGCCAACGTCACGACGGGCGGCGTCGTGCTAACAGGCGCCAGCGGCACGTTCTCGATCACCACGACGGGAGCAGGCGCCGGCCCATATCGGATCGAATTCACCGCGCTGCCAACCGGCTATTACCCGTCGGCCCGGAGCACCGATTCCGTCAACGGCGGAGCGGCGACAAATTCCGGATCCACCGTGCAATTTGTGTCGGCAGGCGCGACCAACATCAATCTCGCGATCAATTACCCCTCCGATTATTCGCAAAACAACCCGGAAGTGGTCGCCTCGCTTTATTCTCTCGGTGACCAGATAGTTGGGACAAACAACGTGGCGAACGTGCTATCCAGTTTTCCCTATTCGGCGGGAAGCAACAGCGTCGCGACGAACGCTACTGAGTTACTGTACGATGCGCCGACGACGAACCCGCTTGACATTGCGGCGAATCAGCTTGGCACTACATACGGTCTCGCATATGCCCGCAGCTCGCGCCTTCTATATGCGAGTGCATTTTTCAAGCGGTATGCGGGTTTTGGCCCGCAGGGGCCGAATGCGGTCTACGTTGTCAGCAGGACAGGTACGGGTTCGGTCTCGACCTTTTTTAATGTTCCCGGGACCGTGACCAACGCCCACGACACGACCGATTACAACCGCGATAACAACAACACAGGCTGGGATGCCGTTGGCAAAACATCGCTTGGCGGCATGGCGATATCCGAAGACGAAGCATCCCTCTTCGTTTACAATCTTGCAAACCGTTCGCTTTACAAACTGAAGCGAAGCGATGGTTCGCAGACGGCGGTACAGGCAACGATGCCCACACTACCGCTGCCGGTCGGAAACTGCGCCGCCGGCGATGCCCGGCCGTTCGCATTAACGATTTATCACGGGCAGCTCTACGCAGGTATTATCTGCAGCGCCGAATCATCGGTCACTGTAGATACTTTCACCGATACAAACGCCAATGGCCAGTACGATCCGGGCGATTACTTCATCGACGCGAATCTCAACAATATTCGTGACGCGGGCGAATCGTATCTGGATATCAACGGCAACGGTTCGTTTGATGCCGGCGAAGCCTTCGTCGATAACGACGGCAACCGGACCTACAATACCGGCAACGCAACGAAACTGCGTGCCTACGTATACACTGTCGATCAGACGACGCTTGCATACAGCGCATCGCCTGTGTTTCAGATGCCACTCAATTACCGGCGCGGACTAACGACCCATATCAGCGGCGCAGTCGGTATCTGGCGGCCGTGGTCGACGACCTACCGCAACTCATCGACCGGCGTTAATCGAACGGTATATGCACAGCCGATGCTTACGGATATTGCCTTTGACAATGGCAACATGATACTCGGCCTGCGCGATCGCGTCGGCGATCAAGTCGGCAACGGCACACCTTCAAATCCGGCAGACGTGGCAACCGCGCAATACCAGCCGCGAACGGCCGGCGATGTGATAAGAGCGTGCGGATCGATCGGAACTTGGACCGTCGAAGCCAACGGCAGATGCGGCGGGGGCGGTTCTGCTCCGCAAAATGTTTCCGAAGGCCTGGGCGGCGGCGAGTTTTACTACGGCGACGCCTATGATCTGACCGGTGATTTTATCTCGCCTGCGCTAAATGTGACGGGAAAGGGCAGCAACCACGATGAAACCGGCTCGGGCGGCGTCGAACAGCTTCCCGGCGCGCCCGATGTGATGATGTCAGATTTTGATCCGATCCCGAATATTGCAAATATGACGCACGACGGAGGGATCCGATGGCTGAGCAATTCCACGGGTAATTTCACGAAAGCCTATCGAATGTATAACGGTACCGGAAATGATATGGGCGTATTCGGAAAGGCCGGGGGAGTGGGCGGAAATCTGACGATCCTTGTAAACCCGGCACCGATCGAACTGGGCAACCGCGTTTGGCGTGATGCCAATCTGGACGGCGTTCAGGATCCGGGCGAAGCAGGGATCGGTGCCGTGACAGTCCATCTTTATAACTCGACGAACGTCTTGATCGCTACGGCCGTCACCGACGCTAGCGGCGAATATTATTTCGTTTCGGGCGCGGCGGCTGACCCCAACACTACCGATAACATAGGGATCGTGAACGGCCAGATCCTCGCCGGAACGGCGTACCAGATCCGCTTCGACAATCCGGCAAACTACACGACGGGGAATCCGCTTTTCGGCCTTTACCCGACGGCGCGTAATCAAACCAGCCAACTCGGCGACGACCGCTCGTCCGATTCGGACACTCTAGCGGTGGTCAATCCGACGGGTTCGCCCGCCGGAATATTTTCGGTGATCTCGGTCACGACGGGTGCGGCAGGTACCAATGACCACACGCTCGACGCGGGCTTCCGTCTCGGTCCGTCGGCCGCCGGCGTGGACGTTAACGGCCAGATACTCACAGCAGGCGGCAACGGAATCCGAAATGCACTCGTCGTCCTGACGGAATCGGACGGTACGGTTCATACGAGCCTGACGGGAGCGTTCGGGTATTATGATTTCGATGATATAACGGCTGGGCAGGTCGTCGTCGTGACGGTCTATTCCAAACGCTACACATTCGCCGAACCCGCAAGAGCGATAGCGCTAGGAAAAGACGTCCCGCGTTTTGATTTTATAGCCGAAAATTAACCACTGCTGGAAAGGCAGACCGTGGAGCAGCCGTCTTTCCTACAATTTTCCCCATAACATAAGTACTCCGATCACGATAAAGGCGACTGCGACGATACGCTGCAGCCACTCGACCGGCACATATTCGCTGAGGATTCCGCCAAACAGCACTCCCAAGACCGTTACAACGACCAGCGCCGCGCTCGCGCCGAGAAACACCGATATTTTCGAATCGGTGCCGGCGGTCATCGTTATTACGGCGAGCTGCGTCTTATCGCCGAGTTCAGCAAGAAACAAAGTTAAAAACGCCGAGCCGAATATTTTCCAATCCATGCGGTCGAGTTTATCAATTCGGACGCCGCTATCAAATTAGAAACAAGTCGCTGAAGTTATTCGGCAACAAGGTCCGTGAGGCGAGCAGTTATACCGAATCGGGCGTATTCGGCGCGACGCTCTGACATCAGCACGCGAATACTACGTGTTGTAAGGTTAAGAACTTCTTCATAATTCGGCTCGTCGCGCAGGCGTTCGAAAATACGGGCGAGCGAATCGAAGACCGCTTCCATGAATCGCTGTGTCGAAACCGCGATGCCCGCCCTGACGCTGCCGGCCCGGTATTCGAAAAGAACCCGGTCGCTCCCGCTCGTCGGATCCTCGTCGCAGACGAGGGCTCGTGCGTTTGCAAGCGCTTCGGCAAATCGGAGCCGGCCTTTTTCAAGCGATCTGTCCACGGTCCGTAAGATCTCTGCCGTTAGCGTCAGCAGCGTGTCCCAGTCATGCATGCCCGAGCTTGGAGCAGCAGCGACCGCACGCGGGGCAATGTGACCGGCAAATCCGTCCCGGTTGTCCGATATCGAACGCCGAGCCTCTAGCATTATCGAATCTTCCAAGAGAATGCTTCGATCGCCCAACGCCGGAATTTCCGGTGCGTCGCTCACCACGGTGATGCGGCCATAAGGCGACCGGGCGCGTTTAAGGATTCCCGCGAACGCCGCATTGCCCGTCTTATTCGTTCCCGCCGTATGATCCGCCTCGCGAGCTCGCAGCTTGTTCGCCTGTGTGAAAATAATGTCGGCGTCGTAGTCGCTCAGTTCCACGTGTATGCTGCCGGTAAACTGCAAGTCGAGGAGATGTCGGATCATCGAGCGAAGATCGACGAAAGACGTGCTTAGGTTTCGATGAATGGTCTGGTCCATAGGTGAGATAGATGATCACGGCGGCAATTTCCGGTGGAGTCGCGCCGGTCGGTCAAGTTTCGATCGTTTCGCTACAAAAACGAGCAATTTGACCCGATTTCCATTGCAAGTTTTAGATTTTTCGTTCAGAATTCGCTAAACGCAATTGCGGCAAGAGCTTCTGACTGAAAATTCTTTTCCGGATTCGACCGGCATTTCGCAAAACGCCCGAAAAACAGCCTTATGAGCACATCGCTTTTTCGAAAGAAGTCCATCGCCCAGATACAGGCAGACGCCGCCGCCGGTTTTGCCGATGCTGAAGCTGCGGGCACTGGCCTTCGTCGTTCTCTGACGACGTTCGACCTGACGATGATGGGCATCGCCGCGATCATCGGAGCGGGAATTTTCGCTCTAGTCGGCGAGGCATCTTTCCGCGGCGGTCCGGGCGTGATCTTTCTGTTCATTTTTGCGGCGATAGCTTGTGGTTTCGCGGCACTGTGCTATGCGGAATTTGCGTCGAAGATCCCGATTGCTGGTTCGGCATATACGTACGCTTACGCGAGCTTTGGTGAATTGATCGCGTGGATCATCGGATGGGACCTGCTTGTCGAATACGCGATCGGAAACATTGCCGTCGCGATCTCGTGGAGCGATTATTTTACGCGTCTCTTGAAATCAAACGGCATCGATATTCCGGCCTATTTGACCACCGATTATCTGAGCGCCTCGCGCGGGTTTGCGGACAACCACGAAGCTATCGAGGGTGTGCTGGCGAGTGGGCAAACTCTCGATACACTGGGCCGGATGAGCGTCGATCAGCTCAAAGCCGTATCTGACAGCCTCAGCCCAAACGCCATCGAGTCGTTCGCCGCATGGAGCTCGGCCCCGCTCGTCGGCGGGATGCGGCTCATTCTCGACCTGCCGGCGCTTGGCATCGTAGTTCTGATAACCGCTCTCGTTTACGTAGGCATACGCGAATCGAAAACAGCGTCGAACATCATGGTCGCCGTTAAGCTCGGGATCATTTTTCTTGTGATCATTGTGGGAGCATTTTACGTCGACACCAAGAATTGGACACCGTTCCTGCCGAACGGTTTCGGCGGGGTAATGAGCGGCGTCGCGGCAGTGTTCTTTGCTTACATAGGCTTTGACGCGCTTTCGACGACTGCCGAGGAATGCAAGGACCCGTACAAAACGCTGCCAAGAGGCATGATCTACAGCCTGTTGATATGTACGGTACTATATATCGTGATCGCCCTCGTGCTGACCGGCATGGTCAGCTACAAGAGCTTCGAAGGTGTGGGCGATCCGCTCGCGTTCGTCTTTGGCCCGAATGGCGTGAATATACCGTGGATCTCCGGGATCATCGCCGTCGGGGCAATAGTGGCGATCGCCACGGTTCTGCTCGTCTTCCAGCTCGGCCAGCCGCGTCTGTGGATGGCAATGAGCCGCGACGGGCTCCTGCCAAAGATCTTTTCATCGATCCACCCAAAGTTTCGCACGCCGTGGTTCTCGACGCTGCTTACCGGCGTAATGGTGGCTGTGCCGGCCCTCTTCATGAACCTTTCGGAAGTGACGGATCTTTCGGTGATCGGTACACTCTTCGCATTCACCATCGTCTGCGCTGGCGTGTTGGTTAAAGATAAGGAGTTTGCGGGGCAAAAGCGATTTGTACCATACATTAATTCGCGCTATCTCGCCCCGATAATTCTCGCTGCCGCATTCGTTGTTGTGTTCTATTTGAACCCGGCTTTCTTCGAAAACCTTTTTAATTTTGCTGCAACGGCTGACCATACCTCTTACCAGGTATTCACAGAAAAGATACCCTATTTTGTTTTCCTGCCGTTTACACTCGTCATGATCGTTTTGTGCATCATCAAGAGATTGTCACTTATTCCGGTGCTCGGTGTTTTGAGTTGTACCTATCTTATGACGTCACTTGGCTGGACGAACTGGTTCAGATTCGGCATCTGGCTTCTGGTTGGTCTGTTTGTCTATTTTCTTTATAGCTACAAGCACAGCAAGCTGCACCTACGTGAAGAAGCCGCAACGCAGGCGGCGAGCTAACGGGAAAAAAATAGTGCATCGGTCAGACAACTCCCTTCTTTGTACGAAGGGAGCTTTATGTGCGATTTACAAATCTTTACGTTCACACAGATCGGCGATGCGTCTAAAGGTGGAAGCAATCTTTTCACTTTTTAAGGAGACATCACAATGAAAAAGACACTTTTCGCAACGGTTTTCTGCTGCATCTTCGCAATCGGCGCTTTAGCTCAGGCGAAAACGAGCGATTTTTCGGGCACGTGGACGCTCGACTTGAGCAAATCCAGGCTCGACGAACGCGCGCGTATTGAATCGATGACAATGACCGTCGCTCAGACGGCAAAGGACATTAAAATCGATTCGAAAATAACTCGCACGCCCCGGCCGGAAGGATCTCAGGCCGGCGCAGGCGGCGGCAACGGCATGGGCCGGGGCGGCGGAATGGGTAACGGCGAATCGTCGATGAGCTATACGCTCGACGGCAAGGAAACGACGATCCAACAGGAATCGCCCCGCGGCACGACTCCGGTCAAATTATCCGCTAAATTGGACGCTTCGACATTGAACCTCGCATCGTCGCGCACCTTCACGACCCCGAACGGCGACATGACCTCGACCACAAAGGAAACCTGGACGCTTTCGCCGGACGGCAAAACGCTGACGGTCGCCCGCGAAAACGCTACACCCCGGGGGACAAACTCGTCGACGATGGTTTTTGTTAAGAAATAGAAAGCTAAAGCGAAAATTGCAGAAAGCCGCACGTGAGTAAGGCGAGACGTCCGAGACGAGTTTCGCCCTCACTTGCGTGGGGCTTCTTCAAGGATCGTTACCGGCTATTCTTCGAACCGCAATTCCCCGACGATCTCGTTCATATACTTTTTTCCTAGTTCCAGTTCATCAGGTTTTAAGGAGACGGCGCCGACAACGGCGTGGCCCCCGCCGCCGTATCGTTCGCATATCTCGGCGATGTTGTGTGTCCGCGGACGCGGAGCCCAAGGGTTTGAACCGACGGAGATCTTGGTGCGGAACGCACTCAGTGAAAGCGAGACGTTATAGGTCGTCTCGGGAAAAAAATAGTACGGAATAAATTTGTTATAGCCCTCGATCCCGGTGCCGGTCAGATCAAAAGTGACCACGCCGCGCTCGTAGATCGAACGCGCTTTAATGATCTCGACGGTCTTCCAATGCTGTTCGAGAATGGGTTTGAGCTTCGCCCGGATCTCTTCGCTTTCAACGACCTCGTTCAGCGGGCGTTCAACGAGCATTCGAATTATCTTTTCCACAAATGCGGGGTCTTTTTCGCCTTCGATCACCTGCATCAACTTGAGCGCCGGCGAGCGGAGCTCGACGCACTGTGCGGGCGACTCGTAAAAGGCGCCATCAATGATGTGCGCCCATTTGACCAATTCGGCAAGCGAATCATCGACAAAATCGAATTTTTCGGCGGCAATTCGGGCGATAAATTCGGCGCATGAGGCGCTGTGGGTGTCGAGAAACTTCTTTCCGGACTTGTCAGCAAGAAAATTTCGCTCATCGGCTTCGGAGAGAAACGCGGATTGATGATGGTCAAACCACCACGTCAACCGTTGGTCGGGACAATATTTGAAATCGACGATAGCGTTTTCATCGCCGTCGAACTGGTCCCGGTCGAATGCATTTCCGGCACGATGCATTGTCGGCGTGTAATTGATCTCAGCGTCGCCATTGATCTTTGCGCGGTAAAATTTTGAAAAGATAGCCGCCGACGATACGCCGTCGAAACAGTTGCCGTGATAAAGTATGCGAAGTTTCATAGATTGTAGTGCCGCCAGAGGCAAACCCTAAAGACTAGATGTCCGCGGGGCGTTCGTCAAGCACCTTCGCGCCGAGCCCGCGCCGACCGACAGCATTTAGAACGGAATTATGAGCATCAATATCCGCCGGGCATCGTCTTCGGACGCCAATTCGCTTGTCGAATTCAATCAGGCAATGGCAATGGAAACCGAAGGCAGAATGCTTGATGAGCCCACGTTGAAAGGCGGAGTGGAAGCAGTTTTCGCGGACGCGACCAAAGGATTCTACGTCGTTGCCGAGGAGAACGGAACAATCGTCGCGGGCCTGATGGTCACGTCGGAATGGAGCGATTGGCGAAACGCGTGGTTCTGGTGGATACAGAGCGTATATGTGAGGCCCGAATACCGCGGTCGCGTGATCTATTCGCAAATGTACGAATTTGTTAAGGATCTCGCCGGCGAAAATGGAAACATTTGCGGCTTCAGGCTATACGTGGAAAAGGAAAATTTAAAGGCTCAAAGGGTTTATCAAAAGACCGGGATGGAAGCGTCGCACTATCTGATGTTCGAGACAAAAAATAAAGCCGGAATCCAATGAAGAATTCCGGCGATTTTTAATGAAAATCAGGAAATCGAGCTCGTGTTGCGGAATGTGAGATTTGTAGATTAATGTTCACCCTATTAGAAAGAAGTCGAGGCATCTGTTTCCTGATTTTCAAAGACCAACCCTATGTTCGATCGGCTACGCGTCTTAGCGCAGCTCCTAAAAACTTAATGAGAAAAAGGCCGACTCAGTCTTCGTGCCCACACTCGAAGGTTTCCCCCAAGCAATTCGGCCCTTTTCTCAATTTCACCGCCGACCAACCCAGAACGACCGCTCAAATTTCGCGGCGATCACTTGTGATGACCGCGGCGCCCGCCCCTTGCTCGAAAATGTTGCGTTCCTTCAGTTGACCTTCAAGTGATTCAGTACCACCTTTCGATGCACTCAGTCCTGCAAAGTGCGTGCCAAATAATTCAAACTCCTTTCCGCAAAAATACGTCTTTTGTGTCCTAAATGCGTGCCTTAAGGAATCTATAATGTTCGTATTCGGTACGACAGCTTGAAAAAACTGTTCCGGTGTTTGAAAACAGTTCATTTTCGAAAGCTTGGAAACGTGGTTTAATTTGATCATGACACTGATTTCCGAACAGGAGTTTGACCGATTAACCGCGGGAATTTATTTCGATCGCCAGACCATTATTAAACACAATCCGCTGGGTACCGATGGCGAGATCCTGCTGTGGATGCTCGTTTCGTGTCTAGCCAGTTACCTCAGCTTAAACGAGATGGAAACACCCTGTTTTACCGGAAAACCGAACGCAGCCACATACGTCGAAGCGATCGAGTTAATTCTTCGGGAACGTAAAGTCGAACCTTTCGACGAACAGCAGTATATTTTGCGCTTGATGAAGCCGATCGCCGCGGGTCAATAGATATGATCGTGAAACCCTTCGTTTTGACCGCTTTCCAGCAAAACACCCGGGTCATAGCGTGTGAGGCGACGGGCGTCGCGATTTGTATCGACCCCGGCGAAAAATCCGGGGAGCTCGTCGAGTTCATTCGAGTGCGCGGCTTTACACTTCAAGCTATCGTTCTTACCCACGGACATCTTGACCACGTTGGAGGCACCAGGCCGCTTCACGAGGCGTTTCCAATGGCTGAGATAATGCTGCATGAGGACGATGAGGTTCTATATTATGGGTTGCCGCAACAGCCTCTGTTCATGGGAGTTCCACCGAAACAATGGGAAGCCTTGGGTATGGCATACGAGCCGCCGCCAACATTGACGAGAAATTGGACTGACGGTGAGGAATATCAGGTGGGCAAACTGCAGTTTAGCGTCCGGCATTGTCCGGGGCACACGCGCGGGCACGTTATACTAGCTGAACTTTCCGAGAAGAAAGTGTTTGTCGGCGACTGTCTTTTTGAAGGTTCGGTTGGACGTTCAGATCTGCCCGGCGGCGATCATGAACAGCTGATCGATTCGATCGAACGAAACATTCTTAGTCTCGGCGACGATTTCACCGTTTATTCGGGACATGGACGCGAAACTACAGTGGGACGCGAACGTGTTACAAATCCCTTCCTGACCGGCGCGTACCAGATCGGCCGCGGCAGGTACCTATAGAAACGATGTCTGCGAATCCGCGCGGAAAGGCGGACTACGAGCTGCCTTCTTACTAACATCGCGGTTGCCTCTTCTACGCCACGGTCACTTCCGTCGAAAGGTACACATCCTGTATCGCGTTTAGTAGTTCGACGCCTTCCGACATCGGGCGCTGAAATGCCTTGCGCCCCGAGATAAGGCCGGTGCCACCGCCGCGTTTGTTTACGACGGCAGTACGCACCGCGTCCGCAAGATCACTTTCACCTTTCGATTCGCCGCCGGAGTTGATAAGCCCGCAGCGACCCATGTAGCAGTTCGCGACCTGATAGCGGACGAGATCGATCGGATTGTCGGTCGTCAGCTCCGAATATATCCTTGGATCCGTTTTTCCGTAGCTGCTCTCCATGTTGAGGGCGTTAAAACCGCCGTTACGTTCCGGCAGCTTTTGCTTGATAATGTCGGCCTGGATCGTGACGCCGAGATGATTTGCCTGTCCGGTCAGATCGGCCGCTGTGTGCATATCGCCTTCTTTGGTTTTGAAATTCGAATTACGGAGGTAACACCAGAGAATAGTCGCCATGCCGAGCTCATGCGCATACGCAAACGCTTCAGACACCTCGGTGATCTGCCGTGTCGATTCATCCGAACCGAAATATATTGTTGCGCCTACGCCGACCGCTCCCATGTTGCGTGCCTGGTCAATCGTGCCGAACATCACTTGATCAAATTTATTCGGATACGTGAGCAGCTCGTTGTGGTTGATCTTTACGATGAAAGGAATCTTGTGGGCGTATTTCCGGGCGACGGAGCCGAGCACACCAAAGGTCGACGCGACCGCATTGCAGCCGCCCTCGATTGCTAGTTTGACGATGTTCGAGGGATCGAAGTACTGAGGATTCGGTGCAAAGCTCGCTCCGGCCGAGTGCTCTATTCCCTGATCGACCGGCAGGATCGACAGGTAGCCCGTATTACGAAGACGGCCGTTGTCCGTCAAGGTCTGCAGACTTCGGAGAACGGAGGGTGAACGATCGGATTCGGTCCATACACGGTCAACAAAATCAGGGCCGGGGAGACTAATATCAGCTTTCGGAATAGTTTTCGATACGTGATTTAAAAGACTGTCGGCGTCGGCGCCCAAAAGCTGCTGAATTCTGTTGAAATCGTTCGGCATTAATGGTCTCCTTAGGAATTTACTGTTATAAAAGCCGGATAGTGACCGAAATTATAACATAACCCTTTGACACCGGCCGCGATGATGAAAAACATTGCGTTCGACGGTTCGATTCAGTAATATAGCCGCAACGTATCGGATTCAACCCCATTCCCTCACGAATGGAGAACAAATTGAATCGAAGTTTCCGAGTTTCCACCTTTTAATCGAACAAAATCCGAGGTAGATATGTTCTCTTTCACGAACGTGAGACACGCAATTATTGTCTCGTCTTTTTTTGTCTTCTGCGCCGGCGCTTTCGCGCAGGACAAGGATTGGCGCCCCATCACGCCGCAGGATCTTGCACTAAAAGCTCCTATTGTTGATCCCGACGCGGATGCCGAGGCCCTTTTTTGGGAAGTTCGAATAGACGACAGTGCCGACGAGGACCTTTCACTAAGGCACTATGTGCGGGTAAAGATCTTTACCGAAAAGGGACGCGAGAAGTTTAGCAAATTCGATATTCCATTCACGAAAGGCCTCAAGATCAAGGACCTACAGGCACGGGTCATAAAGGCGGATGGAACGGTCGTGGAGATCGCGAAGACCGATATATTTGAACGCGAGATCATCAAGGCCGGCGGACGAAAGATAAAGGCAAAATCGTTTGCGGTGCCCAATATCGAACCCGGCGTGATCGTTGAGTATAGATATAAGGAAGCGATCAATGACGCCGGTGCAAAGGGGATGCGGCTTCAATTCCAACGCGACATTCCCGTGGAAAATCTTTCTTATTATTACAAGCCTTATAATTCCCGCGAGCCTAAATATCAGAGCTACAACTTCACCGATACCAAGTTTGCGAAGGATAAAAACGGCTTTTACCTCGCCACGCGTACAAACGTCCCGGCCTTCAAGGAAGAAGCACGGATGCCCCCGGAGAACATGGTCAGGCCGTGGATGCTTTTGACTGGAGCGCAGCTCTCGCTCACCAGCGCCGGGCCGTTTTCCATCGGATACACGATCAAAGATCCGAGCAGCCCCGGGCGTTACTGGGGAGCAGTCAGCGCCGAACGAGCGCCTTTGACAAAGTTGATGACTAAATCGAGCGGAGATATCAAGAAACTCGCCGCCGATATAACAGCCGGAACTTCCAGTCCTGAAGATAGACTCCGAAAGCTTTATGAATACTGCCAGACGCAGATCCATAATACTTCCTTTGATACTACGATCACGGATGAGCAGCGGGCGAAATTGCCGCAGGCAAAGTCGATGAGCGACGTCATCAAGAACAAGGCGGCGAACGCCAGGCTCATCGATATGCTTTTCGGCAGTTTAGCGAATGCTCTTGGAATGGAAAGCCGAATCGCTTACACCGGAAACCGTAGCGAGATGTTCTTCACTCCGGAAATGACCAACGAAGATCTCATACATCCGGCGGCCATCGCGGTAAAAGTAGGTGAGGATTACAAGTTTCTTAATCCCGGCGTTCCGATGCTCCCGTACGGAATGCTTGTATGGTACGAGGAAGATTCGTGGGCCCTTCTAGTCGGTGAAGATAATTTCTTGTGGCAAAAGACGCCTCTTTCCGACCAGAATGTGTCGATAGCGAAAAGAACCGGAAAATTTAATCTACTGCCCGACGGAACGCTCGAAGGCGTTGTGAAGATCGAATACGCCGGCCAGAGCGGCCTGACGAGAAAGCTCGAGGGATATGAAGATTCGGCAAACAAGCGCGAGACCGATCTAAAGGACGATATCAAACGGCAGGTTAGCAGTGCCGAGATCTCTGACGTGGTGATCGAGAACGCGACCGATCCTGTAAAACCGCTGATTCACAGTTACAAGGTTCGTGTTCCGAATTATGCGCAGCGAACGGGCAAACGGCTGTTTCTCCAGCCCGGCTTTTTCGAATACGGCTCAACGCCCTTGTTTTCTGGAGCGACGCGAAAGTACGACGTGTATTTTCAATATCCGTGGTCGGAAAGCGACAATATCGAGATCACGTATCCGAAGGATTTCGAACTGGATAATGCCGACGCTCCAGGCGAGGTCGCCGACCCGCAAAAGATCAGCTCGCTAAACATTAACGTCAAGGTCGATCGCGCAAATTCTGCAATGCTTTATAAACGCGATTTCTATTTCGGCGGGGGAGGACGACTTCTTTTCCCGTCCGCGTCCTACCAGCCGGTCAAGAACCTTTTCGACGCATTTCATCAATCGGACACGCACGTCATCACCCTCAAGCAGAAATAATCGGCCCTTTTATCAAGGCCAAGAACTTAAGTTCGGCGCAGTATGAAGTTATGTCCGAAAAAATAAAGCACCCACGAAATTTGATCGTTTTGCTCCTGCTCATTATGTGCTATGCGAGCGCCGCGTTCGCAGACGACCCGGCACCGCAATGGCTCAAGGCGGCTGCCGCGCAGACCGTGCCCACGTACGATAAAGATGTTCCGGGAGTCGTGCTTCACAGCGAGCAGCAAGTGACTCTAGGTTCCGACGGAAAGCTTGTAACCGTCGAAAATTATGCGGCAAAGCTGCTCACCCGAGAAGGCCGCAGACTGGCGATCGCCAGTTGTTTTTATCTGGTCAGTGCAGGCAAGGTCCGCGATATGCAGGCGTGGCTGATCCGAGCAGACGGGACAGTGAAGACTTATGACAAGAAAACGATCCTGGATGTCATCGCGGATCAGGACGACGTCTATAACGAAGGACGCGTAAAGATCATCGATGCATCCGACGAGATCATGGTGGGTCAGGTTTTCGGCTACACCGTTACATCGGAAGATACGCCGCTTTTCTACCAGGATTCGTGGAGCTTCCAGGAACGTATGCCCACCATCCTCTCGCGATATTCGCTCAGCTTGCCCGAGGGCTGGAAGGCGTCGAGCCTGACATTCAATGCATCGAATGTGGCGCCGCAGGTAAACGGTTCGACTTATACCTGGGAAATGCGAAATCTTGCTCCGATCCGGCCCGAACCGATGAGCCCCGGCGTCGCGAATTTGTCGCCGCGAATTGTCGTCAACTATACGCCGCCGAATGCCGATCAGGGTATGAACCGTACATTCGCCGACTGGGTGGACGTTTCGCGATGGGCCACCCGGCTGTACGATCCACAGGTAGTGGTGGATGACAGCATCGCGATAAAAGCACGTGAACTTACAGCGGGCAGCACGACCGAGATGGACAAAATACGCGCCATCGGAACCTTCGTGCAAAATCTCCAGTATATTTCGATCGACATTGGCGTCGCCCATGGAAATGGCTACGTGCCGCGACCGTCCAACGTCGTGCTTGGACGCGGCTACGGCGATTGTAAGGATAAGGCGAATCTGATGCGCGCTCTGCTGAGAAGCCTGAAGATCGACGCCTATCCGGTAACTATCTATTCCGGGGACCCGACATTTGTACGCGCCGAATGGGCATCACCTCGGCAGTTCAATCACTGCATCATTGCGATCAAGGTCGGTGATTCGACCAAGTCGTCAGCCGTTTTCGATCATCCGAAACTCGGCCGTTTGCTGATCTTCGATGCGACCGATCCTTACACGCCTGTTGGTGACTTTCCTGACTATCTGCAGGCGAGCAATGCACTCATAATAGCCGGGGACAACGGCGGCTTGATAAAAATGCCGATCTCACCGCCGGAGGCTGATCTGCTCGATCGCAGGATCGACGTCAGCATAAACGAAAACGGGAATATCTCCGGAAAGATCACAGAACGGTCGATCGGGCAGACCTCTTCGGTGTTTCGCCGCGAACTACGTGCTCTTTCGGCCGTCGATTATAAAAAGAGTCTCGAAGGCTGGCTCACTCGCGGAGCCACAGGTGCACAGCTCGTAAGCTTTGCGCCCAAGGATAAGCAAAGCGAAAACGGCTTTGATCTGGATGTAGAATTTTCAGCAGCCAGATATGGCCAGCTCATGCAGAACCGATTGCTGGTTTTCAAGCCCGTAGTTGTGGGACGACGCAACTCGATCGTACTCACCGAAGCGAAGCGCGAAACGCCGATCGAGCTCGATTCAAATTCGATGAATGAAGTAGCTACCTTTAGTTTGCCGAACGGATTTATCGTGGATGAAATGCCCTCGCCCATAAATCTGAAAACGCAGTTCGGCTCGTATTCGACACGTTATGAATCGAAGGACGGGAAACTCGTGTTTACGCGGTCGATGACGATGAACCGTTCCCTAGTGCCTGCCGATAAGTACGGAAGCGTTCGTGAATTTTTTGCGGCGATCCGTGAGGCGGAACAATCACCGGTAGTGCTAATGCGGAAATAGTCAAAATTCCATCGCCGAAACAAGCGGCCCGCGTGGGCCGTTTTTTTTATTCAAGCATTCGTAGCAAAGCCTTTTCTTCCGGCCCGTGATCGTCCTCGATGCGTTTGATGCGACGGCGCACCTTGCGGGTCCGAAAATCATCGAGTGTTATACCTGCTTCGTATTTCGATATGACCGCCGGGTGAACATAGGAGCCGCGGCATACCGCCGGCGTGTTGCCAAGCTCTTCAGCAACGCTTTTCATCGCCCGTACAATATTACTTTTTGCTTCGCGCTTGTCCTCGGTCTTTCCGATCTCCGCCAGGCGCACCGCACCGAGAAGCGTGCCGCCCCAGGTGCGAAAGTCCTTCGACGAAAATGCCTTATCGGTCCCGGACTTAATATAGTCGTTAACGTCCCCCGGTTTTATCGGTCGCGGCTTGCCGTTCTCGTCGACAAAATGAAAGAGCTTTTTGGCGCCGCCGAGCGATTTTAGCTGCGCCATTACCTCTGCGAGATCTTCGTCGACGAGTACCTTGCGATGCTTAATGTGGTGCTTGCCAACAAATTCGAAAACGAGTTCGCCGCGCCGTCCGATGCATAAATGTTTGTTCTGCAGCGTCGTAATCCCGTAGGTTCGGTAATGCTTTGCGCTCTTTTCAGTGCCGACGCGGATGTATAATGAGTTGATCAAACGCATCATGACCGCTAGTACCTTTTCGCGGGGAAATCCATCGCGCGCAATGTCCTCATTCGTTCGATCACGAAACCGCGGAAGCATCTTGCCGAATTCGATTATCTTGGAGAATTTCTTACGCTGCTGCTTTTCAGCGAATTTTGCATTGTAGAGATATTGGATCCTGCCCGTCGTGTCCATTCCGACAGCTTGAATACTGCTGCCGGGAAAAGGGGAAATGCGGACGTGCGTCCAAGCCGGCGGGATCACGAGCGCCTTGGTGCGGTCGAGATGTGTCTCGTCCGTTATCCGCTTTCCGTCGGCATCGGTGTAATGGAAACCTCGCGACTTCGATCCTTTGCGGATCCACCATCTCGCCCGACGTCCTCTGACGATGGCCTCGCGTGCCTTGTTTTTGTCAAAAAGCGGTTTTTTTGCTGTCATTAATTCTTCCCGAAATGCTCGACGAATCTCAGTATACGAAAAAAGGTGTTTGGCGGGGAATTCGAACGCGTTTGCAAAAGAAAAGCGTGGCCGGATGTGCCACGCTATTTCCTTTTATTGTCGAACTGACGGCTATTCGGTAATCGGATTACCGTCGGCGTCGAGAATGGTCACCGGGTAGCCAAGTTCTTTCAAGCTCGGTTCGACGGTCTTCCGGTCGCCGACGATGACGATCGACATCTTCGACGGATCGAGATACTTGTTAGCGACCCGATTCACGTCCTCGACCGTTACACGGTTTACGTTCGCGATGTAATCGTTGAAATACGAATCGGGCAAACCGTAAACCACCAGATTGGAGAGCTGGCCGGAGATCTGTCCGACCGTTTCGAATCCGCTTGGGAAACGGCGTATCAGACTCTGCTTATTGTTTTCAAGCTCGGAGGGTGACACCGGTCTGGCGCCGCGAATGCCGTTGAGTTCCTTCATAAACTCGACGATCGATTCCCTGGTTGAACCAGTCTGGATCTCGGCCGATGCGGCAAACGGACCCGCACCGCGGCGAAAAGTGAACCGACTGTAGGCGCCGTAGGTGTAGCCCTTATCTTCACGAAGATTCATGAACAAGCGGGCCGACCCGCCGCCGCCGAGGATCGAGTTCATCACCTGCAGAGCGTAGTAATCGGGATTGCTGCGGTCGACGCCGACCTGACCGATAGAAACCGATGACTGCGCAGCCCCGGGTTTGTCCACAAAATAGATACCCGGTTTGCCCATCATCGCGGATTCGGGAACGCTCATCTTAGCGGCCGCTCCAGATTTCCAGCCGGCAAAAGCAGATTCAAGCTTGGGCATCAGCGTCTTTGTGTTGACGTCGCCCACTACAATGAGCGTATTTCCGTTCGGGCCGTAATTCGCCTCATAAAACTTTGCCAGATCTTCACGCGAAAATGCTTTAACCGAGCGCTCGTCGCCCGTAAGCTGGCGGCCGTACGCTTGATTTCCGTATAGCACTTTGTTGTAGACAATATCTGAAACCGCGGTTGGATTGGACCTTCGCTGATACAGAGCGCCGAGCAGTCGGCGACGCGAGCTTTCGAATTCCGAGCTCGGAAATGCGGGATTCTCGACCACATCAGCAAAGATCGCAAGAGCTTGGTCGAGATTCTTTGTCAGCGTCTGCATGCTCACGTTCGTCGAATCCCATCCCGAGCCGGCGTTGACCGATGCTCCGATCGCCTGAAGTTGATTGGAGATGTCGTTTGCCGAACGCGACTTCGTCCCTTGCGTCAGCATTGAGGCTGTGAACGATGAAACGCCGGACCTGTCGGCCGGGTCTAGCGTGCCGCCCGTGTTGAGAACGAGGTTCATCGACACGATGGGCAATTCCGTCTGCCGCACGATCCAGACATTGAGGCCGTTCGACAGTTTTGTTTTTTCGATCGAGGGGAGCGTAAAGTTCGCCACCGGTCCCGGCTTCGGAAGCCGTGCTTTCTGTTCCGCGAGCATTGCGTCGTCACGCTTTTTGGTAGCCGTCGAAGATGGCTTATTGACGCCTGAATTCATTGCAGGGGCGGCACCTTTGCGCGGAACGTAGCTTATGACGAGACGATTCGCCGTGAGATACGTGTTTGCGACGCGCTGAACGTCGGCCGGTGTCACTTTTCGATACCGGTCAAGATCCTCCTGAAAATAATCAGGTTTTCCGCGATATCCGGCAAAGTTGCTGAGCTGTCCGCCCTTGCCGAGGACGGTCTGCAGGCGATAGATCGTCTGGGCCTCAATGCCATTGAGCGCCCTAGCCATTTCATCGGCGGTCGGCGGTTCTTTCTTGATCCGCTCGATCTCCATGTTGATCTCTTTTTCGTTTTCGTCCAAGGCCTTGCCCGGTTTCGCAATAGCCGTGATAGCGAACAGGCCAGCGATCTCGCTGGTGCTGTCATTGGCGAACACGTTTTGTGCGATCTCCTTGCCGTAGACCAGGTTGCTCTGGAGGCGCGAGCCGCGGCCGCTCGAGAGGATCGAGCTCAGAATGTCTAGCGCAGCTTCATCAGGCGCGTACTGCGGAACGCTGTGCCATACCATCGACAAGCGCGGAAGCGGCACGGCATCTTCGACGACGGTGCGGATCTCGCGGTCAAGCTTTGGTTCCGGAGGATTGGGCCGGTTGATGTCACCGCCCTTGGCGATCGGTCCGAAGTATTTTTCGATCCATTGCTTCGCCTGTTTTTCATCATACTGTCCGGCAACGACGAGAACAGCATTGTTCGGAACGTAATAGGTACGGAAGAACGATTTCACGTCGTCGAGCGACGCCGCGCTCAGATCTTCCATCGAACCGATAACCGACCAGTTATACGGATGGCCTTTCGGGTACATGATCTCGCCGATCTTTTCGCCTTCGGTTCCGTAGGGCTGGTTATCGACGCGCTGGCGGCGCTCGTTCTTTACGACGTCGCGCTGGTTATCAAGCTTTTCCTGCGACATCGCGTCGAGCAGTCCGCCCATGCGGTCGGATTCGAGATAAAGAGCGCGTTCCAGGAAGTTTGACGGGACGACCTCATAGTAATAGGTGCGATCTTCATTAGTCGTTCCATTGACGTTGGCGCCGGCCTCTTCCATCGCGCCGAGGTATCCGTCGCCGTAGTTCTTCGAGCCCTGAAACATCATGTGTTCGAACAGATGGGCAAAACCGGTGCGGCCGGGCGTTTCGTTCTTGGAACCGACGTGGTACCAGACGTTTACCGCAACGATGGGCGTCGAATTGTCAGGATGAAGAATGACTTTAAGGCCGTTCTTCAGGGTGTATTGAGTAAATTTAACAGGCGGAAGCCGGTCGCTCTGCGCAAAAGAGTTCGTCGAAAAGACGAACGACAGCGCAAGTAACAAGAAAGTCAGTTTCTTGATTCGCATCGAAAACTCCTTAGAAAGCAAAAAATTTATAGTGACAAGAGCGATTAGCCGAAAGCGGGCCTGTCTCACCCGGAGCATTGGATAACCGTCGGGGTTCAATAGAGTACGTATCAACGGTGGGTTAGGTTTCAGTCTTCCCGACCTGGCCGATGGCTGCTATCTTTGCGCGATCTGAAACCACGACGCCGCCCGGTTTTTCGACTGTAACGGCAAACATCTTCGGATTTCGCGGATGAAGTTTGGCATTGATCGGAATGACGACCTCACCGTTTGCGTCGACA
>JBBSGG010000017.1:0-53573 GCA_038254305.1 Pyrinomonadales bacterium
TATCCAGTTCTTCGGGTGCAATCGCCATGTGATCTAGTCCTGTTTCAATCGATGAATTCACTAACGCGCGTAGCTTCTTAAGATAGCAAATAAGGCGATTTCGGGCAATTTTGGGCATGCGGAAGCCGCACAAATTAGGGGCGAGAGACGCATTTGCCTGTTTCGCACTTGCTTGCTATGGGCCCAGTCTCCGTTACGCCGGAACAACCGTGTGTCCCGGGCGCGGTAGCCGCTCCAGAACGGTGTCTGAAATTTGCCGGTGAGCGAGAATTAACGGGTATTTAGCGGGCAAAACCGACCGGTTTCGACGCGGGAGCTTCGCATAACGCAGATGACACGGCGGTAGAGTGCAGAAAACGGCGAAAAATGACAAAAAATGAACACTTGCACTTCGATCGACGGTTTATCCGAAAAATCCCGTCGCTGCGGCGTCGGGAAGGAAACCGGCGGGCGGTTCCGCGTTGAGCGAGCCGCAGGAGCGTCCGGGTCGGCAGCGTCACCGATGTTCGCCCCACAGGCGGAAGCCTGACGTAAGCCAAGGCTGGACCCTCGATACAACATGCGTACTTCAGTATTGCCCACGTCAAAGACTTAGGCGAATCATCAATTCATCGCGACCAAGTGAAAAATGGGTGGCCACGTCGTCAAGTATCGAGGCGACGTGCCGATTCGGAGCGGCTCGTGATTTGGGATCGTAACGTGGTGCTGGCCGTTGTCGAAGGTGGTCAACCGAATATGGCTTCCAGTTTGGCGGGTGGTCTCGTAATTTAGCGACCTCAGAGCCCTGACCAGATCGGCGCCCGAAATATCACGAGGGAGTCTCATGCCGCAATGACTTCTTCGCTGACGAAATGCCGGCGGATCATTTTGGGTTTGTCCGAAGATTCGAAATGGCAGTCGACCGCCTCGCGAATGTTGGCTCTGAGATCGTCGAGATGTCTCCCTCCGTGAATATGGATTCGCCAAGAGCTCTGGCAATGTAGCCGCCTTCGACAGCTTCTTCAAAAAGAAAAATTACCTCGTTCATGCCAGTATTATAGCAGAGTGTTAGCTTCCTACTGTCGGCGGCAAGCTCCGATTTGCAACATCAATCGATTCTGCCAAATCGCCGTGTTTGACGACCTACGAAGGTACCCAAAAAGTCCGTAGGCGATGTGTTTTAGTCGTGCCCATTCATTGGGATTTTAGAACCCATCCTTTTGGGTCGATCACCGGCTCAGTTCCGGTGAAATTTACACTTCCTTTGCCGTCTTTCATGTCGACTCGTCGCGTTTTGCCATCTACCTCAACATCAACCGGCATTGGGAATGGCATATTGTTTGGTGTTTCCCAGTGCAGACTCAACGTATTTCCGTTTACTTCGCTGACAAGTCTCGGCAGCTTCGGCTGACGCAAATACAATTCGAAAAACCAGTCGAGCTTCATTCCGGATTCCTGCTCAGCAATGTTGAGAAAATCGTCGGTGTTGACGAGGCGTTCCTGGCGGCCGTCAGTGTAGGTTTCCATTTGCTTGGTCGGGTACGCCATGTGATGCAATGCGCTGAAGAACGCCTTGTCGCCGATAAGGTAACGCAGCGTGTTGAGGACAAGCGCGCCTTTGCCGTAGATGTCGCCGTCCGATTTCAAATAATCGGGTTCGGCCATATACACCTGATAGGCGATCTTGGGTTCACGCGGTGCGACCGGCTGCATATTTCGCAAGCCTTTCACGCGCGCCTGCATCGCTTTCAGATACGCATCCTGTCCGTGCAGCTCTTCTTGGTAGAGCGTGTCCATGAACGACTGGAAACCTTCGTGTAACCAGAAATCGCGCCAGTCGCTGGCCGTGACAAGGTTGGCCCAGTACTCATGACCGAATTCGTGAAGCAAAAGCCAATCCGTGCCGTCCTTGTCATACTTGAAGTTATTTCCATAAGCGATCGCCGTGGAGTGCTCCATACCGAGATGCGGCGTCTCGACAATACCGACCTTCTGCGAGCGAAACGGATACGGCCCGAGGTATTTTTCGTAATATGCGAGATACTTTTTCTGTTGGGCGATCAGGCTCGGGCCTTTTTCAAAATCCTCGGGCAGAACATAGAAAAAGATCGGGAGTTTATCACCGGAAATACTCTTGTAGCTGTCCTGAATGACCTTGTACGGCGCGGCGTTGAATACGATCGAGTAATTGCTGATGGGATTTGTCATCAGCCAGTTATAGGTCGCGGTCCCGTCGGAATTTTTCTTAGAGCTGACCAACTTTCCCGGGCCCACCGCCATCAGCGGCTGCGGTACGGTGATGTGCATAGATGCGACCGCTGCTTTGTCAGACGGGTGATCCTTACAGGGAAACAAGAGATCGGCGCCGTCGTTTTGCAGTGCGACCGATATCCAATCGGAGCCGTCGGCGGTTTTCTTCCACATGAACCCGCCTATCCATGGCGGACGCGGCGCTTCACGCGGTGTTCCGGCATACGAAATAATCGTTTTGATCTCGTCGCCGTCTTGTTTCGTCGCCGGAAAGTAAACGAACATGCGTCCGCCGCGGCGCTCATATTTCAGATCGCGACCCGAACCGTCCGCCACCTTCGTGATGTTATAAACGGTGTCGAGGTCGAGCGCGATGACGTTCGTCGGGATCACCGTTCTTGCGGTCATAACGGTCGTACCCGTGATCGATTTGGTTTTCGGGTCGACGTTCAACGTGACATCGTAAGACTGCACGTCGTATGCCGCCTGCTCGAAAATCAGCGGGCCGCCGGTGTCCGTTGGTCGAACGCCGAGATCACGTTGAGCGAAGCTCGAGAGTGCGAGAAAAAGTAAAAGAACAGGCGAGATTATTAATTTGTTCATGTGTTCGTTAATGCGTATACAGAGGTTTTCGATCACTTTACATAATAATCGCTTTCCGCGAAAATGGCATCAAAACAGGCGAAGGTCTAAGTCGATTCTTTCGTGTTTATTCGTGCAGTTCGCGTCCCTTCGCGGCTGATTCGCCGAATACTTGCTAAAGAGGTTCGACGACGCATTGCTTATGAGAATTTTGTTTGCCGCGTTTCTTTTGATTTTATCGGCCTTCGGCACGCTGAACGCGCAAACGCCTGCCGTCAGAACGCCAGCCAAGACGAACGTGCGTCCCGAACCCACACGAGCGCCGCTGGCCGCCGAGCCATTCGATCGCGCTGATGTGAAAACGATGGCCGCGCAGTGCGTCACGCTCGATACGGAAAAGGGACGCATAGACATCGAACTGTTTCCCGAAAGTGCACGCGAATCGGTGCGTAACTTTTTGAATCTCGCGTCAACCGGCATGTTCGACACGACGACTTTCAGCCGCGTTGTGCCGGACTTCGTTATACAGGGCGGTGACCTATATACACGCGAGGCTAAAGTTACACGCGAGATCGGTTTGCGAGCGCGGCGAACCGTCCCCGATGAACCGAACAAGATACTGCATCAACGCGGTATCGTCTCAATGGCCCGCGGTGACGACGCCAATACCGCGACTACAAATTTCTTTATTCTGCTTGCGGCGGCTCCGTATCTGGACGGGAAATTTGCTGCGTTCGGCCGCGTGACCAAGGGCATGGATGTTGTCGATACGATCAATAAAATGCAGGTCGCCGAGGAAAGGCCGGATAAACCTGTACGCATTAAAAAAGCGATCGTCGCAGCGTGCGCGGCACCCTAATCCTCGAAATCCAGATCGAGGGTCATTTTGTATTCGTTCGCCATCGACGGGTGGCCGTGGGCCATTGAGACGTCGATGCCTTTTTTGTAGGTTTCGATGGCTTTTTCGCGAATGCCGGAGCGATCGTAGGCTTTGGCGAGAATGCCGTAAGCGTTGCCTTCGTCGTCCGCTTTGGCCAGGTATGTTTCGAGGATCTTGATGATCTCGTCGTACTGTCCGAGCTTTTCGTATTCCTTGGCGAGCCCGAACATCACCATCGTGTTTTCGGGATCCGTTTCGAGCATCTGACGAAAGACTTCAATACGATTTTGCATAATTCGAATTATCGCAGAGCCGGAGCCGGAGCGGTACGGACTGGGTTCGTATTATAGTCAAAGAATCCCGTCGCTACTCCTGGGTTGTGCCAAGAGCTGCTAGAACAGGCTCGGCTGAGAGGCCTGCGGAATGTCTGCGCTGGGAAGTTCCACTGATTCGTTCATCGCTTCCTTAACATTGAACCCGAGCCTGCGAGCGTGGAATTGAAAGAGCTTCTTTGTCACTTCCCATTGCTCGGTTTTGCCTTTGTCACGCTCGGCGAAGGACGCGTGCTGGAGTTTACCGCCGCGCTCCCGGCCGATCGTGTTGATGATCTTGGTGACGCGTGTCGGAGGCAGCCGTTCGTGCATTTTTTCGACGAAATATTCTTCTATCGAATCGCTGTCGAGATGCAGCATCGACATAAATGCCCGCGTCGCACCGGCGTCTTTGGCACGCTTGAGCAAGCCCGGAATGTCGGATTCGTTATAACCGGGAATGACAGGTGCAACGGCGATGCCGGTCCGGATGCCGGCGTTTGATAGCGTTTCCATCGCTCGAAAACGGGCGTCCGGGACGGGGGTATACGGTTCGAATGGGTTCGATTTCTCCTTGGTCAAAAAAGGCAGCGAAAAATATACCCAGACATCCTTTAATTTTTTCAAAATGTCGATGTCGCGCGTTACAAGTGGGCTCTTTGTAATTACGCCAACCTTAATACCGAATTCCGCACAGACTTCCAGGCAACCTCGCGTCAACTCGTAGCTAGCTTCAAGAGGCAGATACGGATCGGTCGCGAAAGAAAAATCGATGTGCGGCATCTTAACGCGTGTTTTCTTAAGTTCTTCACGTAATATCTGCGGTGCATTCGTTTTGACCACGATCTTGGTTTCAAAATCGGTTCCGGCACCGTAACCGAGAAATTCGTGATAACGCCTTGCAAAACAATAGGTGCAGCCGTGAACGCACCCGCGATAGCAATTGACCGTGAACCGCCAGCCGCCTTCCCAATCGGACGCATATGCCTTCGTGATCATCTTGCGCGTAGCCGTTTCCTCGAAGACTTCAAGCTTAGTGGGCGGCGGCTCACCAACGTATTGGGCGGAGTATTTCTGGTAAGGATTAGGCGGATTCTTGACGCTTCGCATAGATGAAACAATAATTCATCTACGGCAGTTAGGCAAGGGTGTTTCTACCGTGAGACGCGGTTGTTCCTTAGATCTCCCGCTGCATAAGCAGGTCCGTCTGCGGGTCTTTGCCGAGTTGAAAGATGTGTTTACCCACCTCGCGAAAGCCATTCTTTTTGTAGAACGCCTGGGCCCGCGGGTTATATTCCCATACGCCGAGCCACATGACGTCGCAGCCGGCGTCGCGGGGACGTTCGATGCAGGCGTCCATCAAGGTTTGCCCGACACCCTGACCGAGGAATTTTTGGTGCGAATAGAGCCTTGAAAGCTCGACCGGTTTTTCGGCGGTAACGCCCGCCTCGATATTGCCGAAAACGATTTTGGAATAACCGGCAAGTTCGCCCTCGATCTCGGCGATAAGGAACGAGTTTTTAGAATCGACGAGTTCCTCTGTCAGCTGCTCGATGGTGAACGCCTGACGCATGTAGTGATTGAGATCGTCAGGCGCGTTTTTCGGATGATGGGCGAAGGCGTCCCAGAATGTTTGGTAGGCAAGATCGGTAAGAATGGTCGCATCCTCGACGATAGCCTGGCGAATCATTATGTCAGGCACGATTTAGGAAGTTCTCCAGCACAAATATCTTTCGAACGCGAAACCGCAGCGGGCTTTCGACGAGACTTATAGCTTTTAAATTCTCAAGGCCCGAAACGAAATAAGGCTGAACCGCAGCGGGCACTTCCGAAAGCCATTCCGGGGGGGGCAGATTCATTTCATCGCATAGTGATTCCGCGGTCGATGCAAGCAAGGCGCCTGCTCGGTCGTCCTTTACGTCGAATGGGTCGACCAGCGCGCTCCGATCACCGATGCGTCGAAAGTCATCTACGAAGTTCATCAAGTACAGAGACCAGTTAGCGGGGTCTGTGTCTATAAGCTCTTTCGTCTCGCGCAAGGTGATCATTTCCCGAAAATCTCTTCGATAAAGTACTGTGTCGCGGGCTTTATCTGCTGACGCGGATAATACTTTTCGAGTATTGCGAAAACTTCAGCCGGCACCGTCAGCCCGAGCACATCGATCAAAATTCTCACATCGGTCTGGTCGAACGTGTCCGCACGAGCCGATAGTGCCTTCATCGCAAGCATGTAATCAGGTTCCGGCACGAAAACCTTCAAATTGGAAAGGTCAAGCAATATTCGCTGCGGATGTGAAACAAGGTAACCTTTTAACCCGTCATTGAGCCAGTCGGGCGGCAGGCCGTTCCGTTCCGCTATTCGCTGAATGAGAGCTCGAATTTCGCTCGACGGCCTGAAAATCGCATCGACGTCTTTGGTAGCGGGCCGGGCGTCGTAGACGAGACACATGACCGCTCCGCCATAGATCGTGACCTCGCCTTTGATGTTCGCCGAACGGAGTTCATCGTTCAGCTCGGTGAGGTATCTAGTTATCTCTTCGGCAGTCATCGAGTCATTTTCCGGCCGTTATCAGTTTTGCGATGGTTTGAAGCTGCATGTTCGACGTGCCTTCGTAGATAGAGCCGATCTTTGAATCGCGCCAGAATTTTTCGACTGGATAATCTTTGACATAGCCGTAGCCGCCGAATAGTTCGATGGCTTTCGATGAGACTTTTTCGGCGCAGCGTGAAGAAAAGAGCTTTGCCATCGCGGATTCTTTAAGGAACGGCTTGCGGGCGTCTTTCAGGCGGGCGGCGTTGTAGACGAGCAGGCGTGTTGCCTCGATCTCGACCGCCATCTCCGCAAGCTGGAATTGGACGGCTTGGAAACTGCCGATCGTCTGACCGAACTGTTCGCGTTCCTGAGTGTATTTCAGAGCGGCCTCGTAAGCGCCCTGGGCGATGCCGAGCATCTGCGCGCCGATACCGATGCGGCCTTCGTTAAGAGTCTCGATCGAGACCTTATAGCCTTTGCCGACCTCGCCAAGCACGTTTTCCTTAGGCACTTTGCAATTGTCCAGTATCAGCTCGGTCGTGGACGAGGCGCGGATGCCGAGCTTGTCTTCCTTTTTGCCGACAGTGAAACCTTCGAAGCCTTTTTCGACGATAAACGCCGTGATGCCTTTATAACCGGCGGTCGGATCGATGGTTGCGAAAAGCACAAATATCTCCGCTTCGTTGCCGTTGGTGATCCATAGTTTTTGTCCCGTAAGCTCAAAGAAATCACCTTTATCGACCGCACGGGTTTTCAAGGCAAAAGCGTCCGAACCCGAAGCCGCCTCTGAAAGAGCGTAGGCGCCGACCCTTCCCTCGGCGAGCTGCGGCATATATTTCTTTTTCTGCTCGTCGCTGGCCCAACGCATAAAAGCGTTTGTCACGAGCGTGTTGTGCACATCGACGAAGACCGAAACCGATGCGTCAACGCGGGCGAGTTCCTCGATGGCGAGGATCGCGTTGAAGATGGTCGAACCGGCACCGCCGTATTCCTCGGGCGATTCGATCGCCATCAGGCCGAGCTCGAAACACTGTTTGATAAGGTCGGCGTCGAGCTTGGACGCATGCTCCATCTGCTCGACCTTGGGGCGGACCTCGCCCTCGGCGAATTCGCGGACGGACGCACGGAACAATTGTTCTTCTTCGGAAAGGACCGTCAATCCGGAGTTTGAAACTTCTTGTACGGTGGCTGCTGCGGTCATAAGTAAATCCTTTACGCTCTTTTGTTATTTGGGTTTAGATAAAATACCATTTTAATCAAGCCAGATGGCAAAGGCAAAGAAGTGAATCCCGAACCGCGCGCAGACGAAACTCACCCCGGTTTCCAACAAATTTCTCCTAAAAACACCAAACGCATAAAGGTTTTGGGCATAGCGTTCACCTTCGCGGGCATTGCTCTTTTTGCGTATTTCGTTTACTCGGTTGGCGTTCATGAAATAGCGGCCAGCATCGCGCGGTTCGGCTGGGCCGGATTTGCCGCAATACTAGCCCTCTACTTCGTGCGAATGACCGTGCGGGCGGCCGCCTGGCAGCTCTCAGTATACGAACCTCACGCACTGCGGCTCCGCGATGCGATACCGGCTGTGATCATCGGCGAAGCTCTGAGCAGCATGATACCGCTCGGCATACTGATAAGCGGAACGTCGAAGGCGGTCGCTGTACGAAAACGGATACCGCTCGTCGTCGGATTGTCGTCGGTCGCAACGGAAAATCTCTTTTACAGCTTTGTCACCAGCGGATTTCTGATCGCCGGAGCTCTAGTTTTTGTTCGAAGCTTCGATCTCGAACCTTTTTGGGTCTGGACGATCGACATGCTTATCGGCGCCATATTCGTGACCTTTGCTTTCCTGCTTTTGCTAGTCGTGCGTCAATGGCACTTCGCGAGCGAGACGTGCGAATGGCTTTACCGCCGCGGATTCGGACGACGACTTCTCGAACATGGCCGCTTGCAGGTGCGGCTTTTCGAAAATCTCATATACGCTTTTTATCGAAGATATCCGCGTAGATTTGTGCCGATAGTATTATTCGAAGCGGCATACCACGTGATCGGCATCGGCGAGGTTCTGCTCGTGCTCGGCCGCATCGCGGACGGCGCGGCGAGTCTGATGACGGCATTTCTTCTCGAATCGGTCAGCCGCCTGCTGACGATAATTTTTAAGCTCGTTCCCTTTCTTATTGGCATCGACGAAGCTGGAGCGCAGTTCATCGCAAATACCGTCGCGATAGGTGCAACGATCGGCGTGACGCTGGCGATAATTCGAAAGGGAAGAATTTTGTTCTGGACGGCGGTCGGGATAATCCTGATCGCCAAACGCGGCCTGTCGCTGCGCGAGATCGTCAACGACGATCCTAAACCGGAAGTCGGAATTTTCCCGTAAGAGTCCCGGTACGAGTTATGCCTTTAGGCGTAAAGCCGCGTCGCAAACGGCCTAGGTTAATATTAACACTCTCCAGGACCATCGCTTTCATGCGTGAACGCATAACTCATGCCATTCACGCGTAAGCGAATCTGGCTCTTACCTACCGCTTGCCCAACACATACCTGTCATAGACGATCTGCGGCGTGTCGAGGTTGCGGTCGGCTTTGAGGTTCGTCGCAAGTCGGATGAACTGCGCCATTGACCACGCAAGCGGCGTGGCGGAGCCGGTGCCCTCGCCAAATCTGAGCGGAGGAACATATTGTGAATCGACCTTCGCCGGAACTTCTTTTTTGTCCCACACCTGCTCGGGGATCATCATTCCTTCGTTGGCGAACGCGAGCATGGCGTCAAGGCGTACGTAAGCGGAAGCGGTGCATTCGGTGTTTGGGGACGTGGGCACACTTCCTACCGGCCGTGTTTCCGCCTGTTTCGCGGACAGGCATTTTGCCAGTTCCCACTGCCCGCGTTCGCCGGTGAGCAACGGCCAGGGACGGCCTTGGCCGGTGTATTTGCCGTCAAAATTCCAGCGACGGCCATCGGGCTGCTCGCCGTAGCCGTCTTTTGTATAACGGTAAAACGTCTCGCCGTTGGGCGTTCGAACCATTATCTGAGAGTCGATAACTTTTACCGATTTTTCGATCAACGGATCGTTCGCCGGCTTGATGCCGAGACGGACGAGCTCGAGGAAACCGGCGTCGACGACGGTCCGTTCGTCGACAGTTCCGGCGCCGTTGTTGAGTTCGATCTTGTCGCCCGAGTCTGGATTGGCGTTTTGCGTTATCCGCAGATAATAATTGCCGTCGCCGTATGGGCCGGTCGTTGTGGCGGTCATGCGCTCAATGTTGCGGGCCCAGTCGTCGGCGGTCGCGAGGTAGATAGTTGCTGAGGCTTCGTCGCCGTTCTTTTTAGCGATCTCGGCAGCGCACACCAAACCGGCGATCTCGGCCGCGATCGTCGAGGGTGAAAACCCAGCTTCTTCTTCCCAGCGTTCTTGCGGAGTTTTCGGACCGTTCTTGACTATGAAGTCGGCGGCACGCTTTACGTGTTTTTCGTACGTAGGTTTATCAAATCGCCCCAACTGCCAAGCCATTATCAGCGGATACCCAACCTCATCCATCTGGAGCGAACCCCAACCGCGTTTACCGTCGAGCCACGAATTTTGCGGAAAGCTGCCGTCCTCTTTCTGCTGAATGTTAAAAAGAAAATCAAGCGCGCGTTCCGCCGCCGGCTTGTCACCGAGCGCCAGATAAGCCGTGAAAACATGATAGAGATCACGCGCCCAAACAAGATGATAGCCGCCGCCAATGTCCTCGTTCGCGTTGACCCCGCCGCCCCACGGAATCGTCAAACTAGCCACATTCGCCCCGCGAACCGTCTTATCCTCCTGCGCCTTCAAAACCATCGCGGCCATGTTGAACTGTGTTTGGTATTTCGGGTCCACCTGCGGCAGGGTCGTCACGTAATCGGCCCATTCATTGTCGTATTCCGCCTGACATTTCGCAAAACCTTTTTTGCGGGCACGGTCGGCATCCAGGAGAGCAACGATGTCAGTTGGGATCTTTGCCAAGCCTTTAAAGACCTTTTCTGCCTGTGCGAAAGTCATGACGGCGGTGAACCGCTTCGGCTGCAGTATCCTAGCCATTTGAACGACGTTCCCGTCCGCGGCTTTTTGGTATTGTTTGACTATTGAACCGAACTCCTTGATCTGGTCGAGGCCGTCAGAGGTTCCGGCGAAACCGCTCGTCTTCTCATCGATTTTGCTCGTGAACGTGAGGGCGACTGATTTGTCCGCTTCCATAGCGACCAACGCGTTTTTGTATGCGATCGCGGTGTCATGCAATCCCGTGTTCGCGATCGAAGGGTCAAAATAGACGTAAAGATTTAGAGCAGGATTTTTGGATTCGAACCGGACATCAATGAGTATCGAATTTGACTGTGTGTCGGACGTGTATGACTTCGTGATGGTCCAATCGCCCGATCTCGAAGTATTGATCTGCTGAAAACTGAGCGAATCCGGTCGAAGTACTTTTACCGCGTGATCGGCATCGTCCTTTTCTGTTTCGACCTTTTTGGTTTTCGGATCAACGACGACAAACTGCAGCGTCTGTACATTGGCGACGGTGACGTTCGGATAATAGACTTCTGTCATCACTCCCTGAGCAAGCGTGAACCAGACTTTTGACTCGAGCGATGCGGACGTGCCGATCGCCTGTTTGCCGGCGGTCGACCAGTAGGCGTCTTTCCCGGGCCCGCCCGGAGCAACGGTTTGGGCAAAGGCTGCAGGAGCTAAAAGCAAAACCAAAAATATAAATCGGAGACGGGATTGACGACATTTGAGGCTCTTTGGTTTCATCAGGTTTTTATCGATTGCTCTCCCGGAATAACCTAACAAGTGATAACTAAAAGGTGATAATTTTCAGTTTCAACTTTAGTTTGCAGTTATCCGAATAATGGTCTTTTGAATATTCGAAACCGAGAGCGTCGGAATAGCTTCGTTCATTTCTTCAGGCTGAGTACCGCGGTGTCCTCGCTAATCCCGAGCCGGAATCGCTTCGCGTCCATAAAGCGCTGTCAGTTTCTTCAACCGGGCGATGATCTCCGGTGAAACGTCCCCGGCTTTGAACCGCCAGTACCAGTTGCCGGAACTTGACGCCGGCAGGTTCATTCGACCTTCGTTGCCGAGGCCGAGTATGTCCTGCATCGGGACGACAGCAGTGTCGGCGACCGACGCCCAAACGGCGCGGATAAAGTCCCAGTTTATTTCGCGGCCGTCGGTGTTTAGGTACGTGAGACAGAAATTGTGTTCGCGGCCTATTTCGCCTTCGTCGCGGGTCGAGCCGGCACCGGCGTGCGAATGGAACCAGCCGACCGTAGTGTCGTTATCATGGGTGCCGGTGTAGGCAATGCAGTTTTTTATATAGTTATGCGGCAGGTCATGATTTTTCGAATCGCCCCCGAAAGCGTACTGCAGAATGCGCATGCCCGGCAGGCCGAACGAATCGCGAAGCTGCTCGACATCTGGCGTGATCACGCCGAGATCCTCGGCCCAAAAGGGAAGCTCACCTAGTTCGTTTCTTAGCGTCGTGAAAAGTTCCATACCCGGTGCATCGACCCAACGGCCATGCTCGGCCGTTTTGTCCGTCCCGGGAACTTCCCACGAAGCGCCGAACCCGCGAAAATGGTCGATGCGGACTATGTCAACGGTGGTTAGGGCATGTTTGATGCGGGCGATCCACCAGCCGAAACCATCTGAACGCATCGCCTCCCAGTCGTAGATCGGATTGCCCCAAAGTTGTCCGGTCGTTGAAAAATAATCGGGCGGAACGCCTGAGACGACCGTGGGTGAGCCGTCAGCGTTTAGCTTGAATTTGTCCCGGTTGCACCATACGTCAGCCGAATCGCGTGCGATAAATATAGGTACATCGCCGGCGATCTTGACGCCGCCGCGATTGGCGTATTCCTTTATCTCTGCCCACTGTTTTGAAAAAAGAAACTGATAGAATTTTTCGGCCCGTATTTCGCGGTCGAGCGATTCCACGATCATCGCGATCGCTCCGGGCTCGCGAAGCTTGAGCGGCTCGTCCCATTCGTACCAGGCACGGTGTCCCTGCGACCATTTGATCGCTTTATAAAGCGCGTAATCGTCGAGCCACCAGCCGTTTTCTTGCGCAAAGTTTTCGAAATGTACGCGAAGGTCGATGCTCGCCCCGGCGTCAAACGCTTTAAAGGCAGCAGATAGAATTTTGTTCTTCCATACGTAAACGCCGCCGTAATCGGCGCGACCCTCGGCAAACTGTGGGCGGTCTTCGATCTGCTCCTGGGTCAACGAACCGTCCTCTACTAACTTCTCCGGCGAGATCAAAAACGTGTTCCCGGCGAACGCCGAAAAACACTGATAAGGCGAATCGCCATAGCCTGTCGGCCCGAGCGGCAAGATCTGCCAATACGTTTGTTTTGATTCGACCAGGAAATCGACAAATTCGAACGCATGCCGACCAAAGTCGCCGATGCCAAACTCGCCCGGCAGCGAGGTCAGGTGGAGAAGAATGCCCGAGGCACGAGGAAAATTCATGTTTCGGATTCGCGATCGGTTTGCACCGCGACGCTGGAGATCGCGGCGGCGAGCTCTGCCGGCTCGACCGGTTTTGCAAGGTAACCCTGAAAGCCGGATGCAAGAGCCTGTAGCCGATCTTCGACGCGGGCATACGCTGTAAGAGCGATCGCGGGTATTTGTCCGCCGCGATCACGCGGCATCGAGCGGATCCGCCGGATCAGCGAATAGCCGTCCTCGTCGGGCATTCCTATGTCGCTTACAAGAACGTCGAAAGCTCCTTGCGCAAGATGTGCAAGAGCACCGGCAGCGGATGTCGTGGTCTGCGCGACAGCGCCGCATTGCTCGAGTATCTTTCTAACCAGATCTAGCGAGTCCTGTTCGTCGTCCACGACAAGCACCCGGAGATCCGTGAGCTCAGGCGCGCAGTCAGGTTCGGTGTCTTCGGCAAATCCCGATTTCTTAGTTTCCGAGGGCTCGATCGATGCCGGATGAAGTGCCGCCATTCGTGGAAGTTTGACGATAAATGTTGTTCCCTCGTCAAGTCCGGCACTCGTAACGGTCACTACGCCGCCGTGCATTTCCACCAGCTGGCGAACGATCGAGAGGCCGAGGCCCAGACCACCCTGGCGACGCGTCCGCGATTGGTCTTCCTGTCTGAACCTATCGAACACGAACGGCAAAAATTCGGGTTCAATGCCTTTTCCGTTGTCGGCCACGGCGATCTCGACGTGTGAGTCGGCGCACTGCGTTCGGACCTCAATGCGTCCGCCTTTCGGCGTGAATTTAACGGCGTTCGACAAGAGATTCCAGATGACCTGCTGCAGCCGGGCGGCATCTCCGGAGATCGGGCCGATCCCGCTGTCGAGGGATTTATGCAGCTGAATCTTGGTCGCGTCGGCTGCGGGTTGCACCGCGTCGATGGCGGCATCGATTACTGAGGACAGGTCGAAGGTATCTATCTCGAGCCGCAGCTTGCCGGTGATTATGCGCGAAATGTCGAGCAGATCGTCGATCAGTTTTGCCTGCGAGCGGGCGTTGCGTTCGACCGTCTGAAGAGCGCGCTTTGTATCATCCGCTGAAAGGCTTCCCTTGTTAAGCATGCTAGACCAGCCGAGAATCGCATTCAGAGGAGTGCGTAGCTCGTGCGAAACGGTTGCAAGGAATTCGTCCTTCACGCGGTTCGCGGATTCGGCAGCCTGACGAGCGTCCTTTTCGCTTGCAAGTGCAAGCTCGAGGCTCTTGAGTATGCGGGCCCGCTCGATCGCTTCCCAAAAACGGTTAGCAACGAAGGTAACCAGTTCAACCTCGGACGAACGCCAGTGCCGCGGTACTCTTTGATGGACCGCCATGCACGCCGAGAATTTTCCGTTTTTATGCAGCGGGACGCAGATCACTGCTTTAATTCCAGTCAGCCGGTAGGCGGCAAGGTCCTCTTCGGTTACTTGAGGATCGTGATCTACATCGTCGACGACATAGGGCTTGTTCTCACGCATCAATCGCAAAACAACCTGGCCGAACTGCGACATGCTGTAGCGTCCAACGATCGAGGGCGTATCTCCGCGGGTATAATCGCCCGGTATATAGAAATGGTCCTCGTCCGCTTCGACGTGAGCGTATGCGCAGCGGTCGGCGCCGATATGTTCGCCTAGCAGGCGCGCAAGCGTAAGGGTGATCTCTTCGGGACTAGTAAGCGGCCGGACCGCTTCATCGATCGCGATGACAAAACGGTTTCGCTGGTCAAGCCGCCGCTGCTCGTCGACATCGGTATTCGTGCCGAACCATCTAACGATCTTTCCGTCGGTGCCGCGGAAAGGATTTACGCGGGTGAGAAACCAGCGGAGCTGTCCGTCGGCGCCGCGGAGCGGAAACTCCATCTCGAATGGTTCGCCGGACTCGATCGATGCTATCCAGCGTTCCTTTACCAGAGGAAGCATCTGAGGATCGTGGACCGATTCCCATCCCCAGCCCGCCATATCTTCAGGTCGTGTGCCCGTGTATCTGTACCAGTTCTGGTTATACCAGAAGATCGAGCCGTCGACGTCTGCCATCCAGACCAACTGCGGAACCGCTTCTGCCAATGTAGAAAATTTTTCTTCGGATTCGCGCACAAGAGCTTCGGCGCGGGCACGGTTGCTGATGTCGCGTGCTATACCGATGAACTCGTGTCGATTGGGCGTGCGAAATTCGCCGAAGGAAAGCTCGATCGGAAACTCGTGCCCGTCGCGATGCCTTCCGCGGATCTCGACATGATCCCACTGAAGATGTCGAATACCTGTTTCGAGGTATCGGTCGAGCCCGGCCAGATGAGCAGGACGAAACGATTCGGGCATCAGAATCGTCAATTTCTGACCGATCAATTCTTCGGGGGTGTATCCAAAGATACGTTCGCACGATCGGTTGATGAAAAGGATCGTGCTGCTCTCGTCGATACTGATGATCGCATCATGGGCCGTTTCCGCGACTATGCGATACTGCTGCTCGCTTTGAAGCAGCGATTCTTCGATCTGCTTTCGGTCGATCGCTCCGGCGATCGCGTTGGACACCGACGCAAGAGTATCAATCGTTGCGCGGGACATTTCGATCTTGCCGAATACGGCAATAACTCCGACCAGCCGCTCGCCGACCACCAGCGGGTAGCCTGCGAATGAACGCATGCCTTCTCGGATCGCCCATGCCTTATCGCTGACGCGCGGATCGTTTGGCACGTCGTTTGTCTTATGCGGCACCCGCTCCGCGGCGATCTCTCCGATCTTGTATTTCCCCAGCGGTACGCGAGAATGCGGCCCATCGAGATGCGTGTAGAGGCCGGCACTCGCGACAAGCTCGAGCATTTCTTCCGGCCGGTTGTAGGTCCAGATTCGAGCGAACGCAACGTCCGGATTTTCGACAAGTAGTTCCACGCATTGATATAGCAGAGCGCCGAGCGGTTCATTTTGGACCAGGGCACTCGCAACACCCGTCACAAGCGCGTCGATCCGCGAACGTTCGAGACGCGAAGCCTCGATCTGCTTACGGTCGCTGATGTTTCTGAAATAGACCGACAGTCCATCCGTCGATGGGTAGGCACGTACTTCGAACCAACTCTGCAGCGGTTGGTAATATTCCTCGAAAGTAACGGTTACATGCTCAGACGTCGCACGATGAAACTGGTGGAAAAAGGCAGATTCAACAGCCTCGGGAAACTCGTTCCAGACGGTTTTGCCGATCAATTCGGCCGTTTCGCGTTCGAGCAGCAATTCAGCCTGGCGATTGATGTATGTAAATTTCCAATCCGGGTCGAGAATGTAAAAGGCGTCGCTAATGCTTTCCAGCACGTTCGAAATGCGGCGCGTGGATTCGACGAGAGCATCTTCAGTAAGCTTTATGTGTGTTTCGTCGCGGGCGATCTTTGCGAATCCGAGAAGGCGGCCGCCGGCATCGCGGAGCGCGGTTGTCACACCGTCAGCAAAAAAACGCGATCCGTCTTTTCGCAGGTGCCACCGGCGGTCCTCGGCGCGGCCGTCTCGTTCGGCATTTACCAGCTCTTTTTCGGGGACGTTGGCTACCCGATCTTCAGGAGTGAAGATGTCAGAGAACGAAGCACCGATCATTTCCTTTTCGGTAAATCCGGTGATGCGAAATGCGCCCTCGTTCCAGCTAACGATCCTGGCCGTTCGGTCGATATGAAAAATGGCAAAATCCCGTATCTCTGTTACGAGCGTCTCAAACGGCCTTTCGCCGAACAGATCTACAAGCTTTTCCCTTTTTTCCATTCCCGGATGTTCGATCGTGCGCTACTTCGGTTTGCTAAGAATACATTATTTTGCGGATCATATCCGAATTTTCCGCCAAAAAAAGGGCATCCCGAAAGGGCCGCCCGATGGATCGAAGAAAATTGGTGGAGTCGAGGGGGATCGAACCCCTGACCTCTGCAATGCCATTGCAGCGCTCTCCCAGCTGAGCTACGACCCCCGTTCTCAGATCCGTTTCTAACGCGATGGAGTGAGAATTTTGAATTTATCGAAATAACCCGCGAGCGTCAAGGCAGACGCTTGTAACCAAGGTGCCGTCGAGCGTTATTTGCCCTTGAAAACAGGCTTACGTTTTTCAAGAAAGGCCGAAACGCCTTCCTGCTTGTCTTCCGTCGAAAAACAAATAGCGAAGAGGTCGACCTCACGCCGAAGCCCTTCGTCGAGATTGGAGCGCGACGCGAATTTGACCGCTTCTTTCGACAACTGAAGCGCGATCGGCGCCTTCTCAGCTATCTTTTCGGCAAGCTCCATTGTTTTCGATTCCAGTTCGGCCGAAGGATGAACGTGGTTGACGAGTCCGAATCTGAGTGCCGTCGCCGCGTCGATCATATCGCCCGTTAGAAGCATTTCCATTGCCCGGCCTTCGCCGATCAGATTGGCCAGCCGCTGCGATCCGCCGCCGCCGCACATAATACCTAAATTTATTTCCGGCTGCGAAAAGCGGGAATTTTCGCTGCATACGCGTATGTCGCAGGCGAGTGCAAGCTCATTCCCTCCGCCGAGACAAAATCCGTTGATCATCGCAATGATCGGTTTCGGAAAAGTGTCGATCGAATTGAAGAACGTCCGCTCATGAAAAAGGTCTCGCTGCGTCACCGGCGTCTGCCCCGCGAATTCACTAATATCGGCACCGGCAATGAACGCCTTTTCGCCTGAGCCCGTGATGACTACAACACGTGTGCCGCCATCGCGGCGCAGTTCGTCGAGTGCGGCGACGCCTTCGGCGTGCACCTTCTGATTGAGCGCGTTCAATTTATCGGGGCGATTGATCGTCAGCACCGCGACGCGTCCGCGTTTTTCGAAAGTGATCGTTTCGTAGGTCATAAAACGTAAGACAGGCCGTCAGCCTGTCCGTTCGAGGGAACAATAATTTTCCAACCAATAAATAGCCTGAGGGCCTGTCTAACTTTCTACTCTTCGACGCCTTCCGCGACGTTGTCATCGGCGATCCAGGCGACGAAAAGACGAAGCCAGTTGTCTTTTGACTCCACGATTGACACGCCTACGCGCGAGGTGCCGTAATTCGCGGCGGTTAATCGTACGACCTTCGCTTTGACTTCGACGGGGACTCCGTCCGGCCGGTGCGAACGCAGGTACAGGGTATCGCCCTGCGAAATATGCTGGTTCAGTTGAAAGAGTGCGCCGAGTGTGGAAATGTCGTCGGTTTCGGTAGGCTCGCTCCACGCGGAACCGTCCTCGGCGCGGCCGGAAACGACAACCGGCAATCTGAGAGCCATTCGTAAAGCAAATCTCTTTTCCTCAAATTGAGGCTGCATATTGGTTAACATTCAAGTCGGGCCAGGGTCATCGCAATTTTCACATACTAACACGACAGGCGAAAAACCTGCATGTCTTTCGACAATTGCCGCCCGAATAAAACCAACGATACAAAGGCTTTAGAATGGAGACGCCGGACCGTGAATTCGACTAACGTGATACGCGATAGTTATACTATATCTATAGATAACATTCAACATTTTGTGTTAATCCAAGTTAAACCATAAACAGCATGTCACAAAAAGATATCGCCCGAAAAATAGTAATTCTCGGCTCGGGACCGGCCGGATTGACCGCCGCAATTTACGCGGCGCGCGCTCAGCTCGAGCCGCTCGTGATCGACGGGCCGCAGCCCGGCGGCCAGCTTACGATCACCACCGACGTAGAAAACTACCCAGGTTTTAAGGGCGGAATTATGGGGCCGGTCCTGATGGACGAATTTCGCGAACAGGCACTCCGCTTCGGCACCGAGATCATTAACGCCTGGATAGATAAGATCGATCTCAGCAAGCGGCCGTTCGAGCTTTATGGAAAGGAGAGCGCCGACAGCGATGAGATCACCACGGTCATTAAGGCCGACAGCTTGATCATCTCTACCGGTGCGTCGGCAAAGTGGCTGGGCATTCCCGGCGAGGAACCCGTGCCGGTCGGCTTAGGCGGCAACGGAGTTTCGGCGTGCGCGACCTGCGACGGTTTCTTTTTTCGAGACCGCCCGATCGTCGTCGTCGGCGGCGGCGACACCGCGATGGAAGAAGCGCTGTTTCTTACCAAGTTCGCGTCGAAGGTCACGCTTATCCACCGCCGTCACGAATTTCGCGCGTCGAAGATAATGCAGGACCGCGTGCTGGCCCACGAAAAGATCGAAGTATTGTGGAACACCGAGGTCAAAGAGATCCTCGGCACGAAGGAAACCGGCGTTGAGAGCATTAAGATCTATAACAGCGAAACGAAACAGGAAAGCACTTTCCCGACACAGGGCGTTTTTATCGCGATCGGACATCAGCCGAATACCGACCTGTTCAAAGGCGTTCTCGATATGGACGATGTCGGATATCTAAAAACGGAAGGCCGCACGATGAAGACGAACATTCCCGGAGTTTTCGCCTGCGGCGACGCCCAGGACGCTTACTATAGGCAGGCCGTTACCGCTGCCGGCACGGGATGCATGGCGGCGATCGACGCTGAGCGTTTCCTGGCCGAAAGCCTGCACGAGGCCGAAAAGAATACAGCGACGAATTGGTAGACGATGTTAAAAGGTGAAATATTTTAAATGTGAAAAGGCCCAACTTTCACGTCTGTGAGTTTTCACCTTTCCGTTCAAAAGTTAGTTATATGCCTATCTACGAGTATCAATGTAAACAATGCGGTTCGCATTTCGAAAAACGCCGGTCCATTTCCGATGAACCGATGAAGACTTGCGAAAAATGCGGAGGCGAGCTCGAAAAACAGTGGTCGCTTTCCGGTTTTCAACTCAAAGGCGAAGGCTGGTACGTGACCGACTATGCCGGAAAGAAAGGTCCGGCTACCGAACCTGCCGCTCCTGGAAACAAGCCGGCCGGCGAAGGAAAAGAAAAATCTTCCGCGGGCGAATCAACCGGCGCGTCCGATAGTGCATCAAAGCCTGTGAGCGAGACAAAGCCCGCACCGGTCGCAAAAAAGGACGGCGGTTCAGAAAAATCGAATTGAGATACACAAAAAGTTTGCTTATGATCGCGCTTGCGGCCTCACTGCTATGCGGCGGTGCGATGGGACAGTCGCGTCGGAGCGCCCGCAATACAGACGTCGAGGGTGCGATCCTCAGCGTGACCGCATGGCGATCGGATAAAAAAACGGACCCGATAAAGGTCGAAAACCTTTCGCTTTACGAAAACGGCATCGAGCAAAAGATAAAAAACCTCAGCTTCGATCCCTCGCCGGCTAAGATCGTGCTCCTCGTTGACAATTCTCTAACGCTTCCTGCTGACAGCGAAACGCTTAAGAAAGCTACAATGGAATTCGCATACGAGATATTCGAGGGCGATCAGCTTTTCGTGCTAGCATACGATGAAAAAGCTGAGATCATCCAGGAATGGACCGACGACGCAAAAAAGCTCGAAGCGTCGTTGTCGACGTTTCGCAAAAAGGGCAACCCGTATCTCTTCGACGCGCTCGACTCGACGTACCGCGAGGTTCTCCGCCCTCTGATGCCCGGCACGCGCAAGACCGCCGTCGTCGTTTTGGGTGACGGACTTGACCGCGGCAGCACGGCATCATTCGACAAAGTCCTCAATAATTTGCAAAACGATAACATCACCGTATATTTTCTGCAGCTTCCGGACCGGACGAGCGGAGCTTATCGACGCAATCAGCCGAAGCCGGCCGCCGTCGTTACGCAGCTCGTCGAGGGGACGGGCGGCAAGATCTTTCCGCTCGAAGACGCGCAGACGGCCGCTAAATTTATCTGCGACGAGCTTCGCCGCAATCGTTATCTTCTTTCCTACGAGCCGATCAACACGTCGAGCTACGACGCCCGGCGCGTTTTCATCATTGCCGACGACGGAATCAGTATCCGAACCAAGAACGCCCAACCCCCGAACGTGAAATAGACGTCCCGCTCACGGCGTTTCCTACGCCGGATGTGTGGTAAACTTCCGCAGAGATCTTAGGCCCGCCGAGGAGTTTTCCAAGCTGTGAGCGATTCGAAAAAAATTCCGGACCCTCCGCCGGACGACTTTTCAAAAACTACGCCGAACATCAAATTGCCTTCGGACGAAGGGCATACGGATTGGGACAAAACCAATTATAATTTTCCGCGCCAGCCCGCTCCGGATGATTGGGGAAAGACGATCACAAACATTAAGCCGATCGACACCGGCGCGCCGCCCGATTACGGCAAGACAATGTATCCGGGAGCCGACAAGGAGAAAGGTTCCGATTGGGGCGTGCCCAAGCCGAACGCAGGCCAGTCACCGGCGGATTTCGGCTCGAATGCCGATGATTTCGGCGCCCGCGACGATAAGACGACCCCATATTTTCGTTTGCCCGAAGCCGAACGCGCCAAATATCAGAATCTGCCACCGACGCCGACCCAACGGGCTGCACAAGAGAGCAAAGATAAGAAGGGAATTCCGGGTTGGGTGTGGGTCAGCGTAGGCCTCGCCGCAATGTTTCTGTTCGTCGTCGTCGTTTTGGGCGTTGCGGGATATCTGATATTCATGCGTGGGTCGAGCTTTGACGCCTCTGTAAAACGCGCTCCGCCGGGAAGCTCCGTCTATGTTGACGATGTCCAGTGGGGCGTGACGGACGAGGACGGCTCGATCAAGCTCGCGAATCTAAAAGCCGGTCGGCGAAAGGTAAAGATCTCTCACCCGACGTACACATGCGAACCGCGCGAGGTTACGGGCGGCAACGGCGTCACCCCGGAAGCTATCATTGCGAGCTGCCAGGCGGTAGCCGCGGCACCGACCGAGAATTGTTCCAACATCGGCCTCGGCGAATTCGATAAGGCCGAACGCTGCTATAACGCTGCGTTGGATGCGTTGTCGGACCCGTTCACGGTAGACGACCTCGTCCGTGCACTGAACATTCTCATTATCAATTTTGACAGTGGGAAATCAGAGGTGCCGCCCGTCCGGTTCGCTGCGTTGCAAAAAGGTGCCGGTTTCATCAAAAAACTCCCGCCCGGCGTCGTCCTTGAAGTCGGTGGCCACACCGATAACGTCGGCAGCGACGCGTCCAACCAGACGCTTTCCGAAGCACGAGCCGCGGCGGTCAAATCGGTACTTATAAAATTCGGCGTAGCCGAAAACGCACTACAAACCCGGGGCTACGGCTCATCGAAACCGAAAGCCGGTGCGGACAACGCGACCGAGCAGGGACGCTTTTATAACCGGCGTATCGAGTACTCGGTCGTCCGTAAGTAGGTCGAGTTGATCGAATTCTTACACAGCTACGGGCGCGGCGATCTTGGCGTACGACTGGTAACCGTTGAGATTCAAATTCTCGAATGTGAAACCGAGCAGTCCGTCCAATCCCATCAGGCCTTCCGCATCGAGAAATTCCAGTTTCGGCAGTTTGAGCGGCTCGCGGCTGAGGAGTTCGTTGACCTGTTCGAGGTGGTTTGAATAGATGTGAAGGTCGCCGAAGGTGTGGATGAGATCGCCGACCTCGAGGCGGCATACGTGCGCTACGAGATGTGTCAAAAGCGCGTAGCTGCTGACGTTAAACGGTACGCCGAGAAATGCGTCGGCCGAACGTTGATAGAGTTGGCAGTGCAGCGTTTTGCCCTTCTCGACCTTGAATTGAAACAGCGTATGGCAAGGGGGCAAGGCGACCTCGTCGCAGGTTTCCGGGTTCCAGCCGGTGACGATCAGGCGGCGTGAGTTGGGATTTCGCTCGATCTCGTTTATAAGCCTGGCGATCTGGTCGACACCGTTCGTCCGCGGATAATCGCCGCCGAACGATCGCCACAAATAGCCGTACACCGGCCCGAGATCACCTTCGTCACGATTGAAGCGCGCCGTCTGTTCGGGCGTCGCCCATTCCTGCCAGATATCTACGCCTCGGGCACGCAGATCGGCCTCGCTTGTACTGCCGCTAAGAAACCAGAAAAGCTCTTCGGCGACCCACCGGAACGGTACGCGTTTGGTCGTAACTATCGGGAAACCTTCGCGCAGATCGAACCGCGTCTGATAGCCGAACGTCGAGATCGTTCCGACGCCGGTCCGGTCTTCGTGTCGCGTGCCGACATTTAGAATGTGTCTGAGAAGGTCGTGATACTGCTTCATCTATTCGGCGTCGTAAAGTGTATCGGAGGTATCAAAATAAATGCTTCGGCTTGTGCCGTTTGACAACTCAAGCGACCAGACGCTTTGAGGGGTGAGGCCCATGTTGAGACGCGTCATGTGCTCGCAACATTCGCCGGTGCGAACCCGACAGGCGTGTCACGTGAATCGCCGTCGCCCGATATAATTGCCAATTGTTCAGATATCATTTGGTGTTTGTGGAAAATTCACCTAAAAGTTACCATAGCTTCTTTATGCTGGGAAAGCTTGAAGTCAGTTTTAACAGCCCGCAGTGTGGGTGGATGTCGATCGGTTTCGAAGACGGCGTTAATGAATTTCACACTACGACGGCGCATGCTCCGCACGAGCTCGCTTTGCCTGAGCTTTTGCAGATACTCTCCGCACTTGCGGATCACAGTTCGGGACATAACGAATTCCTTCTTAAATGGAACCGCGACCCCGAGGAATTCGATTTCGTGTTCGTCCGCGAGGGCGAAAGCTTGCTGCTCGAGATCTACCAGTATCCGACCGACGAACGCGAAACGTCCGAGCGCGAATTGGTCTTCGTCCACCGGGGCACGGTCGACGATGTTTGCGAATCGTTCGCCGCGACGTTCGACCAACTCTACGCGGACCGCAACACCGACGAATTCGAATTCAACTGGCGGCAGCCGTTCCCGTACAAGGAGTTTGAGGAATTTAAAGGACGGGTGGGCCGCGATGGTTCGGGCGCGGTTTGAACGCGAACCGGGCGGACGACGATTTCCTCGCGTCGATTTTTTTATCCGTTTTTCATCCGTCCGACCTGCGGTTCAAAAATACCTCGATTCTTACTCAACCGCCCAATGAAAGAAAAGCTTTTGGACCTTCTGGCTTGTCCCACTTGCGGGGGCGATATTCTGCTCGCTTATGCCAGCAAATACGAGGAAAGGGAAATAATCGATGGCGTCTTGACATGCAAAAAGTGCACGCGCGAGTACAGGGTCGTTCGGGGCGTTCCGCGTTTTGCGGATCTGGGTAAGATCGAGGCGGACAAGGCGGAGACGGCGGAGAATTTCGGTTGGCAGTGGACGCATTTTACGCAGGAAGACCCTAAATATAACGAGCAGTTCCTCGGATGGCTGCAGCCGGTTAAAAAGGAATTCTTCAAAGACAAGATCGTTCTCGAGGGCGGCTGCGGCAAGGGCCGTCACACAAAGCTTGCCGCCGAATGGGGCGCAAAAGAAGTAGTTGGCATTGACCTCGGCGACGGCGTCGAATCGGCTTTCGCGTTGACCCGCAATATGCCCAATGCTCACATCATCCAATGCGACATCTTCAAACTGCCGTTGAAAAAAGCGTTCGATTACGCGTTCAGTGTCGGCGTCTTGCATCACACGCCCGACCCTAAAAAGGCGTTCCATTCACTCGCATCGAAAGTCGTAAAAGACGGACACATATCGGCGTGGATCTACGGCGCGGAAAACAATGAATGGATCACGAAATACATCGATCCGGTCCGCGAGGGCTTCACATCAAAGATCAGCCAACCGGTCTTGTACCAGCTCTCAAAACTGCCGACGCTGAGTCTTTTCTTGACAACAAAATTCGTGTATCGGCCCGTGAACGCAGCTCTAAAGCCTCTCGCAAAACACCTCTTTTACAACGATTACATGAATCACATCGGCAGCTTCGGCTGGCGCGAGCAGCACAACATCGTCTTCGACCATTTGGTTGCGCCGACGGCGTTCTATATTTCCAAGGTCGATTTCGAAAGCTGGTGGCGTGAGCTTGGCATCGATGACGCGGAGATCGTGTGGCACAATCAGAATAGCTGGTGCGGGTTCGGTACGGTGACGCGTTAGCGTCGAAAATCGAACATAAAAGCTCGGAGCAAGGCGTAAAAATGTTGGTGTATCGCCGATATAGTAGAATCGCGATATGAAATTTGATCAGGGAATCGACCGACAGTATCGGCAATCTGTCGAAAAAGCGTTCGAGGCGATCGTTGCAGCAGGAAACGACGAACATCTGCGGGTCGCAAATCATATACTCGACTCAAAAATGCTTGTGCGGGTATTGCCGGTCAGCAAAGTGAAAGCCTCAGGCGTAACCGGACTGATCAGCGCCCGCAATACCAATGGAAGGATCGATGACCGGCTAAGCGTCGCCGAGGCCTTCGACGAGATCTTCATCACCATCGCCCTAGAAACGATCGACACGGGCGGACAGCGCGGCTGCGAGGGAACGTTCGTGCACGAGGGCCGCCATGCGTTCGATTTTGCGCAGACCATCGCCAGCTTTTCAGACGCGGACGTTAATCCGCTGAGCGTTTTTGATCCGTCACTTTATGAGCTCGAATGGGAAGCTCACCGCACCTCCGGCGAATATATGCTGCGCGTAGGCCGCGACGAGTACATAGAGGAAGGAATTCAGCTTTTGATCCTCGGGAAAAATTCGGACGGCGGATGTTTTTTAAATGACGAAGGCATCCGATGTCGCCTTCGCGATAACTACGGACTGAATCTCGACACAAACCCTGGCCCGCTCGCGAGCGAGCTGCTGGGTCTCAAACAGCCGTAACCGCCAAATTGGTCACTCGATTCGATTAGCATGCCCATCAACGCCACCACCATCTACCATGTTGACTGATTTGCCGCCCGAGACTAATAGACAATGAAAATGGTCTTTTCGTCCGATGCCGCGCCGGGCAACACGTCTTAAATTAGTCTCTATCCCGAAGGCCAACACCATAAATCTTTAAGACCTCGTCGCGCCCGCGAAGGCAAAATAGCACCTGCGGTTCAAGAGGATGAGCCGGAAATGCTGATTTTTATGCTTAGCGCGCGTGTTTAAATAACGAGCCCCAGTTGAAAAAGTAAGGAGTTAAAAGATGATGAAGCTTGATTCTATCTCGAAAAGACTTAAGACCCTCGTCGGCACCTGCAGCGGTCGTTGCAGCCATCGCTGCGGCTGATGCCTTGATCGGTGCGCGTGTAGTGCCTCCGATAGGCGTGGACAGCTTATCGACCGCTTCCACCACTTCACTGGTAAATACGTTGGATGAGTATAACAATGGCGTTGCGCTCAACGGGCCGCCGCACTGCGACAACTAGAAATAATGGTATCGGGTTAACGGAGAGAATGGCTTGGCCATTCTCTCCGTTTGCAGTTTTAAGTGGCGGAACTACGCGATAATGTTAAGCGGATCCGGTTTTCGCCCGGATTCAAATACCGGCGCGCTTGGCTCATTTATCGGCCAACCGTCTGGATGTCTACTGTAGACTCCGGGTCTTGTGGCACAATACGTTCTATGAGTTCAGCTTTACCGCAGGAAATGCAGCAGCACACGTACGCGATCATGGATGAGGTCGAGGGGTCTCATTGGTGGTTCGTCGGCCGCCGCGCGATTCTGGAATCGTTTTTGCGAACGATCGTCGCCAAGATCGGCAAGTCCAAAGCGGACATAAGCATCCTCGACGTTGGGTGCGGCACCGGGGCGAATCTCGAGATGCTCGCGCAATTCGGCGAAGCGGAAGGCGTCGATGTATCGGACGACGCCTTGGCATTCTGTGCTCAAAAAGGTTTGAAAGCGCAAAAAGGACTTGCCGAGACCTTGCCATTCGCTGACGAGAGTTTTGATATGACGACGGCTCTCGACGTGGTTGAGCATCTTGACGACGACGTTACCGGTCTGCGGGAGATGTTTCGCGTCACAAAACGCGGTGGGTATTCGCTTATCTTCGTCCCGGCCTTCATGTGGCTGTGGGGAGTTCAGGATGACATCTCACATCATCGTATTCGCTACACGAAAAAACAGATCGTCGATCGGCTCCGGCAGGCAGGTTTTATTGTGACCCGTGCGACCTATGCAAACTGGACGTTTTTCATGCCGATCCTGGCCGGACGGACTTTTATGAAGGTCACCGGCATCAAGCCGGAATCGGAAAACAATGTTAACATTCCGGCTCTTAACGGATTTTTCGGAAAGCTTTTTAGCAGCGAGCGGTTGTGGTTGAAAAACTTCGACTTTCCGCTCGGGGTTTCGATCGTGATCGTAGCGTTAAAACCCACGGTTTAGATTTTACCCCGACGAGGGTATACAAATTTACTAGATGGATCAAAGGGGGATTTCATGGCAGGAAAAAAACGAAACGGCACTAAAGAAAACGCGTCCAAGGACGCAAAAATGCAAGATCTGGAGCTCGATAAAAGCGACGGCACAGACCAATTCTTGACGACGAATCAAGGGCTTCGTATAAACGATAATCAAAACTCGCTGAAGGCCGGCGAGCGCGGGGCAACGCTGCTCGAAGATTTTATTCTTCGTGAAAAGATCACGCATTTTGATCATGAGCGAATTCCGGAGCGTGTCGTCCACGCGCGCGGCGTGGGCGCCCACGGCTTTTTCGAGCTGACCGAGTCGCTTGAGAAATTTACAAAGGCAAAGTTCCTGAACGGTGCCGGTAAGCGGACACCGATCTTCGCCCGATTCTCGACGGTTGCCGGTTCGAAAGGCTCGACCGATCTGGCACGCGACGTCCGGGGTTTTGCTCTCAAATTCTACACAGAAGAAGGCAATTACGACCTCGTCGGCAACAACATTCCGGTGTTTTTCATTCAGGACGCGATCAAATTCCCGGACCTCGTACACGCCGTCAAACCGGAGCCGCATAACGAGATTCCGCAGGCGGCGTCGGCACACGACACCTTCTGGGATTTTGTGTCGCTGATGCCCGAATCGACGCATATGCTGATGTGGGTTATGTCCGACCGCGCGATCCCGCGATCGCTGCGGATGATGGAAGGCTTCGGCGTCCACACGTTTCGTCTTATTAACGAGGCAGGAAAATCGACCTTTGTAAAATTTCACTTCAAGCCGACGCTGGGCATGCATTCTGTCGCATGGGACGAGGCGACAAAGATATCGGGTAAAGACCCTGACTTTCACCGACGCGATCTCTGGGAAGCGATCGAATCCGGCGCGTTTCCGGAATGGGAGGTCGGCGTCCAGCTCGTGCCGGAAGCCGACGAGCATAGATTCGAATTCGACCTGCTCGATCCTACAAAGATCATTCCGGAAGAGATCGTTCCGGTGCGGATCATCGGACGCATCGTCCTTAACCGAACTGTCGACAATTTCTTTGCCGAAACCGAGCAGGTAGCTTTCCATCCCGGACATCTCGTTTCGGGGATCGATTTCACTAATGACCCGTTGCTGCAGGGACGACTCTTTTCATATACCGACACGCAGCTTTCGCGGCTGGGCAGCCCGAATTTTCACGAGATCCCGATCAACCGGCCGATCGCTCCCGTGCACAACAATCAGCGCGACGCTCACATGCGGCAGACGATCGACAAGGGCCGCGTCGCTTACGAGCCGAACAGCTTAGGGGGCGGGTGTCCGTTTCAGGCGATGATCAACGGCGAAGGCGGTTTTCATTCGCACGAGGAACGCGTCGACGCTAAAAAGGTGCGTGCCCGCAGCAAGAGTTTCTTCGATCACTTCAGCCAGGCCACGCTCTTTTTCAACAGCCAGTCCGAGGCCGAGCAGAACCATATCGTTGATGCATTCAGCTTCGAGCTTAGTAAGGTCGAGACCGAAGCGATCCGAGTGCGGATGGTCGGAAATCTTTCAATGGTAGACAAGTCGCTTGCCGCACGCGTGGCGGAAAATCTCGGCATCGACGTTCCGAAGGCGGAAGTGATAATGAACCATTCCTTTCCAGCGGGAGCAAATCCAAAAAATTACCAGCCGATAAAGGTAAACTCTTCGATCGAGGCGTCACCCGCTTTGAGCATGGCCAACCCCGATAATCTCGCGAAAGAAACCGCGAAGACACGAAAAGTCGCCATTCTCGCCGCCGATGGTGTGGATGTAAAGGTACTCTCCGGCATTCATGCGGCATTGCTTAAAGCCGGTGCCGTGCCAAAAATAATCGCTCCTAAAATGGGTTTTGTGACCGACTCGGTAGGCGGAAAGACCAAGGTCGACGAGAGCTTTTTGATCGCTGCGTCGGTTCTTTTCGACGCAGTCTACGTCGCGGGCGGCGTTGGCCTCACGCAGGAAGCTGACGCTGTCCGGTTCGTCAACGAAGCGTACCGCCACTGTAAAGCGATCGGTGCTGCGGGTGACGGTGTGACATTCGTCAAGGACCTCACGTACGCCGGCGTGGGCGACGGACAGGATTCGGCCGTCGTGCTTGGCGGACGTTCGGCGGATTTCATCGCGGCGATCGCGGCACACAGAAACTGGGACCGCGAGATCGCTCGGAAAGTTCCGGCTTAGAGATATATAAATAGAAAAATATCGCGGGTTCGTGATGGCACGGGCTCGCTTTTTTATTTTTGTGTTGCCGGTTCGGCGATGCCGTCATGATCGAGGGTCTTCGAGATCTTGTCGAGATTGAGACTGCGCGCGGACGCGTTGAATATCTCCATGTACGTGCCGCCGCGTTCGTAGAGTTCTGCGTGCGTTCCGCTTTCGACGACGCGGCCTTCCTTGAGCACATAGATCACATCCGAGTCGACGATCTGCGCAATGCTGTGGGATATAACAACAGTCGTGCGATTTTCTTTTATCGCGTCGAGGCTGTTTTTGATCTGTTCGGCGGCGACGGCGTCGAGGCTGGCGGACGGCTCGTCGAGAAATATTATCGGCGGATCTTTCAGAAATAGTCTGGCGATCGCGACACGCTGTTGCTGTCCGCCGGAGAGGGAAAGTGCGTCGGTCTCGTATTTGTGCGGCAAGTTTTCGATCTGTCCGTGCAGATATGCTTTCTTCGCCGCCGTTTCGACCTCTTCGAAACTCGCCCGCATATAGCCGTAGCGAATATTCTCTTCGATCGACCCGCGAAAGATGTGATTCTTTTGCAGAACGAGACCGATCTTGCGGCGGAGAAGGCGCGTCTCGTATTTCAGAATGTTCTCGCCGTCAAGAAATATGTCTCCTGTGGTCGGCGCGTAAAATTTGCAGAGCAAATTAAGCAGGGTCGATTTTCCAGCGCCGGACAGCCCGACGAACGCGACCGTTTTGCCGGCCGGGATCGTCATGTTGACGTCCCAAAGTGCCTGCGTTCCGTTCGGATACGTAAAGCTTACGTTTCGAAGCTCGAACTCGCCCTTCAGTTCGTCCGGTAGCAGCGGGCCGCTTTCCTCGATGGCGTGATCCGCGTCCAGGATCTCGAAAAATCCTTCGGCGTACGTCAGAGCTTCGTTTATTTCGTCGTAGATGCGATGGAGCTGGCGGATCGGCGCCGAAACATTATTGAAAAGCAAAATGTGAAACATGATCGCCCCGATCGTCATCTGCTGATCCAGAACAAGGTACGAGGTCAGGATGATGATCAACACGACTCCGACCTGTTCGGTAAAGGTCTTCAGCGAATCGAAGACGTAGTTGGTCTGCCGCTGCTTCATCTGCGCCTCGATCAACTCGGTTTGAAACTTCGCCTGCTTTTCCCGCTCGTATTCCTCGCGTACAAACGATTTAATAACAATGATTGACTCGATTATCGTGAACAATCCGTTCGTTCGACGCTCGCGCAGCGTCCGCAAACCGCGGCGGACACCTCTCAGCAATGCCGCCTGACGCCAGCTCAATAAAAAGTAGATCGGCATGATCACAGAGGCGACGAGTCCGACGTAAAAGTTTGCGTGGAACATCAGCACGAGCGCGAGGATCGCGTTCGCGAAAAGCGGCAAAAGGTCGATGAATATCCGCTGGACGAACCTCGTCAGACTCTCGACGCCGCGATCCATTCTGGTCTGCAGATTGCCGGTCGCGTTCTCTTCTTCGGAAAAATATGAGTATCTATAGGTTAAGATCCGCTCGACGGCATACTGCGACAGACGACTCGAAAGGTTGATCCTGATACGCTCGCCAAACATATTCTGGCCGTACTTAACGCCGATATTTAACAGCTCTTTTCCAAACAAGATCGCCGAGATGTACAGCAGCAGTGACCAACTGTCCTGCGCATGTCGGCCCTCGTTCAAGAGGCTCTGGATCGAATCCACGGTGTACCGCAAAACGAGCGGATTTACCTGCGCAGCGAAGGCGCCCACCAGCGTCAGCAGCAGCGAAAACACGACTAGCCGTTTGTACGGGCGTACGAACGGAACGAGCCGACCGATGATCTGCCAAATGTTCATTAATAAAAATCTATCACAGCCGCGCTGACTCAGATATTATTGCTTCATGCCAGTTCGCGCGGTTTCGTGTCTTTTCGTGGTTATAGTTCTTATTATTTATGAACGAATTCACACGAAGGAATGCACGATTAAATCGAGCATCGGGAAGTTTCGCACCTGAGACCTAAGCTCTTCGTATAGCCCCCGAGCCGGGACCGCTGTATTTTTCCGCCCGAAAAGTCTAGATTATTAAGTTCGTCGCTTCGTAAACAAATGGATTCGACCCAAACCACGCATACAAACAACCCCGAACTTTCCCTTTTTCTTCCTGTATTGGACGAAGAAGAAAATCTTCGGCCTATGCATGCGAAGATACAGTCGGCATTGGAAACTCTCGGAAAATCGGCCGAGGTCATCTATGTCGATGACGGATCGACCGACAAGAGTCTCGAAATTTTAAAAGAGATCGCCGCAAGCGATGACCGCGTTCGCGTTATCAGCCTGCGCCGCAACTACGGCCAGACCGCCGCAATGAGCGCCGGCATCGACGCGGCTAAAGGCGACATTCTCATCCCGATGGACGCCGATCTGCAAAACGATCCGGCGGACATCGCGCGGCTTTTGCAAAAGCTGGACGAGGGCTACGATGTCGTATCAGGCTGGCGAAAGAACCGCCGGGACAAACTGATCTCGCGGAAAATACCGTCGCAGATAGCCAACCGGGTCATCTCGTGGATCGGCGGCGTGCCGCTGCACGATTACGGCTGCTCGCTCAAAGCATACCGCCGCGACGTCATCCAGGACGTCAAACTCTACGGTGAGATGCACCGATTCATCCCGATCTATGCAAGTTGGGCGGGTGCCCGCGTGACCGAAATTCCTGTCGACCACCACGCACGCACGATGGGCAAATCTAAATACGGAATTTCGCGGACGATCAAAGTTATCTTCGACCTGATCACGATCAAATTCATGGCGTCGTACCAGACAAAACCGCTCTACGTTTTTGGAGCCTTCGGAATGATCGCGTTTTTCATCTCAATGATCGCCGGCGTGTGGGCAGTTTTTCTGAAGCTTTATTACGGCACGTCCTTCATACTCACGCCGCTGCCGATCATCACCGTCGTCATGCTGGCGATCGCGGTCCAGTTTTTCCTCATGGGCCTGCTCGCCGAGTTGTCGGTGCGGACGTATCACGAATCGCAGGACAAAGCGATATATGCGGTGAGGGAGAAGATCGGATTTGGCGAAGCCAGGGATGCACATCGATAAACACAGATAGTCCTTTCTGCATCAGGTGTTCATCTGCGTGTATCTGTGGTCATAGGCTTTTATGTGCGGCATTACCGGCTGGCTAAATTTACAACCTGACGCTTCAGCGTCGAACAGTGAAGCGGTGCTTCATTCGATGTGCGAGCGGATCGTTCACCGCGGGCCCGACTCTGAAGGATTGTGGACGGATGACCGTGTTGCTCTCGGCATGCGGCGGCTTTCGGTCATCGACCTTAAGACCGGCGATCAGCCGGTTTTTAACTGCGACCGTTCGGTCGTCGTGATGATGAACGGCGAGCTTTACAACTATCGCGAGGTGCGGGCCGATCTAGAGAAACGCGGGCACAAATTCGAGACAGAGACCGACACCGAAATACTGCCGCACCTTTACGAAGAGTACGGTGACGCAATGGTCGATCATGTCAACGGCATGTTCGCGTTCGCGTTGTGGGACACGCGTAAGAAGAAACTGCTCATCGCCCGCGACCGTTTCGGCGAAAAGCCGCTTTATTACGGCGTCTTTGACGGCAAACTGATCTACGGCTCCGAGCCGAAGGCGTTGCTCGCTCACCCGTCCGTCAAACCGGAAATAAATCTCGACGCGCTCCGACATTGTCTGTCGTTCGACTACGTTCCCGCGCCGATGTCTATATACAAGGGCATCAGCAAACTCCCGGCCGGACACCTTTTAACCGTCGAAAACGGCGAAATAAAAACCCGCCGATACTGGAATCTTTCCTGGCAGAAGCCTGACCGTGAGGGAGGGTTAGTCACTCGACACGATCACGGAAACGGCGCAAACGCTCAACTCGACCGTCCAGCCCTTCCTAACGGTCAGGCTTCTGCCTCGTTTGACTCCAAAGCGTCTGACCTCAAAGAGCTTCTATCCGACGCAGTCCGAATGCGGCTCGTTTCCGACGTGCCGCTCGGCATCTTGCTTTCGGGCGGGATAGACTCGTCAACGATCGCGGCCTTCGCGACGCAGCATGCGACCGAAAAAGTGAAAACATTTTCGATCGGATTTGAAGAAGACTCTTTCGACGAATCGAAATACGCCCGCCTCGTCGCCAAACACCTCAACACCGAGCATCACGAAGAGATCCTCAGTGCCGGAAAGGCCGGCGACCTTGTCAGCGAGATCGGAACGTGGCTCGACGAACCGCTTTCTGACGGCTCACTGATCCCGACGTATCTACTCTCGCGTTTTGTCCGCCAACACGTGACGGTCGCGCTCGGCGGCGACGGCGGGGACGAGCTTTTCGCGGGTTATCCGATGTATTACGCCCACAAGGCCGCGGGTTATTACGCTGCGATACCGTCGTTTATCAGGAACGGTTTGATCGAGCCGGTCGTCAACGCTTTGCCGGTTTCGACCAAAAATATGTCGTTCGATTACAAGGCAAAACGGTTCGTCGCGGCGACCAAGTTCGACGCTGTCACGCGTCACCATTCGTGGTTCGGTTCGTTCTCTATCGACCAGCACGAACGGCTGCTTACGCCGGATGTTCTAAATAATTCCGGCGGCGATATTTACAAAGGCGCACGCGAAATGCTCCCGTTGTCCGACGCGACGACCGAGATCGAGCGGATGCAGTTTCTAGACATCAATTTCTACTTGGCCGAGGACATTTTGACCAAGGTCGACCGCGCGGCGATGGCCGTGTCACTCGAAACGCGTGCTCCATTTCTCGACCCGCGTGTCGCGCGGTTCGCCGCGTCGGTGCCGCTCGAATACAAACTAAAGGGCAGTAAAGGAAAATTCATTCTCAAGGAAGCGGTCAAAGATTTGATCCCGGCGGAGATCATCAATCGCCCCAAAAAAGGCTTCGGCATTCCAGTCGCCGAGTGGCTAAAAGGTAGGCTCAATCCGCTTCTCCACGACATGCTTGCGCCGGAGCGGCTCAAGTCGCAGGGTTTGTTCAACGCCGATTACGTTCAGACACTCATAAAAGAGCACGAAACGGGAATCGCCAGCCACCATAAAGAACTGTGGACACTGCTGGTCTTTCAGCTTTGGTGGGAAAACTTTCTTGCAGTTGGGTGAAAAATACGATGAAATTTATGAAGATCGTTTTTATTCTCTTATTACTGGTCGCGTTTTCGTCGGGTGCATTTGCCCAAGCGGAACGTCAAAAAGTCTCGAATTGTATCGTCGCGGTGAATATGCAAAAGCAATAGAGGTTTTCGAAAAACTGCATTCGACTGGCGAAGCGGACTACCCTGCCGCATCCTTTTTGGGTGCCGCATATGTCAAAACGGGCGATAAAGTTCGAGCGATCGAGATCTTTGGCAAATTGAAAACGTTCAAGGTAAGCAATCCGCCAACGATTTACGAAAGAAAGTTCAGGCTTGTTAATAAGCCGTATGCTGTCTTCAGCGAGAGGGCAAAAGGAAATGACAGATCGGGTCGCATTCGATTAGCGGTCGAAATGAAGTACGACGGCACTATCGGATTCATTTTTCCGTTTGCGACTACTTCGGAAAAGCTGGTCGAAGGAGCAATTGACGCTACGAGTGCAATCAGGTTCGATCCGCCGGTATTAAACGGCAAGCCAGTGACTCTGATCATAGTTTTCGAATATTCTTTTGAACGTGGGTGATTGTCGGTTTGGTAACCGCGCCGCGTTAAGTGTTCAAGAATCTAAATTCCCAAAGCTCTCGATTTCACGTATCATTTCTTTAAATGAAAACACTCTACCCAGAGATCGAGCCGTTTGATTCGGGGATGTTGAAGGTCTCCGATATCCACGACATTTATTACGAACGTGTCGGAAACCCTGAGGGCATTCCGGTCGTGTTTTTGCACGGCGGGCCGGGCGGCGGCCTGATCCCTATGTACCGTCAGTATTTCGATCCGGCGGTTTATCACGTGGTGCTTTTTGATCAGCGAGGCTCGGGCAAATCGACGCCGCACGCCGAGCTGCTCGAGAACACGACTTGGGATCTGATAGACGATATTGAAGCGCTGCGCGAAAAGTTCGGTATCGATAAATGGTACGTTTTCGGCGGTTCGTGGGGCAGCACGCTCAGCCTTGCCTACGGTGAGACGCACCCGGAAAGGTGTCTCGGACTAATACTTCGCGGGATATTTCTGACGCGCAAAAAAGAGCTCGACTGGTTCTATCAATGCGGTGCGTCCGAGATCTTTCCCGATTTTTGGGAGCGCTACCGCGACGCGATTCCAGAGGGCGAACGGCACGATTTTATGTCGGCCTATTACAAAAGGCTCACGAGCGATGATGAGGCGACGCGTCTGGATGCCGCACGTGCGTGGAGCGTCTGGGAAGGTTCAACCTCAAAGCTCTATCCGGACAGGGACCTAATGGAACATTGGGAAGGCGCGCACGAAGCTCTGTCCTTGGCGCGCATTGAGTGCCACTACTTCATGAACAATTCGTTTTTCCCGGCGGAAAATTATCTGATCGATAACGTCGAAAAGATCCGCAAGATACCTACGGTCATCGTTCAGGGACGGTACGATGTCGTCTGCCCAATGACATCCGCATGGGAACTACATTGCGCATTTCCCGAAGCCGAATTCATCGTAATACCGGACGCCGGCCACTCGGTCTCTGAAAAAGGTACTACGTCGGCGTTGGTTGATGCGATGGACAGATTTGGCTCCATCGCAGCCGCTTAGCGTGAAATTGGCGTAGATTAGCGGTATGATGAGCCTATTGAGAGCGAAACTTATTCGGGTTCGCGGGCGTCTAATAAAAAGGCTAAACTTATGAATTTCGGAACAACAGAAATCTTACTGATCGTGGCGGTGCTTTTCCTTCTTTTCGGTGCGAGCCGCTTGCCGCAGCTCGCCAAATCGCTCGGCCAGACTCGTAAAGCGTTCAAGGACGGCATGCGTGAGGCCGAAGAGGAAGAGGCCGCCGAACGCTCGCGTGTCAAATCGGGAGCTCCGCCGCCCCAGATCTCCAGCGTGCCTTCCGCTATGAGCGACGAGGAACTCGCCGCGGAAATGCGTCGGCGTGCCGAGGCAAAAACTCAGTAGCAGCTCTCCACACGGGTCGTTCGCGAGGAGTGAAAGAAATCGTTCCAAACAGGGAATCGCCCGTGAAGACGCGGCCATGGTTTTCTACACATCAGGTAACCAAACTCTATGCCAAGAAAAATGGTTTGAAATTCATGGTGTGCCCGACGACGCTGAGAAACGCCAGGTTTAAGCTTTTTCACCCGTCAAAAGAGTCGCCTTGACCGAGAATCTAAACGTCAGCGGGCCGTCCTCCGCATCGATAAGCTGAGCAAGTTTTTCTTTGACTTGCTCTTTTTCTATTTCGCTGAGGGTTTCGAGCCACGTTGGCAGGAGAAAATCCTGGACAAGTGACGATTTGCCGAATTCCGCGCCGTTTTCGAATTCAAAGATCTCTATCGCCGTTTTCGACTTTACGTTTTCGAGTCCCGCGGCTTCGGCGATATCTTCGAGCAGCGAAACTGTCGGCTGATCGGCGATCAGCCTCTCGGCAGCTGCGCCGTGATGGCCCAGATCTTCGTTGAACAGCACTTCCCAAAGCAACGAAAAGATCTCGCCGAAACTGCCCGCGGTGACCAGCACTATTGCGACGGTCCCGCCTTTTCTTGCAACACGGACGCCGTCATCTAGAAAATCGCGGATCTCAAGCGGCGGCACCAGGCTCGCGTCCGCGATCACGGCGTCGAACGCTTCGTCTTCAAATCTTATCATCGAAAAATCAACATCCGAGCCGATCGCGGCTGCTTTGTCGCGGGCGATCGTGAGCACGTCCTCGTCCTGGCAGGTCGCAAAAACGGCAACATCCTCCCCCAATTTTTCGCGAACGGCGAAAGCGTGGTCGCCCGTGCCGGCGTTCAAATAAAGAAGATTTTCGTCGCTCGACAGTTTCAAATTCTTGTCGAGCAAGTCGGTAAAGCGGTTCGTCCACTCTCCGCCTACGTACAGATCCCGTAGAAAGGCGAGTTCCTTCTGAGTTTTTGTCATACTTATATTTAATCGCACCGCAACGCCGCAGGCAAAGCGATACATGCATCAACCAGAGCAAAATCGTCGAATTCGTGATAACGTTCCGGGTACATCATGGCAAAACACGTCAGCGAGCTCTTTGATCTCACGGGCCGCGTCGCGATCGTCACGGGCGGCTCGCGCGGCATCGGCAAGGAAATGGCCCGCGGGCTCGCCGAGGCCGGTGCGAGCTTAATGCTTTGCGCGCGTCATGCCGAATGGCTGGATGAAACCGTCGAAGAGTTTCGCGCGAATACCTTCGATGTACGCGGCCAGGTTTGTGACGTCGCGAAACCCGATGAGGTCGAGTCGGTAGTCGCTGCCGCTGCAAAAGAATTCGGCAAGGTCGATATTTTGATAAACAACGCCGGCACGTCGTGGGGCGCGATGCCCGAGGACATGCCGCTTGAGAAATGGAAACAGGTTATCGATGTAAATCTGACCGGCTGTTTTCTTTTCGCTCAGGCCACCGGCCGTGAGATGCTGAAACGGAATGCCGGCTCGATCATTAATATTGCGTCGATCGCGGGAATGACATCGTCTGCGAACGGTCCATTTTACAGCGGCTATGTCGCCAGCAAGGCAGGATTGATCGGCCTGACGCGCGAACTCGCCGCGAGCTGGGGACGGCGCGGGATAAGGGTTAACGCGATCGCCCCGGGTTTTTTTCACTCACGGCTCGCCGATCCGGTCATCGATATTTACGAACGAGCGGTGCAGGAAAACAACGTTATTCCGCGAATCGGCGCTGAAGGTGAACTGAAGGGCATCGCGGTATTCCTCGCATCAGACGCCTCGAGCTATATTACGGGCCAGACGATAGCTGTAGACGGCGGGCTGACGGTGTGAACGGTGGACGTAATGCTACGGGACTATTATTATTTAGGGAGCGGCGTGTACCCTTACGACGAAGGACGAGATCCTGCAGCCGATCGGTATTCGCCGTCCAACTTATGATCTCGAATTAGGGCGATGCAAATAACTCCGGAAATATCGACATCTTCACTGCTGTTGTTCGGCTTTGTGCTCGGACTGCGTCACGCGACCGAAGCCGACCATTTGGCAGCGGTTTCGACGATCGTCAGCGAGCGAAAAAGCCTGTTCGCGTCGTCTATCATCGGCGGATTGTGGGGCGTCGGGCACACGATATCGCTATTTCTGGTCGGAATTGTAGTGATTTTTTTGAAGCTGAAGATTTCCGCCGCACTCGAAGCAAAACTCGAAGCTCTCGTTGGTGGCATGCTTATCATTCTCGGCCTCAATGCTCTCCGCAAACTGCTTCAGAGCAAAAAGATCCATTTGCACGAGCACGAACACGGCTCACGCCCGCACGTCCACGTGCATCTGCACGGTAATGAAACGGCCGAGGACGGGCATCATAATTTTAGCCCGCGTTCGATCATTATTGGAATGGTTCACGGCCTCGCCGGGAGCGGAGCCCTGATGTTTCTGATCCTGCCGCTTATTCCGTCGCCGTCGCTCGCCCTGCTTTACGTCCTGATCTTCGGCGTCGGATCGATCGGCGGAATGATGGCGATGAGCTTTCTCATAGGCCTGCCGTTTCATTTTACAGCGAACCGGTTCGATATTCTAAACAAAGGCATTCGCCTCGTCGCCGGTCTCTTCAGCTTGGGCCTCGGCTGCTCGATCGTTTACGAAAAGCTCGTATAATTTTCTTGCCTGGAATCGAAAGCTCGAATCCGATGCCGTTACCTCGTGCGGGCTTGTGCAAAGAGATCTGAGATCCAACGCCAAAGCAAGACCCCTACTCGTTTTTGAATCTGATCTCGACGAATCGTTCCGGAACGTGAAAGCTCGGTGCGTGTGTAAGTGTCGGATTATACGCCAGATAACCGCGATCGGAATCGCGCCCGACGCAGCGGAACAGATTTCCCAGCCACATGTCGCCGGGCGAGGGCTTCGTGCCGAGTGCCGTCCACGGAATTTTCAACGCCATCGCGATACTGCCTTTCTCGATCGAGGCGAAGGATTCCAACTTCGAAATATATTCCGCGTCCGTCCGGCGCGTACCGCTCGTCGAATCGATAAAGAGATCGATCCATTCACCGGTTGGCGCCACTTCAAATTCGAAGTATCGCCGAGGCTCATCTGCGTTGGGAGCGAGAAAGATCTCGCAAACATCCCTGTCCCACAGGCCGATAGTTTTTTGGGTTAGATCAGGTTCTTGCGCGACAACGAGAGGTTCTGCCTGCGATGCGTCAAAGCGGGCGTAGATGTATTTATCCGACCATAGGAGTCTGGCTGTAAAATGCCTGCCGGCAGGCGCCGTTTCGCCCGACCAATATTTGGTGACACTCACCGTTTCCGCTTTGTTCCATTCGGAACTCGATAGATCGTCGATCTCGATGTCGCCGTGGAAGTGCGCGATACTGAGTGGGCGTGAAAGGTCAATTGTCATAGGCGGAGAGCGGGTCCATCAATTACGAGGTGTCAGCCGGAAACGAGCTTTGAGAGCCACGCACTCAGCGTTCGGACCTCTGACGCAAGCGCCTTTCGCAGGCCGCCCGCAGCGACGCGAAACGGTTTATTGTCGGTGAACGCGAGTGCGATCGCATACAGCGTGCTGCCCGAAAAGCTTCCTTCGTTCGAAATCGCGAAAACCGGTTCCCAGAGGTCCGGCGTCATCTTCGATTTGAACGCGTCAAGGCCATCGAAATTATAGAACCGCTTCCCGTGTTTGCACATCCACGCGAGCAGTATACGCAGCCACAAAGGGTTGTCGAACGGCTCGATCTTCGCGCGTTTTGAGAGCGGTGAAAGGCCGAGCGTCACATATTTTGCGCCATCGTCGGCAAGTTTGCGAATAGCCGTATCCATCATCAATTCGACGGTTCCGTTCGGTGCCGACGGATCATGCGGAAACTGCTCAGTAAGCCAACCGTCCCGTTCGGGTATCGGCGAGAGGACGAGAAAAGCCACGACATGGCCGCAGTGTTCGGCGACAAAGATCCGACGATTCTCGAGGCGTCCGAGCGTTTCCGGTTCGATCACGAAATGCAGTGGAGGCAAGCCTTTTGTCGCAAGCCATGCTTCAAGGCAGCGATGAAGCAGCGGATTACGGTGAGCTTTTTCGATCGGCCATTCGCTTATGCTGACGCCTTTATTTCGGGCACGGTTGAGCTGGGCGCGAAGCGAGCTGCGTCGGGCAACGACAGAGGGCCAATTGACCGGATCCCAAACGGGCTGCGCTCCCAGCAAAACCTTTGCATGATGTGGAGAGTCGTGCAAAACGCTCTCCAGCCTAGCCTCGGCGGCGAAATAGCAAACTCCGAGACCGTTATCCGCAGCGTCACATTCGAAGTCCGCGACCACTGTCGAAAGGTTCTCCGCACGGCATACAGGCGAGCCCGCAACGACACGCGAACCGCCCGACGTGACATACCCGACAACCGAGTCCCCGCCGTCACCAAACCAGTACTCGATACCGGGATTTATAATTTGAAAACAAGTAGAATTCCAGCCGTTTGCGAGCACCAGTTCGCGGACATGAGTAAGTATCGATGAGTCACGTCCGGCAGCAGGTTCTAGAATTGCCGGTTGTGAAAGTTCCATTATTACTAAGGACTGACTTGGGGTCGCACCAGCTAAAGTCGTACCGCGGTATCATTGATAAATATAAGCTTTCTGCAATCACGTTTTTTTATGGTTTGTCCAAAACTGGCAACGGTGAATAAACAGGATACGAATGCCGGAACGCCAACAATTAGAAAAAAGGCTTTCGAATTTCTCTCAACATTTCGTGGTCCCTTATTTCCGTCGTGTTGCATTTGCGATCTTGTAAAAACAGGCTGTTTCACTGATCCTATCATCACTTGCCAGTATTGTTGAGCACCGTTTTGAACGCCATTTTGGCAAGTTTCCACGTTCGGTTCCAGTCGATCTTGCCGTCGCTGTCGCGGCCCATTAGTTTGTTGACGAACATCTTGCGGAAGTCGGCGCCTTCGCGGCGGAGCATGAACTCCTTGGCGTACGGTTTCGCCGTTTCGAAGAAATTGAACTCCGGATCGGTGATGATGCCGATGCCTTCGAGCGTCATCAGGGCACGCATGATGTACGTAAAATTTGACGGCAGACGGAACGGGTAATCGTACATCACGTCTGCGAGATCGTAGGTCAGCTCTTTGAAATTAACGTCCTTAAGCTTCAGATTCAGATGAAACTCGAACATCTTTTCGACGACCGGGCGGACGATGTTCGGGTTTGTTCCCGGCTTCAGGAAATCAAGGTCGATCAGGTCCTGCGCGATGCCCGCCGGATCTTTGCTGACGACGTGGAAAAACGCGTCGATCATCTGCGCCTGCAGCTGCGGCGTGATACGGCCGACCATTCCAAAATCGAAAAACGCCAGACGCCCGTCGTTCCGCACAAGCAGATTGCCCGGGTGCGGGTCGGCGTGGAAAAATCCGTCCTCGAGCAGCTGCTTTAAGTACGTCTTGATGAGCAGGCGATTGACCTTGGCAGGTGATATGCCGAGGCGTTCCTGCTGTTCCAGGTCGGTCACCTTCGTGCCGTGGATGAATTCCATCGTCAGCACTTTCGAAGTCGTCGCATTCCAGTAAATGGTCGGCACCTGAATGTTTGACCAGTTCTTAAAATTCTCGCGAAAGCGTTCGGCGTTCTTGCCCTCGGCCGAGTAATCCATCTCTTCGTGAATTGTCATGTTGAATTCGCGAAGCATGCCCGACCAATCGGCGTTCTCGTTCAACTGCGGAAAACGCTCGGCGAAATCGGCGACCTTTTTCAGAATTTTGATGTCGCCTTTGATCGTGGCTTCCAGGTTGGGACGCTGAACTTTTACGGCAACCTCTTCGCCGGTGAAAAGACGCGCGCGATAGACCTGGCCTAGCGACGCGGCGGCAACCGGCGTTATTTCGAACTCGGCATAAACTTCGTTGATCTTGCGGCCGAGTTCGTGCTCGATACGCGCGAACGCGATGTCATTAGAGAACGCGGGAACGTTGTCCTGGAGTTCTCCCAGTGCCTTTACGAAAGGCAGCGGTAAAAGATCGGCGCGCGTTCCCATTGATTGTCCGATCTTGATAAATGTTGGGCCTAGCTCGATAAGTTTTTCTTTTAACCAGACGGCCTGCTTTTCCTGATTGATCTCGCGGTTGGTTTCGCCTCCGATGACAAACGCTCGCAGCATAAGCATGAAGACATGCACAAACCACATCTTGACGCTGTAAAGTTTTTCGCCGTAATAGGCAAGTCGCGTCAATCGGGCCGCGGTATTCGCACGCCGCTTTTGCCCCTTGAGCTGCGCCGCTCGATGGATCTCGTACTGGTCGAGGTACAAATAAAGCGATAGCTTTCCGATGACCTGCGACACCTGAAAGATCCGCCAGTAGCCACGAAGCCCCTGGTACTTACGTTCGACTGCGGTTTCCTCTTTGATGAGGAATTTTTTTTCGGCGATCAACTGCTCGTTCGAGACCTGTTTAACGATCGGAAATTCGCGCGTCGGTACGAGGGCCTGCCCGTTGCCGTTTGCCGGCAGGATGGCGAGCGGTTCGAGCGCTTTTTTCGTTGCTTCGTCCATTTGTCAGTTCCCCGCTTGTTCGATCGGCTGCCCGAACTGCAGCAAATAACCGTTGTTGTCGTAAACGACACATTCACGCATTCGGTACGGAAGCTTTTCGATGCCGCAGCAAACGTGTGCTTTGTCTTTTAGTTTATCCCAAAGAGCGTCGGCGAAATAGAACGAGAATCCCAACCCCACTCATCGATTATTTCGTCGCAAGGCATCGGGCTAAAGTCGGTCAGTTTCATAAGATTTCCAGCATATTCCGTACGCCCTCGTGTCTGAAATAGTTCAATGCGCGGGCAGAGTCTTTTTCGATCTGTGCTTTTAACTCGTCTACGCCGTTGAACTTACGCTCGTCGCGGAGACGGTGCAGGAACCGCACGCGCAGTACGTCACCGTAAAGATCGCCGTCGAAATCGAACAGGTAACTCTCGATCGACGGTTCCGCCTCATTCTCGAATGTAGGCCGCACGCCGATGTTCGTTATGCTGCGTCGCCATTTGCCCTCCACGAGCGTCGCGGTCGCGTACACGCCGAACTTGGGAATAACACGATTATGCGGTTTGAGGTTGGCGGTCGGGAAGCCGATCGTGTGGCCGCGCCTGTTTCCGCGAATGATCACGCCCTCGACTCCGTACGGGCGGCCGAGCATTCGGCGGGTGAGATTGACGTGTCCGGCGGCGAGCTGTTTGCGGATCTCTGAAGAGCTGATCCGGTGTCCGCGAAGGCAGACCTCATCGACCTCGTCGGCGAAAAAGCCGAGCTCCTCACTCATTTTCCGCAGCAGATCGATATTGCCGCCGCGGTCCTTGCCGAAGGCGAAACCCTTGCCAAGATACACCTCGCGTCCGTGCAGGCGGTCATGAACAACGGACCTCAAAAACCCTTCGGCATCGGTGGCCGCGAACTCCTGCGTGAACGGGATGACGATCGCCTGCTCGATGCCGAGCACTTCGAAATTCGCAAGCCGCTGGTCGAGCGTCTGCAGCAGCGGCGGTGCCGATTCCGGGAACAATACGGCCCGCGGGTGCGGGTCGAACGTGATCACCGTAGGTACCGCACGCACATCGCGCGCGCGCCTCACGACGGTCTTCATGATCTCCTGATGCCCCAGATGCAGCCCGTCAAAAACGCCCAAAGTCAAAACCGTCGGCCGCAAAATATTCGCGTTCTCAGTTCCGTGAAAAATTTTCATCTCTTCTGCAGAAGCCGGACTGTGAGGGGAGGGCTTGTGCGTCAACTCGACCGTTTTAGCCCTCCCTTACGGTCAGGCTTCTGCCCTTAGTCGCCCAAGTGCTTCCTGGGAATCAAATAGTTTCGCACATAATCGGCGACGGATTCATCAAGCGGCGTGGTTTCGGCGGTGTATCCGGCACCTCGAAGACGCGTGAGATTGGCTTCGGTGCGGTACTGATATCGATCGCGTAGATGTTCCGGCATGTCGATGTACTGGATGTTCGGCTCGCGTTCCATGGCTTTGAAGATCGCAGCGGCGAGTGCGTTCCACGTGTTCACCCGCCCCGAGCCGGCATTAAAAAGGCCGCCAATGTCGTTCTCCAAAAAGTGCAGCGTCATATCGACGGCATCTTTCACATAAACAAAATCGCGACCGAACTCGCCGTCCTTGTATTCCGGACTCGCGCTCTTGAACAGACCGACCATCCCGGTCGCATTTATCTCGTCGAACGCCTTATTCACCAAGGAGCGCATGTCGCCTTTGTGGTTCTCGTTCGGCCCGAAGACGTTGAAATATTTCAGCCCGACGATGTGATCGAACATCTTGTTTCTGGCCGCATATTGATCAAAGAGCTGCTTCGAATATCCGTAAACGTTCAGCGGCCGCAGGGCATTCAGCTGGTTCGTCCCGTCCTCCATCCCGGCCGAGCCATCTCCGTAAGTCGCCGCCGACGATGCGTAAATAAACCGATTAGCATTCGCCAACGACCATTCCGCAAGTTCCCGTGTGTACTGGTAATTGTTGCGGATCATATAGTCCGCATCGGTCTCTGTCGTCGACGAACACGCCCCCATATGCAGAACCGCGTCGGCATCCTTGTGAAAATCGAGCTCATCCAAAAAATCGTCCGCGTCAATGTAGTCGGCAAATTTAAGCGGTGCCAAGTTTTTCCACTTGTCGGTCTCGTCCATCCGGTCGACGACCAAAATATCTTCATGACCCAGCTCATTCAGCCGCCAAACTAGAGCACTTCCAATAAACCCGGCCCCGCCGGTGACGATTATTCTTTTGTCCGTTCGCATCAGAATAGATAATACAATAACTAAACGCGAAATCAGGCCGGGAGCTCGGAGCTGATCAGCGATGCCGGATTCGATCCGGTTGATGTTGGCGGCCTCTCGGCCGCTCGGTACACTGAGTGATTGCAATGGTTACGGACGAAGAGTACAACGCTACGGCTGCAGAGTTTTTCCCGGCGTGGCTATAATTCAATATGCACGACGGGCTCGAACCAGGAGACTCACTGGCCTCGCGTTAGGCTCAAATTAACTTATGAAACTAGAAGAAATCAACGAGGTCGTCGACAAGGCCGAGCGGCTGAGGCTCTTCAAGGAATATTTAAAGGAAGAGCTGAGCAGCCAAAAAGAGTTCGACAAATTCGACGCAGTCAACAAAAACAACGCCGACCGATCGGACGACGCGCCCTTTAGAGACGAAGCCAGCGGCATGATGGCACGCTTGTGATCCGCCACTCGGTACATCACCAGCCCAACACATAAGCAAACATCAGCGGGGCAACGATCGACGCATCCGATTCGACGATGTATTTCGGCGTCGTTGCTTCGAGTTTGCCCCAGGTTATTTTTTCGTTGGGTACGGCGCCGGAGTAGGAACCGTAGCTTGTTGTCGAGTCTGATATTTGACAGAAATAGCCCCAGACCGGGACGTTCTCACGTTGCAGATCTTGATGAAGCATCGGCACGACACAGATCGGGAAATCACCTGCGATGCCGCCGCCGATCTGGAAAAAGCCGATCGTCGAGTCATCCGTGGCGTTGGCAGTGTACCATTTGGCGAGCATCGTCATATATTCAATGCCGGTGCGGACCGTGTGGACGTTTTTGATGTCGCCGGTGATGACGTGGCCGGCGAACATATTGCCCATCGTCGAATCTTCCCAACCCGGCACGACCATCGGCAGATTCTTTTCCATCGCCGCGTACATCCACGAATCCTTCAGGTCGATCTGGTAATACTCCTCGAGCGAGCCGTTTTTCAGCACCTGATACATAAATTCGTGCGGAAAATACTGTTCGCCGGCCGAGTCGGCCTTTGTCCACACATCGACCATCGCCTTTTCGAGCCGCCGCATAGCTTCCATTTCCGGAATACAAGTGTCGGTCACACGGTTCATGTGGCGCTTCAGTAGGTCGTGTTCGTCCTGCGGCGTCAGGTCGCGGTAGTGCGGCACCCGTTCGTAAAATTCGTGGGCGACGAGATTGAAAAGGTCCTCTTCAAGATTCGCACCCGTACACGAAATGATCTGCACCTTGTCCTGCCTGATCATCTCCGCAAGGCTCAACCCCAACTCCGCCGTCGACATCGCTCCCGCAAGCGTAACCATCATCTTGCCGCCGCAGGCAAGATGCGTCTTATAGGCCTCGGCCGCGTCGACCAGCGCCGCCGCGTTGAAATGGCGGTAGTGATGTTTTATGAAGTCTTGAATCTGATTATTCATAAACGAGGTCTCCTCGTTTATATTACCGCCCACCATGGTGCGGCGATAAGTCCGCCGTCAAGTTTTTTGATCTGCGGATCACAGCTAAGTAGTATTCCCCGGGGGGAATTCGAATGCTTATCCCGAAATGCGCGTAGATGTTTCGTATGTCGAGCCTGAATATTAGTGGTTGCCTTGATTTCAACCGGCAGCAACTGCTGATTTTGCTGCAATACGAAATCGACTTCTTGCCCCCCAGCCAGTCGCCAATGGTAGATTGCGCGATTCGGAATTTCGTCTCGCCATTGGAGCAGATCCATACAAATTAAGGTTTCGAGATGAAACCCATTTGGTTCCACTTCACGAGCCCCAGCAAGTGCGAGTGCGGGATCGATTACAAAGACTTTCGGTGCTTTTATAACTCGTTGACTCGCATTCCGCGAGTAGGGCTGGATGATTTCTACTAAGAAGCTGCGTTCGAGGGCGTCAATCCACCTCCGAATTGTATTCACTGGAATTCCGAGGTCACGCGAGATCGCGGAGGCATTCAGTTCATGACCAGTCCATGTGCATATGAGACGAAAAAAGCGCTCGAAGCGTTCAGGAGAGTCGACACCGACCACTTCTCGAATGTCCCTATTAGCGAAGACTTCAACATAGTCGTTTAGAAGTTGGGTGCGATAATCAACCGGGGCAGACAGCGCGCGCGGAAAGCCGCCTGTGAGTACCACTTCGCGCCAGTCCAGTTCGCCACTGCTTTTTGATCGGGCATCGAGTTCCCCCATTATTACGGCATCATCATCAGCAAAGAGAAAGCTCCAGCCCGGATGGGATTCGTCAAAGCGCAGTTCGCTCAATGTTAAGGGTCGGAGCGTTCTGTAAGCAGCTCGGCCTAATAATGAATCGCCAATTTCAGCGGATATTCTCGGCTGATTCGACCCGCAAAGCAGATAAGCCCCAGGCTTTTGCTCCCGGTCTACTACCGCTTTTATAGCGAGAAACAGTCCAGGCGCACGCTGGGCCTCGTCTATGAAAGCATTAGGACCCAGTTCGTCAAGGAGACCCTGCGGCGTCTCAAGGGCCTTCCGCAGATAATCGGCGTCATCAAGTGTGCAGTTGGATAACCCACGTGCCTCAGCGATTTGACGACAAAGGGTGCTCTTTCCGACTTGGCGAGCTCCCACAATAGCTACAACAGGGTAAATCCCGAGATCGTGGCTGATTTTAGTCTCGAGAATCCGAGGGTATTTAGTGCTTGCCATATATCGCTAAATGCGTTATATTGTCCATTAGAATGCAATATACTGTATTCTAAACAATATGGCAAACCAATATGCAATGGACGATCTGTTAGATTTCTTGAGTCACATCGGCGACAAGGGGCTTGTCCCTGTAGCGACCGCTCAAGCCCTCGCAGTGGCCACACGTAATGTTTTTGGGGCGTTGGAAGAGGACGAGCAGAAGAACATAGGAGGGCTTAACCTCGACGCCATCATAAAGCGCTTCAATAATAAGCGGGCCAGGGATTTTAGTCCGGCATCTTTGAAGGAATATGGGCGTCGAGTGCGGCGAGCAATCGAACTTTACGAGCAGTGGAAGGACAACCCTGCGAATTTTTCAGTTGAGACCCGAGCACCTCGAAAGTCTAAAAAAGAATCAGTTCACTTTCCTGCTGACACGAGTAACAACGGGCCGAATGAAGTACAACATGCACCAAATCGCGTTGGAACTTTTCAATCGTCTTTTCCGGTCGGTTCGGGGCGTGTTATCACTTTGTCAAATATACCGGAGGATTTGACCTCCTCAGAAGCCGAAAGGTTAGCCCAATTCGTTCGTATGCTCTCAGTCGATTAACGAAGGCGCTAAAGCTTAAAAGCAGAATAGGTTTACTTTCCAAAACATCCTCAAGATCTTCAAAACGCTTCGTTGAAGCTGACGTCCCCGGCGACCGCGACTTGGTACGCCGAGACGCGCCGTTCGAAGAAGTTGGCTAGTTCCTGAACGTCCTGAAGGTCCATGAACGAGAACGGGTTTTTTGCTCCGTAAACTTTTTGCATTCCTAACATCACGAGACGCTGGTCGGCGATGTATTCCAGATACTGACGCATGTCGGCGACCGAGAGGCCGGCGACGCCGCCTGACAGGATGTCTTCGGCAAACTGCATTTCGCATTCGACGGCTTCATCGAGCATTTCGACGATCTGCCGGGTCATGCTTTCGTCGAACAGTTCGGGTTCCTCGTTGCGGACTTTTTTGACCACCTCGAGGGCAAAATTCATGTGCGCCGATTCATCGCGAAAGACCCAGTTCGTTCCTGCGGCGAGACCGTGGAGCAGGCCTTTCGAACGCAGAAAATAAACGTAGGCGAAAGCGGCGAAGAAGAACAACCCTTCGATACAGGTCGCAAAGCAGATCAGGTTGAGCATAAACTCGCGGCGGTCTTCCATGGTCTGCAGCGACTCTAGCTCAGAAATAGAGTCGATCCATTTCATACAGAACTCGCCTTTTTTGCGGATAGACGGGATGTTCTCGATCGCCGAGAAAGCCTTTTCGCGTTCGCGATCGTCAGGTATGTACGTATCGAGCAGCGTCAGGTAAAACTGCACGTGCACGGCCTCTTCGAAAAGCTGACGCGACAGGTACATGCGGGCCTCGGGCGAATTGATGTGCTTGTAAAGATTGAGCACGAGATTGTTCGACACGATCGAATCGCCGGTCGCGAAAAACGCGACGAGACGGTTGATCATATGCCGCTCGGGCCCTGACATCTTTGTCCGCAGATCGGTCACATCGGTCGAAAAATCGACCTCTTCGACCGTCCACGTATTTTTAATCGAATTTTTGTACATCTCATAAAAATTCGGATACTTCATCGGGCGAAGCGTAAGGTTGAATCCGGGATCTAATAACATATGCGTAAATGATGAATTCAGATTGATGAATGATGAATCAAAGAATTCATTGTCTAGTTTTTGCCGTCTTAACCGACGCGACGAATATCGCAGTTAATTCATTCGTCTCAATTTGAAGGTCGCGCAACATTGTCGCGGCCACTATATCTCCTTCGACCAACAGCTCGAGCCAATATTAAGTCTCGTCGAGTTCCTGCAGGCTGCTCTGCATCTTGCTGATAAATTCTGAATTCGACCTCGCTCGGCATGCTTCTCGATATTGAGCTCCGACGCTAGTACCGCTGCGTAAAACCTGTTTACCTATCACCTGAGCTTCGCCTGTACGTGGAAGTGATGTGAAAAGCTTAATGATTCGTAACGCGAATTTCTTAGTCCTTATCTTTAGATCGACATCATTCATTCATCATTCATCATTCCGAATTCTGCATTTATTGACACGCTTCGCACGCTTCCGGATTTTCGAGAGAACATACTAAAGCCTCTTCTTCGGTGTACGCTTTCACGTCGGGCGTCGAAGCTGCAGCTGTAGTTTCACCCGCCGAGACTTGAGCAATCCTTGTCGCGGGACGCGAGCGCAGGTAGTAGGTCGTTTTCAGGCCTTTCTGCCACGCGTACATGTACATCGACGAGAGCTTGCCGATGTTCGGGCTTTCCATGAACAGGTTAAGCGACTGGCTCTGGTCGATAAAGGCACCGCGATCGGCGGCCATGTCGATCAGGGAACGCATCGGGACCTCCCACGCGGTGCGATATATTGCTTTCAGCTCGCTCGAGAATTCATCGATGCCCTGGACTGAACCCTCGGCGAGTTTGATCTTGTTGCGGATCTCGTCTGTCCAGAGGCCGGCCGCCTTTAGCTCCTCGACAAGGTACTTATTCATCTGGATGAAATCGCCGCTCAAGGTCTCGCGTTTGAAAAGGTTGGAGACCTGCGGCTCGATGCATTCATAACAGCCGGCAATGGATGCGATCGTCGCTGTCGGCGCGATGGCGATCATCAACGAATTTCGAAGACCGGTCGTCCTGATCTTCTCCCTGAGAACGTCCCAACGCTGCATATCGTCCGGCGTCACGCCCCAGAAATCGAACTGGAATTCGCCTCGGGCAGCACGCGTTTCCTTGAAAGCGGGATGAGCTCCCTTCATCTTCGCCAATTCACACGACGCATCGAGTGCCGCGAAGTAAATTTCTTCCTGAATTTTCGCCGAGATCTTTCGCGCCGTTTCCGAATCGAACGGCAGCCGCATCTGGAAGAAAACGTCCTGCAGACCCATCACGCCAAGGCCGATATTGCGCCAGCGGTTATTCGAATCGGCCGTGCTCGGTATCGCGTAATAGTTTAGGTCAATTACGCGGTCGAGCTGCATGACGGCGAGACGGACGTTGTTGCGAAGCTTTTCGTAATCGAACTTGCCGTCGGTGACATAGCGCGAAATGTTGATCGAGCCAAGATTGCAGACCGCGGTTTCGTTTTCCGATGTGACCTCGATGATCTCGGTGCAAAGATTGGAAAGATGCACGACGTTTTCGGGCAGAGCGGTCTGATTCGATTTCTTGTTGCTTGCGTCCTTAAATGTCATCCAGCCGTTACCGGTCTGGGCCATCGTACGCATCATTTTGCCGTAAAGGTCGCGGGCTTTTATCTGGCGAACAAAAAGACCGGATGCTTCTGCTTCTACGAACGCTCTTTCAAATTCGTCACCATACAGATCGGGAAAATGCGGAACGGACTTCGGATCGAAAAGCGACCAAACGCCGTCGTCATTGACCCGCTTCATAAAAAGATCGGGGATCCAATTTGCAGTATTAAGGTTGTGTGTGCGTCGGGCTTCGTCGCCGGTGTTATCGCGAAGCTCGAGAAAATCTTCTATATCGGCGTGCCATGTTTCGAGATAGACACAGCATGCGCCTTTACGTTTGCCGCCCTGATTTACGGCCGAGACGGACGAGTCGAGAGTTTTCAGCCACGGCACGATTCCGTTCGAATGGCCGTTGGTTCCGCGTATCAATGAGCCCTGTGCCCGCACGCGGTGATAGGCGATCCCGATGCCGCCGGAAAACTTTGAAAGCATAGCGACATCGGAATACTTTTTGTAGATACTCTCGAGGCTGTCTTGCGGGGAATCGAGAAGAAAACACGACGAAAGCTGTTCGTGTTTTGTTCCGGAATTAAAGAGAGTAGGCGTGCTGGGTACGTATTCGAGCGATGAGAACAGCCGGTACAGCTCGATCGCCTCGCCCGGCATTTCCGCCAGGCCGCAGGCTACACGCATCCAGAAGAACTGCGGGGTTTCGATCACATCACGCGTGACCGGATTCTTTAATAAGTAGCGATCGTAAAGCGTTCGAAGTCCGAAGAATTCAAAAAGATCGTTGCGAGCGTTGTCGACCGCGTCGTTCAGTTTTCGGCTGTTCGCGGTGACGAATGCGGCGACGCGTTCGGCGATCAGGCCTTCTTTCACACCGAAAGCGATCGATTGCGAAAAGGAATGTATCTCCTGGTTGCGGACCTCCTTTTCGATATATTGATTGAGCAGCCGGGCCCCGAGGCGGGAATATTCAGGCTCTTCGAAAATGAGGCTCGCCGCGGTTTGGATGGAAAGCTTGTCGAGCTCTTGCGTCGTCGCTCCGTCGTATAGGCCGCTGATCGTTTTGGTAGCAATGCGAAGCGTGTCGACACTCGGCAGATTCGGCGTGCAGCGTGAAATGGCACGAACGATCTTATTTATATCTACCGGTTCAAATTCACCGCTGCGCTTACGCACGCGCATCGTCGTCTGTGCTTCTTCTTCTGTTCGGCGGGCAGCTGTCGGGTTGGCGACGAATGTATCCATTATTGCAAAATCTCCAGGGCGAAATTGTCGACGCGACGGGGAAAGGACCGGAAAAATGCGGTCGGGTAAAGAAGACGAAAAATCTTCGTCCCGACGAGCGCTGGTCCGAGCTCTTCGGTCAAACCCCCTTGACGTGATGTGGTTGGTTAAAAGGGCCTCAGCAAAAGGCGATTTCTACAGACGGCCGGCGTATAGATCGTATAAAAATTGCGTTGACCGGCTGTGGTCGTTCCCCATTTACCGCATCGGGGCAGATATGGGACCTAGCGTCCCGAAAATCAGTTCCAGTAATCAAAAATCTCAGAGCGTTCCTTCAGTGGATATAGACTATATGGTAGTCAAAACACAATGTCAACACTAAATCTTGTGGTTTTAAAACTATTTACTAAAGTGAGTTTTTGCAACACTTACAGAACCGTCGATAAGGTACAGCATTAATGCCCTCGAACTTTTGCACAGGTTTTAGGGCTGTGGAAAAGAATTTATTTAAGCTTAAGTTTCATCCCAAGATGAGTGCCGGAAAAGCCCAGCCGCTCGTAAAAGCGGTGAGCGTCCTTTCGGTCCAGATTCGTCGTGAGCTGCATCGAGATACAACCGTGTTCTTTGCCCGCTCGATCGTCCACAACATCATTGCATGGCCTATTCCGTGACCACGAAGGCTTTCGTCTACACGCACCGATTCGATGGTCGCGCGTTTGCCGCCCTGGTAGCTGATGGACGGTGTGAAGGTAAGCTGCAGGGTTCCGGCGACCGAGCCGTGGACTATGGCGACAATGAGTTCGTTATTCGGATCGGCGTCGATCGCGTAGAAAGCTTTATGTAAGATTGCGGAAGCGGGTCTTCGAGTCGTTCACGTTGCTGGCCGAGGAAGTCGTCCGCCAGTAAGCGGACAATTTCAGGAAGGTCGCTCAGGGTCGCGGCACGGAATACGATTATCATCTCGTCCGAGTGGGACTGATGCGAGAACGCATAAATATCGTCGATTCCGGCTCATTCGACGACAAGCTCGTCATATGCGAATTCGACGTTCGCCGGTAGGAGCTTCGAGTCGCGCGCGTGCATTATGTCGTGATTCAGGTGCGTCAGAAAAGCGCGTTTAGGCTTTATGCGTTCGATGTATTCGAGTGCCTCGCTGAGACCAAGATGAGTTGAATGCGGTTTTATTCGCACACAGTCCA
>JBBSGG010000018.1:0-53353 GCA_038254305.1 Pyrinomonadales bacterium
TTTCAGCACAAACGAACTCGAAGCGGTGATCCGCGTGCTCCGCGAAAATGCTAGCGGCGATATCTACGGCGATCAGGATCGGCCATATCTCGAAAATGAAGTCGCGATCGTCGACCGGCAAAAACCTACCGATTCGCGTCAGGCGCAGAAGCCGACGCTTTCGATGACGCCGCTCTCGCAGGCACGACAAAAACTCGGTACCGATCTGCATCAGATACCGAGTCTCTCGGAAAAGGAAGTTGTCGCGTTCGAAGCTGCGCTGTCGCCGCTCATCCAGCCGAGCGTCATTTTCGACAGCGCGGCCACACAGAGCGCGCAAAATTCCGTTGCGGAAGCTATTCCGCCTGTCACGGTGTCGCTGAAACGTGCGCAGAAGGTCGCTGCCGAGGGTGACATCATCACCCCGCAGATGCTCTCGCAAATAGCCGCGATCAGGAATTACAGTTCGTCGTCGCGGCAATTCAACAAATTTTTCGGATTGCTCGTTCTTATTGGGGCTTTGTATTGGGCGGCGTGGAAATATATCCAACATCGCGGGATCGCTCCTCGCCTTGCGCTGTCGCCACGAAAGACTTTTGCCTTGTTCGGATTCATCGTGATCGCACAGACGATGATCGTATCGCTCGCGTTTCGACTTGCCGATTTTACGGCGTCACAAAACACACACGCGCCGTTTACCGATGCCAGCCTGTGGGCGTTCGCAATACCTTTCGCATTCGGCAGCCTGCTGATGACGCTGCTGGCCGACAGGCGAACGGCGTTGTTCACGGGATTGTTCAATTCGCTGATCGCCGGACTGCTCGTATCGCGCGGCCTCGAATTCGCGATCTTCGCCGCGATCATTTCAGCGGTCTCGGTATACGGCATCGGCCCGTATCGCAGCCGCCAGACCGTGACGACCGCGGGCGCTCTGATAAGCGTCGCGAGCGCCTTGCTCTCGCTTGCGATGGTCGCCTTCACGCAGCAGCCGTTCATTTTAAATACTGTACTCCTGGCCATCGGCTGCGGTCTGGCTGGCGGGATCGTCACGGCGGCGGTCACCGCGGTTTTTCTGCCGATATGCGAGAACGTCTTCGGAATATTAACGGACGTGAAGCTGCTCGAACTTTCGAACGCGGAACTGCCGGTTCTCGGCCAGCTCGCCCTGCGAGCGCCCGGGACGAACCAGCATTCGCATGCCGTCGGCCAACTGGCGGAAGAAGCGTGCAGGGCCGTCGGCGGCAACGCATTGCTGACGCGCATCGGCGCGCTGTATCACGATATCGGCAAGACTGCGGCGCCTGAGCATTTTGTCGAGAATCAAACCGGGAAGAATCCACACGATCGGCTTAAACCGGCGCAGAGCGCGAAGATCATCATCAGCCACGTCACATACGGCACAAAGCTTGCCCGCGAGGTCGGCCTGCCGCAGCGAATAATCGACTTTATTCCGCAGCATCACGGAACGCGGACGCTTCACTATTTTTTGAAAAAAGCACAGGCGCAAGCGCGTCCCGACGAGCAGATCTCCGAAAACGACTATCGTTATCCGGGCCCGAAACCGCAGTTTCGCGAGGCCGCGATAATGATGATCGCCGATTCATGCGAAGCCGCCGCCCGTTCGCTGTCGGAGCCAACCCCAGAGAACATACGCTTTATAGTTACTCGAATCGTCGACGCAATAGTCGCGGACGACCAGTTGGACGAATGCGACCTAACGTTGCGGGAACTGACGCAGATCCGCGAGGCGATGATCCGCTCGCTCGTCGCCATCTATCACTCGAGAGTCGATTATCCCGGCTACATTCCGCCGACCACGGGGCAGTTCATAATCACGGCGAACGAAGCCGACTCGACGAAGATCACTTACGACGATCCCAAAGACATCCCCGTCAGCATCGGCGGTGAGGTCGAGGACGAAGCACTCGCCGCGTCGAAAGAGACCGAGAGTTCGCGTGTAAAAACAGTTATCTAGAAAAAGAGCGAAGTTGTACCGCGGCTAACGAGCCAACCGCCATAAATTAATATGTGGACGAAAAGTAATTGTTAAATCCGGCAAAACCAAAATTACATGAAAATCGTTGTAGCAGGTTCTTTGGGAAATATAGGTAGGCCACTCGCGGTCGACCTGCTTCGGAAAGGCCACCAAGTTACCGTTATCAGCAGCAAAGCGGAAAAGGAAAAGGACATCGAGAACGCCGGCGCGATCGCCGCTATCGGCTCGCTGGACGACACGGAGTTTCTTACCGAGACGTTTTCGGGCGCCGACGCGGTTTACGCGATGGTGCCGCCGAACTTCGCTGCTGCTGACGCTCGAGCCTATTACAGATCGATCGGGAATAGCTATGTAGCCGCAGTGAAGCGATCGGGCGTAAAACATGTCGTGCACCTCAGCAGCTAGGGCGCGCATCTGGACGAGGGAACTGGTTTCATTCTCGGCTCTCATGATGTGGAGGGCATTCTTGACGCTCTTTCCGGTGTAGCCGTTACTCACCTTCGTCCGGGCTATTTTTATTACAATTTTTACAACTTTGTGGACATGATAAAAGGGCTCGGAATTATCGGCACAAATTTCGGCGGAAACGACGTTCTGGTTATGGCGGCGCCGAGTGATATCGCAGCAGCCGCAGCCGAGGAGTTGACGTCGACAGCCTCCGGAAGAAAAGTACGGTATATAGCCAGCGACGAGCGCACCGCCGACGAGGTTGCTCGGGTTCTCGGCTCGGCTATCGGGAAGCCCGATCTGAGATGGGTCACGTTCACTAATGAAGAAACTCAGGCCGCCATGGAAGCCAACGGTTTGCCGACGCACGCAGCGGTCAATCTGGTCGGAATCGGAGCGAGCATCCACAGCGGAAGACTTCGCGAGGATTACGACCTGAATAAGCCGGCAGAGATGGGCAAGGTGAAGTTAGAAGACTTCGCGAAAGAATTTGCGGCCGCGTTTCAGTCAGATAACGCGGATTAGCCTCGAGTCGAAGCGAATTAAAAACCCTCGGAATCTAAAAACAGATCCCGAGGGTCTTCATGGTCGTTGATCTTTCGGCTATTTGCCGTTGTTGATCAATTCTTTGAGTTCCTTGCCAGGTTTGAAGTAGGCCACGCGTTTTGCGGGGATGTCGACGGCGGCGCCCGTTTTCGGGTTTCTGCCTTTTCTCGAATTGCGTTCACGGACACGAAAGCTTCCAAAACCCCGAAGCTCGATCTTTTCGCCTCCGTTCAAGGATTCCGTTATGCTGTCAAAGATTATCTCGACGAGTTGTTCGGCGTCTTTCTTTGTCATCTCGGCTTCTTTGGCGACCTTTTCGACCAGATCCGCTTTTGTCATCTCACTGTCCTCTCGAGCGCTCCAATTGTGATAGAAAACTCAAACGTTAAGCAGATTTCTGCTCGGATTCTTCCGCAGGACTATTATCAGAGGCTTCAATCGACGCTTCGGCAGGCGTCGCCTCGGCCTCCGCGGCGGAAGCAGCCTCGGCATCAGGACCGGATTCCGCGCCATCCGTACCCGTTTCGGCAGGCGGCGCCTCGGTCTCGCTTACAGTATCCGCGGTTTCCGGGACTTCGACTTGTGCCGCAGGCTCGTCTTTAGCCTTCGCCTTCTTCTTTTCCTTCTTCTCTTCGACGGGAGCTTCTTCGGTCGTCGGAGCGTTGCTGGCTTTCAGGTTCGCAAGTTCGCCAAGCGACGCCATTCCGCCCTTCGCCTCGGTCGAATACATACGGGTATCGACGATCGGTTCGTCTTCCTTTCCGACCGCACGGTGCGAGAGGCCGATCTTCTGATCGTCGTTCTCGATGCGGAGGATCTTAAAGTCCATCTCCTGTCCAAGCTGAGCGACATCTTCGGCCTTTTCTACGCGTTCATCGGAGAGCTCGGAAATGTGGCAGAGGCCTTCGAGTCCTTCGCCAAGTTCGACGAATACGCCAAAACTGGTGAATCGGGAAACCTTTCCGCGGACCGTGTCGCCCGGACGATGCGTTGCGACGAATCCTTCCCACGCACTAGGCGTCAGGTCCTTCATCGAGAGCGAAAGGCGCTGGCCTTGACGGTCTATGTTGGTGACAACCGCGTCGACTTCCTGGTCTTTCTTTAGTAGTTCTTTCGGATGCTTGAGCTTTTTGGCCCACGTGATGTCGGAAACGTGTACCAGTCCGTCGATGCCTTCTTCAAGCTCGACGAACGCTCCGAAATCTGTGAGATTGCGGACCTTGCCGTGGATCTTGGTTCCGACCGGGTAACGCTCCATCACCGTGTCCCACGGATTGTCCTGAAGCTGCTTCATTCCAAGGCTTATCCGCTTTTCATCCGTATCGACGCCGAGAACCTGAACTTCGAGTTCGTCGCCGCGATGGAAAAGACGTTTCGGGCTCGCCGAACGCTTTGACCACGAGATTTCGGAGACATGCACGAGGCCTTCGACGCCGGGTTCGAGCTCAACAAAAATTCCGTATTCGGTAACCGACGAAACCTTGCCCTTGATCTTCGCACCGACCGGATATACTTCGATCACGGTTGACCACGGATCGGGCAGTAACTGTTTATAGCCGAGCGAAACCTTGTCTTTTTCCCGGTCGAGCTTGAGCACCTTGACCTGTAGGTGATCGCCGACCTTGAACAGATCGCCAGGATGCTGCAGACGTCCCCATGACATATCCGTGACATGAAGGAGGCCGTCGATACCGCCGATATCGACAAATGCGCCGTATTCGGTCAGATTCTTTACTGTTCCCTCGACTACAAAGCCGACGTCGATCTTGTTGAGCGTTTCGGCTTTCTGTTCGTTGATGACGAGGTCGGTGATCACCTTGCGCGAAAGCACAATATTATTGCGCCGACGGCTGAATTTGATGATCTTCGCCTCGATCTCCTGGTCTTTGTAGGAATCGAGGCTTCGGATCGGACGCGAATCGATCTGTGAACCGGGTAAAAAAGCTTCAATACCGTTGAGGTCAACGCGCAGGCCGCCCTTTGTCTTATCGATAACGCGGCCGGTCACGACGGCGTCATTCTTATAAGCTTCTTCGATATCGTTCCAAATCTTGCGGCCCTTGGCGTCCATCCGTGAAAGGATCGGCGGAGCATCGCCCGAGTGAATGCTTTTGATCACGACTTCGACAGCGTCGCCGACGCTGAGCGGTTCTTCGCCTGGGGCCGCCATTTCTTCCGCCGGGATCACGCCTTCGGATTTATAGCCGAAGTCGACAAGAACGCCTCTGTCGGAAACACCGACGACCTTTCCTTCAACCAGTTCACCCGCATGGTAAACCGTCTGTTCCTGTTCGAATTGTTCAAGGATGGCGCCGAAATCAATATCGCCCGAGCCGTGCGGCTCTTCCGTGGGTTCACCCGCAGCCTTGGCCGGTTGAGCGGCTGCGTCCTGCATTTGTTTGTTTTCCGTTACTGAAGCATCTCCGGTCTTCGATACTTCAGTCTCGTTGTTAACCTCGTTTGTCATTTACCTGTATGTCATCTTCCTTCGTTAAATTTTCTTCTACCCGCGGTAGGTATCAAGCTTTAGGAATGCAAAGCCCTGAAACACATTTCAGCCGGAAAGGAAGGTAGTATCGGAAGCTCGATTTTCGCGACGCAGAATTCACTGCGCGTCGCCTTCTAATGCCACTGAGCACCCTCAGCGCGGATATCCTTTTGCCTGCCCGGATAAAACTAAAATCTACACGTCCAAACCCTCTAATGTCAAGACTTGGACATAGATTCACAGATACTTGAAATATTAGCGACATTCATCACGCAAATGCTGAAAAGGCGGGCCTTTGCGGTCCGCCGATCGGTAAAATTGAGGGTTTCAGGGCTACATTCGCGATATAAGGCTGCTGATATCGCCTACGCCCGAGATGATCTCCATCTCTTCTTTTGCGAGTGCGGACGTATTCTGTATGCCGGCAAGGCGCAGTCTGAATTCGTCAGGGTTCGTCGCGCCGCGTAATGCTTCTTCCAGCGCGATCATTCCTGACTGGAACAAATAGAACAGCGACTGATCGAATGTCTGCATTCCGTACTGCGATGTTCCCGCGGCGATCACATCGCGTATGGATGAGGTCTTGTCTTCGTGAAGAATATAATCGCGGATCAGGGGAGTCGAGATCAGAACTTCGACTGCCGGGACGCGGCTCGATGTCTTTGCTGATTTCATCAAACGCTGTGAAACGACCGCTTTGAGCAAACCCGCGAGCTGGATCCTTATCGACTTTTGCTGGTAAGGCGGAAAAGCGGAAATTATACGTGTCAGCGTCTCCTGCGCGTCGAGCGTGTGCAGCGTCGAAAGAACCAAATGGCCCGTTTCGGCGGCGAGAATGGCGGTCTCGATCGTCTCAAGGTCGCGCATTTCGCCAACGAGAATGACATCCGGATCTTGCCGGAGTGATCCGCGCAAAGCTTCAGCAAACGATCGCGTGTCGACGTCCACCTCGCGCTGCGTGATGAAGGATTCCTTGTCTTTATGCAGAAACTCGATCGGATCCTCGACCGTCACGATATGGCAGTTTCGCTTTTCGTTGATCTGATCGACAATGGCGGAAAGGGTAGTCGATTTGCCGGAGCCCGTGGTGCCCGTCACCAGGATCAAGCCGCGATGTTCGGCGGCGATCGTATTCAGGATCGGCGGCAGTCCAAGCTCGGCGAAATTTCGCACGTGATCGGATATTACGCGGGCGACGATGCCGATCGAGTTGCGCTGCTGGAAAATGTTGACGCGGAAACGTCCCAGCCCGGGAACTCCGTAACCGATATCGACCTCATAGACCTCTTTGAAATGCTGTTTCTGCCGATTCGACATCATTGAGAACGCCATTTCGAGCGTCTCGTCCTGATTCATCTTTGCGACGCCTGCCAACGGACGAAGCTCACCGTTGACGCGAATTACCGGAGTCGATCCTGCTCTCAGATGCAGGTCGGAGGCTCCGAAGCTCATCGCCATGCGCAAAAGATCGTCGATTCTACTAAACATATTGGGGGGTGACGTCGATGTCGAACGAGGGAACGTGCGGAAAGTTTGTGACAGCAGCACGAATGGCAAACCGTCGTTAACATAGTTTAACGCCGTTGCGGTTCGGGCGTCAATCTTTTTTATAGGTTCCTGCTAAATACTCCGTGTTTTGGATGAGCGCCTGTGTGTCGGGAAGCAACGAATTCCGCGTATTGACACGGCTATTAACGCTGTCTAAAATCGCGATAGTTTTCACAGAACTTATAAAAATAATGATTGATACACCAGATACACCGCGAATGATGGTCGGGATCGAAATATCGGAAGACTCTCTTCACGTAGTCAGGCTCGACGATCAGGGAAGTCTGCTCGAAGCGTCCCATGATGCCACTCACGCGGGCGAAGGATCGCCGCGTCGATTGATCGAGCTTGTCGGTGAATTGAAGGAGCGTGTCGGCGGCCTCGCGAGTGTAGGCATCGCGGTTCCCGGACTGGTCAGCCAGGACAAGATGCGAGTCGCTTATTCCGCCCGTCTGCCGGAACACGCAGCGATCGATATCAAGGACGAGATAATGAAAGCGACCGGCGTGACCGTTCTCATCGAAAACGACGCAAACGCGGCCGCCTATGGTGAATTCAAGAAAGGGTCGGGCCGCGGAAGCTCTCATCTTTTTTATGTAACTCTCGGAAAAGGGGTCGGCGGGGCCTTGATCATCGACGGAATGATCTGGCGGGGAGCAGCAGGCTTCGCCGGCGAATTCGGATATCTGACGATCAATTCCGAAGGCCTTCGCCTCGAGGATGTCGCGTCCGAGGAAAATATCGTCAGGCGAACGCGGAGCCGCTTCAACCGCGACAGCACATCATCGCTTAACCGATTCGAGGAACAGCAGATCAATCTCGAACAGATCGTCGCGGCCGCCGAGAACGGCGACGATTTCGCGCAGCTCATGCTCGAACGGACCGGCAATTATATTGGCACCGGCGTTGCGAGCGTTATCAATCTGCTCAATATCGAAACGATCGTCGTCGGCGGGGAGATCATGGACAAAGGTCACCTGGTTCTGGATTCCATAGTAAAACGTGCCCGTGAACTGTCGTTTCGGCCCTCGTTCGCCAAAACGACGATCGTCGGCGGACAGCTTGGCCAAAACTCCGCTGCCATCGGCGCCGCCTTGCTCGCCAACGGCATTTGATCACCCGAAGAACATTAATTTAGCTGATCAGACTTCCTAATTTGCCCTTCCCTTGTGAATTAATTCGGAAAAAAGCTATTTTCGTAAGTGTGCAATTTGCGGATTCCAAAAGATTTAGTAAAATCGCACCAGATTTTAAGGCAGTTATTCTCAATATAGACGCTCGTTCGATGGTTTCCGCCGTGGTTTGTCGTTAAATCATTGCGCCATTGAAGTTTACGGGGGCGTCGAAGTCTATTTCCACGAGATCCAAGACATGGCACAATTTTTCCATAGAAGTGCAAACAACATCGCCCGGATCAGTATGATCTTTGCTGTCGTTCTTGCAGGCGTGGCTTTTTTTGCCTACACGCAGATCGCACGCTCCTCGTACCTGACGGGCCGATACCTGGAAAAACAACAACCGGTGCAGTTCAGCCACAAGCATCACGTCGGCGACGACGGGATCGATTGCCGTTACTGCCATTCGACGGTGGAAACGACAGCGTCCGCAGGCATGCCGCCGACGCAGACCTGCATGAATTGCCACAGCCAGATCTGGTCGGACAGCCCTTATCTCGAACCTGTACGAGCGAGTTATCGCGATAACAAACCGATCGAATGGGAGCGCGTTCACGACCTTCCTGAATACGCGTATTTCAATCACAGTATTCACGTAGCGAAGGGCGTCGGGTGTTCGACCTGCCACGGACAGATCGACAACATGCCGGCCGTGTATCAGGAAAACACGCTGCAGATGGAATGGTGCCTCTCATGCCACCGCGAACCCGAGAAATTCATCCGCCCTAAATCTGAAATATTCAATATGCAGTGGCAGCCGTCCGATCTTACCGCCGAGGAACGTTTGGATCTCAAGGCGAAATATCGAATTCGAAGTAAAGACGTGATCACCACCTGTTCGACCTGTCACAGGTAATGAAACCGAATCGAGGAACCGAAAAAAGAAATGCCCAGCTCTGAAAGTACAAAGAATTTTGCGTCGATGCGGGACAAGATCCTGTCTGAAAGCGGAAAAGAATACTGGCGAAGCGTCGAAGAATATGTCGACGCGCCCGAATTCGCGGAATTCGTAAAGAGCGAGTATCCGGATCACGCTGAAGATTGGGACGATTCACTCAGCCGCCGCAACTTCATCAAGGTAATGGGCGCGTCGCTGGCCTTTGCGGGTCTGACCGGCTGCGTTATTCAGCCGCCCGAAAAGATCGTTCCGTACGTCAGGCCGAGTGAGGACCAATTGCCCGGAAAGCCGCTTTATTTCGCTACGGCAATGTCACTCGGCGGAATCGCGACCGGCCTTTTGGCGAAATCGTTCGACGGCCGTCCTATCAAGCTCGAGGGTAACCCGGATCATCCCGGCAGCCTGGGCTCGACCGATATTTTCGCGCAGGCTTCGCTCCTCGACATGTACGACCCGGACCGCTCGCAGGAGATCCTGTATCGGGGCTCGCCTACCTCGTGGGAAAATTTTTCGACGACATTGCGTGCGGCGATCGACGAGAACCGCGGTGATGGCGGTGCAGGTATTCGATTTCTGACGGAGACTGTCACCTCACCGACACTCCAGGATCAATTCAAGCGAGTATTAGCGGAACTTCCCGGATCAAAGTGGTATCAATATGAACCGGTAAACACTGACAATGCTTTCGCGGGTGCGAAGATGGCATTTGGTTCGCCGGTCAACACGGTCTACAAATTCGATCAGGCGGATCGTGTACTCACGCTGGATAAAGACATATTCTCGGGTTTCAATGTTCGCTACATTAAAGATTTCTCCAAGAAGCGTGCTCATTCCGGCGAGGATGAAAAGATCAGCCGGCTTTATGCCGTCGAGACGACCATTAGCATCACGGGAGCGAAGTCAGATCACCGGATAGCGGTAAAGCCAAGCCAGATGCCCGAGGTTGCCAAGGCGATCGCGGCCGCACTCGGTGTTGGCGGCGCTAAATCGACCTATAACGAGAACGCTCAGTGGATCGCGGCGATGGCCAAGGACCTAACGGCGAACCGCGGCCGGTCTATCGTCATTCCGGGCGATAACCAGCCGCCGGTAGTCCATGCGCTGGCTCACGCGATGAACGCCGCACTTGGAAACGTCGGCACGACCGTCGTTTACACCGAGCCACTCACCGTTGGGCAGAATACGCAGATCGAGCAGCTTCGCGAGCTGGTTACCGACATCGACGCCGGCAAGGTGAAGATGCTCGTGATCATGGGCGGAAATCCGGTTTACAACACGCCGGCCGATCTCAAGCTTACGCCGCAGCGACTCAGTGCTGTGCCGCTGCGAATTCGTCTGGGGTTGCACCAGGATGAAACCGGCGAGGTCTGCCACTGGCAAATTGCGGACAAGCATTTTCTCGAGTCGTGGAGTGACGCCCGCGCTTACGACGGCACCGTGACTCTCATCCAGCCGCTCGTCGAGGCGCTGTACGGCGGCAAGAACGCTCATGAGCTCGTTCAGCTTTTCTTCAAGGCCGACTACGACAAGAAGGATTACGACATAATAAGGGCTTACTGGCAGACGCAGAACATGTCGGCAGGTTCGCCTGTGGCAGCAGTTCCGACGGCAGCGGCTGCAACAGCGACCAGGCCCGGAGCGAGTGCGGTAAACAGCGCCGCGGTCGCCGCTAATACCGGCACCGCGACCGCAAAGACGGCTGGTGCAGCCGCGGCGTCAAATTCATCGGCATCGAATACGCAGGGGCCCGCGACCGCGCCGGCGGCGGCTCAGAGTTTCGAAGATAAATGGCGAAAGGCGGTCCATGACGGCTTGATCGCTAATTCCGCCGTCGCCGTCAAGAATGTTACGCCTAATACGGCATTCCTGAGCCAGCCTCAGCAGCCGATCAACGGCAGCGGTATCGAGGTCTCGATCCTGCCCGATCCCAGCATCTATGACGGGCGTTTCACGAATAACGGCTGGCTGCAGGAACTTCCGAACCCGCTTACCAAGATCACTTGGGAAAACGTAGCTCTGATCAGCCCTGCAACCGCCAATCGTCTCGGCCTCAATCAGGCTAACGATAAACGCGAGATCTCAGGCGGCGAGCGCGGCTTTGCTTTCGTAAACACGCACGGCAACAACATGAGTGCGGATACCGTCCGTCTCAAGTTCCAGGGCAGCGAGATCGAAAAACCGGTCCCCGTTTGGATCGCTCCGGGCCAGCCGGACGACGTAATAACGATCTTCATGGGTTACGGACGGACACGTGCCGGCCGTGTCGGCACCGGCCTCGGATACAGTGCATTTGACGTAATGCGGTCCGACGCCATGAACAGCGGATTCGGCGAGCTGTCGGCCCCTGGGGCGAAAGCGACTATCGTGTCATCGCAGATCCATTTCAACATGGAAGGGCGCGATATCCTACGGGTCTGGGACGTCAACGATTTCGAGAACGAAGCGGAACACGGAAAGCAACCGAACAACTATCCGCTGTCGATGTATCCGACAGAAAAATACGCCGAGCAGTACAAACACAATCATAAGTGGGGGATGTCGATCGACCTCAATTCCTGCGTTGGCTGCAACGCCTGCGTTCTCGCCTGTCAATCGGAAAACAATATTCCGGTCGTCGGAAAGGAACAGGTCGAGCGCAGCCGTGAGATGCACTGGATGAGGGTCGACGCTTATTACGGCGGCGACGTGAACGCACCCGACGGGCCGCATTTCCAGCCCGTGCTTTGCCAGCAATGCGAACAGGCGCCGTGCGAGGTCGTTTGCCCGGTGACCGCGACGGTTCACAACGCGGAAGGCCTTAATGACATGGTCTATAACCGCTGTGTAGGAACGCGTTATTGCTCAAATAACTGTCCCTACAAAGTGCGTCGATTTAACTTCCTGCTATATCAGGATTGGGATACGCCGCAGTATAAACTGATGCGCAACCCGGAAGTCACGATCAGAAGCCGCGGTGTGATGGAAAAGTGCACATACTGCGTTCAACGCATCGCCGCTGCCCGGATCGAGGCAGAGAAAGACGCACGGGCGATCGCCGACGGCGAAGTTATCACGGCTTGCCAGTCAGTCTGCCCGACCGACGCGATCGTCTTCGGAAATTTGAACGATCCGAATAGCCGTGTTTCAAAAGCAAAGCAGAACCGCCGCGATTATAAGCTTCTCAACGAACTCGGAACTCAGCCCCGGACCACCTATCTCGCGGAGCTCAAGAACCAGAACAGCGAGATGCCGGATTATAGGTCGCCGAAAGTCTATCGGAAGGAAGCGGAAACGGGAGCTGAAGGCCACGCTGTCGGATACGTGCAGGCTGAGGGCCAGTAGGAAGGCGGAATATTGTTCCGAAGCGGTCGAACGGAAATTTGACTTGGGGCAAAGCTCGGTCTTGGTTTTTGCGAAGATATGCGGGATCTAAAAGAAATTCAGGAAAGTATTCGTCCACCGATGGTTCAGGGCGATCATACGTTCGGCAGTGTTTCGGACAAGATCGGGGATCGAACACTTAAGCGACGGACGCCTTTCGGGTGGTTCATCGGGCTGGGCATCGCATTCGTGGTCGCCCAGTTGATGCTTGTCACCATTGTTTACCTGCTTGCCAAAGGTATCGGCATCTTCGGTACGAACCAGCCGGTCGGATGGGCATTCCCGATCATAAACTTCGTCTGGTGGATCGGTATCGGCCACGCGGGAACCTTGATCTCGGCGATCCTGCTGCTGCTGAATCAAAAATGGCGGACCTCGATCAACCGTTTTGCCGAAGCGATGACGCTATTCGCGGTTGCCTGCGCCGCCGTTTTCCCTGTTATCCATACCGGTCGTCCGTGGCTGGCCGCGTACTGGCTCTTCCCGTACCCGAACACGATGGGTATCTGGCCGCAGTTTCGAAGTCCCCTTATATGGGACGTTTTCGCCGTTTCGACATACGCGACCATCTCGCTGCTGTTCTGGTATGTCGGTTTGATACCCGATCTCGCGACGCTTCGCGACCGGGCGAAGAACAAGTATTTTAAGACCGCCTATGGCCTGCTGTCCTGGGGTTGGCGCGGCTCGGCCCGACACTGGCACCGATACGAGATCGCATATTTGCTGCTCGCGGGCATCTCGACGCCGCTCGTTCTTTCGGTTCACTCGATCGTTTCTTTCGACTTTTCGGTTTCGCAGCTTCCCGGATGGCACGCAACATTTTTCCCGCCGTATTTCGTGGCGGGCGCCATTTACGCCGGTTTCGCCATGGTGCTGATTCTCTGTATACCGCTTCGAAAGTGGTACGACATGAAGGATTTTATTACTGATACCCATCTTCATTATATGGGTAAGATCATGCTCGCCACCGGACTTATCGTTGTTTACAGCTACGCGATGGAAGCGTATTTCGGCTGGTACAGCTCGAGCAAATACGAATATTTCATGATCACCAACCGCATATGGAACGGCCCGTACTGGTATATGTACTGGCTGCTCATTCTATGCAACGGCGTGTCTATCCAATTTCTCTGGTTCAGACGTTTTCGCGAGAGCCCGTTCTGGCTCTTTATAATCGCGATCATCGTCAGCATCGGCATGTGGCTCGAGCGTTTCGTGATCATCGTAACGAGTCTGCAGCGCGACTTTTTACCGTCGTCCTGGGCGATGTATTCGCCCACGATATTTGACTGGTCGCTGTACGTGGGAACGCTGGGATTCTTCTTCACGCTGGTGTTCCTGTTCGTAAGATTTTTGCCGGTCATATCGATATTCGAGGTCAGAACGCTGCTGCCGTCGGCGAATGTGCACGGTCACCAGCAGGATTTTGAAGAGAACGTCGTCGAGATCGAATACACGTACGACAAGACCGATCCGCCGAATAAATAAATTAAATCGGTTGCGTCGAAATACTGCGCGGCGACCGCTCGGAAGTGAGTTATGGAAAAGAATTTATACGGATTGATGGCCGAATTCGACACGCCTACGCAGCTTGTCGATGCCGCGCGCAAATTGCGCGAGGGCGGCTACACAAAGACGGATGCCTTTTCGCCGTTTCCGCTTCACGAGATCGACGAAGCGCTCGGCATTAAACGCAGTATCTTGCCGGTATTGGTGTTTTTCGGCGGGATCGTTGGGTTGCTAAGCGGTCTCGGCCTGCAGGTGTTTATCCATTACATCGATTATCCGTTGAATGTCGGCGGGCGGCCCTTTCTAAGCTGGCCGTCGTTTATACCGCCCTCTTACGAGTTGACGATACTTGTCGCGGGAATTACTGCGGTTTTTGGAATGCTGTTTTTGAATGGCCTTCCACGTCCGTATCATCCCGTATTTAATGTGCCGCGTTTTGCCCTGGCAACCCGCGAAAAGTTCTTTTTGCTTGTGGAGACAGACGATCCGAATTTCGAATATGACAAGACGCGCCAGTTTATGGAGAGCCTGGATCCGCAGGAGGTATTCGATGTCGACGAATAAGGCGAGAGTCGCGAGCCGCGGGCCGCGGGGCAGCAAGCGGGCAATTTACTGCCTGCTGCTCACCGCTTACTGCGTGCTTCTTGCGGCCGGGTGCGGCGTGCGTTTCGATATGCAGGACCAGCCGCGATACAAGGCGTACAAACAAAGCGACTTTTTCAAGGACGGACGCGCTTCGCGAAACTTGCCCGAAGGCACGGTCGCACGCGGGCAGTTAAAGGAAGATAAGGCTTTTTATACGGGTAAGATCGCGAACCCAAATCCGAATGCCGCAGTGCAGACCGTGACCGATGCTACCGGCAACACGCTTGTCGCGAGCTTTCCGAACGACGTTGACGAATTCCCGATACCGGTCACCAAAGAGCTTGTCGATCGCGGCCAGGACCGCTTCAATATTTACTGCATTGTCTGTCACGGACCGGTCGGCAACGGCGACGGTATGATCGTACGCCGAGGCTTTTCCAAGCCTCCGACGTATCACGATGACCGTTTGCGTAATGCTCCGGTTGGGCATTTCTTTGACGTCATGACGAATGGATGGGGCAAGATGAACAGCTATGCCGACAAGCTGACCGCCGCCGACCGGTGGGCTGTCGCATCGTACATAAGGGCATTGCAGCTCAGCCAAAACCCTGACGAGACACTTAGAATGAATTCGAACACCGCTTCACCAAATACAAATGCCGCTCCGGCGGACCAGCGTCACGGAGGTGTCAAATAATGGCGGAGCGCTCTAACTTTGGCGCCCCCGCGGACGTCAACCGACTACGGACACTTTCGCTCGGCATCGGCGGCGTGGCGCTCATTGCATGGGCAGTGGGGCTCTATTTCACGCCGGAACAGGCTCTTCGTTCTTGGCTTCTCGGGTTCATTTTTTGGGCCGGGATCGGCATAGGCAGTATCGGTATTTTGCTCCTGCAATATTTGACCGGCGGCGCCTGGGGCCTGGTGATGCGCCGGATCGCAGAAGCTGCGTCGCGCACGCTGCCGATGGTCGGTCTATTGTTGGTCCCCATCGTTCTGGGCCTCTCGCGTTTGTATGTTTGGACGCACCTCGCACCGACCGATGAGGTGATGGAACAGCGCGGCTGGTTCCAAACCCCGACCAGCTGGATACTCCGATCCGTTATTTATTTCGCAGTGTTCGGTGTTCTGGCTTACCTGCTGAACAAATGGTCGGTCGCACAGGACAGGTCCGACAATTACGAAGACGGGGCGAAATATCTGGGAATCGCATCGAAGTTCTCCGGTCCGGCTCTGGTGTTTTACGCCTTGGTGGTCACGTTCGCGTCCGTCGACTGGGTAATGATGCTCGACCCGCATTTTTTCTCAACGATCTGGGGCCTGCTTTTCGTTGCCGGCTGGGCTCTTAGCTTTTTCTGCTTTGCGCAGATCATCCTGGCTTATCTCTCCGACAAAAGTCCGATGGACCGCGTTCTCGGGCCGAGGCATTTTCACGACATCGGTAAGCTGATGCTCGCGATGATAATGATCTGGGCCTATTTCAATTTTTCACAGTACTTGATCATCTGGTCAGGAAACGTTCCGGAAGAAACGCGATGGTTCCTCGACCGCACGACAAATGGCTGGGGATATGTCGCGTGGGGACTTGTGATCTTTCATTTCGCGGCGCCGTTCGTCGTTCTCCTCATGCAGGACCTCAAGCGGCATCCGAAGACGCTCGCACTCGTCGCGTCATTCATACTTTTGATGCGCCTCGTCGATATGTTTTGGCTGATCGCGCCGAGCCCGCGTATCAATTATTACGGTCTCGAACCCGGAGCGTTTTCGCTCAGCTGGCTCGACATCATTGCGCCGGTCGCGGTTGGCGGCATTTGGCTCTGGTATTTCTTCGGTCAGTTGATGAAACGTCCGCTTGTGCCGGTGATGGACCCGTTCTTTGAAAGCGCCATCGAGCACGGCCGCGGACACTAGCGGTAAAGGGAAGGAACAAAAGATTATGGGAAAGACGATGCACGAAAAATCATTCGTCGATTTTGAAATGCCGTACGAGCGGAATGTGATCGGCCTGAAGGGGATCGTCTATTTCGCCATCGGGCTGTTGATACTTATCATCGTCACTTTCAGTCTGATGTGGGCGTTGTTAGGTGTACTCGAAGAGGATGCTCAGGCGACAAAGCGTTCCAATAATCCGATGATGATGAGCGAGAAGGAACGGCTGCCGAGCGAGCCGCGGCTTCAGGGCGCACCGGGCTTCGGCGTCGAGGGTCCGAACGGCCGTGTCAATCTCGAGCTTCGCGAACCGTCGGCGGAATATCGCGAGGTACACGCTCAGGCCCTGAACATTTGGAAAAACGGCACTGTCGACCCTAAGACAGGCGCTATAACGAGCATGAAGATCGACGAAGCAAAAGATCGCCTGGTCGCTTCGAATCCGAAAGCCAAAACCGATCCCGGAGCCGAGAAATCGTTCGCGGACTCAAGGATGATGATCTCCGACGCAAGTGCGGGCAGGATGGCGACCTTAAAACGCCGATAGGAAGTACAAGTGACCAAAGGCACAAAGAAGATCTTCTCGTTCACGCTTCTGGCGGCGGCATTTTTGTTCGCATTAGAGCCGGCGCGCGCACAGAAAACAGAGCATTACAATTCGCCTTTATATTCGCCGAAGTATTACGACCCGTCACAGGGAACGAGCAACGGTCTGCCAGACGCTCTGCAGACGATCGGGATCGATCAGCGTCTTGGCCAGCAGCTGCCGCTCGATGCGGAATTCAAGGACGAGAACGGCCAGCCGGTGAAGCTTGGTCAGTTTTTCAATAACGGAAGGCCGGTGGTTCTCGCGCTCGTCTATTACGAATGCCCGATGCTGTGCAATCAGGTTCTGAACGGCCTGATGGGTTCGATGAAGGGCATCTCGCTCGATCCGGGCAAGGATTTCGATGTTCTTGCCGTCAGCTTCGACGCCCGCGAGAACGACAAAGCCGATCTTGCGAAAAACAAGAAGGCCTCGTATATCGAACGCTACGGCCGGCCGGGAACCGAGAACGGCTGGCATTTCCTGACTGGAAACCAGGCATCGATCGACGCGATAACATCGGCCGCCGGATTCAAATATAAATGGGACGACCGGTCCAATCAGTTCGCTCATGCGAGTGCGATCATGATCGTCACTCCCGAGGGCAAAATGTCGAAGTATATGTACGGCATCGACTACGCGCCGCGGGACCTGAAATTCGGCTTGATGGAATCGGCGGAAAGCAAAGTCGGAACGCGTGCCGATCAACTTTTGCTCTATTGCTATCATTACGATCCGGCGACGGGCAAGTATGGCTTTGCAATCCTCGCGGTCATCCGTTTCTTTGCCGTGCTGACTCTGCTCGGTATGGCGACGATGGGTTTTGTGTTCTGGCGGCGAAATAAACAGATCGCGGCCGGCGCTAATGCGGCGCCCGACCTCGAGCGATAACGGCGGTCGGTTTTGCCGCCCGCGGAAAAATAAGACCGAAGACCGGCAGCGGTTTTGTTGAGATTATGCAAACGAATTCGTGGGTTCCATTATTTCCAGAGCAGGCATCGACCTTCGCATGGCAGGTCGACGCCCTCTATTTCTATCTGATCCTGGTCAGCATAGTCTTCACAATACCGATCGCAATGGCCATTTTTTACTTTGGCCTTCGATATCGTGAAAGGGAAAGATATGCGACGCCGGATGCTATCCACGGCTCGATAACCCTCGAAACCGTCTGGTCGATAATTCCATTCCTGGTTTCAATGACGATCTTTATCGGCGGAGCTTACGTTTATTTTAACCAGTACCGGCCGCCTGACGACGCAATGGACGTCTACGTCGTCGGAAAACAATGGATGTGGAAGATTCAGCACGAGACCGGCCAACGCGAGATAAATGAGCTGCACATTCCGGTCGGGCGGTCTATCAAACTGACGATGACAACCGAAGACGTGCTTCACGATTTCTTCGTTCCCGCGTTTCGCACCAAAGCCGATATCGTTCCCGGGCGATATACGTATCTCTGGTTCCAAGCGACCAAGCCCGGCAAATATCATCTCTTCTGCGCGGAATACTGCGGGCTGAACCACTCGGGAATGGGCGGCTATGTTTATGTGATGGAGCAGAGTGATTTTGATAACTGGCTGAGCGGAAACGCGTCGGGACAGACGCCGGTCGAGCAGGGAAAGGACCTATTTGAGAATAAACTCGGATGTGCCTCGTGCCACGCCGGCGGCCCGCAGCAGCGCGGCGCCAAGCTCGAAGGCATCTACGGACACGAGGTGAAGCTCGTCGGCGGGTCGACTGTGGTCGCGAACGACGATTACATTCGAAACTCGATCCTCAACCCGAGCTCACAGGTCGTCGAGGGCTTTCAGCCGATAATGCCGACCTTCAAAGGACAAGTGACCGAGGAACAGCTCGTATCGCTGGTCGCTTATATTAAATCGCTGAGCGGAGTGACCGGATCGTCCCCGGCTTCGGCTTCCAGTGCAGCACCAGCCGCAAACACCGCGCCTGCCGCCGGCGGGTCATCTGCGGGAAATTCCATGACGCCGCCCAAGGCAGACAGAGGCGCTGCGAACAGAGCGGGAAGCAACCCGAACGCACCGGCACGAACAAAAGAGGCGAACACGAACAGATAGGTGGTACCCAGAATATGCAAAACGTTGATGCAGTAGCCGCCGGTTATAACGACTGGCCAGAACGCAATTACCTCAATAACGGTTTCACGCTGAAATCGTGGCTGCTGACGAAAGATCACAAGCGCATCGCGATCATGTATCTGATCTCGGTATCCGCGTTCTTTTTCATGGGCGGCATTTACGCCTCGGCCATCAGGCTTGAGCTGCTCACGCCGGCCAGCGATCTTTTCGAATCGGGAACGTACAATAAGGTCTTCACGCAACACGGGATCTTGATGATCTTTTTCTTCCTGATTCCGTCGATACCGGCCGTGCTTGGCAACTTTCTCCTGCCGATCATGATCGGAGCGAAGGACCTGGCTCTCCCGCGAGTCAACCTGCTCAGCCTCTATCTCTACTGGACGGGCGGTCTCATTACCCTATGGGCATTGATGCAGGGCGGCGTGGATACGGGCTGGACATTCTATGCGCCGTACAGCACGACGTTCTCGAATACGTATGTGACCGCGGTCGGTATCGGAATATTCATAAACGGCTTTTCGTCGATCCTGACCGGCCTCAATTTTATCGTCACGACGCATACGATGCGTGCTCCGGGAATGACATGGTTCCGCCTGCCGCTGTTCGTATGGGCGATGTACGCCGTCAGTCTGGTCATGGTACTCGGCACACCGGTCATCGCGATCACGCTCCTGTTGTTGGCGACTGAGCGTCTCGCGGGAATCGGCATTTTCGATCCGGCGATCGGCGGCGATCCGATATTGTTCCAGCATTTATTTTGGTTCTATTCGCATCCGGCCGTATACATCATGATCCTGCCCGGAATGGGCGTGGTCAGCGAATTGATCTCGAACTTTTCAAGGAAGAAGATATTCGGCTACGAGTTCATCGCGTTCTCGAGCATCGCGATCGCGGTTTTCGGCTTTCTCGTTTGGGGCCATCACATGTTCGTTAGCGGACAGTCGATCTACGCGGGGCTTGTTTTCTCGTTCCTGTCGATGGTCGTGGCCGTTCCGTCGGCTATCAAGATGTTCAATTGGTCGGCGACCCTGTATAAAGGCTCGATCTCGTTCGATACGCCGATGCTTTACGGCTTGGGTTTCATGGGCCTCTTCCTGATCGGCGGACTCACCGGCTTGTTTCTCGGCTCGATGGGCCTTGACGTTCACCTTACCGATACGTATTTTGTCGTCGCCCACTTTCACTACGTGATGGTCGGCGGCCAGGTGATCGCGTATCTCGGTGGCTTGCACTACTGGTGGCCGAAAATGACAGGCAAGATGTATTCGGAATTCTGGGGAAAGGTCTCGGCGATGCTCGTCTTCGTCGGGTTCAACCTTACATTTTTCCCGCAGTTCATTTTGGGATATCTGGGAATGCCGCGTCGCTACGCAGCGTATCCGCCCGAATTTCAAGTTCTCAATATTTTCTCGACGGCGGGTGCGACGGTGCTCGGCGTCGGGCTGATGATGCCGGTGATCTATCTGACACATTCGATCTTTTTCGGAAAGAACGCCGGTCCCAATCCGTGGATGCTTCCCGGCCTCGAGTGGCGGACGAGTTCGCCGCCGCCGACCGAGAATTTTGTAACCACACCGGTCGTCACCTGGGAAGCTTACGAGTTTGGCGAGGAAAGCGGCCTCGATCTCGAAGACGCACGGCGCAGGCACACCGTCACGACGATCATCTGATCTTGAAGACACACCGCGGATAAAATTTCCGCGGCCTCGAACTTATCGATATCGACTAAATTCATGGCGACACACGCAGATACACTGGATCACGAACATTATCATCCGCCCGGTCTTCAGCACCAGTTCGAAGACATGAAGCAGCAGGAAGAAAGCGTCTCGATCGGGATGTGGATGTTCCTCGTTCAGGAAATAATGTTTTTCGGCGGGCTGTTCACGGTCTATCTTGTTTTTCGTTCGAAATTCCCGATGGCCTTTGCGGCCGGCAGTAATCACCTCGACGCGTTCCTGGGCGGCCTGAATACGCTTGTGCTTATCGTCAGCAGCCTCACGATGGCGCTTACCGTCTATTACGCCCAGAAGGGCAACCGGAACATGCAGGTGATCCTGATCGTCCTGACAATGTTTTTCGGCACTGTTTTTCTCGTCGTAAAAGGTATCGAATACACCGATAAGTACAATCACGGCCTGGTTCCGGTCAGCGGCCTGAACCGACGTGTCAAAGAACCCGCCGAGCCGGAAACGGCAAGTGTATTGTCGCTGGAAAGTGTCGCACACGCGGCTGAGGAACACGCACCCGCAGCCGGCGGCGAGCACGGAGCCGAACACGTATACATCAATCCGCACGGCGAATTTCAGTGGTCGGACACGTCGCTGGTTGCCCACGCGCTTCAGGAAGAAGCGGATAACCCGAACAAGACCTATCTCACGCGTTCTGAAAAGATCGGATATTTTTCTAATGGTCAGATCGACGCCAACAAGTTCCGCGATAAGGTCCGCATCTTTTTCTGGATCTACTTTGTGATGACCGGACTCCACGGCCTGCACATGATCGTCGGCCTTGGACTGATGACATGGCTCGGCTGGAAGGCGTTTCGCGGTACATTTGGACCCGATTATTACATGCCGGTCGAAATGTCGGGGCTTTACTGGCACTTCGTCGACATCGTCTGGATATTCCTGTTTCCGCTGCTTTATCTGCTCGGACGACACTTTGTACATTGATCCATGAAGAAACGCCTCGTTTTTCTGACGATTTTCGGTTTGATCGGATTTGGATGCATTGATTTCATAGTTAGTCACGCCCAGCGCCAGCCGCCAGCTCCGCAACTTCCCGAACCGTGCGGATACGGCGAATATCCGCCCTGTCCGCCGCCCGTCCCGCCCGTAATGTCGGTCGTTCTGGAACCGATTGACAGCCCCATAACTGCGCCGTCGGCTGGTGAAGGAAAACGTATTTTTCCGGACAAAAATACTTCTAATGACGGAGTCAATCGAAAGGTCGTCCGTGTCAAGGTCGTTGTGCCCCTCGTGGCACCCACACCCGATAATGTCAAGGTTAATTTGCAAGCTTATGATGTTGACGATCTTTCGACCGATTCGATTATCGATTCGAATGGAAATTTGGGCGATGATAATCGTCCGACGGGCATCGGCCCCGGAACGTTAAGTTACAGCATTACAGACCCCGGAACGTCGAGTTGGGCACAAGTCGGTGTGGATGGAAACGGCGAAGCAATCGCTTACCTGACTGTCACAATGCAGCCCGGGAATAACGTCGTGATCGCCGCTTCCACGGGAAGTCTGGAAGGGGTGGTCGTTGACGGGACAGGCTTGAAAAACGCAAATGGCATTTCCCTTCCCACCGCGGATATCAAAAGAACCGAACTGTTGACCACTTGGCGCCGGCTTCACATCGAAGTCGATTCGATGGGCGTTGTTCAGAATAATTCTGTTACGGGTGAATAGTAATCAACAGAGTGTTGGGATTCTGGCAAACGCAACCTTTCAGCTGTTTGACGATGATGATTTTAATGATAACGATGGAACCTTACTCGACGGCGACGGTGGTAACGAAAATGTTCCCATGCCCGACACAAGCCTTTTAACTCAAGACAGTGATGATCCAGCAACAAATGTTTTTGCTCCCGCATACATTCATCCGAGGTACGACATTGGGGATAATAATGATAATGTTGCGTTTTCAGGTAATTATGCCACGGCACGTCCGGCAGATATTCAAAATCAATACGACTTCGATCAACGTGCTACTCAGGCAAGCTCGTCATTTTGGACAGTTTACATTTTGGGGGCTTATCAGTTCACCACCCCCTTGGATGGAGATCCATATACTGAAGATACCTTTTACGGTTATGTTGACGACGTCTTTCCATTAGCAGAGGGAGCATCTATCTTTCTCGAAACGAACCGTTCAAAGGAATACCCTCCAGATTGGGCGTCGCGCCCCGTTGGTCAACGTTATACAGTCGCGCACGAGGTGGGACACTTGTTCAATGGCAGCCACGCACAACCAGGCCTAATGAAGACAACAGCGGACCGAAGCAGTGGCAGCTTCGGTCCGTTAACATTGGCAAGAATTAGAGATACCGAACACCCGTAATCGATATCAGTGACAAACCATGACTTACAAACACCTGATTTACGTCTTTACGACAATACTTGTTTTATCGTTTTTAATGAGGATCAGCACAACTTCGGTAACAACCGCCCAAAATGTGACAGACCTCCAATTGAAGATAAGTTCAGACCAAAAATCCTATATTTTGGGACAGCCAATTAAACTAGACTTCCTATTGAAAGGTGCCGATGGTGAGCCGTTTAAGTTGCGCACGATTCCGACGGTTGAGAATGGTTATTTGCGGGTATGGATATCCCGATCCCCAGAAGATTTTAGTGAGTATATCGGACCACAGTGGGGGCTTGGCGAAGGGAACAAACTTCCTCAAGTCCTTCCAGCATTCCGTTCCAGTGCCACAATCTTATATAACAATAAGCCCCCCAGGTTTAGTTCGGTTCCTGAAAACCGTATACAGACCGAGTTTGCAATGCCCAGAGCAGGAATTTATTTCATTAAAGCCTCGGCGGTGATCTGGAATGAAAAAGTCACAAGCGACGACGATAACGTAATAATTGAATCCGATCCGATCGAGGTCGTCATAGATGAACCACTCGGGAATGATAAAAAAATTTGGAACATGATTAAAGATGACGGCGATTTAGCCTATTTTATGCAGCAGGGCGATTTGCGCAGGCAAGGTTATGAAGAGCGGCGCGAGAAAATCAACAAGATACTGAATGGAGCGAGTGCTGGAAATGGTGACAGCGTATTGTTGAATCAATTACAAAGCTCAATGGAAAAATTGCGCATATCTGAGACAAAGATAATGCAAACGAGACAACACCGACAAAAACATTAAGAGAATAAGATGGCGAATAAAATAGATCATTCACACGAAGAAGAACATCAGCACATCGGTATTCCGGGATATCTCGGGGTATTCACTATACTCGTCGTCGGAACGATACTTACATACTTTGTCGCGACGATCGATCTTGACTGGATCTTTCCGGGCGCGAATACGCTCCTTGCCCTGGTGATCGCTTTTACCAAGATGACGTGCGTGATGCTTTTTTTCATGCACGTGTATTGGAGCCCAAAGCTGATATGGCTTGCGGCGATCGCAAGTTTCTTTTGGCTCGCGATAATGTTTTCGTACACGATGCAGGATTATTTGACGCGATCGTCCGGAACCTTTTCTTCGTAACTTCGTGTTTGAGCGATCATCGACGCGGCTGCCGGGGCAAATACTGCCTCGGTACCGCGTTTTTGCTTAGTTAGCGATATGCACGCCTACATGTTATTATTTTCGGTTTAATATGCGTTTTTCGCCCCTGACCATAAGCCCTTATAAAGGACAACAAGGCGTTGGCCCGCGACATCACAGAATTCAGATGTTTAATACAATGCGCTTGCCGCGTTCGATCGTCTTAATTTTTATCGCAGCGATCATTACTCTCTCCGGCTGCAACATAGTTAAAAAGGAAAGCAAAACACCCACGCTGCTGAAAGCCGAGACTGCTACACAGACTCAGCTTATGGATGAAGTAAATCGATTTGCCCGCGTGGGTTCGATGAAGGCAAAAATGGACCTCAAATTCGAGGACAATTCCTTCGCGAAATTCGGCAGCAAAGAAGTATATCGTGCGGCCGACGGCGAGGTCGTCGTTCAGCGCCCGGCGAATATTTTGCTCAAGGTGCAAGTGCCTGTCATCAAGACCGACGTTGCTCAGATGACTTCGGACGGCAAGCAGTTTCGCGTTGCGATACTCCAGGACGGCGGTTCCGGAAAGTTCAAGAAATTCGTTATCGGCACCAACGACGCGGATTATTCAAAACTGCAGAAGAGCCTCGACGACAAGCACGTCGATGGCAAGGTCGTCGAGAGCGTCAACGCGTTTGCAAATCTTCGCCCGCAGCATTTTACGGATGCAATGCTGGTCCGCCCGATCGACACTGACCATCTGTATACCCAGAGCACGACCTATCAGATCGAGGACGATCCGACCGCCGGCAAGAAATCGCCGCTTAGGTCTGTCACGCGCGGCTATTATCTGCTTGACGAGTTTCTGAAACACGCGGACGGTTCGCTGATGATCACGCGCCGCTTTTGGTTCGACCGTGTCGGCGGCATCCGCCTCGCACGCCAGCAGTTATTCGACGACAAAGGCGAGATCGAATCCGACATCGTCTATGGCCGCGAGGGTAACCTGACCGATACCGGGGAATACAACAATCTTCCGCTGCGGATACAGGTCACGCGTCTCAAGGAAAAGTACACGATGAGCCTTACCTACCAGACGCCCGAAACCGTTACAATCGGCAAGAAATATCCGCCGACGGCATTCGTTCTGCAAAATACATGGTCGCTGGAGGAAGTCGATCTCGACAAAAAACTTCGCGAGGCGAACGCCGCTCAGCCCGTGCCACCGCTCCGAAATGCCAATAACAACACCGCGACACGGTTTAGCCCTCGATGAAAACGATCCTCCAGACCGAAAACCTGTCGAAATCCTACAAGGTCGGAAAGCTCGATGTTCCTGCTCTTCGAAACGTCTCGTTGGAGATAAGGCAGGGCGAATTCGTCGCCGTAATGGGACCGTCCGGCTGCGGAAAATCTACGCTTCTGCATTTGCTCGGCGGCCTGCTCAGCCCGACGAGTGGAAAGATCAAAATCGACGGCGAAGACCTGTCGGTGGTTTCCGACGCCGAGCGTACCGATATTCGTCGGCGGAAGATCGGTTTCGTGTTCCAGCGTTTCAACCTTTTCCCGACACTGACGGCCGAGGGCAATTTGAAGCTGGCTGAAAAGATCCATACCGGAAACGGCCGCGGCAACTCGGACAATCGGCGCGAAATCTTGCGTCTGCTAAAGCTCGAAGATAAGATGCATCACAAGCCGCTCGAGCTTTCGGGCGGCGAGCAGCAGCGAGTCGCGCTTGCACGCGCGGTCGTTAACAGCCCGGCGATAATTCTCGCCGACGAGCCAACCGGAAATCTTGATACTGAGAATTCTCAGATCGTGCTCGATATGTTCAGCGAGTTAAACGAAAAATTCAGTCAGACGATCATCATGATCACGCACAACCCCGAGGCGGCCGCCGTTTGCTCGCGAACGATCAGAATGCGGGACGGTCATATCGTCGAAAATTAAGATCAACGGTGATTTCGGATGACTCAGGCACTTCGAAAATTCGTTCTTTGGAATTACAGTCGGGAGACGTCCGTTTACGTACTTTTCTGTCTTTTGATCGTCGCATTTATCTTTCTGACGCCCAAATCGTGGTTCGATAAGCGGGAATCGCTTGCAACCCAAACCTCGCGTCTTATCGTCCAACGTTCGGACTTCTCGCCCGACAAAACCGTCATGCAGAAACGTGTTAGAGAAATGACCGGCGATCCGAATGCCGAGATCGTCGAAACGCGTGAAAGGCTTGACGGAAGCGGTGAGAAGGTCTACGAGATATATGTGCGTTAGATTTGGTCGTCGCGAAAGCCCGCTATTTTCTTGAGACCATATTCAGTTATGAGCAAATTTATTAAAAACATGATCGCGGTCGCCGTTGTCGCGTTTGTTATGGCCGGAGTGTCGGTAACACAAACTCATGCGCAGGGAATCGTCAGCGATATTCTCCAGCGTATGGACGCGCAGAATAAGTCGCTTTCGTCGCTGCGTGCGAACGTTCGGATGGCAAAGGTCAATGCCCAGTTAGGCGACGACGCCGACATTACCGAAGGTACGGCGATCTACCTCCCTCGAAAGGGAAAAGACGCGCTCGTCCGCATCGACTGGCGCAAGCCGGACGAATCTTTCGCCGTGGTGGATAAGCAGTATGTGATCTATCGTCCGCGGCTCGCGACCGCATACACCGGTTCGACAACAAAGGCGACGGGAAACGCTAAGGCTAGCTCCGCACTTGCGTTCATGAACATGTCGAAAGTTCAGCTAAAGCAAAACTATTCCATTTCGTACATCGGCGAAGAAACCGTCGCCGGCGGTACCAAGACCTGGCACCTGCAGCTGACGCCGAAGGTCGCCGCCACATATAAGTCGGCGGACATTTGGGTCGACTCAAACGGATTCCCGATGCAGACGAAGATCGTCGAGAACAACAACGATTCGACGACTGTTCTGCTTTCAAGTCTCGAGAAGAACGTCACTCTGAACGGTAATCTTTTTAAGATCGTGCTCCCGAACGGCACCAAGATCCAGAAGACATAGGCATTGGATTCTTTCAGAACGCGAAAAGGCTCCGGTCCCGTGTGACGCCGGAGCCTTTTCTTCGGGTTTGAAAAGAGGCGCTTGAGAATCTATAATTACAGGTTTATTGCAGGCGGCGATCGCCGGCAGACAGGATATGGCGAAAGCGAACAGTTTCAGCAGATTTACGAGAGGCGTGCGGCACACGGTTCGTGCATTCGTATCGACCAAGCATCCCGTGCTTGTGCACATTGTGCCGATGCGGCGGTGCAATCTCGCGTGCGCCTACTGCAACGAATACGATAAGACGAGCGATCCGGTGCCGATCGACGTGATGCTCCAGCGTATCGACAAGCTTGCGGAATTTGGTTCGTCGGTGATCACGATCTCCGGCGGCGAGCCGATGATGCATCCCCAGATATACGAGATAATTTCGCGTATTCGTCATCATGGAATGATCGCCGGCCTGATCTCGAACGGCTACTATTTTCAGGCCGAAAAGATCAAGAAGCTCAACGACGCGGGCCTCGATTATCTTCAGATTTCGATCGATAATGTGACGCCCGACGACGTATCGAAAAAGAGCCTCAGAGTCCTCGATTCGAAACTCGTAAATCTCCGTGATCACGCAAAATTTAAGGTAAACATCAACTCGGTCGTCGGCGGCGGCGTGGCGAATCCTGACGAAGCGTTGATCATCGCTAAACGTGCACGAGAGCTTGGCTTCTCGTCCACCGTCGGCGTGATCCATGACGAGATGGGCCTAAACAAAGGCCTTACTACGCGAGAAAAGGAAGTTTACAAAGAGATCAAGAGTAAGGGCACGCGTTCGTATGCCCGTTGGAACTGGTTTCAGGACGAACTCGTAGACGGAAATGAATACGAGTGGCGGTGCCGCGCAGGTGCACGTTACCTCTACATCGACGAAGGCGGCATTGTGAGTTGGTGCTCGCAGCAGCGCGGCACGCCCGGCATTCCACTTCTCGAATACACGCATGGCGATATGGAACGCGAGTATATCACCGAAAAATGGTGTGCTCCCACATGCACGATCCAGTGCGTCCATCAGGTCGGCCACCTCGACGCATGGCGTGATCCACAGATCTCGTTGGGCGATTTCAATGATCGCAAAGGCGGCGGGTTGAAAAAAGAGACCGTGGCACAGATCGTTGGTGCCGAGTAGTGGGGTGATAGAATGCTTGATGCTCGGGCGATAATGTCGCTTGGCCGAGAAATTTGTATTCAGCTTATCGTTCAGGAGTAGTCATGCCCTATAGTTTCGATTCAAGCGGCCAATGCCGTCGCAGTTCGGGCGACGCACCATCGAGCGTTTTAGCTATTCGGGGTTCCGTCGGACGGCTTGCCCAAAATTTTCCATCCGACGTTCTTGCGATCCAGAACATTCTTAACATCGTCCCGCAGTCCGCCGGTGGGCCGCTGCCGAGTCTCAGACTTGACAGCATCTGCGGTCCAAAAACGATCACCGCTATCGAACGCTTTCAGAAGGCGCAGTTTGCCGGCCTGCAGCCGGACGGGTTGATCTCACCGCAAAAGCGCACTATCTCCCGATTGAGTTCGTTTACTGCCGGCGGGACGGTGACCGGTGGTCCGGGTGTGCCCGTCCCGCCGGCGGAAACCACACCGGATCAGATGGACCTCGCGCGGCGGCTCGCGAAGGACGCCGAACGTCGGATAATCGATGCAATGTCACGCTTGTTTAGAACGACCCTGGCGTTCGCCAATCCGGTAAAGTCCGCGGTCGAGCAGCAGCTTGTGCGCGAGGCCGATTTTCACTTTAAGGCTAGTGATGATCCTAATCCGATCCTGCATCTTTCCAGGATCTCGGCAATCTATACGTTCATGCTGACGGCGGTTCGCGGATCGAACACCGGCGTTCGGGAGATCTTTCGCCCGGGCACTGATCCGAGGCCTGACGCCATCGCGGTCGCAGACCTTGGCGGATTTTTTTCGTCCGATCCGTCAAAGCGGTTCATTATCATAACCCCCGGGTTCAGAACCCAGAGCTCCGGCGTGATCGTTCACGAACTGGCGCATTTCTGCGGCGGGACCGATCGATCGGGGCGCGATATCGTTCATCGTGCGTCGCCTAAGCCGCCGCCGAATGGCACCAGGGGCGAAGATGGCTCGACAGACTACGCTGGCATGACACCATTTTTTGCGCTCACGAATGTGTTCTCATATCAGGTCTTCTGTTTCCCGGACATCCCCGAATTCAAACCGCAATAACACCGCGGCGAAAGGCCAGGACGGGATGTCCGTACGCGAATTTACGCGCGAAGAGTTGTCCGTCCATCTGAAGACCCCGCGGTCGGCAGTCAGTTCGACGATAACGGGGCGCTTCTCGATGCGGCATACGAAAAACACGGAAAGGACTTTCTGGACGAGCTTGTCTGGATGGCGACGGCGTTGCGGTGGGGCCGTGAGAACGTATCTTCAAAATTTCATTCGTGACATTCGCTGTCACCGGCGCGGGACGTTTTCGCCGATCGTCCACACGATTACTGAACTTGATAATCCCAGCCCGGACAAACGGCCGGCCATCATGATAAGCGTCTCGCCCGTCTCCACGACATTTGCGGCGAGCAGGGTGTCTTCGCCGATCTTGAGCATCTCTTTCGTTGACCGTGATGGCCGATGCACGTACGGCTGCACTCCCCAAATAAGCGCAAGTTGATTGTAGGCATCGTGCGACGTTGTCAGGCCGAAGGTCTGCAGGCCTGATCGGATCGTCGAGAGCCGACGGGCCATGAGTCCCGATTCCGTAAAGACCGCCACTTTTTCCGTAAGCGTTTCCTTTGCCGCATATGCCGCAGCCTTGCACAATGCTTGACTCGTCCGGCCGGACGGCGGCAGCGAAAACTTGATAGGCCTGCGAAGCTGCGCCGGCTTTACCGTTTCGGCTGCATCGATGATCCGGCGCATCGTCTTTATCGTTTCCAGCGGATACGAGCCGGTCGCGGTTTCGGCCGAGAGCATCACGGCGTCACTGCCATCCCACACGGCGTTGGCGACGTCCGACGCTTCGGCGCGTGTCGGCTGCGGGCTATCGATCATCGACTGGAGCATTTGCGTCGCGGTGATGACGAATCGATCGTTTGCTACGGCCTGCTCGATGATCCGTTTTTGATACACAGGAACGAGTTCGACGCTTGTCTCGACTCCGAGGTCGCCGCGGGCGACCATTACGCCATCGGTCGCTCGAATGATCTCGTCTAGATTCTCGATCGCTTCTGCTTTTTCGATCTTTGCTACCAGAAGAGATCGTCCCATCGTCCGGGTATTTAGCTTTTTGATCAGGTCTTTCACTTCGCGGCAATCGTCGGCTGTCCGGACGAAGGACAAAGCGATGTAATCGACGTTTTGCGTCATCGCCCATTCCAGATCAGCGTGATCTTTGTGTGTCAGCGAAGGTATCGGCAGCGGCGTGTTGGGAAGGTTGATGCCTTTACGTTCCTGCAGCCAGCCTCCGATCAGCACACGGCAAACGACATCAGTTTCCGTGACGTTCTCGACCTGAAGCTGCAAAGCCCCGTCGTCGAGCAGGATCAGCGTGCCGACTTTGACGACAGTCGGAAGCTCGGTGAAATTGGTCGCGACTTGCTTATCATCGCCAATGATGTCGCGCGAAGTAATGGTAAAGAGTTCGCCAGGCCGCAGCTCGACCGCCATCGAATCCTTCAATGTGCGCGTTCGGATCTTCGGCCCGGAAAGGTCGACCAGCACGGCCAGCGGAACTTCACGCTTAGCGGCGGCCGCCCGTGCGTTCTTTACGCTTTCGGCATGCTCCTCCTGTGTGCCGTGCGACATGTTTATGCGGACGGCATTCAAGCCGGCGTCGATCATCGCTTCGATTCCGGCCTGCGTGTTCGACGCGGGACCGAGTGTGGCCAATATCTTCGCTCTTCTCATTTAATTCTATTTTACCGTAACGATACCGATGCGCGAATTTCCTCGGCAGAAAACCGGGCTTTAGCAGCCAGATAACTGTGGACGGTACCGACAAGCGTCGAGTGCGACCATGTAAGCGGCGACACTGAGACAGGTTGACCGCTTGCGGAGATCTGCTCGGCGAGAACGCCCGACGGCAGCGCGTGAGCCGCGACCCACTCGAGCACTTCGAGCGCCGGCGCGAGATCGCCGCGCGTTTCAGCGAGAGCTATGTAATATTCCGCGAGCCAAAGCGTGCAGATGAACCAGGCGTTTCCGGTACCAGGATCTGCCAGCATATACGGATCGTTTTGAAAACGTGCGACGCCGCTGCCGACCGCAAGGTTTTCGCGTATCGCCAACATCGTGCCGGTGACTTTTGGATCGTCGACGCGGAAAACTCCGAAGTAGAAGATCGCGAAAAGCGACGCGTCGATAGTCGGGTCAGCGTCGTATGGACCGTCCGTCGCGATCTGAACGGAGCGAAGAAATCTGCCGAGCTCCGCGCTGTACAAATGCTCCGTCATCGCCGTGGTGATCTCGTCCGCCACCGAACGGTAGTTGCCCGCGCGTTCGATTTCAGAAAAAAGCTCCGCGAAATTCGCTGCCGCCCTCAGCCCGGCGATCACGGTCGCGCAAGTAAATGTATGCACGCCGCGGCGGTCTTCCCAAAGGTTCCAACACGGCTTTGGAAGTCCGGATCCTTTATCGCGATATTGGCACATGAAATCAGCACAGCGGACAATAAGAGTACTGTAAACGCGATGAGCAAATTCGATGTCGCGGTATTTATCGTAATGTTCCCACAGCGCCCAAAGCACGAGGGCGGTCTCGTCTTCCTGGATGGGCACAAGCTCCGACTGCTGCGACGCATCCCACGCCGCATGCCAACCCGAAGCGACGGTTCCGTCCGGGTTATATTTCTGTAGAAAATACCCGTCCGGATGAACGATGCGGGCGCACAGATCGAAAAACTTCCGCGTCAGATGCGAATAACCGGCGAGGTCCAGAGCGTTCGCGACAAGCGCGCCGTCACGCGTCCAGAGATAACTGTAATGATCGGTGGCTCGTTCCGTAACATCGGAATCATTCGCGGCGAGAATGGCACCCTCGCGGTCGATCTGAGTGCGGACGATCAGCAGAGACCTTTTATAAAGGTCGATGACCTGCGGCGGCATGCCGCCGAAGTTAGTATTGTTCTTATTCACCCAGACACGCCAATAGTTGGCGGTGTAATCGAGAAATTCCTGCGGGCCGCGACCGAGCAAGCTGTTATTTAGACTGGTTACCTCGCCAAGGTCGGTGCCGGCGGCTATCCAAAAAAAGAAGTCCGATTCGCCGTTGCCTTCGATTTCCAGTTTCATGCAGATCGTTGAATCGACCGAACCCTCAGTGATGGCGCCGCCGCTTAGCTCACCATCCTCAGCGTCGCGCCAGGTGCCTTCCTGCTCGCGGAAAGCCTTGCGGCCCGTCGCGAAAGAATCGAACCGCGGCTCGGTGTTGAATAGGAAATAGCGATGCTTTTTATAATGAACGATGCCTTTTGTTTTCGGCTCGAAGAAGGCTGTGTCGCCGACGGGATTCTCGTATAGACGAAGGTCGTTGTGGATAAAGACCTTTACCGTCCGGGCGCGTTCCGCGAGATTACGGACTCTGACGCGGCGAAGAAAAACATTTTGATGACTTGCCACCGTGTCGCTGCACCGCAGTTCGACGCCGAGGTCCGCATTCGTTAGTACGACGTCGGTTACCAGGGTTTCGGGTAGATATTTTAGCGACCGATCCCAGCCGTCAGAGGCGACCCAAGCGAACGCTCCGTCGACCCAAACGCCGAATCGATTTACAGCACCGCCCGCGTGGTTTTCCTGGCCCACGTGCGGAAAGTAAATATCGCGGATCTGATATTTGTCGTCGAAGCTGACAAGCAGCGTGCCGTTGCCAACAGGGATGTCGCGCATAAATATTGACGCTTACGCCGCAGACCGCCGTTCTATCATCGCTATCGCCTTTTCCGCGATGCCCTTTTCGTCTTTGAATGAGAGCATGGGAGCGGCAAGCGCGGGAGCCACCCATCGAGCCTCGATAACCTCGTGGTCATGGTCGACGACGTCGCCGGAGATATACTTCATCAAATAAAAATGGACATGCTTGTGATAACGCTTGCGTTCGCCGTCGTACGAGGCATAAAACCAGTACTCGATCGTGGCGATCTTTTCGAGGATCTCGCATTCGATCCCTGCCTCTTCGCGAACCTCGCGCAATGCAGCCTGCTCGGGTGTTTCGCCCGGATCGATGATGCCTTTAGGGAGCTGCCAGCGGCCTTCCTCACTCGTTTTGATCAAGACGGCTTCGACGGCGCTTCCTTGTTTGCGAAACGCAAATCCGCCCGCCGAGATCTGGTCTACAGTCTTGATCTTTGGCAGCGCCGCCTTGCCGGTAATTTCACCCATTTTGAGAAACGGCAGCCGCGACAGCTGCATCGAGCTGCTGCTTGATGCCGGAATTAAACCCTGTGATCTTGAGAACCAAATTGCCTTTGCCGTCAAAAACGGCCGTTTGAGGTATCGCATCCTGCCGCCCGAAAATGTACAATGTCAGGTCGTCTTCGGGGTATGCAAGCGGATAAGAGATCTTGAGCCGGCTGACAAATTCGGGAATCTTGGAACGATCGTCGTCATCACCCACATGAAGGCCGATCACGCGCAGATTCTCCTCGCCGTAGCGTGCCTGTAATTCCATCAAGTGCGGAATTTCCTCGATACACGGCGGGCAGTATGTCGCCCAAAAATCGAGCACTACCACCTTTCCGCGGAGATCTTTCAGCTTGGAAATGCTGCCGTCGAATCCCGTCCAGCTCATTTCCGGAACAGGCTTTCTCGGCACGCCTGCGGCATCGGAGCTTGGAACGTCGTTCACGGAAACCGGCTTCGTCCCGATCGAAACGGGCGCCGCCGCAGGCCGGCAAGCCGAAAAAACGAACATTCCTAAGATAATTATGCCGAAAGGGCGTGCATTGGCCACGCGTCAATGTTAGATGGTAAGTGATAAATTGTAAAAGTGAGCGTTTACCCCAAAAGTATAGAAAAGGCGGCATTTTCGCCGCGAAGGATAGGCTGCGCGGTTCGCGGGGACGCGTCAGCAAGGGAAGCGAGCTTAGTTTGCGGATGTTTCATTTCGATTGCGCTCGAGATCAACAGCGAAAGCGGATGCATCGACAACACCGCATGCCGAACCAATGGCTGCGGCTATTTGATAGCCTTCGCCGAGGAGATCACAGAGGCGATGATAGGCCGGTCGCTCTCCTCCTTGACCGAGACCGTTCGGCGGCAAATTTACGACTTAGTTAATGAAGCTTTCGGCTGCTTTCCTGCCTCGCGAATGCATTGCCTCGAGATAGTCGAGCGATCGATCTCGACCGCTTTGGCGGCGTATCGCACGCGGATCATCGATGAATACAGGGGCGACGATGTACTGATCTGCACGTGTTTCGGAGTATCGGAGGCGACTGTCGAGGCATGTATCCGCGATAATTCGCTTTCTGACGTAGATCAAGTCGCCGATGTTTGCCGTGCCGGCGGCGGCTGCGGTTCATGCCAATTCCTTATAAGTGAAATGCTTGACCTGTCGCGGCGAGAGGCCGCCTAGAATCGCGGTTATGCTATAATCTTCCGTCAACACCGCTGAAATAGAGGAAGTTTTTGATCTAGGAGATCATATTCGGTTTCGAAAGAGCGATACCACAGATCACAGTAGTATCTGAAGATGGACGACCCCGCCAGTTTACTTTTCTTTTTTCAACCCGCTGATTCAAGTACGCCTGCCGAAATTCTGGCGGAACTTTTTGTCATTTTTGTCATCGTGGGGCTGAATGCCTTTTTCGTCGCGTCAGAGTTTGCGTTGGTGTCGGTAAGACGTACCCGGATCGAGGCACGTGCCGAGGAAGGAGATAAGAGCGCCAGCTACGCGTTGCGTTTGCTCGAGCACCCGACAACATTTATTTCCGCGGTACAGCTCGGCGTTACTCTCGCTTCGCTGGCCCTCGGCTGGATCGGCGAACCGACCATCGCGCAATTGCTTGAGCCGTTTGCCGAGCGTATCGCTACCGAGGGCACTGCCGGTTATATTGCCCACGGTGGCGCGATCGCGATCGCATTCTGCGCCATTTCATTTTTGCACGTCGTTTTGGGCGAACTCGTGCCGAAGATGTTTGCTCTTGAAAAGGCGGAGACTGTTGCATTGTTCGCGGCCCGTCCGCTCGCACTTTTTGCAAAGATATTCTCGCCGATATTGTGGGTCGTGAATTACGCGGGCCGTGCTATCGGCAAACTGCTCGGCCTCAAATCTTCTCTGGACCATGCCTCGGTTTATACCGAGGAAGAGATCCGCCAGCTCATTCAGCTTTCGGAAGAAAGCGGCCATGTGAACAAGGAAGAGCGAAAGCTCATTAACAAGGTTTTTGAATTTTCCGAGACGACCGTCAAAGAGGCGATGATCCCTCGTACCGAGATCGTTGCTATTTCCGAAACATGTTCGCTAGAACAGATCGCCGCAGCGTTCCGTGAGAATAGATTTTCGCGATTGCCGATTTATCGCGAATCGCTCGATGACGTCGTCGGCGTGATTCACAGCAAAGACGTTATGAGTTTTTTGCTGCATCCGAAGAATTTCAGACTCGATCGTATCTTGCAGAAGCCGGTGTACGTCGTCGATAATGCGCGGCTCGAAGATGTGCTGCGCAAAATGCAGCGTGAAAAATTTCATTTCGGATTTGTTGTCGATGAACACGGCGGTGTGGAGGGCATCATCACGCTTGAAGATCTGCTCGAGGAGATCGTCGGCGATATTTCCGACGAACATGACGAAGAGGTCAACGAGCAGATCCACAAACAGCGAGACGGTAGTTACCTGCTCGACGGCGGGCTTGCCGTTCGTGATCTGAACAGGCGACTCGGCATGAGCCTGCCCTCGTCGGAATCCTACATGACGATCGCAGGTTTTTTGATGGCCGAAGCCGGAAAGGTTTTAAACGCGGGTGAGACAGTTGAATACGATGGCCGGATTTTTACGATAAAGGAAACGGCAAAACGGCGAATTCTCAGTGTTAAAATGACCGTTCCCGCCGAGATAAGAAATGCGGCGGTAGACGGCGACGGCAGGAAGGCCGTGTCGTGAAAAGACTTTTAACGAAATCAATTTCAGGAAGGAGTTTTCGAAATATCGATGAGCTTAATTGAACAGGTATGGGCGCGCGAGATAATGGATTCTCGCGGAAATCCTACGATCGAAGCCGAGGTGATCCTCGAAGATGGTACGACCGGCCGTGCGGCTGTCCCGAGCGGCGCGTCGACCGGCGAGAACGAAGCGGTCGAACTGCGTGACGGCGACGATCTGCGTTACCTCGGCAAAGGGGTCCTTAAGGCTGTGGAAAATGTCAACGACAAGATCGGCCCTGAGGTCGAAGGCCTTGACTGCCTTGACCAGACGCTGATCGACGAGACGATGCTCGCGCTTGATGGCACCGCAAATAAAGGGAACCTCGGCGCGAACGCAATTCTCGCGGTCTCTCTCGCCAACGCGAGAGCGGCAGCGTCGGCGCTCGAACTGCCGCTGTATCGCTACATTGGCGGAGTGAATGCCAAGACGCTGCCCGTGCCGATGATGAATATTCTCAACGGCGGCGCCCATGCGGACAATAACGTGGATTTTCAGGAATTCATGGTCATGCCCGTCGGTGCCGAAAGCTTTGCCGAAGCTTTGCGTATGGGTTCGGAGATATTTCACAATCTTAAGAATGTGCTCAAATCGCGTGGTTATTCGACCGGCGTCGGTGACGAAGGCGGTTTTGCGCCGAACCTTAAATCCAACGAAGAAGCCGTCGAAACGATCCTGGAAGCTATCGCAAAGGCGGGTTATAAAGCCGGCGATAACGTCATGCTGGCGCTCGATCCGGCGGCAAGCGAATTTTTTAAGGACGGCAAATACGTCTTCAAAAAATCCGACGGCCGTTCGCTTTCGTCAGAAGAAATGTCCGCATACTGGACGGATTGGTGTGATAAATATCCGATCATTTCCATTGAGGACGGCATGGCCGAAAACGACTGGGACGGATGGAAGGATCTGACGGCTTCGGTGGGCGACCGCGTTCAGTTGGTCGGTGATGATCTTTTCGTCACGAACGTAAAATTTCTGCAGCGGGGAATCGACGAAGGTGCGACGAATTCGATCTTGATCAAGGTCAACCAGATCGGCACGCTCACCGAAACGCTCGACGCTATCGAGCTGGCAAAGACCAACAAGATGACCGCCGTCATCTCCCACCGCTCCGGCGAAACCGAAGATACGTTCATCGCTGACCTCGCTGTGGCGACAAATGCGGGGCAGATAAAGACCGGCAGTCTTTGCAGGTCCGACCGCATCGCGAAATATAATCAGCTTCTGCGGATCGAGGAAGACCTCGGCGATTCCGCCCGATTCCCGGGTCGCAAAGCGTTTTACCAATTGCAAAACAAACGAGAGAGATGACGTTCGAAGTAAGCCGCGGCGAATTTCTGATAACGACGGATCAGCAGCGGCTCGATCTCAATACGATCCATGCATTCTTTGTCAACGATTCGTATTGGGCGCAAAACCGCACCATCGAGCAGACTGAGCGGGCGATGGAAAATTCAATATGTTTCGGCGTTTTCCAGGCCGAAAAACAAGTCGGATTTGCCCGCGTCGTGAGCGACCTCGCGACGTTCGCATACGTCGGTGACGTTTTCATTCTCGCGGAATATCGCGGGCATGGCCTGAGCAAGTGGCTGATGGAAACGATCGTAAATTACAGCGAACTGCAGGGATTGAGACGCTGGGTTCTGGCGACCCGCGATGCCCACGGTTTATATTCTCAGTTCGAATTCGCACCGCTTCGCCATCCCGATCGATGGATGGAGCGCACCGCTCCCGACGCGTACTGAATCGATTGCAAATCGCAAGCGAGGCGCCGCTTTTTCGTTTCCCCGCGTTTCTAACTTTCCCGAATTTTCTTATAATTATCGTTCTAAATAATACAAGAAGCAGTTAACTATGGTTGAAGAATTCGCGTTCGACAATACCGAGGAACGCCGCAAAAGCAGAGTAAACGGTACCGGCTGGATCGAAGTGATCGTTGGTTCGATGTTCTCCGGGAAATCCGAAGAACTGATCCGCCGGCTCAATCGCGCACGGATCGCGAGGCAAAAAGTACAGGTCTTCAAGCCCAAGATCGATTCGCGCTACTCGATCGAAGAGATCGCGTCGCACTCCGGGCAGAAACACGATTCGCTTCCGGTCTCGACGGCTGCGGAATTGATGGCCGCCATCGACCACGAGACGCAGGTCGTCGGGATCGACGAAGGACAATTTTTCGATATGGAATTGATCGACGCGGTCAACGAACTCGCCCGGGCGGGAAAACGTGTGATCATTGCAGGGCTCGATCAGGATTACACAGGGCGGCCGTTCGAACCGATGCCGCAGCTCCTGTCGATAGCGGAATTCATCACCAAGACTCACGCGATCTGTATGAAATGCGGCAGCACGGCGAACTATTCACAGCGGATCGTGGAATCCGAAGAGCGTGTCGAGGTCGGAGCAAGCGATAAGTACGAGGCGCGCTGCCGCAAGTGCTTTGTTCCGCATTCGGACGCACCTACGATTCACGAATAAACCGTTCAAAAAAATCCGCTCGGCGACTTTCGCCGAGCGGATTTTTAATATTGACGCCCCGTTAGCCTTTTGGAATTTTCGTGGAATACATTATTGCGGAAAAATCATCGCGGTGTTTCTCGAAATTGTCGCCGCGCGTGGACAGCATGACGTTGAGCATCTCGTTTTGCCCGAGATAGTTGCGGTATCCGATCCATTGGTGACGCCGTGGCCCATCCTTTTCCTCGGGCGGAGCTTCGGTCCATTCGACACCTTTCACGCCATCGATATCCAGATAGCGGACCGTTTCATATTTGCCCTGTTTCAACTGCTGCATCGCCTGATCGTAAAACGCGGTTCGGCTGCTGTCCATCGGAAAATCGTCGCTCATCATTGAAATATTGACGAGTAGAAATGCATTGTCAGGCGACTGGTAATTGAACGTTTCCTTTTTTACATCCATCTTTTTCCAACTCGACGGCAGTTTCCAGGTGATGCCCTGCTGTGGCCAGTTTACATCGATGCCCGAGTTCGCGATCGCTTGCTGTGCATCGGTCAGCGTTGGCGATTCACCGGCCGCTTCGCCTGTGGGAGCTTTTGTTGATTTTGCAGCCGAGTTCGATGCCGGCGTCGATGACGAGCTTTGAACTTGTTTCAATCGTTCGCTCAGGTTGCAGAAAGAAAGCGCGGTGAAAAGAGTACCGAAAGAGAGAAGTAGTTTCATTAACTGGCTGCCTCCTAAATTACGCCGAAAATATAGGAGATATCGAGGATTGTCAACCAGCAGGCTTGGCCGCGGACGCCCGCTGTCTTTCGAAATGGATAGAGATCTCGGCCGCTGTTTTGGGGCCAACGTAGGGAGAAAGCTCTTCCGACGTTGCTTTTGCGATCCGCTCGATCGATCCGAAATTTCTAAGCAACTTCATTTTTCGCTTGTCGCCGACGCCCGGAATTTCGGATAGCTCCGAGGTGAAATCGCGCATCTCGCGACGCTTGCGGTGGTATTGCAATGCAGTCTTGTGGGTCTCTTCGCGTATCTGCAGGATCAGGCGAAACGCAACGGAATTCCGGTCGAAGGGAATCGGCGAATCTTCGCGTCCATGGATCAACAGGTGCGAGATCTCGCTATGACGTTTCGGAGGTTTGACGAGCCCGACAAGCATAATGGCTTCCAGATCCAAAGCCTGCATAGCCGCGGCGGCTGCCGAAAGCTGGCCTTTGCCGCCATCGATGAAAACGATCTGAGGCAGCGGTTTCTCCTCCGTCAACATTCGCTTGTAACGTCGGAACACGGCTTCGTTCATCGAAGCGAAATCGTTTGCTCCTTCGACCGATTTAATTATAAAGCGGCGATATTCCGCCCGTGCCGGCTTGCCGTTTTCGAATACGACGATGCCGGCGACATTTTCCGCACCTGAGATGTTTGAGATATCGAACGATTCGATCCGTTCCGGAAAATGGGGCAGCTCCAGCAGCTCCTGCAATTCTTCCAGCACTTTTTCCGAATCGGGTTTTAGAATACGAAAGCGCTGTTCAAACGCTATCCGTGCATTCGTCTCGACCAGCGTGATCAGTTCGCGTTTCTGTCCGCGTTTGGGGTCGAGGATCTTTACCCGCCGCCCGCGACGCTCCGTCAAAGCCTTTTCCAGGATGGCGCGATCGTCGAAATCGTTCGGCACGTGTATCTCAAGCGGTACATAATCGGTCGAGTAATATTGGGCCAGCACTTTGCCCAGAAATTCAGCCGGGTTGAACGAATTATCTTCAACCAGATCTTCCCAGAAAAATTCACGTCGCCCGACGATGCGGCCCTCGCGCATTGTGAAAAGCTGAAGCGCCAGCCGCGCGCCTTCGCGGTAGTAACCGAAGATATCGACATCGCGATCGGCTGTCGTTGCCATTTTTTGCTGCTCGCCGAGAGCGAGTACGGTGCGGTGCAGATCGCGGAATCGCGCGGCGAGCTCGAAGTTATCGCTTTCCGCGAAATACCACATCCGCTGCTTGAGCTGATCGGCGAGCTCTTTATTCTTGCCTTCGAGCAGCGTCTTGACATCGGCTGCGGCTTGCTGGTATTCGTCCTGCGAGCAAAGGCCGCGAACACACGGCCCGAGGCATCGTTTGAGATGATATTCTAAACACGGACGCGGAAGCTTGCCGTCGATCTCGATCTCGCACGTCCGCATTTGAAACGCCCGATTGATCAGATTCAAGGTCTTCCGCGCAAGCGTGGCCGGCAGAAACGGGCCATAATAGCTCGACCCGTCGCGTGTTATCTTCCGGGTGATGACGACCTTCGGAAACGGCTCGTTCGTCATCTTGAGGTGTGGGTACTGCTTGTCATCCTTGAGCAGCACATTGAAATGGGGCTTGTGCTTTTTTATGAGATTGGATTCCAGTACAAGCGCCTCGACCTCGTTGTCGACGACGATAAACTCGAAATCGGCGATCCGTTTTACGAGTTGACGCGTCTTGGCATCCTGATTTCGGCTCGACTGAAAATACTGGCGAACACGGTTTCGTAAATTCTTTGCCTTGCCGACATAGATGATCTTTCCGTACGAATTTTTGTGCAGATAGATCCCGGCGGAAACCGGCAGTGTTTTTAGCTTTTCTTCAACGGTCATCATCTAAATCTTATCGCTGCCGAGGTAAACAATAAAGCAACGGTAAGATGAAGTTTTACGTAAACGAAGACGCCGTAAAATTTGCATTGGTGAAACTTGTGACGCAACAGACTAGAATGGTGATCGTAAGTCGCAAACGAACAACCCCACGGGAAATTCTTGAAGATAATGAAAACGGTTCTCACAGATGACCCGGCGGAGGCCGCGGAATGCATTCGCAAAGGTGGCCTCGCCGCATTTCCCACCGAGACGGTTTTCGGTCTCGGCTGCAATGTCTTTGACGGCGCTTCGATCGCGAAGATCTTTGTCGCAAAAGGCCGTCCGCAAGACAATCCGCTGATCATTCATGTTGCGGATCCCGCAGCAATTTACGAGGTCGCCTCAACCATCTCGGCCGATGCTCGTGCGTTGATCGAGGCGTTTTTTCCAGGGCCGCTGACGGTTGTGTTGCCCAAGAAGCTCGAAGTTCCCGATTCGGCGTCGGGAGGTCTCTCGACGATCGGCGTTCGGATGCCGCGTTCGATCCTTGCCCGCGAATTTTTGTCTCTTTGTGCAACTCCCGTTGCGGCGCCGTCTGCGAATATTTCGGGACGCCCAAGTCCGACCACATGGCAAGCCGTTCTCGAGGACCTTGACGGACGGATCGACTGTATCCTCAAGGGCGAAGCGGCCGAGATCGGACTCGAATCGACTGTCGTTGATTGCTCATCGCCAGTTCCGGTCGTGCTTCGTGCCGGAGCGGTCTCGCTCGAAGACCTCCGAGTCATCCTACCGAAGCTCGCAATTGTCGAAAATAATTTTGCAGACGCGCCGCGAAGTCCGGGAATGAAACACCGGCATTATTCGCCGCGGGCCGAAGTGGAATTGATTGTCACGGCCGAGCAGATAGATCTACCGGAACGTAGCGGCTACATCGGCCTTCACGATCGAAACGAGAACTTCGCTTTGGTCCGCATCTGCGACTCGACCGCGGAATACGCTCATTCGGTATTCGAGTTCTTTCGCGAATGTGATCGGGCCGGTTTGAACGGAATATTTTGTGAATGTGTCGACGAGGCCGGGATAGGCGCGGCACTGATGGATCGGCTGCGCCGTGCGGCTGAATGATCTATTTGGAACGCACGGCCGCGATCGCGAGCTCGCCGTTGTCGGCAATGATCTCGGCGTTCAGATAGTCGGCAGTCCGGAGTTGATCGACATATTCGAGCGGGACAAGAACGAGCATCGTCTTTCGGCCGCGGGCTTCGATCTCTTGCAAAACTTCCGTCGGCCCGTACAGGCGCTTCTGTTTTCCGTCCGGCGTTCGAACGATCCGGCCGGATGCATAAAATTCAGCGTTGTGAGAAATAGTATGGAGGCTGACGACCTCTGCCTGCTCATACCCGCGCTCGTTGGCGGCCGCAATAAGGAATTTAACCGAATCGGCGTTCGCGAACGAAGGCACGATCACAAACATCGCCGCGATGACGACGACGAACGTTCCGGCCGCGACCGCCTCCACAATAACCTTTCTCCGTTTGATCTCGCCGATCCAACGGATTACGAATTCGGCGGTCAGCAAGATCGCTCCGGGCACGCAGGGCAGGATATAGCCGGGAAGTTTCGACCCGGAGAATGAAAAGAACAGCAGCGGCACGGCGATCCACGCGGCGGAAAAAAACCGAAGGCCGTTGTCCGGCTTCGGCGATCCGGCTGAGATCGACATCCTAAGATCCTTCGACCAATTCCAAATTGCGGCAGCGAAAAATGGCAGCCACGGTATCATCATCAGCGGCAGTACCCAAAAGAAAAAATAGAACGGCTGCGGGTGAGAATATTTGTTCGAAGTGAACCGCTGAAAATGATGCTGTACGAAAAATTCATCGATGAACGCGTAGCCGTGCCGCAAGTACATCGGCAGATACCACGTCGCCGTCACCGCCAGGATCAGGAGGACGCCGAGCGGCAAACTGAAAAAGAACTGCCGCGACGGACGCTTTAGCATGATCGCAAAATAAAGGCCCACGATGGCGAACGGGAACACGATCCCGACAAGCCCTTTGGCAAGTACCGCGATCCCGATAAAAAAGTAGAAAACGAAAAGCCCAAGCATCCGTTCACGCTTTTCTTGGCACCGGTCGTAGGCAAAAAAGCCGCCGAGGGCGGCGGTGATCGGGAATGTAAGAATGATGTCGAAACTCGCCCCGCGCGAAAAGACGATTATTCCGATCGTAGAAGCGGCGATCAGAGCCGTCCAGTTCGCAAAACGCCTGTTTTGCGAAGAGTGATCGGCTGCCGACGCGATCTTTGCGATCAGCCAGAGGCTTGCGACAGTTCCGAGGCCGAATAGTGCCGACCCTAGTCTCGCCGAAAATTCCGTAACGCCGAAGACCTTGTACGCGGCGATCTCGAGCCAGTAAAGAAGCGCCGGTTTTTCGAACCAGTTAAAGCCGCCGAGCGTCGGTGTGATCCAATCGCCGCGCTCGTACATTTCACGGGCGACCTGTGCATATCGCGGTTCGTCGGGACCAACGAGCGGCATCGTCAAACCGAATAAATAGAGGCAGGGAATCGCGATACCGGCGGCAATAGCTGGCCATGAACGATAACTCGCGGAGCTCTTTTCACCGCTTGTTTTTGAATTTTCGGGCATCTTGATCGAGAATGTAAAGTATTGCCGAAATGCGGTTTGTAATCAAATTATGAGTCAGAATGCAATGCTGCGAGTGGCCGCGATCGGTGTCGGAAGCCTCGGCCGTCATCACGCCCGAAATTATGCGGATCTTGAGCGCGAAGGCTCTGTCGAGCTTGTCGGCGTTTGTGATTCGAACAAGGAAACGGCTGCTCGTGTCGCCGCCGATAGTAGTTGTCCTGCGGTTTCGGACTGGCGCTTATTGATCGGCAAGGTCGATGGGGTTTCCGTCGCGACGCCGACCGGGACACACTGCGAGATCGCCTGCGCCTTTCTCGAATCCGGCGTGAATGTACTTGTCGAAAAGCCCATCGCCTTATCGCTGGCGGAGGCGGATATGATGATCGCGGCCGCCGAGAAGTCAGGCGCAAAGATGATGGTTGGGCAGCTCGAGAGGTTCAACCCGGCAATGGTCGCCCTTCGTCCGCTGGTCAATAAGCCGCTCTATTTCGAGATCCATCGCGTCTCGCCTTTTCCCAACAGGTCGCTGGATGTCGATGTCGTGCTCGACGTGATGATCCACGATCTTGACGCCGTACAATGGCTGGTAGGCGAGGACGTCGCGGTTTCCTCGATTCACGCCGTTGGGATTCCGGTGATCTCGGACAAGGTCGACGCCGCAAACGCGCGGATCGAATTCGAAAACGGGGCAGTGGCGAATATCACCGCATCACGGATCGGTACCGAGACGATCCGCAAAACTAGATTCTACCAGACGAATTCCTATGTGGTTTTGGATTACGCGTCGAAGTTCGCGTCGGTCACCTCGCTCGATCCCAAAGCACCCGTCCCGCTTCTGGGGATATCGGTCAACCGGCTGGCGATCGGCGACGGTGAACCGCTGCGAGCGGAGATCGACGCGTTTCTGACTTCGATCAGAGAAAATTCAACGCCCGCCGTAACCGGTGAAGACGGCAGGCGGGCGCTGAAGTTAGCGGTAGGCGTTCTGGAAAAGATCAACGAACACCTTGGACGACTAAAGCGGTGACAAGGGAGTTCGTCAGGCCGCGGCTTCGCCGGCTTTCGCGGGGTCGAACTGCTTTAGCCATTCCTGTGTTTTCAACAGGCGTTCTTTCCCATTCGGCTGATTGAGTACCACTTTCTCAAGATGCTTGAACGAATCAGGACGCTCAAACTTGATTCGCAGCTCTTCGAGGTAAGGCTCGATCTTGGCGAAGACCATCACGTGTTCGCCCGCCGTTTCGTTGAACATATCGGCGTCTATAGCGCCGTGATTTACGAATGACGCGGCCATGTCCCAATACGATGTGACCATTCTGAGATACGCCCCGACCTCAGGGTCCATCATTGTAGCCATTACTTCGTCAGCGCTTTTAGGATTGAACGTAAAGAACCAATCGCGTGCTTTTCTCATTGTCGCCTCGCGGCGCAGATCGTAGAGCTGCATAATAAGCTCAGCGGATTTTGCCTTTGATTTACTCATTTTATTTTGCCTCCGGGTGTAGTTTGTTAGCGAAGTTTATGCCGATGTGCGGCGCGTGTCAATTTTGATCTTGACGGAAATGATAGACGAAATTTCGACCTACCTGCAGCAACGTATCGACGTCGGTGATTTTCCCTCGGCCGTTTATCTCGTCGCGGAAAGAGGCGAGATCGTTTTCCAGGATGCTCTCGGGCACGCGGTCGTCGAGCCGGAGAGAATCCCGGCGAAGATCGATACGATATACGACCTCGCAAGCCTAACTAAGCCGCTGGTGACCTGCCTTTTGACGGCCCGGCTCTTGGAAAATTCCATACTTGGAATCGAGGACAACGTCCGGAACTTTTTGGGCGATACGCGGGGAAGTGCCACGGCCATCAAAAGTCTCGTGACCCACACGTCGGGATTTCCCGGTTGGAAGCCGTTTTATTTAATGCGCGACGCCCCGGCGTTCGACGCGGACGACTACGGTGCTGCCGGCGAGAATAACGACGAGATCAAGCAATTTGTAAAACGTGAAATATTGCGCACGCCGCGCGTATCCGATACAGCCCGAAACGTCATTTACAGCGACTTAAACTTTCTCTTGCTCGGATTTTTGGTCGAGCAGATCGTAGGTCGCGATCTTCGAAGCGTTGCCGAGAGTGACATTTTTTACCGTTTAGGACTCAAAAGCACGTCGTTCTGCGGCCCTGGCAGCAGCAAATACGACTGTGCGGCGAGCGAACACGGCAATGGCTACGAAAAGCAGACGTGTATGGAACTCGGCTATCTTACATCGCCCGGTGGCGCGTCAGAGATCAGCGATCCGCGATCCGGGTTCCGCGAACAGATCATCTGGGGCGAGGTGCATGACGGGAATGCATGGTTTATGGGCGGGGTTGCGGGGCATGCGGGGTTGTTTTCGACCGCTGAGGAAACATTCAAGATAGCGCTTCAGTTTTTGCCGGGTTACACAAAGCTTCTCAAACCCGAGACCTGCGAATTGTTCCGTACCAACTTCACTCCCGGGATGCACGAGCACCGCTCTTTCGCGTTTCAACTCGCATCCACGCCGGAATCCACGGCCGGGACGAAGATGTCACCGCAAAGCTTTGGGCATCTTGGGTTTACCGGCACGAGCCTGTGGATCGATCCCGAAAAGGAGCGTGTTTTCATTCTTCTGACCAATCGCACACACGCGCATCCACTCCCATTCGTTAACATCAACGGCGTTCGCCGCCATTTTCACGACCTGGCGATCGATCTTCTGGACAAAAAATAGCAACGAAAATCCGGCGAATCTAATCAAAACGGCAACTTTCCCCAAAGTTTAAATGCTCGTCCGGAGAAAGATGATGATGAACAAGTTCTCGTTTGCGATCTTGTGCGTAGCGGCCTTCGCCGTTTCGGCTTTTTCACAAGCGTCCACCGGTATTCGGCCCCGCGTTGCTCCGACGCCGGTCGCACCCGCGCCTGTGATCAAAAACGACGCACCGCAGTCAACCGATCGTCGTCCGCCCGTTTTTGCCGGTGAATCCAGAGATACGGCGCCTGCGGCGGGGGCTAAGCCATCCGAAGATTCGGGCGACGTGATCAAGGTCGAGACGAATCTCGTCACGCTTCCGGTTTCGGTGCTTGATCGTGACGGCAGGTTCGTTTCCGGGCTTCAGCAAAAGGACTTTCGCATTTTCGAAAACGGAATTGAGCAAAAGGTAGATTATTTTCAGTCCGTCGAGCAGCCTTTCACGGTCATTTTGATGATCGATGTCAGCCCTTCGACACAGTACAAGATCGATGAGATCCACGACGCGGCGATCACGTTCGTGAATCAGCTTCGCAGCAGCGATAAGGTAATGGTCATCGCGTTCGACGATCAGGTCCGCGTCCTTTGCGAGCCGACCAACAACCGCAACCGTCTCCGCGACGCCATATACGAAGCTCAGTTCGGCGACGGAACAAGCCTTTACGAAGCCGTCGATTTCGCCGTCAATCGCGAGCTCAAACGGATCGAGGGCCGGAAGGCGATCGTTCTCTTTACCGATGGCGTCGATACGACATCGCGTCGGGCCAATTATCAATCGACGATCGCAGACATCCAGGAGCTCGACGCGTTGATATACCCGATCCGTTTCAATACCCAGCCGCGCGGCTTTGGCGGTGGCGGCAGCTCCGGCGTTTACGGCGGACAACGCCGGCGCCGCGGCGGATTTGGCGATATGGTCGGAATTATTCTCGGCGGCGGCCAGATACCGATGGGCGGCGGCATGGGCGGGGCAGGCAGCAGCCCGGAGGAATACGAGCTTGGAAAGCAGTATCTCGAGACATTGGCAAAAAACAGCGGCGGCCGCATGTTCGAGGACAATAACAACCTCGACGCAGCTTTTTCAGGCATCGCAGAAGAGCTGAGACAGCAGTATTCGCTCGGGTATTACCCGGATAACGTTGGCCAGAAGGGCGACCGTAAACAGATGAAGGTTCGCGTAATGCGGCCGAATTTGATCGTGCGGGCGAAATCTAGCTACATCGTCGGCGAGAACGGCGTACGCGTGGCCGGTAAATAACTGCGGCGAAAGCATCTAAACGGCACTCGAAGAGCATCGAAATCGGTGCTCTTCGTCGTTTTCCGTTTCCTTTCATGAAAAAAACTATTTTCGCGATAATTGTTTTCATTCTTGCCGTAAATCTATCGACGGTTTCAGCCCAGTCTCGTCGGATCACCGCCCCGACGAGCACTGAAAAGCTCAATCGCCGGCCTGCCGCCGCGCCTACGCCGACACCTGAGCCGATCAGCGAGGAAGAACTAAAAGGCGGCAAGGTCCAGGACGACGGCACCGTGGTTTCGGTCGATACCGAGATCGTCACCGTGCCCGTGCGCGTCATGGATCGTAAGGGACGTTTTATCGCGGGACTTGCGAAGGAGAATTTCAAAGTTTTTGAGGACGGCGTCGAGCAGCAAATAGAATTTTTTACCAACGAATCGCAGCCTTTTACCGTGGCTCTTGTCCTCGACATGAGCTATTCCACGACGTTCAAACTCGCTGAGATCCAAAGCGCCGCCATCGAGTTCATAGGTCAACTCCGGCCGGTGGATAAGGTGATGGTCGTGTCGTTCGATAAAGAGCTGCACGTACTGTGCGAACTGACATCGGACCGCCAGCAGATCTACAAAGCGATCAACTCGGCGAAGATCACGACCGGCACCAGTCTGTACGAAGCTGTCGATCTGGTCGTCAACGATCGCCTGCGAAAGGTCGAAGGGCGAAAAGCAATGGTGCTGTTTACAGACGGTGTCGATACGACCAGCGAGAACTCGTCTGACGTCGGCAACCTTCGTAACGTTTCCGAATCTGAGGTTCTGGTATATCCGATACGTTATGACACCTACGCGGATGTTCAGCGAATGCAGAACAGGTTGCCGACCGATCAGACATTGCCCGGCCAACTGCCCAAATCAACGCCGCCGACGATGCCGACAAAAGATCCGTCCGGCCTGCCATTCCCGATACCGATGATCGGAATGCCGTCCAGCAAAGGCACAAGCCGCGAAGAATACGATCACGCCGAACAGTTTCTCACCGAACTCGCCAACCGTACCGGCGGGCGCATTTATCTCGCATCGACTATCGGAAATCTTTCCGACGCATTCAAAAAGATCGCCGGCGAGCTGCGCGAATACTACAGCATTGGTTACTATCCGGCGCAGCGCGTGCCCGGACAGACGATGAAACTAAAAGTCACGGTCGATCATCCCGATTCCGCGGTACGTGCCCGTGCCAGCTACGTCGTACCTAAGAAATCATCCGCTCGCAAATAAAAAGCCCCGTGCGTTTCAGGCACGAGGCTTTCTATTTTGCTCCGATCAAATTACTACTATTTCTTGGGGACCGGATTGGCTTTTCGTTCAGTAAGCGGCAGCGATTTGCCGCAATTAGGCGTCTTGTCTGTCAAAAAAACGCCGCGTGGGTTTGGGGGTAACTTGTCTAGATCTCCGTGCCGTTTGGTATAAGGCTGCCTTTCGGGACGATAATAATTCCTTCGCGGATGTAGTACATTCCGCCGGGGCCGTCGGCATTTTCGATCCCCGCAACGTTCAGAAGGCGGACATCTCTGCCGATGCGGACGTTCTTGTCGATTATCGCCTTTTGAACATGCGTGCCCTGACCGATGCCGATGTGCGGGATCCCGCGCTCCATGTCGGCCTGGATCTCGTCGAGCGGCTCGAAATAATCCGAACCCATCAGGATCGAGCTTTCGATCCGCACACCTGTATCAAGTCTGCTGCGAAGGCCGATGATCGAATTGCGCGCGTATACACCGTCGAGAATGCAGCCCTCGCAGACCAGCGTGTGATCGATGTCGCAGCCCTGCAGTTTCGAAGGCGGCAGATAGCGGCTGCGCGTGTAGATCGGCGACGCGGCATTGAAGAAATTGAATTTCGGCAGCGGCGATGCAAGGTCAAGATTTGCTTCGTAAAAGGCGCGGATCGTACCGATGTCTTCCCAATATTCGTTGAACAGATGCGCCTGGACGTTGTATTTATCGATCGCGGAGGGAATGATCTCGCCGCCGAAATCCATTTTGTCGGGACTCGTCTCGAGTAATTCGATCAGGAGCGGGTAGTCGAAAACGTAGATGCCCATCGACGCAAGAAACGGCCGGGCTAACGCTTCCTCCTGCGTCAATCCGAAGGCGCTGGTATCGACAGCCATGGATTCGAGCTCTTCGCCTTTCGGCTTTTCCTTGAATTCGTGAATGCGGCCTTCCGCATCTGCCTTGAGCAAACCGAAGCCCTCGGCATCCTCGCGGCGCGACGGCACCACCGAAATCGTAACGTCGGCTTCGGTGTCAAAATGCCGTTGTAGAAATCTGCGGTAATCCATCCGGTAAAGGTGGTCGCCGGACAGTATCAGCAGCGTCTTGACGCGCGAGCTGCGCAAGTGGGGCAGTATCTGGCGGACCGCATCCGCGGTGCCCTGAAACCAGTTCGGGCTGTCGCGACGTTGCTCGGCGGCAAGTATTTCGACAAATCCGTCGGAAAAGCTAGAAAATCTGTAAGTCTGCGAAATATGGCGATTTAGCGAAGCGGAATTGTACTGCGTCAAAACAAATATCTGCGTGATGTTCGAGTTGATACAGTTCGAAACTGGCACATCGATCAGTCGGTACTTTCCGCCGAGCGGCACAGCCGGCTTCGAGCGCTCGCGGGTCAGCGGAAACATACGCGAACCGGCGCCGCCGCCTAGAATCACCGCTACGATATTCTCGTTCTCTGCCATACCGCCAATTGTAAATTGGACGATGGAAAATGCACAATAGAAAATGCAAATCAGGTCAGAACCATATCGCGTACGCGTATGGGTTTCCTCGATCTGACCACTGACCACCGACAACTGACTACTGCTCGTTATGTGGTACTGGACAAAAATTCTATTCCTGATCCTTCTCGGCGCTATCGGCGTGTGGCTGCTCTACGAAGTGGTCACGTTTCCGCGGATATCTAACCTGAAGACGGAGAATCCGGCGACTACTTCGATGATCGAGCATCGCCTGAGTGAGGCGCGGGCCGACCAGCGTGAACCGCGAAAGTATATGATCTGGACGCCGATCGAGCAGATCTCGCCGAACCTGCAGCGGGCCGTGCTCGCCGGCGAAGACACGCATTTCTTTCAGCACAACGGTTTCGATTGGGACGCGATCCAAAAGGCGTGGGACGACGGTATGGCCGAAGGCGAAAAAGAAGCCAAAGAAGAAGGCGATTACGACCCGAACGACTGGATCCCGACGATGCCGAGCTTCAAGCGGGGAGCATCGACCATTACGCAGCAGCTCGCAAAAAACCTCTATCTTTCGGAGGACCGCAATTTTCTGCGAAAGGGCCGCGAAGCGCTGTACACCTATTTTCTCGAGCGCGACCTGAGCAAAAAACGCATCCTCGAACTCTACCTCAACGTCATCGAATGGGGCGACGGCGTGTACGGTGCCGAGGCCGCTTCGCGCACCTATTTCAACCAGAGCGCGTCCGCCCTCACGCCGCAAGAGGCAGCCTACCTCGCCGCGATGATCCCCAGCCCGCTGAATGTTTTCAATCCAAAAACAAACCCCAAACGCGTCCAGCGGCGCCAACGCATCATCCAAAAATCGATGAACGCGGTCAGACTGGACTACTCGGTCAAATAAAAAACGGGCCCGAAAGAGATTCGGGCCTGATCAATTTCTAACCCTCAATTATCGATCAGTGTCGGCTTTTGGCCGACTTTATGCGGTCTTCGGCGTCGCGTTGAGCGTCTTTCGCCTGGTCCTTCGACAGCCCCAGATTACGAAGCGTCTCACCCAAGCTGTCGCCGCTCGCGAGCCCCGACAAGATCGCCGACGAAGTTACCGCCGGGTTACGGCGGCTCAAATTATCCGCCACGACGTTCGCGGCTACGAACTGCCCATATTTGAGGTTCGGGTTCGCCAAAAGTGCCGCTTCGTAACGGGCACGCATTTCTTCGGGCGTTGTGCCGAGCTTTCTCGACAGTCCGCGGTAACGGTTCAGATCCGTGTCCGACACTGAAGCCGCCCGTGCATGTGCGAGGCCCGCATCCGAACGCCCATTTGAGCGAGTCGAAGCGTTACCCAACCCGTTATCCGAACGCCCGCCTGAACGGGTCGAAGCCGTCCCCAAGCCGCGGTCGACACCGACGCCTGCGGGCGGTCCGCCCATCGTGGAGCGTCCACCGCCCATGCCGCCGCTGTTTCCGCCCCCGTTGCCACCGCCGTGGCCGCGTCCCTGTGCCGATGCGTCCATCGCCGTCGCGATCGACAGCACCAGCGCCATCAAACCCAAAGCAAATATTCGTTTATTCATAATGATTTTTTTCCTTAAGTTCATACTACAGAGTAACTGAAGTTCATACTACAGAGTAACTGCGCAGGCAGAGGTGATGAAAAGGAGAGACCAAAGGTTGTCGTTCATTCACGCCGCAGTAACGCACCTTCATTATAACACCTGCATTATCAGTGAATAAACACTTTTAACGCCCCGCGGTCACAAAGACCGGCCGGGGCTCATCGGCATGAGTACACGAATCCGGAAGGCGATCGGTCGCCTCCTTTTTGTTCCCTACCAAGACATCTCAGATCTTCGATTTGAATTTTGGGTGCAGATCGCGGAATCACTTTTCCCATTTACCCTGTCCCACTGTCCCAAACTGGCAAAACCTGCCTAATTTTCAAAGATCTGATCTCCCGCATGGTGGAGCATCCAGACGATAGCATGGAGTGATCAGTCTTAGTGATGGGCGCTTTCCGGATATTACCGAATATGCCGAATATGCCGAACATGCTGAATATGCCGAATATCCCGACCCGACCCGCAAACCGTCGAGGTCGGCAAATGTCCCGTCGGTAAAAATAAACCGCAAAACAACCCCCCCCGCTCCGTCGCGTTCTCGATCGTCTTCCCCTCAAATTTATCAACGCGAAGAGGCAGCCTACCTCGCCGCGATGATCCCCAGCCCGCTTAACGTCTTCACCCCCCAGAAAAAACCCACACGACTCGCCCGCCGGCAACGTGTCGTTCTCAAATACATGAACCTGATCAAGCTCGACTACAACGCCAAATAAAAAAAGCCCGCTCCCTCTTGTCGGGTGGCGGGCTTAAAA
>JBBSGG010000019.1:0-53128 GCA_038254305.1 Pyrinomonadales bacterium
CCGATCGCCAAAGGCATGCCAAAAGAGTCGATTGCGTGGTTCGAAAACGGCCCGGTGTTTGAGGTGCTGTCCGGTGTCAGTAGCCCGACCGTGAGGGAGGGCAACGTGGCCCTTACTGACGTGCGGGCTACTGACATGAACCCTGACATCCGCGTTATTGCCCGCTATCCGTCCGACCCAAAACAGATACTCCTTTCCGGCTGGGCGCTCGGCGCCGAAAAGATCGCCGGCAAAGCTGCACTCGTAGAGGTGACGATGGGCAAAGGCAAGATCATCCTCTTCGGCTTTAGGCCGCAGTACAGAGGTCAGTCGCTCGCGACGTTCCCGCTGCTTTTTAACGCAATTTCGAATTAACACGTCGAGCGAACTAAACTAGAGATATGAATATCGTCTCGCTCGAGAACGTCTCGAAGAACTACGGCTTTCGCCCGCTTTTCGAGAATGTTACGCTCGGACTCGAAGACCGCGACAAGGTCGGAATAATCGGCGCGAACGGCTCGGGCAAGACGACGTTTTTGCGAATACTGGCCGGCCTCGAGGAACCCGATACCGGCCGCGTCGTTCGGGCGAAGGGCAAAACGCTCGCCTTTCTCTCGCAAAACCCGCCGTACGATGAAAATCTGACCGTGCTCGAAACGATCTTTGCCTCGAGCAGCGGAGTGATGCGCACCATCCGCGATTACGAAGCGGCGTGTCACGACCTTGCCGCAGGTGTGACGGACGCAACTCTGCTGCATCGAATGTCGGAGCTGCAGCACGATCTAGAAATAAACGGCGGCTGGGAGATCGAGGCGAACGCTCGTGCCGTTTTGACAAAGCTCGACATCACCGACACGTCCGCAAAAATGGGTACGCTTTCGGGCGGCCAGCGGAAACGGGTCGCCCTTGCCCACGAGCTGATCTTCAAACCCGACATTCTGATCCTCGACGAGCCGACCAACCACCTCGACGCCGACACGATCGAATGGCTCGAAGCGTACCTCGCCCGCTACACCGGAATGCTCCTGCTCGTCACGCACGACCGCTACTTTCTCGACCGCGTGACCGACCGAATCTTCGAGGTCGACCGCGCAACCGTGCAGAGCTTCGGCGGCAATTACGCCTATTACGTCGAGAAAAAGGCGGAGCAGGAAGAACAACGCGAGGTCGAGGGACACAAACGCGAGCAGCTCATAAGAAAGGAGCTCGCGTGGCTCCGACGCGGTGCGAAGGCCCGCACGCGCAAATCGAAACACCGCATCGAGGCAGCCCACACGCTGATGGCGACGCCGAAGGAAGGCGTCAAGGAGAGCGTCGATATCGCAATTGGCTCGAAACGCCTCGGCAGCAAGGTCGTCGAGATAAACAGCGTTTCAAAATCCTACGGCACAAACAAGCTGATCGATGATTTCACATACCTGTTAAAACGCGACGACCGAATCGGAATTATCGGTGCGAACGGTTCTGGCAAGACCACACTGCTCGACATGATCACCGCCCGCGTCACGCCGGACGGCGGCGAGATCGACATTGGTCAGACTGTCCACATCGGCTATTACGACCAGGAAAGCCGTGCACTCAATGACGAGCAGCGAGTCATCGACTACATCCGCGACGTGGCGGAGTTCGTGACCACAGTCGACGGCACGCAGATAACCGCCGGCAAAATGCTGGAGAAATTTCTCTTCACGCCGGCCGCACAATATGCTGTGATCGGAAATTTGTCGGGCGGCGAACGCAGGCGTCTTTATCTGTTGCGAATATTGATGGGCTCGCCGAATGTTCTGCTCCTCGACGAGCCGACCAACGACCTCGATATCCCGACACTCATCGCCTTAGAAGAATACCTCGACGATTTCGCCGGCGCTCTCATCGTGGTGAGCCACGACCGCTACTTTCTCGACCGCACGATCGAGAATGTTTTTCGTTTCGACGGCGAGGGGCACGTGCGGGAATTCGCGGGCGATTACAGCGCGTATCTTGAGGCGGTCGAACGTGAAGAAACCAAGAAGAAGACCGCTGGGATTCCGAAGACGAAGCCGGTTGTTCAAACGCCCGCAGCGGATAAACCGCAGTCGAAGAAATTGACGTTCAAGGAAAACCGCGAACTCGAGGAACTCGAAAAATGCATCGCCTCAACCGAAGCACGCCTGCCGGCCATCGAAAAGGAATTGACCCTGGCCGCGTCCGATGCGGGGTTGGTCCACCAATTATTTACTGAACAGCAAAACCTCGTAGCCGGCCTCGAAGCCGACATGGCCCGCTGGACCGAACTCGCCGAACGCGCGGAAAATCAATAGACCAAGCCGCACACGTAAGACTAGATGCTTGGCGCCAATCCGTAATTAGTGAGCGCCTTCGACAGGTTTGGAATTGCGTACCCGCTTGAACAAAAATGCTGTCGGAATACACAATATGCAGAGAAACGTAAGCAGTCGGAAATCGTCGATGTAGGCTAAAACAGCGGCCTGTTTGACGACCATGCCGTATATGGTCTGATACGCCTGTTGCGTTGCAGACGCCGCATCCATCGTCGCCATCAGCGAGGTCTTGAGCTGCATAAACAGCTGCTGAAATGCCGGATCGTACTGCGTCGTGTGCGTCGTCAGGACCGCCTGGTGCGTTTGCGCGTTTCGGGCGAGCAGAGTAGTCATTACGGCAATGCCGATGCTGCCGCCGGTGTTCCGCATCAAATTATAGATGCCGCTCGCGTTGCCGATCTGCTGCTGCGGCAAGGTCGCCATCGCCATAGTCGTCAGCGGCACGAAAACAAATCCCATACCAAACCCGCTGATCAACATCGGGTAGACGATATTACTCTGCGCTATATAAAGATTGATCCCGACTAACATATACGTCGAATACGCCAACACCGAGAATCCGAAAAAGATGAGGAGCCGCCCGTCAACCTTGGCGATCAGGCGCCCGACAACCACCATCGATATTATCGACCCGATACCCCGCGGGCTGACCGCCAAACCACTTTCGACCGCCGGATAGCCGAGCAGCGTCTGCAGGAACAGCGGCAGCAGTGCGGTCGAGCCGTACAACACGACGCCAACGGACGCGATCAAGGCGCAGCCGACCGCAAAATTTCTGTTCAAAAATACGCGAAGGTTTACGATCGGCTCGGGCGTATAAAGTTCCCAAATAATAAAAACGATCAGCGATACAGCCGACAGAGCCGTGGTAAATACGATCAGCGGCGATGAGAACCAGTCTCTCTGCTGCCCGAGATCAAGCGTCAATTCGAGCGCGGCCAGTCCCTGCGCCATCAGGCCAAAACCGATGTAATCGATCTTGCCCGGCTTTTGGTCCTTGAGATACGGCGGATCCTCGACAAACGCGTTCGCCATAAATGCCGCTATCAGTCCGATCGGCAGGTTGATATAAAAGATCCATCGCCACGAATAATTATCGGTGATCCAGCCGCCAAGAGTCGGCCCGATGATAGGCGCGACGACGATTCCCATTCCGTAAAACGCCATCGCGGCCCCGCGTCGAGACGGCGGAAAGCTTTCGAGCAAAACCGACTGCGCGATCGGCTGCAAGGCGCCGCCGCCGATTCCCTGCAAAATGCGGGCGATGATAAGTACCGCAAGGTTTGGCGCGGCTCCGCAAATAGCGGACGCGACCGTGAAAATGACAATGCAAATGATCAGGAATCGTTTGCGTCCGATGTACTTGCCGATCCAGCTTGCGGCGGGCAGAATGATGGCGTTTGAGATGAGATAACTTGTGAGGACCCAGGTTGCTTCTTCGGTCGTCGCAGAAAGGTTGCCGGCGATATGCGGGAGAGCAACATTAGCGACGGATGTATCGAGTACTTCCATCACCGTCGCGAGCATCACCGACACGGCGATCAGCCACGGGTTAAAGCTCGGTACCCATTGTTGAGATGGTGCCGTTTCAGCCATATCGCCGCTTGCTTACCTGACCTTTACCGTCGGCTCGACGGACATTCCGGGCACGAGGCGCTTTACCTTTTCGGGTGGTTCGTCAAATACGATCTTGATCGGCACACGCTGCACGACCTTTACATAATTTCCGGTAGCATTCTCCGCCGGCAACACACTGAACCGAGAACCGGTACCGGCCTGAAAGCTTTCGACCTTGCCGTGAAACGTTTCGCTCGGAAAGGCATCGACCGAGATATCAACGGCCTGCCCCGGCTGCATGTGCTCGAGCTGTGTTTCCTTAAAATTAGCTACTACCCAAACCTCGTCGGATCGCGAGATCGCCATCAGCGGTGAGCCGTTCTGAACGAGCTGCCCTTCTTCGGCGGTTTTGCGAGTAACGAACCCATCCTCCGGTGCGAAGATCTTGGTGTACGAAAGCTCGAGTTCGGCCTGATTAACGGCGGCTTCGGCGGCGGCAATTCCAGCATCGGCGGTCGAAACCTGGGCGTGGGTCACGTCAATTCGCTCCGGAGCTGCGTTCGCGTCCTGGAGTCGTCCTTGTGATTCGCCGACCTGCGACTGCGAGAGATCGATCTGTGCCTGCGATTGTCGGTAATTCTGATTTGCCGTTGCGACGCCTGCAACGGCTTCGTCAACGCGCGACTGAGTGGAAAGAACCTGTTTCTGCGCGGAATTGAGCTGCGCCTGTGCGTTCTGCAGAGCATTCACGGCCTGATCCAGTGCCTGCCGCGAAATGTCGCCCCGGTTGAAAAGCGTCTGACGGCGATCAAACTCTACCTGCGCAAGCCGGAGGTTCGATTGCTCTTGCGGCACCTGTGCCTTTGTTTGCGCAAGCTTGGCCTGCGCGGTTCGTTCGGCTGCCCGCGCCTGCTGTATCTGCGATTGTTTGGCGCTTGCTGCCGCACGCGTCTGTTCGACGTTGGTCCGAGCTGTTTGGACGTTCGACCGTGCCTGCAATTGGCCTGCACCGGTCGTTTTAGCAGTTAGCTGCACATTCGCCTGCGCAAGCCCACGCTGGCTACGGGCGGTTTCGCGCGCGGCACGCGCCTGTTTAAGCTTGACCTCGAGGTCCGAGGGATCGAGTTCGACAAGCAGATCGCCTCTATGAACGAATTGGTTCGACTCTACATCGACTTTTTTGATGTACGCGGAAACTTTCGGACTGATCTGAACAATGTCGCCGTCCACGAACGCATCGTCGGTCGATTCATATTGCCGCGAGTAGAGCCAGTAGGCGAGCCCGCCAACAGCTAGCAGAACGAGGGCCGCGCCGCCGGCGATCATGAGCCGCTTTTTCTTTTTACTCTTCTTCCCCGGCTCGACCTCGTCTTCTTCGATAATCTGCTCCTTTTCGGGCGCTTCGAACGATTCGACGCGGGTCGCGTCGTGCTTGGCGTCTTCTTTCTCGATTACCGCTTCACTCATTCTTCTATATAGATCCTTAGTAAGTAAGTAATCACTTACTTTATCTCAGTGATGAAGATTTGTCAATTTTGCAGTGCGAAACAGTCGAAAACAATATACGAGGGATCGAATGACCGATGTAAATGCGGTGGGGTTTCTTTTTTGTTAGGATTACCTTTCGCCAACTTATGAAAGAAAACGTCCAGACAACACGGCTAACGGGCGGCCTTACAATACTCACCGACAAAATGTCCGGCGTCCGATCGGCGACGCTGGGGTTCTTTTTTCGTGCCGGTTCCAGGCAGGAACCTTCCGAGCTTAACGGCATCTCGCACTTCATCGAGCACACGGTTTTTAAGGGAACGGCAAAGCGTTCGGCGCTGGATATCGCGATCGAGCAGGATCGACTCGGCGGCGGACTCGATGCGTTCACCACGCATGAGGAGACCGGATTTGCGATAAAGGTGATCGACGATCAAATACCTTCGGCCTTCGATCTGATCGCCGACATGCTCACGTCGCCGGCGTTCGTCGAACAGGAATTGAAAAGCGAACAGAACGTCATTATCGAAGAGATGAAAATGACGGAAGATTCGCCCGAGGATTTCTTGGGCGAACTTTTCAGCGAAGCTTACTTTCCGGATCATCCGCTCGGGCTGAACATCGCTGGCACGCCCGAAACCGTCCGCAGTTTTACACGCGAAACTACCGCAAAATATCACGCCGACGTCTTTAACGCTTCGAACCTTGTGATCGCGGCGGCCGGTAATGTCGATCACAAAAGGATCGTAGCGCTCGCTAAAGAATATTTCGCTGGGGGTGCTTTGCCAAAACTCCATCTATCCGACTTGGCACTTCGCGCTCCTGATGTCGCCGCTCCGATTTTGATCAAGCAAAATTCGACTCTCGAACAGGCTCATATGCTGCTCGCGACGCCGTTTCCAGGTGCGGCCGACGAGCGCCGATACGCTGCCGATCTGCTGGCAAATATTCTGGGCGGTGGGACCTCGAGCCGGCTGTGGCAAAAGATCCGAGAGGAACGCGGCCTTGCCTATAGCGTCGGCGCGTCGGCAGTGATGTATAAGGATTGCGGCGTCTTTATGATCTTCGCGGGAACGTCGCCGAAGCAGACGAAGGATGTCGTCGAGATCTCGATCGCCGAACTTCGCGAGGTGGTCAATAACGGTGTGGCCGAAGCCGAATTAAAGCTCGCGAAGGAACAGTCGGTCGCCTCCATTTTACTGAGCTTAGAGGATTCCGCCGCTCGTGCTGCGACGCTTGCGCAGTCGGAAATGCTGCACGGACGTCAAATACCTGTCGAAGAAACACTTGCGAAGATCGACGCTGTAACCACGCATGACTTCGATATACTAGCCGGCGAATTTTTCGTTACCGAGAGGATCGCTTTCGCCGCGTTGGGAAATCTGAAAGGGTTGAAGATCGATCGTAAAGAACTGACTATCTATTAATCCGATCGATCCACTTAAACCCTCGAAAATGCGAAACTCGCGATCGCACGTTGCGGCGGTTCCAGGCAAGCTATTGAGCTTATCCTTTACTGCGGCGGGAAGGCGGCTGGTAAGCATAGCGGCGGAGCGGTCGAATAAATACATTCTGTTTTCGGCTTCGCTCCGACGCGGCACAATAGGAGGAAAATTATGTCGGACGAGACAACAGAGATCGAAGTAGCGCGGGCAAGGGTTCGCGAGATCGCCACTGAATTTGCGGATAAGGGCGACGCGACGGGCTGGTTTGACGCTCTTTATCGGGAATCGGCGGGCGACCCGAGCAAAATCCCGTGGGCAGACCTCGAACCCAACCGCTTTTTAAAGGAATGGTCCGCCAATACTAACCTACGGGGCGAAGGCCGAAAGGCGCTGATCGTCGGTTGCGGGCTCGGCGACGACGCGCGTTATCTATACGACCTCGATTTCAAGGTTACGGCATTCGATATCTCGCCGGCTGCTATCGAGTGGGCTAAAAAGCTGCACAAAGACACTGATATACAATTCGAAACGGCCGACCTTTTTGATCCGCCGAGCGACTGGCTGGGCGAATTCGACTTCGTCGTTGAGGTTTATACGATACAGCCTTTGCCGCGCGTTTTACGGCCAAAGGTGATCGACGCTATATCGTCATTTGTCTGCGGCGGCGGTAAACTTGTTGTCGTAACGCGCGGGCGAGAGGATGGCGAGGAACCGGCCGAACTGCCGTGGCCGCTGTCCAGGGCCGACCTTTCGCGATTCGAAGATAAAGGATTGGTACAAACAGATTTTGTTGAAATACCGGCGGATGACGATGTTCCCGCACCGCGATTTGTTGTCGAGTACACGCGCCCACTTTAACGCGTTGTGCAGGAGGGAAGAATAGGATAAATTGCGCGTTATCCGCACACAGCCATGAATTTCAAGCAATTTTATCTCGGGTGTCTTTCGCACGCTTCATATTATTTGGGTTCCGACGGCGAAGCGGCTGTGATCGACCCGCAGCGTGACGTTCAACAATATCTCGACGAGGCAGCGGCTAACGGCCAAAACATCAAATACGTTATCGAGACGCATTCGCACGCGGATTTTGTCAGCGGGCATGTCGAGCTAGCGAGCCGAACCGGTGCCGAAATTATCTATGGTCGGCTGGCGAACACACAGTTCCCGACGCATAAAGTAATTGACGGCGAGGAACTCTCGATCGGCGGCGTGAAATTTCTGTTTCTCGAAACGCCCGGCCACACACCCGAAGGCATCACGATCATCGCTGAGGACACCCAGGACGCAACCGCGCCGCCCAAGATGTTCACCGGCGACACGTTGTTCATCGGCGACGTCGGACGGCCCGACCTGATCGGGTCGAAAGGTTTTACGACACACCAGATGGGCGAGATGCTGTACGACTCGCTGCACGAAAAGATCCTCAAATTCCCCGACGAAACTGAAGTTTATCCGGCGCACGGCGCGGGCTCGCTGTGCGGGAAATCGTTGTCGAAAGAAACGTGGTCAACGCTCGGCGATCAGCGGCGATTTAATTACGCGCTTCAGCCGATGACTAAGGACGAGTTCGTCAAACTCACCGCTTCCGATCAGCCGGAGATGCCGATGTATTTTTCTAAGAGTGCGGCCAAAAATTTAGAAGGCTCGGCGTCGCTGGGCGATCTTCAAAAACCCTTCGAATTTACGAGTGCGCAGATACGCGATTTTGACGGTGTCGTGCTCGACGTCCGCGGTGCCGATGTATACGGAAGCGGCCACGTGCCGAACTCGATCAACATCGGCCTAAGCGGACAATTCGCTTCATGGGCGGGAACGATGATACCGATCGGAACGCGGATAGCCGTCGCTGCCGACTCTCAGGAGCAAGTCGATGAAGCTTTCATGCGGCTCGCACGCGTCGGGCACGATACGGTGAACGGTTTTGTCCTGATGAAAACGTACGACGGTGAGCGGAATCGTATTACTCAGGTTTCGGTAAAAACGGTAAAAGAAAAGATGGGCGCCGGCATTCAGTTTGTCGACGTTCGTCGCGCTGGCGAGCACAATGCAGGGCATGCGGCGTCCACGGTGAATATCCCGCTGGACGAGCTGCCGAATTATACCGGCAGGCTCGACCCCGAAAACCCGACGTATGTCATATGTCAGGGCGGCTACCGATCGAGCTTGGGCACAAGCATTTTGGAGAACGCGGGCTTTCGCGAGATCTATAATGTAACGGGCGGCACCAGTGCGTGGATCGCGGCGGGTCTCCAGACCGAAACACTCGAAACCTCATCCGCACTACCGGGCAAATGATAAACGTCGAGGGGGGAAATGTCTCGCCACATTGTCACGTCGCATAGAAATCTATGACACAAATAACTGAAAGCAAAGATGTAAAGACGCGCATCGAGACCGATTCGATGGGCGAGATCGCCGTGCCCACGTCCGCCTATTGGGGCGCCCAAACGCAGCGTTCGCTAAAGCATTTTGACATCGGCTTTGACGTGATGCCGCGCGAGCTTATCCGCGCGCTCGGCATTTTAAAAAAGGCAGCGGCTATTGTCAATTTCGATCTTGGTAAGCTTCCTGAGGTTACGAAGGACTTGATAGTTCGGGCGGCCGATGAGGTGATCGAAGGAAAACTCGACGAGCACTTTCCGCTACGAGTGTGGCAGACCGGGTCGGGCACGCAGACGAACATGAACGCCAACGAGGTGATCTCGAACCGAGCGATCGAGATCGCCGGCGGACAGATGGGTTCGAAGAAACCGGTTCATCCGAATGACGACGTCAACAAATCGCAGTCGTCTAACGACACGTTCCCGACCGCGATGTATATCGCCGCCGCCGAACGCATGACATCACTGATCCCGGAAGTGCAAAAGGTTTGCGACGCCATTGATGCTAAGGCTGAGAAATTCAGGGACGTGGTAAAGATCGGCCGTACTCACCTTCAGGACGCGACGCCGCTCACAGTCGGACAGGAGTTTGGAGGCTGGGCGAGTCTCGTAAAACGGGACATCGAACGGCTGAATCTGGTTCTGCCCGGATTGATGGATCTCGCGATCGGCGGGACGGCCGTCGGCACGGGCCTGAACGCGCATCCGGAATTTGCCGAGCGTGCGGCGGCGAAGATCGCCGAACTGACCGGATTGCCCTTCAAATCACACCCCGACAAATTTGCTGCTCTTTCGGCTCATGACGAAATTGTTTTTGCATCTGGCGCGCTCAAGACGCTCGCCGGTTCGCTGATGAAGATCGCGAACGACATCCGCTGGCTCGCATCAGGCCCGCGGTGCGGCATCGGCGAAATTTCGCTGCCTGAGAACGAACCCGGCTCGTCGATCATGCCGGGCAAGGTCAACCCGACGCAGAGTGAAGCGATGACGATGGTTGCCGTCCAGGTTTTCGGTAACGATGCGGCGATCGGTTTTGCGGGTTCGCAGGGGAACTTCGAGCTCAACGTGTTCAAGCCCGTGATGATCCACAACTTTTTGCATTCGGTGAGGCTGATCCACGACGCGTGCCATGGCTTTGTCGATTACTGCATCAACGGGATCGAATTAAATCGGCCGCAGATAGACAAGTACGTCCAGGATTCGCTGATGCTTGTCACCGCGCTCAACCAGCACGTCGGATACGACAACGCGGCCAAGATCGCGAAAAACGCGCACAAGAAGGGCACTTCTTTGAAAGAATCGGCAATCGAACTAGGGTTGTTGGATGGCGAGAAATTTGACGAACTCGTAAAACCGGAAGAAATGACGCATCCGTAATGAGCGTCAGGTGAGTTTTGGCAAACGCTGTGTGACCGCGCGCCCGAGCACAAAGGCGTTTGCATTCTCGACAGCGGCACGCGCGCGGCCTCGAATATCGCCTTTCGCGGCATTTTGGTAGTAGGCGAGCTTTTCCATCTCGACCTCAAGCTTTGCCGCCGAGGCGACATCGCCAGATTCTTTTACCTTCTTAGCGAGACGCTCTACGAGATCCGCCTGGGCGATCGTGCGCTTTACGTGATCAAGCGATTCCGATGTTTCTTCTGTAGTCATCATTAGGCGGTGTCAGCAAACCAAAACCTCGCGTCGTACAGCTGCTCGGCCTCGTCCCACGCCGCATCCGAGGCGCGATCGGGAAGCTGTGAAAGGCGATCGCCCGGCGAGAAATTTGTGTCCGCAAGCACAGCGGCGATCTCATGCTGGTCGCTAAACTGCGGTGAGACCTCGAACATCAGCGTGACGAAGGCTGCGATGTCTTCGGCATTGTTAAAACCCAGTTCCTTCGCCCGCGCGATGCCGATTTCCACCATCGACAAAAGGCGCAGCGGCCTGATCGACTCGACACGCGAATGACAAGCGCGGATAACGGCCTCGCCGGTCAGCCGGACAATATCATCGTCGTTTTTGGCGATCAGGCTTTGGATCTGTGCGTCGCGGATTACAAGCATTACTTCCAGCTCCGAAAAATGTCAGCCGCCGATTATCACCGTCATCTCGCCCTTAACGATCTTGTTTGGGGGGCCGAGCGGTTCGATTATTGTGTCGCCCATACGGCAAGCGGGCATGTTATTGGTCAAGACGGTCATTGAGCCGTCGATCACGACGCCCGGGCCGTGCGGCGGCACCGGCGACGGCGACAGGCAAGCATGAATGTCGGACATGCCGGCGAGAGCGGTCACGGCACTGCTTACGGCGGCGAGCGCCGATGCCTTGACTGCCTGTTCCGCCGCGTAGGCGGCGGGTGCGCCGGGCGTGCCCGCAGATGCAACGGTCGTCGCCATCGCCGTGTTAACGGCGACATCGGCGGACGCCTTTGCTGCCTGTAACGCCGCTGCCGCGGCCGCGGGAATGCCGCGCCAAGCCGGCAGAAACCCGATAAAAACATTCATGCTTCCGGGCCCGGGCGCAAGCACAGGCGGCAGCGGATGAGCGACGTTGTCCGTAACTCTAGCGGCAGGTCCGGTCGGCATACTTCTTACTCCTGAACAAGTTCCTTGGCTTCCAAATTTCCGTTGTCGAGAGAATACCGCATAAATCCTTTCCCGTCGGCGCTCTCACCGTAAAAGGCTTCGACATCGCCGAACAACGTCGTCAGTTCGCAGGCGTTGCAGGTCGGCAGAAATTTGCCGAGCACACGCGGATCGTAAAACCGGAACCTCATCGGATTTCCTCTTTCGTCATACGTTTGAAGCAGTGCGCGAAAATGCCGCCGCATTTCCATCATCGAACGGCGTGTCTGTACAAAGATGCCCCAGTGTTTTCCGATCGCCTGCTCAAAGACCAAGTCGGCAAATTTGCTGTCGGGCGAAAGATAGACAAGATACGGCGCTGCGTAAACCATGTCCGGCGTCAGATCACCGGGAATAAGGCAATAGTTCGGCACCCGCTCCTTATACAACTTTGTGGGAAGCTGAGGCACCATCACCCCGTCCAGCACGCAGTAGAGCTGCGTCGTGCTGATAAATAAATTCTGTTTCAAAAACTTTTCATCCATAGAAACACGCGGATCGATCGACTAAGAAAAGGGGATCGCGTCTTGCGCTGATTGAACGAGCGAGCTAGCAGCGTCGCTGACAGCATCCCCCGCGGCCGCCGCCGTTTCCTTTGCTTCTTGAGCGGTTTGTTTTGCATCGTCGATGGCCTGCTTCGCCTCATCGATCTTTTCCTGAGCGGTTTGCTTCGCATCGGCGATCGCTTGTTTTGCTTCCTCAGCCTTTTCTTCAGCGCCATCGACGGCATTTTTGGCGCCTTCAGCGGTACTTTTGGCGCGTTCGGCTAAGGCCTCGGCTTGCGAGCGGGCGTCTGCCGCACGTTCCGCGGCCTCGTCTGCATATTGCTGTGCGTTCTGCGCCAGGTCGTCGGCCATCGCCTGAGCCGCATCGATCTGATCGGCCGTCGTTTGCTCAACCGCGGCTATCTGCTGCCGAACCTGTTCCTCTATCGCCGCGGCTTCCAGCTGTGCAGCCTGCTGCGCCTCACCGACCGATGCCGGCAGTGAAGGTACGGGCGGAATGCCAAACGCTGGAGCCGCAGGTGGTTGCGGAGACGAACCGTCGGGAGCCGTCGGTCCACGCGCAAGTGCAGCCATTGCTTTGAACTCGGTCGGCTCACGAGGCGGAGGCGATGACGAAGCTTCTGCCTTTTTTCCGCTTTCCGATTTATCGGCGTCAAGCGCGTCCTTGGGCGTTTCAGGGCTTGAGCCCGATCCGGTGCCCGCGGCCCCGCCGCTATTAAGCATGACCATCACTCCTTTTATAAAGACTCCGGCAGGATTGATGTTTATAAAGTTTCCGCCGACCTTAAGTGTAAGCGAGACCCCGGCTTCGATCACGGCGGTCGTACCTGCTTTGAGATGGATCTCCGTTCCGGCGTCGGCGGCGAGTTTGGTCCCCGTCTTGAGATCGGTCGAAGTGCCGATCTTGAGCGACATCGAACCGTCGATCTTCTCGGCATGATTGCCCTTGACTTGGAGGTGCTTGTCCTTTTTTACGAGCTCGAACTGATCCCGCTCGACGATCATATGGCGATCGCGTCCGATCGCTTCTTTGCTGTCGTTGCCGACCCGTTGATCGTGGTCTTTTTGCGCGTTGATGAACACCTGTTCTTCGCCCGCTTTGTCCTCGAACCGGATCTCGTTGAAGCCCGAACCTCCTTTTGACGAATTTGACTTGAGGGTGGAACGCGTCTTTTGATCCGGCAATGCGTACGGCGGCATTGTGTTCGGGTTATAAACGGCACCCGTGATTATCGGCTGATCCGGATCGCCTTCCATAAAGCCGACGATCACTTCCATCCCAACGCGCGGGATATGTACCGCGCCCCACTGCTTACCGGCCCATGGCGTGACAACGCGTATCCAGCACGAACTGTCGGAATCACTGTGGCCTTCGCGGTCCCAGTGAAATTGTACTTTCACCCGGCCGTATTTGTCGGTGAAAATCTCTTCGCCGGGTGGTCCGACGACGACCGCCGTCTGGCTACCGTTGATGACCGGCTTTTTCGTTTTTCTAAGCGGCCGAAACGGGGCGGCGGTCTCGCCCTGCGGCATGCAGACAAAATTTACAAGATAAGAATCGGGGATCTCATTGTCCGTAATATAGGCCGGCGATTGAACAGCCTCGATCTGCAGGTCTACAAGAACGTACGATCCGTTTGCTTCGGGATGATTTTCGAGCACGAATCGATAGCCGGCTGTCATCGGATAGGCGTCGGAACTCGCGTAAATATTTTTATACGCTACGTCGATCTCCTGCTGTCGTATCTGCACGGTCCGCTGACGGTCGTCAAATACTTTCTGCAAATTACTTTGCTGGTCGCCACCGCCCGGATCGACGCCGTCAAAACGTTTCGCGTATTCGCCAGGATAATCGTATACCTCGAGATTTTGATTGCCGCCAATATCAAAACGGCTAAGTTGAGCGGCCTCCAGATTTGCGGTGGGCAACTCGAAGTTATGGTCCCATAGCGTGTATTTCCCGGAACGAAGCTGGCTGTCGACGCGCCATGTGTGCACGCCACCCATCCAGCCTTCGTCGATCGGCGTCAGATTGAGAGTAAAAGGAAATGTGCTTCGCGTCGGGCAATCGCGGTGAGATTGCGCGGTATTCGCGACGATCATTTTATGCGAATCGGCTGTGTGCTCGAAGTAATAAAAGATCCCTTCCTCTTCCATCAGCCGGGACGCAAAATCCCAATCGCTTTCGCGATATTGCACGCAGTAATTTCGTGGATTAAAGGTTCCCTGTATCTCGAAATTCACTTCCAGATCCTCAAAAACCTTACGTAGAATGTCCGGCACGGACTTCTGCTGAAAGATCCTGCTTCTGCTCACCTGGGTCAAAAGCCACGCACGCGGAACAATTTCGGCCCGGTATTTGGAGAAATGCGTATTCCGATTGCCTTGCGAAAAGTTGACGCACATTCCGTGAAAATAGCGATGCTCCGCGTTGTCTTCGGCGACCGCTACCGACATCGCCTGGCCGAGCATACGCTGCGGATCGATCGGTGTCGGCGCACTTCCTTCCTCGGGTTCTTCGTGCAGAAGCTCGAGCTCATAACGAAAAAGCTGCGAAAGGCCTTCGTGGGCGCGAAGACGCTCAATGAGCAAAAACTCGCCGCCGAGAGGCGTCGCCAATTTCATCAATCTTTCGCTTTGAGTGATCGGCATAAATTAGTTTCGTGCCCGCAGCCGGAATAGAAGGACGAGAGAGTTACGTTCTTTTTGCCCGTGATCAGCCTAGATCTGCGGACCTTATAGTACACTGCGTACGATCCTCGAGCCGTTGTATCGTGATCTATCGCCTACCGGCATCTGTCCGAATCAGGTGATCGCGTAAACGAACCGGTCATCATCGCCCGCCGAGACGTGCACGCTCTTGATCCCTTCGCCGCTCGCCATACGCGACAATACCTCGCCGCTCATTTCGGGCAGCAGCGAGCCGGTCAGAATGTTGTAAACATTGCGAGCGCCGCTGTCCACATCGGTGCAGCGTTTCGCCACGGTCTCGATAACGGTCTCGTCATAAGTGAACTTGGCACCGTGATTGTCCGAGATGCGCTGACGGATCTTGCCAAGCTGCAATTTGATGATCATCCGCAAAATATCGTCCGAGATCGGGTAGTACGGTACCGTGACCATACGTCCGAGAAGTGCGGGCTTGAATGCCTTAACCAGTTCGGGTTTGACCGCTTCGACCAGGCCGTCAGGATCGGGCATTGTGTCAGGATCGGCACAGAGCTTCATGATCGTGTCGGTGCCGACGTTGGACGTAAGCAAAATTATACAGTTCTTAAAATCGATCTCGCGTCCTTCGCCGTCTTCGAGCATGCCCTTGTCGAATACCTGGAAGAAAAGCTCCATGACGTCCGGATGTGCTTTTTCAACCTCGTCAAGCAGCACGACCGAATACGGCTTTCGCCTGACCGCTTCCGTCAGCACGCCGCCTTCACCGTAGCCGACATATCCCGGAGGTGAACCTTTCAGGCTGGAAACCGTGTGAGCTTCCTGGTACTCACTCATGTTGATCGTGATCAGATTTCTCTCGCCGCCGTATAGCGACTCTGCAAGGGCAAGCGCAGTTTCGGTCTTGCCGACACCGGACGTGCCGACGAGCAGGAAGACGCCGATCGGACGTTTCGGATCGGTGAGACCTGCCCTCGACGTTCTAATTCTCTGTGTTATCGCCTCGAGAGCGTGGTCTTGTCCGAGGACGCGTTCGCGGAGCGTTGCGGAAAGATTGAGCACCGAATTTATCTCATCGGCAACCATTTTTCCGATCGGAATTCCGGTCCAACCCGAGATCACTTCAGCGACGGACTGGCCGTTAACGACAGGCTGCATCAGCGGGTCGTCGCCTTGAACATGTTTGAGCTCAGCCGTCAGACGCTTGAGCTCCGACTTCAAAAACTCTTTATCGACAGGCTTGTCGGTCTCCGCCGCAGGAGCGGCGCCGGCGGCCGAGACATCACCGGAAGTAATTGCATCCGAGGTTGAAGATTGTGTAGCAGCGGCAGGTTCGGCTGCAGCAGAGGATCCGTTAGTGCCGTTTTGCGCGGCAAGTTTCGAATCAACCCGAGTCATTTCGAGTTTAACGCGTATCGTGCGGATCTGGTCCGTGAGTTCCTTTTCCTTTGCCCATTGTTCGTGCAGCGTCCCGAGTTCGGCCTCGGTTTCAGTGCGCTTGGCCTGTAGTAACTCGAGCCGTTCGTCATGACCGGCACCCGTAACCTGTTCGCGGTCCAGAGAATCTATCTCGGACGTCAGATTTTGAATGCGCCGAGTGGCGTCCTCGACCGATGCAGGGGTTGCACCCTGACCGATCGCGACCTTTGCGCAGGCAGTATCGAGAACCGATACGGATTTATCCGGCAATTGGCGGCCCGTGATGTACCGCGCGGAAAGCTTAACGCATTCGACGATCGCTTCGTCGAGAATGCGAACGTTGTGATGGCTTTCCATTTTGTCGGCAATCCCGCGCATCATCGCGATGGCCTTTTCTTCGTCGGGTTCCTCGATCTTGACGACCTGAAATCTGCGGGCGAGCGCAGCGTCTTTTTCAAAATACTTTTTGTACTCAGCCCAAGTCGTCGCCGCAATGGTTCGCAACTCGCCGCGTGCGAGTGCAGGTTTCAAAAGGTTTGCGGCGTCATTCTGTCCTGCGGCCCCGCCAGCACCGATCATCGTATGCGCTTCATCGATAAACATAATTATCGGCTGCGGCGATGCTTTTACTTCCTCGATCACCGATTTCAGTCGGTTTTCAAATTCGCCCTTGATGCCCGCACCGGCTTGAAGCAGCCCGAGATCGAGTGTCCGCACCGCAACATTTTTAAGCGGATCGGGAACGTCGCCCTGCGAGATGCGAAGTGCGAAGCCTTCGACGACGGCGGTTTTTCCGACGCCCGCCTCGCCGGTTAGGATCGGGTTATTCTGCCTGCGGCGAGTCAGAATATCGATGATCTGCCGCACCTCGAAATCGCGGCCAAGCACTGGGTCGATCTTCCCCGCCCGAGCCTTAGCCGTAAGGTCTTCTGTATATTGGTCCAGCGACTTTGTCTTTCCGGCAACACCGGCGGCAACGGGTTCGCCGCCCGAGACGCCGGCATTTTCGCCGAGAGCGACAGCATCGCGCTCCTCAGCGGAATCGGCGGTGATCGCTGAAAAATCGGACTGGAGAGTCTCGGCTGACACATGCTCGAATTCTTTCGATATATCGCGGGCGATCCGCGCAAAGTTTTCACTTGCGAGAAGAGCGAGAATAAGATGCCCGGACCGAACGCGTGCCGAACCGAAGTCGACCGACGCAAGCAGCCACGCGTCCTGCATCCAGCGTGGAATGCGATCGCTGAGGCCCGGCGTGCGCGAATTACCGCCTTTTAACCTTTCGAGGGCGGCGCTGACGTCCTTGCTCAACCGGTCGGTGTTCACCTCGAAATGTTTGCAGATGCTGTGAAGATCGGTGTCATTTTGCTCCAGCAACTTCGCAAGGATATGCTCGACCTCGACATCGTAGTTCGTACGGGAAAGGCAGAGTCCGGCCGCGCCTTCGAGGGCATTTCTCGTCACATCATTTAGTCTGCCGACCAGCGATTTGAGGTTTACATTCATCGAGATTCTCCTGAGATCAATTCTATAAATGCTATGTTGCGTCGTTCAATGAAGCCCGATATCGCCTGAGAAATCGAGGATCACCTGATCATCGTGAGTTTCGAACGGCGTGGTCTTCAAATAAGTCGTCCATCCCAGCATCGGCTTTCTCAGTGCCCGTGTCGTCAGCACCGTTCCCGGAACCTGACCGCCCGTGAGCAAAAGCACGGCATCGAAATCCATCTCGGAACCCATCATAAACCGTACGATCGAACCGAGTTTTTTGTTGGCTTCCCCGCTTGGCAGAAGCTCCTGGAATTGTTTGAAATCAAGCGGCCCGAGCATCAGCCTAAATTTCGTCTGCTGAGACCAAACGCTTGTTCCCGCGATCGCCGATACGCCGAGGACGTTGTTCTTTTGGCCGAGGTAGCTGCGGTCGGGCGGCTCGATCGGAAGCCACTGCCCAAAAAACTGATCGACCTTCGCGCCAAATCCGAAATAATCGGAAAGTATGTTTTGGAGCGCGTTCACCGAGTGCGGCTTCTGCGCGATCAGTCCCGCGTAGGGAAGCAGAGCTTCGTCATCAACGCTCATCCGCCCTCGAAGCCCTTTTGTCCCGAGCCCCGCAAAATCGAAAAGATACTGCGTGAATTCACCGCCGCCGCGTTCGTAACCGATCGGGAAACGGTATTTTCCCCATGCCTGATAGAACATTGAAACCGCACGGTGCGTGAAGATGTCGAGAAATGCCCACATCGCAGTGTCGCGATGACGGATACGGTCAAGCACGAGTTCCGTATAGTGCGACGGCAGAACTCCGCTCGCGCCGACCATTCCCATGAAATTTACGAAGATCTCGATCTTTTCATCACCGGTCAGTTCGTCGATCGTTTCTTCTATCCGATCGATCTCGCTTGGCGGAAAGTCGAACGAGATGCGCGAACGAAAACGGGCGACCTCCCGATCGGGCAGTGCATCGCGCCCGACAGTTTCGCGTTCGGGAAACAGCTTTTCGAGTATACGGACCGCTTGAAAAAATTCGAAGCTGTACGGTTCGTCTCGAAGTTTTTTATCGAGCGTTTTTTCAACCATCGCAGTTGATCACAATAGCTCCTGCTCGCCCGCCCGCGGCGGAAAAAGTTTGACGACATCCTCTCGCTGCTCGGTCCTCAACGCGACTTGGTTGAAAGAATTTACCGACGCGTAAAGACCAAGGAAACGTTCGATCACGCAGGCGAACAGAAACATGCCGCTGCCGACGTACTGCTCTTCGTCGAGGGTGATCGTCGTCTCGATGCCTCGGACAAAACCCGCCCCGATGTGATCGCCGATCTGCCTCACGACCTTGCGCGAATCGATTCGCGAGATCCCGAGTATCTGCTTTCTTATCACGGACGAATCGTCGAAATTGTAGAGGTGCAGCATCTCCTGCAATGCTTCCGGCGTCCCGTCTTGTCCATTTACAAGGGACAAATAATTCAGGTTTAGGTGTGAGATCAGACGCCACTGAGCCGAACGGCGGCGCGGCGGCCGGATCGTCTCCGTCGGCTTTGTCAGACAGCGGACGCGTGAAAGAAGTGCGGTTCCCTCGACCTCAAAATCACTGTCGCGTCCTCCGAAGGAAAGGCGACCGGGAAGATCTCGATTGGTGCATGTAGCTTTGACGTTGAGTACTTCGACGGCCGGAACCCGCGGATTAAAATCAATGTCGACAAGAGACATGTGCATCTCGGTTCCTTCGTCGTCATCGCGCTGCGAGGGCCTTCGCGACGCATACCAAAAAGCCTTTTCGGACTGTTCGCCGTACGCGTGGCGCAGCGAGTAGAAAGGCGAAAATTCACGCGTCGTATTTGTTCGCGGGTCGCTCGTAACGACGCTGTCGATGGAATAGACTTCGGTCGTCGCTTGCCGATGAACATCCGGGATAACGTGATACTCGTATTTCTGCTGCGACAGATAGATCGGATCCGACATACGCGAAAAAAGATTGACGATCGGTGAGCAGCCCATCCGAAAAGTATCTGCGGAGATCGGCGCCGCCGGCGGCGTCACGTCTTTCAGGTGGAGCAATATATCAAAATGGCTGCCGAACTTGCCCGTTACGGCTCGGTCGAGTCCGAATACATCGAAAAACAAAAATTTGTAGGGAAATGAAAAATATTCGGTAAGCAGCCGGTAGCCCATGAAAGAGCGTCTTGTGTATGGGAGTACCGCTTCGCTTTCGTCGAATCCAACCTGTCTGATGCCGTCCACAGCTGTCGATACGACGGGATCGGGGAGTTTCAGCTGAATGTTCGTGATCGTTTTCAGCGTCTTATTCCCGAGCGGTTGTTCCTTCGGGCGTATCTCGACTGAAACCGCATGATTGAAAATTATTTCGTACAGTGGAAAAACGAGTTGCGGATCGCCGTCGATGTAGAAGCGGAGCGATTCCGGAGCGCCGCCGTCCGCATTGCGAAGCTCGTGAAGATTTGCGTCGCCGAAGCAGCGAAGGCTGATCCGAATATGGCTGTCGGCGTATTTCCCGCGGCCGTCCTTCGGTGATGCGGATTCGAGAGCGGCGGATTCGATCTCGATCGGAAATAGGTCGACATCGAAGGATGTGCGAAATCGACAAGGGGTTCCGTCGACTGGCCGCGAATTTAGCCGTGCACCGCGTTCCAGTCTCTGTACGCTGCTCAGCTTGTCTTTGGGCGAACCGAAAGAAAATTGAGCGATCGCCATCGAAGGGATCGGCGAAAGATAATGCGGGTAGAGAACGTTAAGAAACGATTCGGTGATCTCGGGCAGTTCATCGTCGAGTTTCAAGCCTATACGGCCGGTGAGGAACGCGAACGACTCGATCATCCTCTCGACGTGCGGATCTTCGATCTTTTCCTCATCCAGCAGCAGCCGCGAAGCGATCTTCGGATACTTGCGCGCAAAATCGCCGCCCATGCGGCGCAGGAATATCAGTTCGCGCTCATAGTAACCCAAAAGTTCGTCACGCATAAATACTGATCTCTAGCCGCCAAGCCTCGCGGCTATTTTTCGTTGACGGCGAAATCGCCGCTTCCGATCTCGAGGACGGTGTCGAAGGAAATAGGCTCAGGTGCGGGCTCCATGTCGAGGCTTGCTTCGATGCGAAACCTCATCTGCCTGTCCAGTGCGGATGGCGGTTCAAGAGTTACCTTGAGATCGACAAAGCGCGGTTCGAAGTTTCTAATAGCGGTCTCGACAGCGACCGCGAGACGCTTTTGCTCCGCCGGACTTTTTGCACTCATACCGGTGATGTCCGGCAGACCGTAAAAGGCAACCGAGCATTTTGCTTCCGGCAGGTCGATCTCATCGCTGTCGAGAAAGCACCGCGTGTTGAGCAGCCATTCGAGGTCGCGCCGCACGGCCTGTTTCAACTCGACAAGCGACGTCGAACGCGATTTAGGCGCCTCGCGGGATTCTTTCGGTTCGAGGTCGACGAGACGATCGAGAACCGACGGAGTTACTCGAATATCGCTGTCCGTACGTCTCATCCTAGACCCAACGCCTCACAATACACCGAAAGGCTGCAGCTTATCAGAGGCTTATCTGATTCGCCGCAACCCATCGGGGATGTCCCAACCGAATTCGCGAGCGGTCCGCCGGACTAGGCCTTGATATTCGCCTTAACGTCCCAGCCTGCGCTTGCGCCGAGGACTGGCGTACCATCCGCTTTCTGCGTGAAGTACTCGACCTGGATCTTCGAAAAATTCAACGAGATCTGGTCCGTGGGAACGATATCGCTGTGTCCCGAACCGCCGGTCTGATACGAAGAAACAAGCAGGTCCGTAAATTTGATCTTCAGAAATTCTTCCTGCTTACCCCCGGCTTTACGGCAGACGAGGTTGGCCGTCTTGATATGCTGGCCGGATGCACAAGCTAACAAGAGCTTCGGCGAGGCCTTGTTGATCTTCATGACGAAATGGAAATCCTGCATCGCGACCTTACCTGCACCGCCACCGCCGCCGGCGGAAAAAGTTCCTTGGTTCGATGCGCCCCACGACCAGGATTCAAGGTCCATCTCGCCTTTATGTTTGTCGTCGGCGCTCTCGCCGTCAATTCCTTCGAGTTTCAGAAAATAATCAACTGCTGCCATTTCAATTTGCTCCTTTTAGAATCGGAAATGATCTTTCAACAATTACGATCGGCATTACTACACGGTATTGACGCCGGCGGAGATCGTTTTTGCAAAGAGAAAAAAACTTAATTTTCCGGCAGGCTCCCTGTGCTGCAGCACCTGCCGGATAAAAAGCGCGTTAGCCGTTGGCCGGCTGCGGAAGATCGGCGACCAGCCTCAGGGAGACCGAAAGCTCGTCGAGCTGGAAATGCGGCCGAAGAAACGCGACGGCACGATAGCACCCCGGTTTGCCGGGTACCTCGGCAACGTCGACACGGGCCTCGCGGAGCGGATATTTCGCCTTGATCGCGGGCGAAGCAGTATCGTCCTCAGTGACGTAATTGGATATCCAACGGTTAAGAAAGCTTTCCGCGTCCTGTCTCGACATAAAGCTGCCGACCTTATCGCGAACCATCGATTTCAGATAATGAGCGAACCGCGATACGGCGAAAATGTACTGAAGCTGTGTCGAAAGACGCGCGTTCGCGTTGGCCGCGTCGGTATCGTATTTCTTTGCTTTATTCGCCGATTGGGTAGCGAAAAATGCGGCGTAATCGGTGCCTTTGCAGTGAACCAATGGAATAAATCCGTTGTCGGCAAATTCCTTTTCACGCCGGTCTGTGATCGCGACCTCCGTCGGACACTTCATCGCTACCTCGCCTTCGTCGGTCTTGAAGGTATGCGTTGGCAGTCCCTGGACGAGCCCGCCGCCTTCGACACCGCGGATCGCCACGCACCAGCCGTGCATCGAAAAGGCTTCGGTAAGCCGCGTCCCGAGAGCGTATGCGGCATTTCCCCAAAGATATTTCTTGTGGTCAGTGCCGTCGACGTCCTCTTCAAAACGGAACGATTCCGTCGGTTTCGTAACGGCCCCGTACGGCTCGCGCATCAGAACGTGGGGGAGCGTCAGGCCGACATAACGTGAATCTTCCGATTCGCGAAAGCTACGCCACTTCATATATTCGGTACGGTCGAAGATCTTCGACACATCCCGAACTTCCTGCATTTCGGAATAACTGTCCCAACCGAACAGCCCGGACGAAGCAGCGCTAAGGAACGGAGCATGCGCGGCGGCTGCGACCTGCGAAATGTTCTCGAGCAGCGACATGTCCTGCGGGTGATTTCCGAATTCGTAATCGCCGATCATCGCGCCGAAGGGAGCTCCGCCGAAGGTGCCGTATTCGTCTTCGTATATCTTTTTGAAAAGAGCGGACTGGTCGAATTCAAGAGCTCGTTCGAAATCTTTCAGAAGGTCCTTTTTGGTCGCACTCATTACCTTGATCTTGAGCTGCGTACTCGTCAGGCTGTTCTTGACGAGGTGGTGCAGGCCGCGCCATGAGCCTTCGAGCTTCTGAAAATCCTCGGCGTGCATTATTTCGTTCATCTGAGCGGATATTAGACGGTCGATCTCGGCGATGCGCGAGTTTATCGCGACGTCCATATTCTTGGACACCGTCAATTCCCCGCTCATCACTTGATTGACGAATTCGGCGATCATGTCTTTCGACCGCTCTTTCTGAAAGTCGTCTCGTGCCATACGGCCTTCCGTCAAGATCTTGTCGAGCAGACTTCCTTCCTGTTCGGTCTCAACTACTTGTGTGGCGGCTTCGTCTTTTGTTTTGGCCATGATCCTATTTCTCCTTTCCACCGTCGACACCGAGCGCGTCGCTAAGCTGTTTCTGTTTGTCGGTGCTGCCGATTACATCTTCGAGCAGCGACTCGAGTTTTTCGTTACCGTCCATTTTCGACCGGAGATCAGCGAGCTTTTGACGGGCTTCGACAAGCTTCCGAAGCGGCTCGACCTGACGGACAATATTGTCCGGTTCGAAATCCTCGATAGAATTGAATTTGAGCTCAATGCCCATTTTGCTGCTATCGTCCTGCAACTTGTTGTCGACCGTGTAAGCGAGCCGCGGGCTCATACCCGCGAGCACCTGATTGAAATTGTCGGGATCGATCTCGACGAACTTGCGGTTCTTGATCGCCGGCAGCGGCTCTTCCGGCTTGCCGGTGAAATCGCCCATGACGCCCACAACGAACGGCAATTCCTTCAATTCGATCGCTCCGCCGACCTCGACGTCGTAAGTGATCTGAACGCGCGGCGGCCGAACGCGATCTATTTTATGCTGTAAACTTTCCTTTGTTGGCATCTGGTTATCTCCTTTGAATTTAGATCGATATTCTTAACAATTTTTTGATAGCTGCCGACTACCATCCCTCGCCCGATTCCGCAGCTGGCGCCGCCTCGTAACCGTCGCCCGCATTTTCGAGCCCCAGTGTTTGCCGAAGCTGCGAAAGCACGCTCTCATCCTTGATCACTTCCTGCAGCCAAGATTCAAGTGGCATATTCCCCCATTTGACCGCGCGCTGCACAAGATATGCGACGGGACTATGCGGCTCGGTCCGCTGGAAAAAATTCGCGATCTCGCCGAGGCGTTTCAGGGCGTCCTTTCGGCTCTGAACGGCACCGCCGCTGCTATTCACACCGCCTGTGACCGATTCGTCACTGAGACTGGCCGCATTTTCTTCGTCGGCGGATTCGAGGTCGTCCGGCTCTTCGATCCTTTTTTCGTCGAGCAGCTTTTTCACCTGCGAATGAACCTTGTCGAGCGATTTCTGCAGATTCGAAAGGCCCGGCATTGAATTGCGGTCATACTTTTCTTCGTTGACCTTGTCGAGTGCCTTCACCGCTTCCCAGCATTCGTCGATAGTGAAATTGAGTTCTTCGTAAAATCTGCGGCGCGTTTGCCCTTTAGCACGCCGCCACATCTCGCCGGTCACGCGCCGTTCCGTCTCGGCCTGAATGCGCAGCGACTGATAGCGCTCCTGCGAATCGGAATCGAGCGAATCTAAATTTTCCGGAAAATCGAATTTCTTCGAATCTTCCCAATCGGTAAAGCTGCGCCGGTCGGCATCCGTGATCGCGATCGCGGGTACGATCAGAGCTCCCTGTGTGTCCATCCACGCAATGGCATTTGCACGGCCCTCCATATCACCTTCGTCAATTTCCGGATGAAGAGTGTCCCAAAAATCTTCTTCGAGGCGGCGAAGCAGTATCAGACCGTCGCGTAATCCGGCAAAGCCGTGTTCCTGGGCAATGGCTTCGGTCAGCCAGACCGCTATCTGAAGGTCTTTAGACTGCCTGGCAAGGACCGGTACCGCGAGCTCGATCACGCGGCGAAAGTCCGCGATCTTAAGCTCTGACTGCCAATCGCCCTGGCTGACGTCTTTATCGGCGCGTCGCGCTTCTGAGATATCGCCGTAGATGCCTGAATAACGCAGGCTTTCGCCCGAAGGGTTGTCACCTTCGATCGGCTGCAAAAGTGCATCGATATCCAACACCGACGGTTTTCGGAGCTCGTCACTCATCGAGAAAAACACTCCATGTCTGCGGAAACATTGGTGAAAATGTGGTAGAGATTTCGGGTTCGAGCACATTCTACCCGAAAACTCTCAAAAAATCATCAAAAATCTTGAAATTGCCGATCAACCGTGATCGAAGACGATAGTTTTGAGATCGAGTATCGAGCGGTCGCGGCCGCCGATGGAGAAAAGGCGCGTGCCTTCGCCAATAAAAATTTCGTCGCCGGCGTCCCGCCAATCGACGCTTCGCCCGAGCCTGACCGCGTCGTCATCGTGTTTCCAGGTATTGACATAAAGCGACGGGAAGAACATTTCGCCATTGGTGCCGTTGGTCATCTCGACATTCGCCTGCAGCCAGAACACGTCCCGAAGCGACTTTCGCTCAAAGAATTCGATCTTTTCGACATGCACGACAGGAAGCCAGACATATGCCTCTTTTACTATCAGCTCGAAAACGCACATCGTCAGATCGTTATAGTCTCGAAAATCGTCGAAATGTTCGCCGTTCACTGTACATGGAAACGCCGGCCGCTTTTCCTCGATCTCGTCGAGCAACATGCGAGCCTCGCCGGTTTTGTTTTCGCGAACCATGGCATTTGCCCGCAGCAGGTTTTCGACGTAATCGGGGAGTGCCATTGCGTACTCCGGCCGCAGTCCGCCGTCAAACAATTTGACCCGGTCGCGTTCGGCTTTCAGATTTTGCTGAAAGATCCTCGCGCCGATCATTGCGTTGAAGTCCTGGTGGCCGATCACATCGAGCTGCTTATCAGCGCGATCCCAATCACCTGAAAAACACGAAAGCTCGAAAAGAAAAGTTCTGGCTGTCTCGTCGGTCGGGTTTTTCTTAACGAGGTTTAACGCCGAATCGACCGCCGCCGCGAGGTTGCCGGCATCTAGATGTTGTTTTGCTTCGTTCATAAGCGGTCTTATTTCAAAAACGACTGCGGTGCTTTCACCTGCCGGAAAATATTCTTGTCGAAAAGGTCGCCGCCCCCCGGTTTTATGGCCGCAGTTATGGCCTTGCCGCCGAGCGAATAGGTCAGAAGGTATTCGCCCCCAGACTGTTTCTGTGGATGGCCCGCGTCAACGAACCTGAACAAGCCCCAGTTTCCCGGAAACTTTAAGGGCGTGCCCGATGCATCAGCAGACGTCGATGGTTTGGACGCAGCGACATTACTAATGACGCTCGAGTTCGACGGATTTGCCGGAGACGATGCGGGCGGTACGGTCGATGCAGAGCTAGACATCCCTGCGGCTGTCATCTGCACGCCCGTTTCGGCGGCGCCCGCGGCAGGAAAAGTGCCTTTGATCGAACCAGTGCCTTCGGAAGAGATCTTTTGCCCATCGATCGAAACATCGACAAGCGATTCCTTGCCGCTCTTCAAGCTAAACTCATATTCGAATTTGGGCGTCGCGGCTGTTCCGAAAAGAGCCTTGCGGAGGGCGAACGCATTATTCAGGTAAGAGATGAATTCGTCGCTGAACTTTACCTCGCTCGTGTCTTTCTGTTTGAGCTGGCCGTTGGCTTCTTCGAAATACGTGGCCAGGCGTTCGTCATAAAATTTAGATAGTTTGCCATCCACTGGATTCAGAAAAGAGGTCACTTTCGTCAGGTCGGCATCCGCATCGCCGTCTTCGAACGGATAGCCTTTCTCCATTTCCTTCGCCAGCGAAAGTATTTGTTCCTTCCACATTTTCGCGATCTGATCTTTGGCTCCCGCGCCGAGCAGGCTGCGAAGATTGCCGAGAGGTTTCTGAAGCAAAGCGGCGAGTTCCTGCCCCGAAGGCGTATCATTAAATTCCGTCAGAAGGTTCGCGATCGCCGTCTCACGTTGACGAAGCTTTATAGGGTCTTCATCATTCGCCATCTGCTGCGAGATCTTTTTCATCCGATCTTCCGAGATGCCGTTGAAGTCGTTGAACATCTTTCCGATCTCGCCCTGATATGTCTCGACCGGAGCCTTTTCCTTCTGCTTCTTTGTTCCGACAAACGTGAAAAGCGGGCGAAATTCTTTTTCGGGCTGCGATCCGCCGGTTTCGGTGTTTTCGTCACTGACAAAAAAGCTTTTTATCCAGTCGATCCAGCCTTCGACTTCGGGCTTCGCAGAAAGATTCGTGTTTTTCGCGATCTCGCGCACAAGGATCTTCATCGGCGAGTTTGCGGATGAAAATGCCTGCAGAGCGCGGGTCGCGTCGTCTTTGTTGCTGTATCTCTTGACGTTTACGCCCTTAACAAAACTCTTCCATTGATCGGCGTAGTCGCGGAAATAGCGATCTTCAAGCCGCGCCGCGTCAGTCGTCTGCGCGATCTCTTTTTTCCCGGGTTCGCCCATTACCCAATCGTCTTCACTGAGCTTCTTATCAGCTTCGCTGATGGCAGTTTTCATTAGCTCGTAGCCGGGCCGTGTAAACGCGCTCGGCACGACGTAAGTGCCCTCCATAAAGCCCGTGTCCGCGCCGTTTCGCGTAAGTATCGCTTCGGCAGAAGTCGGACCGATCTTATCGTCGACCTCTTTTGATATTTCGGTAACCTTGCGGCTGTAATAACGATAGACGGCTGGAAAGTCCTGCAGCTTTCTTCTCGTATCGTCAACCAGTTTCGAATCGAGTGTAATGCGCGGAAACTTCACGTCCGATGAATCGCGGTCGACCTGCTTCGCCCAAAACTCGAGTTGCTGCTGAGCCGTCAGTTTCATATCGGCCGGTATTTTTGCATCGGCGCCCCAATAATCCTTGAGGGCATTAGCGATGTGGCTCGCTTCCGCCTTTTGCTTGTACTCGCCCGAGAGCATCAAGTAAGCCTTCAGCAGATCGTAATGCTGGCCGAGATTCTGCTCTTCCTTTTCGGTCAGGTTAGCCGGATTTGCCACCGGCTGGCTGCCGGAGAATTTGCGAAGCTCCGCCTCGACGCGCTTGATCGTAGGCGCCTTGAACCTTTGCTCGATAACGCTGAAATACATCGGCAAAAGGTTTTTGCGATAAACCTGATTACCCGAATAAAGCCCGAACCGCATATACAGCGGCGCTCCGTTTCGTTCGTAATCGTCCAGCGTTACGAGCAGCGAGCGGAGGTCATCGGTCGTGTTCAATTCGCGCCGGGTTTCGTCTTCTTTTTTATCGAGCGGATTGCCGGCATCGGATTTTACGATTGTCAGCACCTTTTCGCCCCGCGTTCGCGCATCGTCGAGCAAGCGGCGATTTGCCGCCAGCGAGATGCCGGCCATCACGAGCAAAAAGAGAACGATCAAGGCGCCTATCGTCGTCATTGCCCAGCCGAAGATCGGGGCACGCCGCCGCTGAGCCTGAAAGGTCCGAACGAGATCCTTGTCGCGAAGGATGACGTCGCGAAAAAGCGCTTCAGAAAAATATCCGCTGCCGACACTCGCCGGGGTATTCCCGCTTGGTTTTGCCGCTGGCGTTGCGGTGAAGTAAAAGCCGCGGAGAAAGGGATTCTCGCTGAAAGGATTTGGCCTGAACAGCGCGCTGACAAAAGCGCCGAATTTCCGCCGTGCCGATCCGAAATGAAGCGGAAAGTTGAAAATGCGCAATTGCCTGACCGGAGGAAACGGAGCGGAAAGGCGGACGATACGGCGTTTCAGAACCGACTCTTGCAGCAATTCGTATTCGCCATCGAAAAGCGTTTGAGCATTCCCGCTTTTTTCGAGCGGGATCGTAGTGCCCCAGACGAGAGATTTATCTTCCTGTTTAGATGTCGAGAACGAATCACGAAACCCTTCGAGCGCGTCCGCGTGAGTGAAGACTAGATAGACGGGAAAGTGCACCTTTAGTCGCTGTACCGCTTCGTCAAGCCTTGCCCGCAGGACCTTCGCAAGTTCGTCCGCCTGCCGCTCATCACCTTTCAGGATGGCGTCGGCATCGACGGTCAAGATGAATCCGTCGACCGGCCGGCCGGAGCGATATTTCTTCAGGGTTTCCAGCAGTCCGGACCATTCTTCGGCATCCACGCCTTCCGATTGATATCGTCCGGCGGTGTCTATAAAGACCGCATCGCTTGTCACACGCCAATCGACGCTGCCGGTCGACCGCAGAGATTTCTGTTCGGACTGCCGCTGGCTCGGAAGCGTTTGAAAGTTCAGGTTCGAGCTCATCACGAGCGAGCTTTTGCCCGATCCCGGCGTGCCGGCGACGATATACCACGGCAGAGAATCCACTGCGTCCTTGCCGCCGCTGCCCAGACTCGACGTCTTTAGAAACTGCACCGTTTCTTCAATTCCTTTTGTCAGTTCGGGAAAATATCCGGCGGGTGTGGTCAATTTCTGTACAGGAGCAGCTTCTGACTCAGTAGCCGGTGACGCTTCCGCGAGAGCCGCCTTCTTGCGGCCGCGGCGTGCTATCAGAAACCCGATAAGTAGAGCGAACGGTAGCGTGAGCAGCAACAGAGCTATGAAGATTATCTTGCCGTTGGTCCCGAGTGTCGGCGTCGGGATCATATAGATCACGAGGCTGGTGATCCCGTAAAACGACAACATGCCGCCAAAGCCGAGGGCATACTTCAATTGATCAACGTGCCAACTCATAAAGAATCGATTTGAGCGAAATAATTCCGAGGGTCACAACTGAAGCTGATCGACCGTGTCCTGCAAAAACTTCGACGACATCAAAAACATGATGAGGTAAATGACAACGGCGATGCCGAGACCCGCAATGGCGCCGATCTTCGCCCAGAGGGGCATTCCGCGTTTTTCGGGCGGCGGCGGCTGATCGCTCGCGAGCCAATGCGGCGACAGCTCGGCCGGCTTTATCTTTCCGGCTTTGACGAGGGCGTTTGCCGTCGCCTGCATCGTCGCTAAAAGTTTTTCCTGTTCGTAAACGGCGTAACGTCCCTTAAATCCGAGCAGCATGCAGAAATAGTAAACCTCGACCGCATCCTGCGTAACGTCGATCTGTTTAAGCATCGCGTCGAGCTTGTCAAAAAACTTGTTGCCCGCAAGCTGTTCCCCAAAATATTCGAGCTGCAGCGGATTCTTCTCCCACTCGTGCCGCATCGGGAAATTGGCAGTAAGAACCGTTTCATCGACGAAGGCGGCAAGCCCGAATTTCGCCACCTGAACGACCTTGTGATTAAAACGATAACGTTCCGCCCGGCGTTCGAAATCGTCGAACATGCCCGCGATCTTCGGCCGCAGATCAACCGAAGGCGCAAGCATGCCGGACTTCAGCCGAAGCACAAGATCGAAGATCGGCCCAGCGAAAGTGACCAGATCATTCTTTGGAGAGGTTTCGCCCATTGCAAGACCAACCGACTGCGGATCAAGGTTTTACCGCATAAAGTTCGAGTTTCTCATCCGGAATTTCGTTCGGAACGTAGACCGAGATCACCTTCGATCCGGTGATTCCGTTCCAGTACGGTCCGATGGAATCGAGTTGAAAATATTTGAAACCGACGCGGGCCGGTATCGGCGCAGGCGGCGGGTTAGCATGCGTGAGAACAACACCCGGCAGTGCCGAACCGATGACCGAATCGATGACGTCGCGCGAGGCGATCTTGACGACTCGCGGCACGCCTTCGATAAGCTTCGCTTCTGGCATCTGTGCACGTACCGCGAGGTAGAATGACGCTTCTTTTAGCAGCCGCTCATCTTGAATGCGGCCGACGTACAGCGTCTCGCGTGTCTTTTCGAGCGGGATCGGCACGCAGCGGCTCGGTATGACGGTTTCAAGTAGTTCTTTAAGCTGGGCCGAGAGGCTGCTAAATGTCAGATAAAGATCGTCATGATCGTATTTGATAATGTCCTTCGGATGCATCTCGAGCGAAAAGGTCATCAGCTTTCCGATCAGCGTTGTCATTTCCAGGTAAAGGCGTTCCGGATGCAGCAGCGGCGAACGAAAGAAATGAGCCATTGTCGGTATCGACGAATTTATCGTATGCAGCAGCCAAAATACGGCTACTTCCGACGTCGTGAAATCCGCGAGCGATGCGTTGCTCTGCCGACGCTGTTCGCCGAGACTGCCGCTTTTCGTGATCAGTATCTCGACGAGTTGCCGAAGCATGTTGACGAGCCAGTCCGACGCCGACGCTTTCAAGACCGGCGGAATGTATTCGTAGGATATCTTTAGCTGGCCGGTAGGCGTCCGCTGCAGCTCGGCTATCTTGATGCTCGTAAAGCCGTCTCGCAGCTCGTCGTCAAAGATAATCCGAAGATTGCTTTTTGCATACGCGAGCGGCTGTTCACTGCCGCTGCCCGTCTCGTCCTTGATCCGGCGGCCTTCTTGTAAAAATCTAAGGTTGCCATTCGCAGCAGCACCGTTCGCCTGATAATTCGCTTCGCCGATCTTTGTCGCAGGTATCGCCAGATGAACGCCGAGTCGCTCGGCTTCGACGGCGAAATGATTTTCCACAGGACGGAGGTCGGGCACTGCTTCCGTATCCGGCATGTTGATCATCAATCCGTCCGGCATCACCGCCCGGCAGTTAATGATCTGAAAATTTCCGTTGGCAATGGCTTCGGTATTTATTCGCAGGTCGAGGACGCCGTATTCAAACGGCAATATCGACTGAACGCGTGAGGTGAGAAGATCCTCATGATAGTTGTCCCACTGTTGGAAGTGGTGCGGTGTGAGGAGCATTCCCTCGTTCCAGACTATCTTGCGGTATTTACTCATATGCGGATTCGATGTAAATAGTAGAACGAGTGCCGAAATTAGTAAACAACGGACGCCAAACTTTGTATTTTCCTTTATTTATCGACGTGTGCGGCGTTTCCGTCGACGCGTGGCGCCAGGTTCGGGTGAGATCTTAGCTGCCGAACCGGCCTGATCGCGGGCAGTTATATCATCGAAGAAATCGCCCATCCATTCGCGGCCGGTCCGTTCGGTAAAATCTTCGGGGAACATTTCGGCGATCTCGAGCGCCCGAATCAGCGGTAGAAAGCCGAGCGACCGGAGCCGGCCAGAATCGCTTATTCGCCGCAATGCGAGTGACGGTTTGAGATAAATATCGATCACCCGAACTGTCTCAGCTGTGGGCCGGGCGCAGTTTTCGGCGGGCGAGGTGACGAGATATTCGCGGCACGCGGTCGGACGTACTTCATGGATCGAGCACGCTTCATTCTCGAGAAAGGGGCACGGCACGCCTTCGTAAAAGTAGCGCATCGCCATTTCGACCAGATTTTTCACGGCGGTCTCGTGCGGTTCGGACGGCGTTAGGTCGGCCCGCTCTTTCGCGTCGTCAAACCAGCCGATCGATCGAAAGTGTTCGGCCCCTTCGGCAAAGCTCTGCTTTATTTGCGAACGGCGCGGTTCTGGCATCGATGCGACGAGCTCGGCGATCTGATAAACCTCCATTTCTGATATAGGAACAGGTTGCCGACAGCATGAGCCGCAGCCTGCCTTGCATGAAATTGTTTTGCCTTCGGCTTCGACGGTTTCGACGCTCTGATCGACAAAGGCATTCGTCATCTTGTGAAAGATGGGCAGCATTCGCTGCGGCTTGACCGGTTTTGCCGGTACTGTCATCTGCATCTCGACCGGCTGCCCCTTGATCTTTAGGGTCACACTGCCCGTGACCCATTCATCGTTTTCCATATTTAGAATGTCAGCGCCTCAGCATTGACGCCGAAGTCCTTCGGATTTTGCGAGATGGTTCCGATGGCGAGAAATGCAAGCACAGAATCGAATTCAGCCGGCGTTATCTTACCGTTTTCCTGCAGAAACCAGACAGTGCGGATCGACCGGGAGCTTTCCGGATATTTGGTTGCGAGGTCTTGCAGCGAGTTTCTAAGCCGCATGGAATCGCCGGCTTCGCCTTGATCGTACGCCGCGATCATGAGCAAAGTATCGTCAGACAATTCACTTCCGAGCTGGGTTCGGAGTTTTTCGAGTATCGGTGTCATCGACCGTACGGTGCCGCCAATGTCGCCCCGCGCGCTGCCGAGTTTCGCGATAGCGGCGATCGCAAGAAACTGCGGTTTTAGATTCGCCGCCGTCGCCGCCGAACGAATCGCGGCAGAATTTTGCCGAGCCGATGAGATATTTGCCGCGAGCGCTCCATTTCCAGCCAGCTGCTTGATCTTTGCGTTTACTTTTTGGGCCTGCTCGCCGGTCAAAAACGCCTTATTGTCGTTCTGCGCGATGAGCCGGAGAAACGCCGTGCCGTTTTGCTCAACCTTGCCGGTTTCTGTCGAAACGGGCAAAGGCGACGATTGGGAAAGCGTCGCGGCATTGTTAGCTGTCTGTGCGACCGGAGGTGCGCCCGCGGACGCCGCCGTTCCCGATGCGTTTTCGTTTTCTTTTGTTTTGGACGGGTTTTCCTTCGGTTGACGGGACGAGTAAACGAAGTCATTGGCCGTTGCTGCCTCGTTCTTTGAACCGCGGGTGAAATAAAAAAGCCCGAACGCGGATGCTACGACGACCAAGCCGATAAGCGGAGCGATCAGAAATATACTCGTCGGTATCGCATTATTTATTTCACCAGCTTCCGGCAGAAACGGTACGGCCGATGCGGCCGGTTCTGCCGGTGCACTTTCCAAGGGCAGAGCGTTCGGATCGTCGAACTCAGCGGCGAAGACAAGCCCACCGAGATCGAAGACGTCGCCATCCTTAACAGCGGTCGGTGCGGTCAGCGGTTCGCCGTTGATCTTGGTGCCGTTGCTCGACCCGCAATCGCTGGCGACGAAAACGTCGCCGTAGCGTTCGACGGCCAGATGTTCGCGCGACAGACGGCCATCGGCGATGCTCAGATCGCTTTCCGAGTGACGCCCGATGATAAACTTTTGTCCCTCGACGCGTTCGCGCCTGTCGGTTCCATCCGCGTCTTTGAAGTTAAGCCAAAGGTCTGCCATGTTTCGCAAGCTATTTCGAATAAGTCGAAACGGGTTGAAGGTTCAGGCCGAAATCCTGAGGATTTTCACCGATGATCGCCGCGGCAAAAAATTTCGGCACGTATTTGAAATTTTCCGCCTGGAATTGTTTTGAAAGTTTCTCGCCGTTTGCGATGAGTGTCCAGAAATCGCGCGGCAATCCCTGATTCGAATCGAGGGCCTTTTGGAGGTTCGAGCTCAGTCCACCCTCGCCGCTGTTGTAGCTGCCTATAGCCAGCGGCACGCTCGACGGGCCGGTGCCGTAGCGCCCGGTCAGCGCTTTCATGTAAGACGCGGCGGCGCGTGCGGCAGGCTCGGGCTCGCAGCGCTCGTCGGGATTTGATTGCGACGCGCCTTTGAAAACTTTGAGACCGTGCAGCTCCGCGGTCGCCTTTGTAAATTGAAACATCCCGAGCGGCCCGGTCGGGCTCTGAAGGCACACACAGTGTTCGGATTCGATCATTGCCAGATAAAGCCCAATCCGCGGGTCGATGCCTTTCTCGTTGAACGCACGGACGATAAATGGCGAATTTTTACTTGCCCGCTCGAACGTCGTCTGAAGATTATCACCGAAGCGGCATCCGGTGAGCGGCTTAACTTTTGCGCGGCTCGCGTAGGCGTCGGCAAAACCCTTGATCTTATCGACGGCTGCTGCAGGGATCGGATCGCTGCTTCGATTGCCGATGATCTGAGCGATCCTCATCGCCTTTTCTCCGAGATATTGACGACGCTCACCGTCCGACATTTCGAGATATTTTTTCAAGCTCGGTGTGGCTGCGGGCACCGCCGTCTCCGAAACGGCCGGGAACTCATTACCGGAAGAATTGGACGCGGTCGGTGGTGCGGCTTTCGGAGATGTTTCGACGTTAGTTCCGGGATCTTGGTCGATGGCTCTCTTTCGCGAAACCGAAATGCGTTCGGGCGTTGATTCGTCATCGATCGCCGGGTCGCGTCCGCTCGCAAATATCCTATATCCGATAAATACCGCGGCCAAACTGACGAAAAGTGTCGCGACGCCGACCGCACCGATAAGTACTATTCCGTACCGCGAGGTAGTATTGGCGTTCGGATTTTCTGTCGGCGCTTGCGTAGCGGAGGCGACGGCAACTTTCTTCTCGACCACCCGAACCTTTAAATTGGTCGTGTGTCCAATACGGATCGCGTCGCCGTCCCGGAGCGGCGTGCCGGCGGCCGCGGTTTTCACGCCGTTCACAAAAGTGCCGTTTGACGAATTTTCATCCACGATCCAGACACGATCGCCGTCGCGATAAATAATTGCGTGGAGGCGCGATAACCCATCGTCTGCGAATCTTCGATCAGCCTCGCTGCCCCGGCCGAACGAGGTTCTCGGACGGTCGATCGGTATCTCCCGAGAGCCTTCGGGCGTTGGATATGTGAGGGTAAATTCCAGCATTCCGGCTATATTTTACATCGCAAGCCGGTATAGCTCCGATAGCGGCCGGTCCTTTTGCAGACCAAATTTCTGGGGATTTTCTGCGACGATGCCGGCGGCAAAAAATCGAACGAGCTGCTCGCGTTCCGCGGGCCCTTTGATGGCATTCCAAACGTCGGAACGGTTCGGCGGCAAAGTTGCTTTCCACGCTCCGGCGTCCTGGGGCGATTTCCCGAATGCCGCGACAGAATATATCGGATCGCCGTCAAAAACGCCGAGCACCAATGCCTTCATGTACAAAGCGGCGGCTTTGGCGGCGCAATTCTGCTCGGGGTCGGAAAGCGTTTCGGCGCCGCACAGACCAGTGTAGCCGCTGGCGGCGGCGAACGATGCATTCATTTTCCAAATACCTTCGTCGGAGGCCTGTTTTTCCGGCATGAATTTACTGCGGCTCATCGCGAGCAGAAAACCGAGCGGAGCGTCGAGATTTTGCTCACGGACGAACGCGACATTGATCTTGTCGCGATATTTTGAGGCCCTTTCGGTATAGCCTGCGACGGCGTATTCGGCCGTCCGTTGTTGGACCTCCTGCAGAAACTGCTTGTTCGAAATATTATACCCGGCGCTCGCCGGGAACAATTTGATAAGCCTTTTGGCCATGTCGTTTATTTCGACGAGCGAAGCCCGGCCCGTATCCGGCGTTTTAACTACGGCGGCTTGCGGAGAATCGCCTCGGCGGCCACCAACGGGTTTGGCGACCTCGCGGGATTCGAAAGCAAGTCGTACTGGCGACGCCGCACTCGTCTCGTTTCCGGTCGCATCCTGAAGAGCCACGATCAGCGTATGCTCGTTGCCATCGGCCAGCTCGGGAAACTCTTTCGGATCGATATTCGCGGAATACGGAGCTTCTTCGGCTTCGGCAAACTCGATACCGTCGATCGAAAAAACGGCACGCGAGACGCATGCAGCGCCGTCGACATCGACGTCGATATCGGTAGGCGTAATTATCGTATCTCCGGATTCGGGTTTGTTTACCTTAGCTTTCGCCGTACAGGCCGAACCGCTGAACATATACACAGCTGTCGCCGCAATGATCACAACCAGAACGAGCCCGGCGCCCGCGCATACAAAAAGCAGGGTCGTATGCGAATTGGCCACCGTCTCTGGTATCGGCGGCGTGATCTCGGAAATGCGCGGCAAGTCGACACGCGCAAGTTCCGCTTCGCCGAACGCTTCGTTTTCGGATCGTTCCTGTTCGGGCTCTTCAACAAGTTCAAACGCGATCCTTGCGCTTCCGCCGAGGAGGATCGTGTCGCCGCTGCTAAGCAAGGATTCGCCGCTCACGCGTTTGCCGTTGACGCTCGTGCCGTTGCTGCTGCCGAGATCGATCAACGTATATTCGTCGCCCCGTTTCTCGATCTCCGCGTGGTAACGCGAGACGTTCGAATCACCGGCGAATGAGACCGCGTTGTCGGACGATCGGCCAAGCGTCGTTTTGCGGCCGATGAAGGGAAAGTCACCGGTATCCGATCTTAAAATTGCTTTCTGCATACCGCGCGAATCCCGCAGGTGTACCTGTATTTCGAGAATGATAGCGCCGTTTCAGACGGAAAAGTAATTGACGTTTTGCCGCGTGGTCAGAAGCTGGATTCAGGCCGAGACGCTAGAACGAAATAGAAGACGACGGCAGCAAAGATAACGGCGACGATCAATGCACCGACAATAGCAAGCAGTATCAATAGTATCTTCGCCCCTTGGGGCGACCTGCGGGCCGCAGGCCTTGGCATCTCGACGGCGATCCCGCCCAGGTCCTCTGAAACGTATGGCTGAGGAGCGATATCCGCGACCGGCGGCGAGGCCGCCGGAGCTGCCACGGGCGAAGGCGTCTCCGGTGGAACAGCATTGGCCGGTTTAGAGACCTTTTCAAAACCCTGCGGAAGACGGCCGCTCGTCTGGCGAAAAACGGGCGACGGCATCTGCCAAACACCCTGGGGTTTGAGCTCGGATGCTTCCGAGGCCGTGATGTATTCGTCGTCGCCTTTTTCGATTTGAGGCTCACTCATAAACGGCAAGCTACTTCTGCAATTCCAGCACGTCGGTACGCGTTATGATGCCGGTGATCCGTTTGAAATCCTCGATCAGAACTGCCGGCGATTTCTGCAGTACGGAACGTATCTGAGCGAGATTCGCATCCATTTCGAGAACTGGAAAGCTCTCGTCCATGACATCGCTGACCGGAGAACTCATCAAGTCGCGGTTCGCCAGCAGCTTTGCCAGAAGACGGCTTTCGCGAAGGCTGCCCACCGATCGATGTTCGGCAAGAACCGGGATCTGCGTGACCCCGCTTTCGTCCATTTTTGCAACGGCGTCGCTGACAAGATCGGTAGGTCCGACGAAGATCATATCGGCGGGCGAACCGGCGTTCTTCGTTTCGGCGATCAGGCTAGCGGTGATGCGCTGCGGTTCAAGAAGCAGCTTTTCCTTCATCCATTCGTCCGAATGAAACTTCGACAAATAATGTTCGCCGGTGTCGCAAACGATAAATACGACGACCGCGTTTTCGTCGAGGTCCTTTGCGACCTTGAGAGCCGCCGCGAAGATCGTGCCGGTCGAACCGCCGCAGAAAATGCCCTCGCGGCGTCCGAGCCGACGGGCGAGATCGAACGATTCGCGGTCCGTAATGTTAATGATCTCGTCGATGGTGTTCAGATCGGCATTGCCAACGGGCAGGTTTTGGCCGATGCCTTCGACGAGATACGGCGTTGCTTCGGGCACGTGGCCCGATTCTTTGTAAGTCTTAAAGATCGAGCCGTAAGGGTCGGCACCGATCACCTTGATATTCGGATTTTTCTCTTTCAGAAATCGGCCCGTGCCGCTGATCGTGCCGCCTGTGCCGATGCTGGCCACAAAGTGCGTGATCTTGCCCTCGGTGTCGTTCCAGATCTCGGGCCCGGTCGTACGGTAGTGCGCAGCGGGATTTTCCGGATGGTTATATTGATCCGGATAGAACGAGTTTGGCGTTTCCTCGGCAATTCGTTTTGCGGTTGCAACGTAGTGGTCCGGCGTTCCGGGTTTTGCGGCCGCCGGACAAATGACAATATCGGCACCCAAACCTTTGAGATAACGCACTTTTTCGACCGACGCTTTTTCCGTCAAAACAAAAATGCAGCGATATCCGCGGACTGCCGCGACGAGTGCGAGGCCGATGCCCGTGTTGCCGCTTGTGGCTTCGATAATCGTGCCGCCTTTCTTCAGCACGCCTTCACGCTCGGCCCAGTCGATCATCGAAACTCCGATGCGATCCTTTACCGAATAGCCCGGATTCAGGCTCTCCATCTTCGCAAAAATTCGCGCCTTTATACCGTGCTGCCGCGTGATGTTGTTGACGCGAACGAGCGGCGTATTGCCGATACGTTCCAGAATATCTTTAGAAAACTTCATTTAAAACCCGCAAAAAATATTGTTTTGAGATAGACAAAGGTAATACTGCTATAGCCGAAGTTTATGCGGAAAGAAGTTTCGAGGCAAGACGCGGAATGGGGTTAGGTGAAGCAAGCCGACGCAAGCCTGTCTGCCGAAAGCCGAACTCGGCTACCGCTCGGATCTCAGCCCATGAAAGAGCAGCGGATCGTTGGTGATCAGGGCATTGATCCCGCGTTGCCGCGCCCGGGCAAGCCATCTCGTATCATCGGTAGTCCAGACCGTCATCGGCATTTCGCTTTGAGCCGCGAGCCGGCAGAGCCGCAGTGTAGCAAGCGAATAATGTATCGAAAGCTGGTCGGCGCCCGCGGCTTTGGCGAGTGCGATAATGTTCTTTGTTTTGCGAAATACCGTACGAAATGTCGGCTCGAAGAGAGCGCCAATCTTGGCGTTCGGGCATTGCGTCCGGACTAGAGGAATCACGGAAAGCGTAAAGGTTTTTACAACGATCTGCGGCAGCAGCGGAGAATCGCAGATGAGCGAGCAGACCGCTTTTGAGATAGCTTCCGCGTCGTCTAGCATGCATTTCAGCTCGATGTAAATGCGGCCGGGAAAGGCGCCGAGAAACCGAAGCGTTTCGGCGAGCGTTTTGATGCGTTGGGCGGCGAATTCGGGTCGGGCACGTGCGGGAAACGCGGTGTTGAACCATGAACCGACGTCGACCTCGGCAAGATCGTCCGCTGAAAGATCGCTGATCTTCTCGGGCCGTCCGGCGATGCGGAGAAGATCGATATCGTGAATGACGACGGGAACGCCGTCGCGTGACAGCCGCACGTCAAATTCCAATCCGTCGGCGCCCATATCGATAGCCATCTGAAACGCCGCGAACGTATTCTCCGGCGCATGAGCGCTTGCCCCGCGATGGGCGATGATCAGCGGATCGGTCACTAAGGTTTTTCCAGAAGAAAGATCGTTTTCGACCATGCGATCGGGTCGCTGATCGGGAATTCGTGATTGCCGACGATGTTGAAATATTTAGCGGCGGCCGCGCGAACTTCTTCGGGCGGATGGATCTTGAATTTATATAGCAGCTCGAGCACGCTGCCGACAAGCGACGGCTTTACCGGTATAAGCACGAGCTTTGCACCCGGGCGAAGCAGCCGTGCCATCTCGCACAGTCCGGCATCGAGCGAGACGTACTCCAGCACGCCGCACGTGACGATAAGGTCGAACGCCTCGTCGGCAAATGGTATCTCGAGCACATTTGCCTGCACCTCACAGATGTTTCGGGAATCGACACCTTTTTCCTTTTCGAACTGCTGGCGGGCGATCATCAGGGAGTTAAACGACAGGTCGAGAGCGATGGTCTTTTTCGGCCGCATTCCCGAATCCTGAAATCCGAGCGTGACTATTCCCGTCCCGCTGCCTGCGTCAAGGACGTATGATTCCGCATCGATATCGAGATCAAGCGAACGCAAGTATTTTGCGACGGAAGAGCGATATCCATTCAGCTTGAGCGCAAGATTATGAACGTCCGCAATGCGATCGTAGAAGCTTTGAGTCTTGGTCCCGGCAGCCTGGCTTTGGTTTGCCATCACTTTTCGGCGAGCAGCTTCATGATCATATATCTAATGTCTTCGAGCCGGGTTGGGCTCGTCCCGCTGTCGACGTACCGGACGACACCCTTTCGGTCGATCAGAACGGCAGTTGGCAGCGCATTCGCCCCGAAAAGGATCTGAGTGTCTGTGTCCTTCACTACCACGAAATCGTACGGAAGCCCTTCCTTTATTCGAAACCGCTTTAAAAATTCGGCTTCGCTGGCGTTGTCTACGGTAAATCCTTCCGCCTGTCCGTAATAGCGCGTCACGCCGAGGATGACAAGCCCGTCGGACTTGAAATCCTGGCTCCATTCCGCCAGCTGCGGAAATGCATCAAAGCACGGCCCGCACCACGTCGCCCAGAAATCCAAGAGCACAACCTTGCCGCGAAGCGAGGCAAGCGTCTGCGGCGTGCCCGGAAACCATTGATCGATCTTTGCAAGCTCCGGTGTCGGTTCGCCGAGCAGGCGATACTGCTTTTCGCGTTTCCTCAGTTTCTGATATGCATCGTTCTTATCGCCTTTGACCGGCATCGACGTACCCGCTTCGTTCAGGACGACGGCGAGCGTTTCCATCGCAAGTGGTTTGCGGCCTGTCTCTATGCGATAGGTGATCAGCTTATCCGCGGCGTAATAAAAAAGGCTGGGCGAACCGCCGGCGGCGGCAGTTTTTCGCATGTCTTCAAGTGCGGAATCGGCTTCGGCGATCCTTCCCGCCGCGCGGTACGAGTCAAAAACGAGCATGCCGTTATCGAGAAATTCGCCCAATCCGCGCGGTCCGGAGTTTGTGTCGAGCAGGAACGCCTTTGCGGCTCGATAGCCTTCGTCAGCGTGCGGCGCGGCCTTTGCGTAATCGTTCAAGGACAGGTATGCCTTCGCGATCTCCGATTCCATCCGCGACCGCTCGCTCACCTTTACGGGTTCGTTCTTCAGATACTCGGCGAGAAGTTTTTCTGCTTCGTCGAGATGTTTTTGTTTTGCCAGAATGACGGTTAGCAGCGACCTTGCTCGCTGCGAGCGGTCGGTCCCCTTGTCCGGCGAAGCCAAATATAGACGCATCGCGTCGGCGGTGCTGTCATAATTTTCCGCGGTCCAGTTCAGCAGCCCGAGAAAATATCGGTCCTCGGCAGTGAGGTCTTTGCGCGACGCCGCGAACGCCGCATATTTTGCCGCGAGTTGCTTCTGCTCACGCTCGATCTGCAGGCGAAGCCGCTCGCTGTACGGCACCTTTTTCTGTTCGAGTTCCGCAAATTTTACGCGGTAGTAGTTGGCCGCCTCCTCAAACATCGCTTTTACCGTTACCGCCTGCTGCGCCGCGTCCACAGCCGACGGCTGACTCGCCGCCGTTCGAGCGGGCGATATCCGGCGCGCCTGGCCTGGCACACCCGTCGACAATGCAAATAACGTCAAAACTACAAAAACTCGCATATAAAATCTAAAAGGCGGCCGAGGCAGATACCACGGCAAAACGCGTCGCCGAAAATTCGTCCAGATACGCAGATCGCGCATTGCGGCAGATCGCGGCCGCGATCAGTTTTGCGGTCAGCGGCGATAATAGGATGCCGTTTCGGTAATGAGCAGTTGCGATATGAAGTCCCTCAATACCGGCGACAGCCCCTAACACGGGAAGCGTGTCCGGGGAGCAAGGCCGAAGTCCCGACCATCGATCGGCGACATCGAATGCACTTAATCGAGGCACCGCTGCGTAAGCTGCGGCTCGCAGAACCTCAACTGCCCCGTCTGTAATATCTTTTCGAAATCCCACATCTTCCACTGTTGCACCGGCGAGAATTCGTCCGTCCGCTCGCGGTACGAGATAGACGTCTTTGCCGTATACGACGTGACGCAAAACTACCCCCGATGTCGCGAAACATATCATCTGACCGTGGATCGGACGCACGATCGGCAAGCCAGATCCGCCGATCTCGATGAGCGAAGTCCAGGCGCCGGTCGCGAGCACGACGGTATCAGCAAAGAACTTGCCCGCCGCCGTTCCGACGCCGACCACTCGACGGCCGTCCAGGATGATACTTTCGATGCGGCGGTTTTCAAGCACCTCGATATCGTTTAACTTTGCGTACGCGGCGAGAGCGGCGACCAACAGGCGGTTTTCCACCTGGCCGTCGTTGGGAAAGAAAAGACCGGAGCGGACGTTTGGCGAAACCGCAGGCTCAAGCGATTTGATCTCTCGAGGGTTCAGTCGCTCGACAGCAAGGCCGGCCGCTTTCTGCCACTCGAGCCGTGTTGCCGCGTCAGCTTCGTCTTTTTTATCAAATGCGAGGTACAGCGTCCCGGTTCGGTCGAGTTCGATATCGATGCCGGTCTCATCCTTTAGTTCAGCAGCGAATGCAGGAAAAAGCGTGTTCGATTCCATGCAAAAACGAAAGAAAGTGTCGGGACTATCGGTCTCCGCTTGCGGGGCCAGCATTCCGGCGGCAGCGAACGATGCCTCACGCCCGATCATGCCGCTTTCGACGATCGCGATCCTTCGAACACCGTTCTTTCGAAGCTCGCGTGCGATAGCAAGGCCGATAACGCCGCCGCCGGCGACGATTACGTCGTATTTGTCATTTGATACGGCCGACATGAAAAGTCACTAGACGCGAACTTTTATCATAGTGAAATGGGTGGGAAAACTCTATTCAGGCAAATTCCTCGCTGCCTGAGTCTGTCCCGCCCATCTCTACTCCTTTCGAAAATGGACATTTTTGAGCCGTGACGGTGGTTGCTATAATCTAGGACATTGCGGCAATGGCTGATCAGCCGAAAAAGACATGGCAAAACATACAATTACACTGATTCCCGGTGACGGCATTGGACCGGAAATAGTTGCGGCGACGGTGCGTATAATCGAAGCGACAGGCATCGATGTGGAGTGGGAAACGCATATCATGGGTGCTCAGGCACTCGAAAAATACGGCACGACGCTGCCCGACGATACGATCGAGTCGATCAAGCGAAACCGCGTGGCGTTGAAAGGTCCGCAGATGACGCCCGTTGGCAAAGGTTTTACATCCGTTAATGTCGGCTTGCGAAAGGCGCTCGACCTTTACGCCAACGTCCGGCCCATTCGCGCGTTGCCCAATGTTCCATGCAGATATCCTGAACTCGACCTTATCATCGTTCGCGAAAACACCGAGGACCTGTACGCGGGGCTTGAGCACATCGTCGTGCCGGGCGTCGTAGAAAGCATTAAGATAATCACCGAAAAAGCGTCGACGCGCATCGCGAAATACGCCTTCGAATACGCCCAGGCGAACGGCCGAAAAAAAGTCACGGCCGTACATAAAGCGAACATCATGAAACTGTCGGACGGACTCTTTCTTGAGTGTTTTTACAACGTCGCGAAAAATTTTCCGGCGATCGAAGCGGACGACAAGATCATTGATAATTGCTGCATGCAGCTCGTAATGCGGCCCGAGCAATTTGATGTGCTGGTGATGGAAAATCTGTACGGCGATATCGTTTCGGATCTCTGTGCCGGTCTTATCGGCGGCCTCGGACTTGCGCCGGGAGCGAACATCGGCGAACAAGGTGCGGTATTCGAAGCCGTCCACGGTTCTGCTCCGGACATAGCCGGACAGGGCATAGCGAATCCGACCGCAATACTGATGTCAGGGATCATAATGCTGCGGCACATCGGCGAAACCGACGCTGCCGACCGCACGCAAAAGGCGATGCTCGATGTTTTCGCCGAAGGGAAAGTGATAACCAAGGACCTCGGCGGAACTGCGAAAACCAACGAGTTTGCTCGTGCGATAGTAGAAAGGCTCGGCGGGTCACCGGATTGACACTTATTTCGTTAAGCTGCGTTTCCGCAATATATTGCAACGAATAGGGCCGCCCCATCTTCAAATATCAGCCGGCAATTCTTAAGTGCCGAGGAGATAGCTGATATGCAAAGATTATTTTCCGCAATGTTCATTATGATCGGCGTTATCGGCCTTGCGGTCGAGGCAAAAGCACAGGGCGGCAGTTCGGTCACCGTACGGATCGGACGGGAAAAGACGACAGCCCGCGGAGCCGTCAGGATCAGGTTCGTCGAGATGGTCCAGGATTCGCGTTGCCCCCGCGATGTCCAGTGTATTCAGGCCGGCAACGCCAGCGTCCGCATCCGCGTTTCGCGCAACGGCCGTTCGGAGGTGCTTGTGCTGAACACTAATCGACCGAGTGACAAGACGACTTTCGCGGGCTACGTGTTCGCCCTAACGGCACTCACGCCAGAACCTGCATCAAATATCCGAATTAACCGCAGCGGCTACGTGGCTACCATCACAATTACAAGGACTTAAAAAAAACGATCCCGCCAAGGCCCGCCGCCCGAGCACACCCGCCCTTCGTCCTGTCATTCGCCGGTTTCGCTTTGGCCGAATTGACCGCATGGCTCGGCGGCGAACTCGTCGATCGACTCGGCGTTGGGATCGACACCGGAGCTCACTATCCGGACGCCCGGCAACCGAACACTCGAGCGGCACTTGCACTGGAACCGGAACCGAACTCTTCAATAACGCACCAGACATTCAGCGAAACGTACGCCTTAACAGGCGCGTACGATGACTCAGCCCGCCAGTATTTCGCATCACTGGAAGCCGACGGATTCGGCCCGGACGAGATCCGGCCGCTCAGAACGGCTTTCGAGAGAACCGGATTTAAAGGCTTCGTACGTGCCCGCATCCCGTGGAGAGAAAAGGTATACGCAAAGAGGTTCACTCCTCATCTCATCGACAATGCCTGGGATTACGCCTTTCTTAATGACAAAGACAATGCGTTCGAATGGCTTGCGAAATCGCTCGATAAAGGCGAAACCGACATGGTATTCCTTAAGTTCAATCCTGCATATGAAGGCCTTCACGATGATCCAAGATTTAAAGAACTAATCAGGAAGATCGGCCTGCCATAGATGGTAAAATAATTTTCGCTTATGCCTTTAGGAAAGGATCCGTCAGGTAGATCAAGATCAACAGAAGGATGAAATAAGGAACGAGGACGGCCGCTCCGGGGTAATCTTTTGCAACTCGCTGGCCGAAAAATAGGCCGGTGATCGAAAGAGCGCCGACGGCCGCGGCATAAAAGATCACGATCGTGGAGCCGGCAATGAAGAAATAGACGATTCCCGCGGCACTCAGAACTCCGGTAGCAAGTTCGAGAACGGTGATCGTCGCGACCATCATCTGGACTATTCCAGCGAGGAACGTCTTTGAAAAATGGCCCGTCAACCACTCGAGGTTTCCTTTCCAGTCGAAGACCTTATCGAGGCCGGATTGGATGAAGAGAATGGCGACGAGCAGTGCACCTAGAAGTGCCGGCAGGTTGCGGACAAGGTCTTCGATTCGCATCGTTTTGTTTGCAGAAATCGAGAGTTGCTCGATAAAGCCCGAAAAAATATCAGGGCCTAATCGTGATAATTATTCCCGCTCTACTACCGCGGGGACTTCTGCGTCGCGGACTGGGCCATCACGGCCTCGATCTCGTCGGCGTTCTTCGGCACCTTTGCGGTCAGATTTCGATTTCCGGATTCGGTGACAAGGACGTCATCCTCGATCCTAATGCCGATACCGCGATACTTCGCCGGAGCGGATTTATCGTCGGGCGGAATATATAATCCGGGCTCGACGGTGAGCACCATTCCAGGAGCGAACGGACGCGAACTTGTCGCCGCCTGGTCGGTGAAGTATCGGCCCGCGTCATGTACATCGAGGCCCAAATAATGTCCGACGCCGTGCATGTAGTACTTCATGTACTCTTTCTTTTTGATCAGGTCCTTCGTTTTGCCCTTGAGCAGGCCGAGCTTCTTCATACCTTCCGTCAACAGTTCGATCGACAATTCATGCCGCGCCCTCACCGTGTTGCCGGTCTTGGTGTATTCGAGGCACTGCTCCTGCACGTCGAGCACGACATCATAGACCGCACGCTGCGGCTGTGAAAACTTCCCGTTTATCGGGAAAGTGCGTGTAATGTCTGCCGCGTAACCTTTGTATTCCGCACCGGCGTCGATCAGGATCAGATCGCCGTCCTTGAGCGGACGGTTGTTCTCCACGTAATGAAGTATGGTCGCATTCTCGCCGCCGCCGACGATCGAATTATATGCGATACCGCTCGCGCCCTTTTCACGCATGTAAGCCTCGATCAGCGATTCGACCTGAAATTCGTTCATTCCCGGCTTCGTTTTCTGCATTGCGAGGACATGGGCTTCTGCGGAGATGGTTGCGGCGGTCTGCATAGCGTCAACTTCGCCGGTATTTTTATGAAGCCGCATTTCGCCTAGGATCATCGTCGGATCGATGATCGTGTGGGGCGGATACGCCGACTTCAGGCGACGCTGCCGCTGGCCGGAAAGATATGCGATTATCTGCAGATCGAGCTTTTCATCGACGCCGAAACGGTAATAAAGATTCTCATGGCCGTCCAGCAATTTCGGAAGATCAGCAGCAAATTTTTCGATCGAATGCGATTTGTCTGCGCTGTGATTTTTTACGGCGCCTTCCGTGCCTTCGCGGCGGCCGAACCATGTTTCCATTTCCGGGTTGCGAGGGCGGACATAAAGCGTGTAAGGATTCTTGCGGCTTGCACCGTCTATGACCGCTACGGCGTCAGGCTCGGGAAAACCGGTTAGATACCAAAAATCGGAATCCTGTCGAAACTTATACTCGGTATCATAGCTTCGCGTGGCTTCGTGTGCTGCCGGTAAGATGGCAATGGCGCCGGGACCGATCGATTCGATGAACTTTTTGAGTTGTTCTCGCATAATACGTGCAGTTTACCGCATAGTAGTAAAAAAGTCAGAATGCAGGGCTAGGGCGTCACCTGTGCGATAATCGTAAACCTTGAACCTGAGAATTACGGAAATGTTCTTGTCGATACAGGGCGAATCGTCTCATGCGGGACGGCCTTGTTCGTTCGTGCGGCTCACCGGCTGCCCGATGCGATGTGTTTGGTGCGATTCGGAATATACGTTTACCGGCGGCGAGAATCTTTCATTTGACGAGATCTTCGCGCAGCTGGATTCGTTCGGCTGCAAGCTGGTAGAGGTAACAGGCGGAGAACCGCTTGCACAGAAGAACGTCTTTCCATTCATTACTGAGCTTTGCGATCGCGGCTACGAAGTATTGATCGAGACGGGCGGATTTGTTTCGACTGAAAATGTCGATCCGCGTGCCAAAATCATCCTTGACGTAAAGTGTCCCGCGTCGGGCGAAGTGGAGCGAAATCACTGGCCGAACCTTGAGCGATTGAGTGCGTATAAGGACGAAGTAAAATTCGTTATCTCAGATCTAGCGGATTGGGATTTTGCGCGCGAAATGATCGAGAAATACAGTCTTGACGAGCGAGCAAAAGAGATCCTCGTTTCGCCAGTTTTTGGGTTCAAAGACCTCCCGCAAATCGCCGATGTCATCTCACGCAGCGGATCGAAGATCCGGTTGAATCTACAGATACATAAATATGTTTGGGGCGCTAATGCCCGAGGCGTGTGAGATCGCAACTTTGCGCATTTTTTGCTTGAAAACGCTTGTTTCACAAAAAACTTGCCGAGGACGCTTAGGTTAAAAGCCTCCTACTTATCAAAATATGAAAATAAAAATATCTTTGCTGATCTCCCTGTTCTTTCTCTTGCAGACTGCCTGGGCACAAAAGCCGCGCTCAACCGCTCAAGTAAAGCCGTCGGAAGCTGCTTCGTTGGAAGAGCGAATTCAGGGAGCGTTGAATGGCTTTCAAGGCAACGTTTCGATCTACGCGAAGAATCTCGATACAGGAAAGGAGTTCGCCCTGCGTGCGGACGAGCCGAAGCGGACGGCGAGCACGATCAAACTCGCGATAATGGCCGAGACGTTCCACCAGGTCGCGCAGGGCAAATTGAAATGGGACGACGAGATCGTTCTCACAAAAGAGAGAAAACAGGGAGGCTCGGGCATTCTGTTCGAGTTCTCGGACAACACCAAGATCGATCTACGGACCTCTCTTAATCTGATGATCGTCGTGTCTGACAACACCGCGACCAACCTCGTTCTCGATAAGGTTGGCACCGACAACGTCAACGAGTTTATGGACGCGCTCGGCCTCCACGGCATTCGGTCAATGCGAAAGATCGGCGGCGGCGGCGACTCGAAAGCATGGACGAACGACGCGAACAACAAACTCTTCGGTCTTGGCCGTGCGACTCCGCGGGAAATAGCCAAACTTGTCGAAATGATGGAAAACGGCACGCTTGTTTCGAAGGAAGCGTCAGCGGAAATGATCGCCATTCTAAAACGCCAGCAGTACAAAGACGGCATAGGCCGCGGCGAGTCGGACACGATTCCAGTAGCGTCGAAATCCGGCGCGCTCGACCGACTCCGCGCCGATGTCGGCATCATCTACACCCGCCGCGGCCGCATCCTGCTGGCAATATACATCGACGACATGCGCGTCGTCGCCTACGACCAGGAAAATCCCGGTTTGGCGATGCTTTGGAAACTGTCGCAAATACTGCAGGACGGACTGGGAAGATAAAAATTTACCCGCGAATCATGCGAAAGGCGCGAATAAGGCCGTAATATCTTTATCGATTCTTTCTCGGCGTCCCTTGTCTATTCCCGAGCGAAATATTCATGAACGATCTTTCGATTATTTTAATATCGGGCGGGATGGATTCGTGCGTAACATCAGCAATCGCGCGAAATGAAGGCAGAGATCTGGCCTTTCTGCACATTTCCTACGGGCAGCGGACTGAAGCACGCGAGCGTAAGGCATTCAACGACATCGCAGATTTTTACAGCGTCGAAAAACGGCTGGATGTTTCGATCGAATATCTAGTCAAGATCGGTGGCTCATCGCTGACGGATGAAAATATCGATGTCACTGAGGCCGATATGGAATCGAACGAGATTCCGACGAGCTATGTCCCGTTTCGCAATGCGAACATGCTTTCGATAGCGACGAGCTGGGCCGAGGTTTTAGGTGCCGGGGCTATATATATTGGTGCCGTTGCGGAAGACTCGAGCGGCTACCCCGACTGCCGTCCCGAATTTTACACGGCTTTTCAAGAGACGATAAACACTGGTACAAAACCCGGCACGCGTATCAAGATACGCACACCGATCATTCATCTTTCGAAAGCTGAGATAGTTAAAAAGGGATTTGAGCTCGCGGCTCCGCTCCACCTTACATGGTCGTGCTACCGCAGCGAAGATCTTGCGTGCGGCACCTGCGATTCGTGCACACTCCGCCTTCGAGGGTTCGAGATTGCTGGAATCGACGACCCGATCTTATTTGCCTAGAAAGATTATGAAACGACTGATCAGCATATCGGCGGCTGTGGTTTTATTTGGAACAACCATCTTTGCCCAGCAGAATTACTCGATCACCAGCACTTCCGTCGGCAACGTCCGGCTGGGAATGACTATCGCTACGGCACGGCGTACGATGCGAGGGTTTACGTTTAGGCGCACGAGTGACGGTGATGGCGTTGCGCTCGTCGAAGTCAGGCGGGGCGGCAAATCTATAATGACCCTCTACGCAGACGAAAGGAATCCTAAAGCCCGGATCAACGAACACGCAAGAATCGAGCACGTAAGGGTATTCGACCGTAGTTATCGGACGGCAAACGGAATTCGCACTGAAATGCTAGTTGGTAATGCCGAAACGAAACTTGGCGGGATCGAAGAGGTCTTTATGAGCGAGATAGAATCACGAGAGTACGTCGTATTTCGGAAAAAAACGAAAGGATTAATGTACCGGATCGATGTTCCGATGTCCGGCAATTTCCCGACGGCGGGGGTCTATCCGGAAGGAAAACGAATAACGAATCGTTACGCCGCGACAGCATTTGTCTCCGCGATCGAAGTATCCAAGTACTTCGATTAGCAAAAATTAGGACCCTGCTTCCTTTTGGCATCACTAGCTTACCCACAATTAACCTTTTATAATATCCCTTTAGCTTTGATACACATTTTACAGTAGAGGATAACTACATTGGCTGAACAATTTGACGTCACTATTATTGGGTCGGGTCCGGGCGGATACGTAGCCGCGGTCCGTGCCGGGCAGCTTGGGTTAAAAGTAGCAATTATCGAAAAGGAAAAAGACGGTCGTCTCGGCGGCACTTGCGGCCTGCGCGGCTGTATCCCGACGAAAGCATTGCTTAACGCCGCGCATCTTTATCAGAAGGCCGGGCATTTTTCTGATTTCGGGCTTTCGGTAAAAGAGCTTGGCTTTGATTGGGGCGGTGTACAGAAGTACAAGTCCGATGTAGTCAGCAAAAATTCAGCCGGGGTTTCGTACCTGATGAAAAAGAACAAAGCCACTGTTTTCAATGGTTTTGGGAAGATCGTCGGAAAAGGAAAGGTCGAGGTCACACTGGCCGATGGCAAGAAACAGACGATCGAAACGAAAAACATCATAATCGCCACCGGCTCGGTCGTGCGGCCGATTCCCGGTTTTGAAACCGACGGCAAACAGGTGGTAAATTCCGATCATATTCTCGAGTTGACCATCGTGCCGAAATCGATGGTCGTAATGGGCTCGGGAGCGGTCGGCGTTGAGTTTGCAAGCGTTTACGCCCGGTTCGGGTGCGATACGACCGTCATCGAGCTTCTAGACCGCATCGTGCCGATCGAGGACGCCGATGTTTCGAAGGAGCTCGCCCGGTCGTTCAAAAAACAGGGCATCAAAACTGAGGTCGGCATCAAGCTAGACAAGCTTGAAAAAAATAAAAACGGCATTAAGGTTTCGGGCAAGAATGCCAAGGGCGAGGCCGTCTCATTCGAAGCCGAGATGCTGCTCGTCGCCGTCGGCCGCATGCCTTACATAGAAAATCTCGGCCTTGAGAACACAAAGGTTGTCGTCAACCCGCGCGGCACGATCAAAATTAATGAGTTCTGCGAGACCGACGAGCCCAACGTATTCGCCATCGGCGACGTGGTCGACACCGCCTGGCTCGCCCATCTTGCCTCGAAAGAAGGCATTCTTGTCGTCGAAAAGATCGCCGGCAAAAAGGTCGAGCCGATCAAGCATAACCTTGTCCCGAACTGCACTTACTGCGACCCCGAAGTCGCATCCGTCGGCCTGACGGAAGCGAAAGCGAAGGAAATGGGCTATGACGTCAAGGTCGGCAAATTCCCGATGTCGGCGTCCGGCAAAGCACGGATCCTCGGTGAGACCGACGGCTTCGTCAAGATCGTCAGTGAAAAGAAATACGACGAAGTACTCGGCGTCCACATCATCGGCGCCCACGCAACCGAGCTCCTCGCCGAAGCCTGCGTCGGCATGGCCCTCGAAACCACCGCCGACGAACTCGGCCGCATCATGCACGCCCACCCGACCGTCTCGGAAACGGTGATGGAGGCCGCCGAAGGCGTCCACGATCTTGCGATTCATATTTAGACTGATCTGGAAAAAGCGATGGAATCGTATACAAACTCAATCGAGTTCCCGGGGGCTAAACTTCTAGACGTAGCGATCGGACTCGCACCGGTCAACCGTGGGTTACGACTCAATTAAAGCAAGAACAGCCGCCGGGAAACGGTGATCGACTTATCGGACGTTTCCAGATATTGGAACCGGGCGACGGTGAATATTCTACTCAGTTGGAGGAATGTTGGAGAAACATCGACTGCTAGCGATTTCGTGGAACGCTTACTTGAGCGAATCAATGGGAATCGGCCACACCCACTGAAGACACTTCATATTTTTAATCGCAATATGCTTGGTGTCGATATAAATGATACAAAATCCAACGTCATACCCGCGCAATAAGATAAAAATACTGTTGCTTGAGAATATCTCCGACGCTGCCGCTCATGAGCTCCTGGGTGGCGGGTATTTGGATATTGAGCGGATCAATGGGGCGATGAGCGAGTCGGATCTGGTCGAAGCTGTACGCGGCGTGCATTTGCTTGGGATTCGGTCGAAGACGCGGATCACGGGGAATGTTATCGATGCCGCGGACAAACTGCTTGCGATCGGGGCGTTTTGTATTGGCGTCAATCAGGTCGATCTCGATGCTGCGACGGAGAAAGGGGTTGCGGTCTTTAATGCTCCTTACTCGAACACGCGTTCGGTGGCGGAGTTGATAATCGGTTTGTGCGTTGTGCTCATCCGCAAGATCGCGGATAAGAACGCGGCAGCGCATCGAGGTGAGTGGCTCAAGGACGCAGCGGGCAGCTTCGAGCTTCGCGGGAAAACCCTTGGGATAATCGGCTACGGCAACATCGGTTCGCAGGTGTCCATCATGGCCGAAGCGCTTGGGCTTCACGTGATCTATTACGACGCCGCGACAAAACTGCCGCACGGCAATGCCAAGCAGATACGCGATCTCGCCGAACTGCTTCGGCAATCCGATATCGTCACGCTGCACGTTCCGTCGGACGCAACCACGCGAAACATGATCAATGCCGAAAAGCTCTCGTATTTGAAAAAGGGCAGTATCATGCTCAATTACAGCCGGGGCGACGTCGTTGACCTCAACGCTTTGAAAGCGGCGATCGAGGACGGTACGATCGCAGGTGCCGCGATCGATGTATTCCCGAACGAACCGGAGAAAAACGGTGCGGCATTTTCGTCCGTCCTTCAAAAC
>JBBSGG010000020.1:0-52120 GCA_038254305.1 Pyrinomonadales bacterium
AGGAAGCTCGCGTGCGCCGATCATGGGTGGGTTTCGGCCTTCGCTCACGATCCAAAAGTTCTCTGCGCCATCAGTTCCGATCGTCAGATGACGGCGGCTGATCTCGGGGTCGCCATGCAGCGGAATATCAACGGGTTTTGATCGCGATCCGCGACCGACAGTGATCTCGTTCTTGTAGATCGGCACTACGCTCTGCCTCACGTTCCCGAACCATACTTCGAGCCGGTACAGCTCCGCAGGACGTTTCCGGACGTTCGTCATCACCTCGCCATCCTCGGCCGGAATGGGAACCGCTTGTTGGATCTCGCCCCTCCCCAGCGGTGACGTCGAACGCGTCTGAACAAAATTCGGGCTTGGGGCGGGAACGGGCGGCGGCACGTAAGGAATCGCCCCGGGATCGTCGCGGTCGAAGTTCTGATTCGGCGGAGGGCCGTTCGAATCGCCAGAAGAGTCGCCCGTCATCGCTTTAGGCCGTGAAAGCACGCCCGTCTTGTTTCCCGATGAATCTTCCCAGCTATGCTGAACTCGGATCTGGTCCTTTTCCAGAGTACCGTCCACTCTCAGTTCGATCACGAATGAACGCGTTTCCAATTTCTTTTTCCCGGCGATCTCCTTAGCCCTTTCGGCGAGTATATGATACAGCCCCTGCTCAAGTCCCTTTCGCTTGACGCCCTGCCATTCCTTATCGTCGGCGTCGCTCAAAAAAATAATGTACTCGCTCGGAATGATCGTAGTTCCCTGCGGCAGCGGCACCATTTCCCGCTGCATCACATCCTCGATCGCGCGGGCGATCTTGACGATGAACGCTTCGGCCTGGCTCCGCGGCTTCACTTGGGCGTCGCGCGCGGCTTGTTCCAATACAAGCTCTGCGGTCTCGCCATCTATCCACCGCCTTACCTTATCGAGTACGCTCAATTCGCTATTTCTCCTAAACGTCCGTCAGATCAGTCGAGGTCGACGTATTTACCGTTAAGCCAGCCGCGGGTCGTCGCAAGCTGTTCGTCGCGCGGCCGTCCCTGTTCCAGAACATCAACTTGATACCAATTATTCTGCGATTTTACAATGCGGACTTTTGAATTGCGTGTCACAAGCCCGATCGGGTCGTTGTTCGCGTTCGGCGAGGGCCGAAGGTTGATATCGGTGTTGGCGTGTCCGAGTTGCTCCGCGAATGGGTTCGATATCTGGGGCAAAATACCGCGTGCTCGCAAATAGACAGATGTCCCGTAAAGCCCTGCGGCGAAAATGAAAAGCAGCATTGCGAAGGTTCCGAGCCGTCGTACGAACCTGCGCTTTTTCTTTGGTTTTACGGCTATTTCTTCAACTATCGCATCCACACTGTGTAGCTGATCGGCCGGTATGCTGTTCGGCCAGTAGTCCTCGACACGTTCGATCGGGCGGACCTCATTCTGCGTATCTTGGAAAGCAATATGCTCGACCGCACTTTCGCGCGGAACATACGGATGGCGAAGCTTTAGCTCACGAGACGTATCGAACCGCGGCTTTTGCGGAGTCATCGGAGAATATCCTACCGAGATATGCGGCTGCGGCTTGTCGTGAAGCGGAGCCGACAGTCTCGCCGACGGCTCCGCTCCTGCGGCGATCTTACGTACGGCCTCGAGGTCGGTCCAAAATTCATCGACGCTTTGATGTCTCTCGCTTGCGCGGCTCGCCGTCGCCTTGCGGAGCACACGTTTCAATTCCGGCGTCCATTCTTTGTCCCTAGACGTTATGGGCAGATCGGTTATCGGCTGGTTCGCGTAAAATCGCGGAGCTTCGCCCGTGATCAGTGTGTAGACCGTCTTCGCCAATGAATAAATGTCCGCAGCGGGCGTAAGTGACGCGACCGTGATCACTGCCGCGTCTCCGGCGAACATCGGACTGTGTTCCGGCGGAGCGTAAACGTTCGTTCCGACGCGCGTGATCGGCGAATCGCTTTGGTGTACGCGTGCAACTCCGAAGTCGGCGATCTTTACCGTCTCGCGGTCAGCGGTTAGAAGAAGGTTCTGCGGCTTAATATCGCGGTGGATAATCCCGTTTTTGTGCGCGTGTCGAAGCCCGGCACACACTTGCTCGATGTATGCTAGTGCGGTGCGAAGCGAAAGCGTTTTTTCACGCGAAGCCTTCTGCAGATCGCCGCCGGCAAGGTATTCAAGCACGAGGTAATGGAACATCGTGCCTGCAAGATCGCGTGCCGTTCCATGTCCTAGACGGCCGATAATGTTCGGATGACGAACTCGATCCAGAGCCAGGGCTTCGTTCTGGAAGTTTTCGACAAGAGTTCGTTCGAGGTCGGCGTCCAAATCGTCCTGAAGAAAAACATTTAGAGCTTTGATAACGACCGTGCTGTGCGGCGAATGCGGCGCCGACATCGTGTCATGAGCGACAAAGATCTCGGCATAACTGCCGCGCCCGAGCTCACGCGCCACGTCATAGCGTTTATCCAGCCTGCAATTTAGTAATGAAAGCTCTCGCATTCCCAACAACCGCCGTCGTACCGAATCCTGACTATCCGCCCAACACCAATACGATATTATAGAATCAAAGTTCGGAAATGACATAAGTGTGTAGCAGCAGTAACGACGCTGGGGCTTCTTCGCGAGAGCGATATTGCGATTGCTTTGCATCGCTCAGTCTTTCCGTTAGAATGGCAACAAATTTGAGCGACATATCGTTTATCTTTTGAATGTCCGAAACACCTCAATCGCCTAAACAAAGCGTGACGCCGGATTGGCTGGTTCAGGGTGTGCTGGCTAAGGTCGGCGATATTTTCGACCGTCTGCTCGGGCGCGGTTGGAAACCATCCAGCACCCTCGCGACGAGCGAACTGATCGAACGCCTGAAAGCGTTGCTTGACTCTGAAGTCCGCGAGAATGCCGCAAACGCGAAATTCGTCCCGCATAACATAAAACTGAAAATGCAGTGGGATAAATTCTCGACGGACAGCGAGGACGCGCTTCGAAAACTAGAAAACGAGCTGCTAGCTGCAGCAGTCGATCACATCAACGACCGGCGCTATTACACGCACGCGCCGCTTTCTATCGAAGTAAAACCAGACTATTTCACATCCGGCGTAAAGCTTTACGTGAGCTTTGACAAGTTTGTTGATGACGGCGGCGAAGCTGAAATGGGCGTCGATATGCCCGGCGTCATACGGACCGAACAACCGCCGGACCTGCCGCTGGCGAAAACCTCGAAACTTAGTTTTGAATTCACAGATTCTCGCAGCGCGATCGGGCGTTCTCGGTGGATCCGGCAAGGTAAGCGTTTGAGCGTCGGCAGGACCAAGGAGAACGATATTGTGATCGACGATGCGAGCGTGTCGAAGGTGCATGCGTCAATAACGATAAACGCCCTGGGCCGGCTCGCAATTGCAGATACGGGATCTACGAACGGAACTTTCGTAAATGGCGTCCGTATCGCGTATGGAAAGGCAGTCGAGATCGATTGCGCCGACTTGGTGAAATTTGGAAGCGTGGATGTCACATTCCGACTCGAGAACGAGTCGTTGGAAAAGGGCGTCGAGCCAACAGCCGAATCATACAAGATCACAGACTTCGAATTCGCAATGAAAAACGATACAGAAGCGGCGACCGATGAAACCGGATCTCAGTTCGACGCTACAGAGATCTAAGCAATCATGTTTTTGATTTTGCTGGCACAATTCGATTGGAACAAACTTCGGCCCGAATCGCTTTTCGGCAGCCAGGTTCTCGAGCGCACTCCGGCCGGCCTCAGTATCGCTTATATTATCGGCATCGGCATTCTCATCGGATTTCTAATCATTTCGTTTTTCGATAATTTCAATAGGCCAAAGTTTCTTTTTGAGCTCGAACTACCAAGAGAAGTAACCAAAAGACTGACGCAGACGATCGCAAACCGGAGCATTCGCGTGTGGCAGTATGTTTTTATACTGCTTGCCTTTACCGTGTTCGGCTTTCAGGTTTACTGGACATATTTTGCCGACGATTCGAACGAACAGTTTCAGGCTTTAGCCTATAAAGACCTTCGAAACCGCCGGGCCTCGTCATCTACGCTCAGAGGCTGGATGCTGGATCGCACCGGCAAACTCGACAGTGCTCTCGCGTATTACAAGATCGGCGCCGACGGTGATATACGACGATCCTTTTCACTCGAACACGAGATGGCACATCTCTTGGGCACAGAACGCGGCACGCCCGGACTGGAGCGAACACTTTACAAAAAGGTTGCCGACCCGCTGCCTGAAGCCTGGGAAGTCCTGACGAAGATCAAGCATAAACAGGACGAACAAAAAGACGTTAGGATCACTATCGACAAGAGTTTACAAACCTATATCGCCAATCAACTTGAAGGAAAGAAAGGTGCGATCGTCGTCCTTAATCCGCAGACCGGTGATATTCTGGCGATGTATTCGAACCCTTCCTTTAACTTGTCGGAAGCTCGGGACTTGCAGGATTACCTAAAACTCGAGGGAAACAAGCGCGACAAGCCGCTGCTGAACCGCGCGACGCGAGAATTTTACGTCCCGGGCTCGACTTTCAAAACGTTCACGATGATCTCGGCCTTTCGGGCCGGAAAGCAGAACGCCGTTTTCCCGAGCTACGCCGAAGGATTTCGACCGACGCGCAATTCGCGTCCGATAGTCGACGCGACGCAGAAGCTCGGGCCGGACGGAACTGTATCCGGTGCCTGCGATGGCGGCTGCCAGGAAAAGGACATTACGTTTGCCTACAAGGTTTCAAGCAATCAATATTTCGCACAGCTTGCGATAGAGCTTGGCCGCGAGCGTTTGCGTGAAACGGCAAACCTCGTCGGCATCGGCGCGGTCGATGATCCGGATGACGCTTTGCTGCAAAGATTTTTCCCGAACATCCTAAATACCAGTACTCCGGCGATCGCGGGCGCTCTCGCTCCGCAGCAGTCGACGATCGTCGTCGGCAAAGACATTTCCCTCTTTGATCTCGGGCTGGAAGGAATGGGTCAAGGCTACGCCGGGCAAATGACGCCGTTTCAAATGGCGCTGCTTGCTGCCATTCCGGGGAACATGGACGGAGATTTGATGAAGCCGCGTATCGAAGCCGATCAACCTCCGCAGCCATTCGCGCAAGTCCTCTCGCCGCAGCAGGCCGCCCAGATCCGCGGGATCATGGCGACTGTCACTGAAGAATCCGGCGGTACCGGAACGGTTCTCGCCGCTAAGCTCGCTGGAACCGGAATACGCACCGGCGGTAAGACCGGCACAGCCGAAAAACAGGCGTTGCTCTATGACGACAAGACTGGACGCTTGAAAACCGTCAAGCAGCGGCGCAAGGACGCAAACGGAAACTGGGTGGAATATGACGCCCCTTTGATGTATGAACGGACCGACAGCTGGTTCATAACCATCGCTCCGCTCGAGAGACCTCAAGTCGCCATTTCTGTCGTTGTCGAAGGCGGCGGTTTCGGCGCCACAACTGCCGCCCCCATCGCAGCAAATGTGATTCTAAAGGCACGCGAACTAGGGTTGCTGGGCGATCAATATAAACCGAAAGCCTCATCCGCACCATCCTCGGCTGTCGGAAAGAAAAAGAAGGCCGCTAGATGAAAAATCGTACTTCGTCACATTTTTTCATCCTTTTCCTGATCGTAGTGCTAACCGCGATCTCGCATTATTCGATCTATTACGGCGGATTGATCCGCGGCTACGAGACATCGTCGCTTGCGGCGTTTCGAAATATTTTCCTTCTCGCGATCCTGGCGATCGTGCCGGTCTTTCTCTCGAAGTTTGCAAAGTTTCAAGGAAATTGGACCGCGTACACGGCAGCGGTGCTGATGTTCTCAGTCGGACTGACGATACAGTACAGGCTGTTCAGCGACCCTGAATATACCTCGCGAAAAGATAAGGCGGAAGCTCGGCAGCAAAAGATCCACACGCTGCAGATGCATTACATTCAGGAAAACTATTCGGTCGAAAAAAAGCAGATAATGGGCCTGCCGCCCACACCGCCGTCGCCCGTCAATCTTTCTGTCGAATCGCCGAGACCCGCCGACGACACCTTCTGGACAGTGATCACGTCCGGTCGCACGATGAATCCGCTTCTGGGTATCATCGGCTTGATAGCCGCGTTCCTGCTGCTCCGACGCGACCGTGTATTGACGATAATCCAGCGCAACGGTTTCCTGATCGTGCTTTTGACACTCGTTCCGCTTTTTATAGCGGCGATCACATCGAGAGCGGGAAAGTCAATCGGGAATATGACGCCGTGGGAGCCGTCGAAAATCCCCTTTTTGATCGGATTTGCGGCGATCCTGGCTGTCTTATATAAGAATCTGGCGCGCACCTACTGGGGTATTCCGCGGGCCAAGGACGTGCTTCCGCTGGTCGTCATGGCTGCTATCCCGTTTGTACCCTTCTTTGTTTTGAAAGATTTTGGCCAGATGATGGTTTTCAGCGCTGTTTACGCGACTCTGTATCTAATCGCCGTGCGGCGTTTCTCGCAGCGGTTCGTTCTCGTGGGAAGTGTTCTGCTTGTCGCGAGCATCTTGATCGTGGGAGCCCTGCCAGAGAAGATGCAGGAAAAGATACCACTGCTGCCGACGCTCGCAAGGCCCGTTAAGACCGTCCTCCCAAATCGCATCCAGCAGCGGTTCCATCTTTGGCTTGACGGTTTTACGCCGCCGACGCCCGAAACCGTTTGGTGGAAAAATGACTACGACGATTACTACAAAAAGCTCGTTGACCGGGATCCAGACCTGCCGCAAATGCTTGCCGAGAATCCGGAAATGCAGCGGACGATCAACATCGACGCGTGGTTCGACATCCTCGCATTTCAGCCCGCACAGGCGACTTTCGGGCTGGCTTCCGGCGGAACGACCGGCCGCGGTTTGGGGCTCGGCTATCCGGAATTAATTCCCGTCGCTGACTCCGATTATGTTTTCGCGGCGCTTGCCGAGGAACTTGGACTTTTCGGGGGTTTGTTGGTAACCTTGGCCCTTATCGTGCTCGTAAGTGCAGGCATACGAACGGCTTTGGACTGCCGCGACATGTTCAGCAAACTATGTTCGGTCGGCTTGGTCGCGTTCCTCGGCTTTCAGGCGCTGGTAAATATCGGCGGTATCACACGAGCTTTACCGATGACCGGCATCACTCTCCCGTTTGTCAGTCACGGCGGTTTTTCCTTGATCACTAGTTTCGTAATGTTGGGTATGCTGATGGCGTTTTCGCATCGCAATGCGATCGATAGGAAGCACGCAGAATTTAACGCATCGCATCAGGTTTAAGGTTGTAAGCCACACTATGGTAAGCATTTCGCTGGTAAATAATTGACCCTGACTATGGAAACTGGCGCCACCACAAAAATCACTTCGTCGGCTGTAACCGACCGCGGATTAAGCGAAAAACGTCCGGAGAACGAAGATTCACATCTTGAATTGATCGATCACGGGCTTTTTGTCGTGGCAGACGGCGTGGGCGGAGCCCAGGCAGGCGACGTCGCCTCGCAGATGGCAGTCGAAATTTTGGGAGAGGCGTTCATGCATCAATCGCAGTTCGCCGATGCCGAAGACGTGATGCGCCTCGCCATTCAACGTGCGAACGAGGCGATCTTCCATATGGCGCAGGACTTGCCGCAACTTGCTTCGATGGCGACTACGATAGTGGCGTTACAGATCACGGGAAATATTGCGACTATCGGCCACGTCGGCGATTCGCGCGTGTATCGGGTTGCACCCGACGCTAGAATCCACCGGGAGACCGACGATCATTCCGTCGTTGAGGAAGAAGTGCGGGCGGGCCGAATGACGCCAGAACAGGCATTGAATCATCCCAGCCGAAATGTCATCAGCCGTGCACTTGGAGCAGAAGCAACTGTGGATGTCGACATTAAGACGGTGATGGTCGAGCCAGGCAGTTATTTCCTGCTTTGTTCAGACGGCATCACCAGACATATTCCCGACCGTGAAATTGAAGAGATATTCGAAGTAGCTGCCACCCCTGCGGCGATTACAAACCGCCTGAAGGCAACATGTTACGAACGCGGGGCAGAGGACAATCTCACTGCTATCGTAGTTCATCTCGAAGGTGGCGCAAACGATACGAAGGCATCGATCCCAGTCGGCGAAGACATTGGATTTGAGGCCGCGCAAACGAGGGATGTTGCTGGTGATTTTGACACCGTCGCAACGGCGAGGCCGATCGAAGACGTTTCAGGGCAAATTGGGCTGGACGCTCCGGGTGCTGTTGCGGCGGACGACAGCACCGCTGTCTTCGAGTCATTCGATCTTGGCGATGAAGAATCGTACCCGTCGGACGAGCTCTCGCAAAATACCGAATATAAGTCTTCGAGCGTTGTCGTACCTGCCCAAGCTCCGGTTACGGTGGACATTCCTTCGGCAGTCGCTCTGAAAAACTACAACGATTATCTCGAAACCGAAGCGAGCCAAAACTCGCCATTTTCTAAGCTCGTGTCCGCCGCATTCCTGCTGATCATTGGGGCACTGCTCGGTGCGGCAGCATATTACTTCCTTCTCGCTCCTATTCCACAGCTGGAACCGCAGCCGCTGCCGACGCTTGTCGAGCAAAGCTCCAACGTACCGCTTACCGCATTTGAAGACGGAAGGCGGCTGGTCGACAAGGACCCTGCGGCATTTCTAAATGCGAATGCTGCGAGTCCAGAGAACGCGGATGATTTCTTTTTGCTCGGGCGGGCCTTCCTATTGACCGGAAAATATTGGGAAGCAAAACGTGCATTCAATGAAGCAAAGAATCGGCTTGCGCAAGCTGATCCAAAGAACGCGAAGACGCTGTCGATCGAGATCGCAATGGCTACGGCCATGATCGAAACGCCGGGTGCGGCCGAGACGTTCGCCAAGGACATATACGCGGCCAACACCGCTAACGGTAGCGCGTCAAATGCGAATGCGAACGTGAACACATCCGCGAATTTCGGCCTTCCGGTTCGTTAACTCTGACGTTTAGCTTCGAAAAGTATCACGCCGCACGCCACGGCAAGATTCAAGCTCTCGACGCCGTGTATCATCGGTATCCGAATTAGCTCGTCGAGTTTGCCTAATTCATCGTCGCCGATGCCGTTAGCTTCCGAACCGAACATCAGCAATCGTTTTAAGCTCCAGTCGATATCAATGTACGGCGTTCCGCCGTTAACCGTCGCACCGGTCGTGACAGCCTTTTGCTCGGCAGCCCATCGAATAACATCACTCAAATCGCAATCTTCCACAATAGGCAGCCGAAACGCTGAACCCATCGACGCGCGGAGCGCTTTCGGCGAAAACGCGTCGGCGGATCCTTGCGACACGAAAACGCACGCTGCGCCTGCGGCTTCCGCCGTGCGGACGATCGCGCCGAGATTGGACGGATTGTTCACCCTGTCGAGCAATATAGCGATCCGAGAACTCTCTCCAAATGCATTCTCGACCGCGCCGAGACCGGCGCCCGGGCGTTCCGCAATAATGAATATTCCCTGCGGACTGCGGGTGTCTGACAACGATCGGGAGACCGGTTCCGATATCTCGATCGCATCTAAATTTCGAGTACTGAGTCTTTCGACAAGCGATTTGTGACGTTCGTGATGTTCGGATCCTTCGACAAGAAATACTTCCGTTATGGCAAGATTCGAAGAAACAGCCTCTTCGGATAGGCGCCAGCCTTCAATGAATATCTGGGCGGCTTCGCGGCCGTCGCGTACAGCGCGAGCGTTCTTGATGCGGGCGTTATCGCGGCTATTTATCTTTTGCGGCTGGTCCATCCGCAACATTATGCCGCATCGTGCGGTATTTTACGCAGACCAACAACGATCGATACGACGCACGGCGCGTCAACCGCCGGCTTTCCGGCATTTGCAAAAAGCACGGTCGCGGCTAGAATTAACAGCAATGCAACCTGAATCACGCGTCGTAAACAAACTCGAGCAGTTAAAGAAAAGATCGCAACTCGCCGAACAGGGCGGTGGTGAGCAGCGTCTTGCGAAACAGCGGGCGTCCGGCAAGCTCACTGCCCGCGAACGGATCGCGTTTTTCCTGGACGAGGAAAGTTTCGAAGAATTCGACAAGTTCGTTGTGCATCGCTCATCTGACTTCGGGCTTGAGAAACAAAAATATCCCGGCGACGGCGTCGTGACGGGTCACGGACTGGTCGACGGACGCGAAGTGTTCGTTTTTGCACAAGATTTTACAGTATTTGGCGGTTCGTTGTCTGAAACTCATGCGCAAAAGATCTGCAAGATCATGGACATGGCTCTGAAGGTGGGTGCTCCGGTTGTCGGCCTGAACGATTCCGGCGGTGCACGAATTCAGGAAGGCGTGGTAAGCCTCGCCGGGTATGCAGACATTTTCCTGCGAAACGTTCTATCGAGCGGCGTCATTCCCCAGATAAGCTGCATTCTTGGCCCGTGTGCCGGCGGTGCCGTTTATTCACCCGCGATCACCGACTTCAACGTCATGGTGAAGGACACATCCTATATGTTCATCACCGGTCCGGATGTAATAAAAACCGTGACGCACGAGCAAGTGACCAAAGATGAACTCGGCGGTGCGTTGACACACAACACAAAATCGGGCGTTGCACATTTCGCGGCTGATTCCGATGAGCACGCTCTGCAAATCACTCGCGAATTGATCTCTTTCATTCCTTCAAACAACCTTGAGAATCCGCCGTTTGTCGAGACGGACGATCCGTCCGACAGGCGAGACGAATCGCTTCGCGGCGTGGTTCCCGAATCCGCGAATCAACCTTATGACATTCGCGACGTAATAAACCGCGTCGCGGACAGGGGGTATTTTTTCGAGGTTCAGGAGCGATACGCAGCCAATATCGTTGTCGGCTTCGCACGGCTTGGCGGTTTTTCCGTCGGTATCGTTGCGAATCAGCCGGCGTATTTAGCAGGCGTCCTCGACATCGACGCTTCGGTCAAGGCGGCTAGGTTTGTTCGGTTCTGCGACTGCTTCAATATTCCGCTGATCACTTTCGAGGACGTGCCCGGTTTTCTTCCCGGCGTAAATCAGGAACATCAGGGAATAATCCGGCACGGTGCGAAGCTTCTGTACGCCTTCGCTGAGGCGACGGTCCCGAAGATCACAGTGATTACGCGCAAAGCCTACGGCGGAGCGTATTGCGTTATGGCGTCGAAGCACATTCGGACCGATATCAATTTTGCTTATCCAGGCGCGGAGATTGCCGTGATGGGAGCCGAAGGCGCCGTCGGAGTGCTGATGAGAAAGGAAATTGCCGAAAAGGGCGAGGAATTCAGGAAAGCTAACGTCGCGGAATTCGAGGAGAAATTTGCTAATCCGTATGTCGCGGCCGAACGCGGCTATATCGATGAAGTTATTGACCCGGCAGACACCCGTCCAAAGCTTATTCGGGCTCTTACACTGCTGCAAAACAAACGCGATAACAATCCGCCTAAAAAACACGGTAATATACCGCTTTAAGAACTACTTTAAGCGTGCGAATGCGAACATTTAAAGCAAACGCTGAACATCCGATATGCTTTAACTGCAGTAATTTACACCGCCCTAATTAACCTGCAAATTTAAATTCATGGAAGAATTTATCGACCATCGTCCGACGTGTGCGATCATCGATCTAAACAACCTCGCGTATAACTTTAATTCTGTTCGAACATTTGTCGATAAGCCGCTGAAATACATGGCGGTCGTGAAGGCCGACGCATATGGTCACGGAGCTATTGAATGCTCGAAACGACTTGAAGCTGAAGGAATCGATTGGTTTGGTGTCGCTCTTCCGGAAGAGGGCGTCGAACTTCGCAAAGCAGGAATTCGGAAATTGATCCTTTGCCTCGGCGGATTTTGGCCCGGCCAGGAAAAACTCGTCCTGAACTTTAATCTCACACCCGTAGTCTTTCAAATTGATCGTGCCGATCTGCTTGATCGAACGGCAATGGAACGCGGAACGGTCGCCGCGATCCACGTGAAGATCGATACGGGTATGGGGCGCATAGGTATCCGGCACGACGCCGTGTCAGAATTCGCGGCGGCGCTAAATCGGTTTCACAACTTGCGCGTCGAAGGAATGATGACCCACCTCGCTGCGGCGGACGACCTTTCGCAGAACGAATTCACAGACCTGCAGGTATCTCGTTTTAATTCCGCCGTCGAAGCATTTCGCGAGCATGGCCATAAGCCGGCGTATCTGGACATCGCAAATTCGCCGGGAACGGTCGCTCATCCGAATGCCCTCGGAAACATGGTTCGGCTTGGCGGAGTTCTCTACGGTCTCGGCGGCGACGTGTTGCCGAAAGGCATCGAAAAACCAGAACTTCGGCCGGTACTTTCGCTCGTCACCCGGATCGCTTTGATCAAGGATGTTTACGCCGGAGAAACGCTTGGATATGGCCGGACGTTCACCGCGCACGATCGAATGCGGGTTGCGACTCTGCCGATCGGTTACCAGGACGGGTTCTTACGTGCGTTGTCCAACAAAGGCCGGGTGATCGTTCGAGGCGAATATGCTCCGGTGGTTGGCCGTGTGTCGATGGACTGGACTATGGTTGATGTGACGTCGATCGCCGGAGCGTGCGAAGGCGACGATGTGACGGTTATCGGCGAAGACGGAACTCGGCGCATTCTGGCCGAAGACATCGCATCAATGACTGATTCGATCTCGTACGAAATAACGTGCGGTATCGACCGCCGGGTGCCGCGTTTGTTTCGCTAACATCGAAAGCGTTTTGAATGCGAATATTGTCGAACTGGCATAATATTCGCATAATGATTCATATGGATCTCTTTGGTGGGCAAGGGTGGAAGACGTTTTTTTGTAAGCTTTACGAAAAGTTTACGTCGACAGATGTGATGAGCCGTGCAGCACAGATCGCGTTCTATTTTTCCTTCGCGTTTTTTCCGCTGCTTTTTTTTCTTGTCACACTTTTCGGGATCGTGCTTAACTCGAAAGAGAATTTGCAGGCCGAGCTTTACACATACCTCGCTCAGATCCTGCCCGGAAGTGCCTTCGACCTTGTGCAAAAAACGCTTGACGAGATCGTCGCAGCAAGTTCCGGCGGCAAGCTGACACTGGGCCTCTTCGTCACATTGTGGTCGGCTTCGGCCGGCGTCGATAGTATCCGCGGCGCACTCAATGCGGTTTACGAGCTAAGCGAAACGCGGTCGTGGTGGTCCGCGAAGCTGCAGTCGCTTGTGCTCACGCTTGGTTTCATCGTACTCATAGCGATCGTGCTCGGAGGCGTTGCCGCAGGATGGCAGCTCGTTCACCTCGCATTCGGGTCGGTCGGCCTGGAAGTTTCGTCGCCCTGGCTACTGGTATCGATACAATGGATCTCTCTAGTAGCGGTGATGTTGATCGCCACGGGAATCATCTATAGCTGGATTCCCTGTTTCAAAGAATTCCGATGGGTTTGGATCAGCCCCGGCGCCGTGGTTGCGATCTTGTTGTGGATGATTTTAAGCGGAGGTTTTAGGACTTACCTTCATTTCTTCAATACGTATAATAAAGCCTATGGATCGTTGGGTGCCGTGATAATCTTGATGCTGTGGATGTATTTGACTGGGTTAGCCATACTCGTCGGCGGGGCTATCAACTCCGTCATGACGGAGATGACCGAGGCGGATCACGTCGACTCCCAAACCAAATTGATCTAGGTTATTAGTTATCGTATGTCTCTCATGCTGGATGAGATCGCCGAGCAGCCTCAGGCCCTCGAGCGAACATTGATTGAAGAACGCGACAAAATAACGCGAATCGGCGATTTCCTTCGCCAGCGCGACATTGACGTGATCGTGTTGGTGGCCCGCGGCAGTTCGGACAATGCGTCGCTCTTCGGGCGATATCTGCTCGAAGTGACGACCGGCATTCCAGTTTCCCTTTCGGCTCCGGCTGTGTTCACGCTGTACAACGCAAAGCTGCGCCTGGACCGCGCCCTGGTGATCGGGGTTTCGCAGTCCGGCGAAGGCACGGACATCAATTACGTTCTGGATCGGGCCCGTGACGGCGGTGCGTTCACGCTAGCAATAACTAACGACGGAAATTCGCAGATGGCGTCGACCGCCGACGAGGCGCTGCTGATTCACGCAGGCAAAGAGAAATCCGTCGCGGCCACTAAAACCTACACGGGCCAGATGCTGCTTCTCTCTATGCTGGCCAATGCGATCGGCGATCGCCGGCTGGATCTTCACAAAATACCCGCATTAGTTTCGAAGGCTCTAGAACTCGAACCACAGGTCGAGGAACATGTGCAGCGTTACGTCTTTATGGAGAACTGCGTCGTCGTCGGGCGTGGCATGAATTACGGAAACGCATATGAGCTCGCGTTGAAACTAATGGAAACGTGCTACGTCATCGCCGAGCGATTCTCGACTGCCGATTTCTTTCACGGACCGCTTGCGATCGTCGAGCGACGGTTTCCCGCAATTCTTTTCGGGCCGAAAGGGGTGACGCAAAAGAGCAGTATCGATCTGCTCGAGCGCCTCGGTGAACTCAACGCAGACAGCATGTCGATAACAAACGATCCTAAGATTGCCAAGCTCTCGACGCGGTCATTGATTATGCCAGACGATATCGAGGAATTTCTGTCGCCCATTCCGTTCATCGTGCCCGCACAGCTTTTTGCGGCGCACCTCGCCGCGGCAAAGGACATCGATCCCGATGCGCCGCGCTCGCTCGAAAAAGTCACTAAAACACTTTAGGAAAATCAACCTGAGGCTTCCAGAGCGCGGAGAAGAGCTTCGCGCATCTCGCCGGCGCTTCGCCAGCGAAGCTCGACCTGTTTTTCGAGGGCGGTTTCTATCACTGCCGAAACGCGGACCGGAACACTCGGCTCGCGAGCGGCGATCGGAATTATCGGTTTTTCGAAGATAGCTTTTACGGTTTCCGAGATGCCGGCCTTCGGGCCGATGTCGAGAGCGTGAGCTCCCGTCAATAGACTGTAGGCCGTCATGCCAACTCCGTAGATATCCGACGGCGGACGCACTTCTTTGAAATCACGCACCTGTTCCGGCGGCATGTAAGCGATCGTTCCCGCCACGTCGCCGACCATTGTCACGCCGCTCATCCCGGATTGTTTATAGCTTTTCGAAAGGCCAAAATCCGTCAGCTTCGCTAAGTAATTCGGAAATGCACCGTCCACGAGAATATTCTGTTCCTTGATATCACGATGGACGAAGCCGAGTGAATGAGCGAAATCCAGAGCCGAAAGTGTCTGTTCGATGATCTTGCCGACTTCGCCGAAGGTAAGCTTACCGCCGCGCGACTTGGCAAGTTTCGCCGCGTCCATTCCGGCGACGTATTCCGTAACCAGATAAATGATGCCGTTGTGCGTGCCGTGCTCGATGTAGGTCACGATGTTGCCGTGACGAAGCGACGATGATACCTCGATCTCACGCATAAAACGCTTGATCGACTGGTCGCTAACGGCCACCTCAGGCAGCAACGTCTTAATGGCAACAGGTTCGCCTGTTCGTACGGCTCGCGCTAGCATGACGCTGCCCATTCCGCCTTGGCCGAGCATGCGGATCATCTGGTAATTTGGGATCGGCTGCGGATTTTTCTTGAGCTGTTCGCGACAGTCGTCGCATAAGAAAGATAGCTTGGCATCCGGACGCGATGCTTCAGTTTTGGCAAGAACGCCGCAGTTTAGACATTGTATGTTGATTACCGAGGGTTCGCTTTTATCCGAGGCCGAACGCGCGAACCCACGTGAATCGATCCGATCGCTCGCCACTTCGACCTCAAGAACGGTTTCGCCGCCCTGTAACCGGTCGCCGTGCTTCAGATGCGCCGAATCGACGCGAATCCCGTTTACGAACGTGCCGTTCGTCGAACCGAGGTCACGAAGAAAACACTGCGGCGGCGCGATCTCGAGAATGCAGTGATGGCGCGAGAAGAAACGATCGTGCGGAAGACAGAACTGTGCGTCCTCGCTTCTGCCGATCATGAATGTATCGTGTTGATCGAATGTAAAATCTCTACCGGTTTGAGGCCCCGCGACAACATGCAGTGTTACACGCATTGAAAAGATTATAAGGAAACTAATTCGCCCGCTACCTTGTTAGCGGGTGATGATGCCGAAAAAAAGAAACACGATGGAAGCAAGGAACGTGACGATCCCGATGACCATGCCGGCGACGGCAAGTCCGCGGCCGCTGTAGCGCGTCGGGTTGCTGTCCGCGTTACGCATGCCGAGAAATCCCACAACTGCCGCGGGAAGCCCAAGCCATATTCCGCCCGAACAGCAAACGAGGAAGCACGAACAGATCGCTAATACTAAAGCAATGGTCGGGAGCGTTTGATCGCGCTGTCCAAGATTTGCGGCGATCCCAAACTGCTCACGCGGCTGAATCGCTGAAGGCGTCTGCCATTGCGGCGGAGAGCTGTTCGGCTGCCACGTCGACGGGTTGGTTTGCCGCGAAGGATCGAGAACCACGGTCGACGGTGAATCGTCCGCGAAGGGCGAATTGCCCGACGAAGATGCCGAATCCATAAGCAATTCGCCGTCATCAAGGCAGAAATTTATATTCGCGTCGGTGTACGACCTTCCACATGTGGGACACCTTTTCATAATTTCGCTCGAGGCTAGAACGGGAAACGTTCGGCAATATTATACCCATACGACATTCGAAAGGCGACCGTTGCAGGTTTGTGATGCGGTCAGGCGAGTCCGCTTCCGCAACGACCGCAAAATCTTATGTCGGCGGGAAACACGCCGCCGCATCGGCTGCAAATACGTTCGGCTTGCGCCGCAGGCGACGATTGGCTGGAGGTGAATTGAGGTGTGCGTGAGGCTGACGGAGCGGCCGGAACAATGTTGAGTCCGCAGCGTCCACAGAATTTCGAATTCTCTGAAAGCATATTTGAGCAACGGGGGCACGGAAACGAAGTCGGCGAGTCGCCCGAGCTGATCAGCGAAAAGGAATGGCTGCCGCAGCGGCCGCAAAATCTGACGCCCTCGGCAAAGCGTGAACCGCAATTCGAACATGCGACGATTCCCGGCATGACGCTCGAATGCATTCCGCCACTGCCGCTTCCCTGCGACGGCGACGGTTTACTTCCCGGCTGATTGTACGACCGAAGCTGTGCCTGAATAACTTGTTCGTCGCCGCCTTCGCGTATCTCGATTACGCGTTCGTCGTCTTTTTCACCGGCTCTCGCGACCCGAAGAATGTGACGGCCGGCTGGAACGTCCGTCAACACGACGCGGCCCGAACTGCCGATGCTTCCCTTTCGTTCGTCGTTTACGTAGACCTCGGAATTTGGCGAGCCGAGCACAACAAGACGCGAAATTCCGGTTCGGCGTTTATCTTCGACATCTGCGGCTGCGTCCTCGAGCATCTCGATCCAATCGGAAACGCTGCTCGGACGGCTCTTGGGATCGATCTCGAGCGACTGCATTATCACCCGCTCCACGTCCGAAGGAATGTCAGTCCGCACTGACGAAATGAGCGGAGCCTTATGCATGATTTTCTGCATTACGAGCTGCATCATATCGCCTGTGAATGGTGTTTTGCCGCAAAGCATCAGGTACGCGATCGTTCCAAGTGCGTAAAGATCTGCCCGTGCGTCGACGCCCGTTTCGGGCTGCATCTGTTCGGGCGACATAAACTCGGGTGTGCCGATTATTCCGCGGGATGACGGCGTTGCGTTCGAACTGATATCGGTTACCGTTCGCGTTGTGATCTTCGCCAGTCCGAAATCGCCAACCTTTATAAACCCGTCGCCGGATTTTCCCTTATTCATGAGGAAAATATTGGCGGGCTTCAGATCACGGTGAAGAATGCCGATCTCGTGGGCCGCTCCCACGCCGTCCGCGATCTGCCGAATCAAGTGCACGGCGCGTTTTACCGGCAAAGTGCCTTCGCGGCGCAGCAAACGGTGCAGCGTCTCGCCTTCGACGTACTCCATTACCAGATAGAAAACGCCATCGGCCGTCTCGCCGAAGTCCGTAACGCTGACCGTATTCGGATGCTGTATCGACGCTGCCGCCTGGGCCTCGCGCTCAAAACGCACGATCGCCTCGCCTTCCTGAAGGTCTTCGCTGCTGAGAATGTCCTGACGAACGGTTTTTACGGCAACCTTACGATTTTCGAACTTATTGTCGTTCGCGAGATAGACCTGTCCCATCGCGCCGCGACCGATCCGGCGCGTGAGCAGATATCGGCCGGCAAGCAAAAGCCCGCCGGGCAGCGACAGACGCGTCGGAGTATTGTCCGCCGGACATACGGCGACATCGTCCGTGTAACAGACCTCACATTTCGGGCATTCTTTCATCGGGACAGATCACTACGGCCGTCAGATCGGGCATGGCGATCGACGAGCGCTCACTATGCGAATTTAGGAATCTTTCGCCGCAGCGCTCGTTATAATAACACGCCGGCCTCAGTAAAATTGAACGATCGCCGAGCTCGTTTATTCATTCGATACACGGCTTTACAGCGTCGCGAGCAGATTGATATAATCCGTTTGTCTTTGGGTCGATAGCTCAGTTGGCAGAGCAGCGGACTCTTAATCCGCGGGTCGCAGGTTCAATCCCTGCTCGGCCTACCAAAGTTCATAGATAACGAAAGGGCTGTTTCGGTACAGCCCTTTTTCATTTGCTGCGACTCGACTCGGCGCGCGAATGTAAGACAGTACTATTCAAGGCATGCTTCTTGCTGTTAACTAGATCGTTAAAACCTGTTTTCCGGGGGCAAATATGTTCAAAAGCTCAGCGATGACCGCCTTCGTTTCGGTGCTGCTTTTTGCGGGATCGCATTTTTCCGTGTTGGGTCAGGATACTGCTCCCGCTGCGAGCCCGACACCCGCGACATCTACGACTAACGCAAAGCCGGCTCGGAATATTTCCCCCGAAAAGCACTTCATTAAAAATATAATCCACGATCAGACTTCCATCTGGACATCGCCGTTTGGCCTTAACGCGAAAGACTATAAATGGATGGTTCCGTTCGGACTCGGTACGGCGGCCTTGATAGCGACGGATCGGCACACTTCGGCTTGGGTCGACCGAAACGGGGGACTCCCAGTTGTCAGCAAAGACGTGAGCTGGGCGGGTAAAGCATACGTGACGGGCGGAGTTGCCGGGGCATTTTATCTCGCCGGACTCGCGACCCATGACCAACGCGCTCGCGAGACGGGCGTACTTGCGGCGGAGGCTTTGATCGATACCGGCATCGTCACACAGGTCCTGAAGTTCGCAACGCAGCGTCCGCGACCGAATGCGGATAATGGACATGGACGATTCTTCACGACCGGAAATGCATTTCCATCGGGTCACGCGTCAACCGTTTGGTCGGTCGCGACCGTGATCGCTTACGAATACCACGACCATCCATTTATCAGATACGGCGCATACGCGGGGGCAATCGCGGTAAGCATGTCGCGGTATTCGGGTCGCAATCACTTTCTTTCCGACATCGTCGTCGGAAGCGCGATAGGATTCGGTGTTGGCCGGTTTGTTTACCGAAAACACCACGTCAAAGAGATCGACGATCCGGACGCCGTGCCGACAAGAACGACCACTAAGTTAATGCCGACCATCGTCCCGTATTACGACCGCAGACGTCGCACTTATGGCGGCAGCCTGGCCTGGACGTTTTAGCTTGCCGGGTTAGTCGACCTGGTCGCGCCACCTGAGCACTTCTTCCCGAAGGACTGGGTTTTGTTGAAAACTTCCCGTATTTTCCTGTGCGGCTGTCGCCCGCTGTATGTGCCAATAACTGAGCCCGAGTTTTCCGATTGCCCTTAGATAACGGCTCCGGTTGCGGTATTTGCCGCTGAACAGGCCGCCGAGAAGCCAGCCGGAACTACGAAACGCTGATCTAGCGATCTTGCCGTGCGCTTCGGGTATCAGACCGCGGGCGATGTCGAACGCGAGCATTTCCTTGAGAATCTTGTTTTGCCGCCGCATGATCAAAAATGCAGCGACGACAAATATCAAGAAGAGCGGCACCTCGAGCACAGAATAGCTGACAAGAAACGCACACAATCCTTCAAGCTTGCCGTACATGCCGATCGATTCGCACATCCAATACAGATCGAGCCGCTTGATCAAGCTGACGCTGAACATTGCAAGCCCGTTCCAGATCGCATGCAAAGTTACGGCAAAAACGTAACCGATGATCGGAAAGGCGAGTTTCACGAATCGGTTGTGCGATTCGCGGGCGATGCCGCACCCTATACCGGTCATGGCCGTAAACGTCGTGTGAGCGAACGGCGACAATATGCCGCGAACTATGAAAAGAAAGATCAGTGCGCCGATCCCCGCTTCGCCGAGCGCCGTGCCGTAATACATCACATTTTCGACCGTCGCAAATCCAAGAGCGATCACGCCCGCGAAAACTATGCCATCCAGCACATCGTCGAAATACTTCCGAAAAAATATCAGTAGAATGACAAGACCGAAGCCCTTAGAACCTTCCTCAAAAAGCGGTGCCGAAAAGACCGCACCGGCAAGCTGTCCCGCATCGGGCGAGATACCGATCGTCAGGGCTACGCCGACAAACGTATTTACGACGAACGAAAAGATCACCGCGACCAATGCTCCCCAAGCAAAAGCGAGCGCGAGCAGCCACAGCGGTTCCGGGTCGTACCGATCGAGCCACATGAACGGCAGAAGGTAAAGCATCGCCGGCGTGAATGCAACGAGCGACGCCACGATCGCCGGGCCGATGCCTACGCTTGCGAAAGTGATCGCGACAACGATCAATGCCATGAAAACGATCGCAAAGATCGTGACGCCGATGCCTATATATTTCCCGGCCCGGCTCGGCTTCGTCTCGGCACCTAACTGGCCGAGGCCGATGTTCGAGATCGAGTTCTGCAGGTTGATCGGTTCGGCAGTGGCCGCAGACTGATAATTCTCGAGCTGTGACCGGCGGAAATCGACATTCGACGGCGCGGCTGTCGGCTGTTCGATCGCAACCGTTGACGTCAAGCCATTGCGGCCGAATTGCACAGAATCACCGTCATTAAGTTTTGCAGGCTGCGCGATCCGTTCCCCATTAAGGAGCGTGCCGTTCGTGCTCGCGTTATCCGTCAGGTAGAAGCCGTCGAGTTTTGCTTCGATAAAGGCATGCTGCTTTGAAGCGATCCTCTCTTGGGTAGAATCGAAACGGACCGTACAGTTTTCGCTGCGACCGATCGTCAAAAAGCCGCTTTCCAGCGGAAAGCTTCGGCCTTCTAGACTACCGCGCGTAATGGTCAGCACCAATTTCATAGAGCAATCTTAGAAAGAAAGAGCCCAATGTCAAGATGCACTCTGACATTGGGCTTTTTTCAAAAACTCGCGCCTCGTTACTGCGGGTTGACTGATGCCGGTGCCGGCAAATCGCCGTTTTGCCCATAGATGCGTGCAAAGAAAGCGCCGTCGGAGCTATTAAGCCGGTACCAAACGTTTTCACTCGGCCGAAAAACTGCAACATCGGCCTTGCCGTCGCCGTCGAAATCACCGGCAACCGGCACGTCTTCACTAAGCCCGAAACGGATCGCCGAGAATGAGGAGTTGCTGCTGTCGAGTATGTACCAGACCCCCGTCGAAGGGCGATACACAACGAAATCGGACAATCCGTCGCCGGTAAAGTCGCCGAACACAGGCTTGTCGCCGTTCGATCCGAATGATGCAAAGATCGGGATGCTCGATGAACTTCGAAGTACGTACCAGGTGCCGTTGGACGGCCGCCACACCACTTGATCGGCCTTGCCGTCGCCGTCAAAATCGCCGGTCATCACTTTATCGCCGCTTTTTCCCCATTGAACGACCTTCAGACCCAGCGTACTTTGAAGGATATACCAAGCGCCATTAGATGGCCGCCAGACTGCAATGTCTGTCTTGCCGTCGGCGTCGTAATCGCCTTCGACGGGAACGTCACCGGCCGCTCCGAACTGCACCGCTGTTCGTGAGCCGTTCGAACTCAAGATCATCCACCACGTTCCGGTCGACTGTCGCCAGATCGCCTGATCGGCCTTTCCGTCGCCGTCAAAATCGCCCGGTACCAGCACGTCATCCGGAAAACCCCAATCGACGGTCGTTCCGACGGAATCGGAACTGCGTTCGATGGTCCACGTTCCGGTCGCGGGCGAGTACGTCGACAGATCGGTCTTTCCATCGCCGTCAAAATCGGAAACCAGATTTTTCGGTGGTGCGGTGGCCTTTGAAGCATCTAGAATCAAAAGTCCTGAAGTCAGGTCGCCGGCAAGAATTTTTGTTTCGCCAAGAAACGGATATACTGCCCAATCGCCATTATATGACGATGGAAGAACATTTTGAAGATTCGCTCCTCCACAAATCATATCGAGCGGATCATTTGAGGAAAGTTGGGCTTTTTCCTGTTCCGTTGGAGCGAACTGAGGAGCAAAAGTATCATACTGTCCGATTCGAACCGGATTCGCGGGATCGCTTATATCAAAGACCTGAAGCCCCGCCTGGTACCATGCAACATACAGTCTGTTCCCTACCACAACCGGGTTGTGTGGGGTCACCGCGTTCAAGCCCAGGTCACCAGCTCTAATGCTCCGAACTAAAAGCGGCTGTGCGGGGTCCCGAACGTCGTAGACCCGCAGATCGCCGTCGAATGTTTCGCGGCATGAGTACAAGTAATTCCCATCCTCACTGGTCCATGTACTGTGGTTATTCGAGTTTCCATTGATTACACCGATCGACGCCGGTGCTTGATTGGCGATATCGGCAATATTGAAAATTTCTACTTTACCGCCCCAACCGGACGTATAGAGCCTGTTACCGCGGATATGAAACGCGTGCACCCAAGTGACGTCGGCGGGCGTTAGATTCCATTTTAGAACGGGTGCTGTCGGGTCGGTGATGTCGATGAATTTAATTATCTTCTGGGAACTGCTGAGCTGATTGTAATTCTCGATCAGGTATCGTTTACCATTCTGGTCGTAGACCATCATTTCGTGAATGATGTTATGGCCATTTCCGTGTGTGGAATCGACGACGCCAAGCAGAACCGGAGCATACGGATTCGTGAGATCCACGATATGCACACCACCATCGCCGAAACCGCTGCCGAAATATCCTCGATTTCCGACAACTATCGCTTCGAGAAATTGTTGATTTCCACCCGGATTGTAGTATGCCGCCAGAATCGGACTGTCAGGATTTGATATGTCGTATATGAACGCTCCGTTGCATCCGTAGCTTCCCTGGACAGCAATATTGCCGTCACCGTAAAGATCGGCGAATTTCCAACCGGCGCTCGCCCGAACCTGCGTGCATTGAGGCGTGATCTGTGCACGCAAGCGGACCTTCTGCGCCGCGGCCGACGACGACGAAAGGCACAAAAAAGCAAAAACAGCGACGAAAACTATTTTCTTCATATTCAAGAGCGAACGTCTGGCGTTCGCGGTCACATCGGCAGACTTCGATTGGCATCTACAAAAAGCAGCGGGTGGAAGCAATCTGCCGCCACCCGCGAATTATATAATATAAAGACCTATTTGACCGAATTTCCTTTACGATGCCGCCTGCGACGCCTGCCGCATGACGAGATCGAAGGTTCCGGGTGCGACCTTTCGGAACCGGCGGTTCCGATTTAGCGAGACTGCGACCGAGATAGTCGGATTATTTCCCTTAAATTCCATTCCGCCCGCGACAAGCAAATTATAGAGCTCGTGAACGTGCAGTGCTCCGCCCGCTTCACGCAACAGCAGCGTGCATGCCTGCGTGATCGTCCGGTCGGAAAAGCGATGGCTGATCGCTTCGATATTATTCGTGCGCAAAGGCACCCGACTTTGGCTGCTCGCCTGGCTGATGTACGAGACCGATCCGGCGGGACGCGTATAGGTCGCCGGCTTTTGCAGTGCCGGACGCGGCGTCTCAACAGCTCTGGTGGCGGGAATCCGATCGTAATCGTCGTCTTCGATCCGCATCGTTTTTCCGGGGTTGAGCGTTCGCCTGCCCGAACGGAGGTTCACCAGCAAACTATCAATGGCCGATTCGGTCTGCGCGGCACTGTTCTCAAGAGCCTGGATCTCTTCGCGAAGGTGTTCGGATTCGCTTTCCACCTCGCGAAGCCGAGCCATCAAACGGTTCTGCGCGTTGCGCGTCTGCCGCAGGCTGATCTCAAGTGTTGCTATAAGATTCTCGTCGAACATGTTGTAAAAACACCTTTTACGAACGCTAGCTGTTCCGGCCTATGACGAAACTCGGTATCTCGTCCAGTGAAGAACAATACTCTGTTTTCGATAAAACTTCAAGGTTTTTCCGAGCCTTTTCGGCGTAAGCAAGAGCCGTCATACGTATCTTGCCAAGAGTATTATGTTCGTCGAGTTTGTCCATTAAGAATTGCTTCGAGTGTTGACCGTAACTGCCGTCGAACATTATCTCTTCGAGCTTTGATTTAACCGCGGGTTCCGAATTCGTAAGTAGAATGAGCGGAAGCGTGATCTTTCCCTCAAGTAGGTCGGCGCCGGCCGCTTTGCCGAGTGCGTCTTCGCTCGACGTAAAATCAAGCAGGTCATCGGCGAGCTGGAAAGCAACGCCTAGGTTCATGCCGTAATCTCGCATCGCTGTTTGCGTTGGTACATCGGCCCCGGCGAGTATCGCGCCGATCTCGCAGCAGCCCGCGAAAAGATACGCCGTCTTTCGCCTGAGTATGTCGAAATATTCGTCCTGTCTAATATCGGCGTTCCCGATCATCGTTAGCTGGATGAGTTCGCCCTCGGTCATTTTTCTGGTCAGATTGGTCAGGATGTCGAGAATGGCAAGCGAGCGTTCCTCAAGCGCCGTCTCGAACGCCGACATGTATAGCCAGTCGCCCATCAGCACAGCAACCTGATTGCCGAATTTCGCGTTGACCGAGGCACGGCTTCGACGCAGATCTGCGTTGTCGATAATGTCGTCGTGTACGAGCGTGGCGGTGTGAAGCATCTCCATCACCGTGGCGAGCTTGATCACGTTAGGATCGGAAGCGCGGCCACCCACGGCATAGTTGGTCAAAATAAGAAGAGCGGGCCGAACACGCTTCCCGCCCGAAACGCGAAGATATTCGCCAAGATAATTGACGACCTGAACGTTAGAACGCGCCTGCCGCTCGAACTCGGCCTCGACCAGAGCCATCTCCGGCTTGATCAGCCCGAAGATCTTTCGTGCCGTGACCTGCGGCAGTAACTCTTCTTTTGCCTGTGCGAATGTCTGCATTTTAAAGGGCTAGTTCGACCTGTAATTATCGAACTGCATATCAATGCCAAAATCTTTCCCTTTAAGTGCGGCGATCACTTCCTGCAGTGTGTCGCGGTCCTTGCCTGAGATACGGACCGTCTCGCCCTGAATCGAAGCCTGCACCTTCATCTTCGAATCCTTGATGAATCTCACAACCTCTTTTGCCTTTTCGATCGGAATTCCCTGCTGCACCTTAACGACCTGCCGGACCGTACCGCCGCCCGCGGCTTCAGCCTTTTGATAGTCAAGAGCCTTAAGCGAAATTCCCCGTTTGATCAATTTTCCCTGAAGGATGTCGTTCATGTTGCGGAGACGCGTATCGTCTTCGGCCGTTAGCAGAAGGTCCTTGTCCTGAAGGACAGCAGCAGCCTTGCTGCCTTTGAAATCAAAACGCTGCGAGATCTCTTTCATCGTCTGATTAAGCGCGTTGGCGATCTCGGCGTAGTCGGTTTTTGAGACTATATCGAATGAATTTTCTTTTGCCATGTTTTTGTAAATGATAACACACGCGGAGTGCGTAGCTTTTGTCAGCGCTCGAAACCGGCAGCGACTAGGTTCCGTGGTACGTACGAAAGAAGCCGGTCGCTAACGCTCTCGGTTCTGACCCGTAATTAGACATTGTGCAATTCCAGATCAAGATGGAAAAAACCCATGAAATTTTGCGTGGTTTGCCGGGCGAGGTCGGCGCGCTCAACGCCGTAAAGCTCTGCGAGGAACGCCGCCGTGTGCGCGACAAACGCCGGCTCGTTTCGCTTTCCACGAAGCGGCACCGGCGTCAAAAACGGACAATCCGTCTCGATCAAAAGCCGGTCTAGAGGTACGACGCGTGCCGAGGTACGCAGATTGTCGGCTTTCTTGAACGTCACATTCCCGGCGAAGGAGATCAGAAATCCGAGTTTCAACAACACATGCGCCATTTCCGCCGTACCGCCGAAGCAGTGCATGATGCCGCCTGGAAAATCTCCTCCCGAACATTCGTTCGTCAGCACTTCGACCGTCGCATCATTCGCATCGCGGCTATGGATGATGATCGGCAGGTTCAATTCGCGAGCCGTTCGGATCTGGCGCCTGAACACGTCGATCTGGACTTCACGCGGACTATGGTCGTAATAAAAATCTAACCCGATCTCGCCCCAGGCGATAACTTTGCTGCTTGATCTTACAAGCTCGATTAGATGGTTTTCTGCAGCGTCGTCATAAAGCTTCGCGTCGTGCGGATGAACGCCAACCGAGGCGTAAACGCGCTCATATTTCTCCGCCGCCGCAACAGCTTTTCTAAAATCATCCGAACACGGGTCGCCGGTACCAACGTTCAGCATCGCCGCCACACCTGCCGCCTTCGCACGCTCGACGACATCATCACGATCGGCGTCAAACTGCTCGCCGTCGATATGGCAGTGAGAATCGATCAGGATCATTTTAGCCGCGCTCCGATCTGGACATCTTCGAGAAAAGTCGCAAGTGCCGGCGTGTCTTCTTCGCCCAGCGACGCGGCGCAGATCATTCCCTGCGATTCGAGGCCGCGCATTTTTCGGGGTTTTAGGTTTGCGACGACGACGACCTTGCGGCCGATCAGTTTTTCCGGCTCGTAGTATTCGGCGAGACCGGCGAGTATCTGACGCGGCTGGTCTTCGCCGAGGTCGATCTCAAATCTTAAGAGCTTGTCGGCGTTTGGAATACGTTCAGCCACTTTTATTTCGCCCACGCGAAGCTCGACCTTCAGGAAGTCTTCGATCGTGATAAACGCTTCATCCCTTTCGGGTTGAGTCGCGACAGAGACAGGCGAGAGGGCTTTGGTTGGGGCTTCGCTCGCCGGAATCTTTTCCAATGCAGCGGCGTTTTCGTTTATTTCGTTCATAACTTTTGCTTTATCGAGGCGAGGGAAAATTCCCGACGTTTCGCCTAATCTTGTTTGCGGTCGAAGCTCACCCCACGCCAAGCCTGCCGGATCGATCTCGGCAACGTCTCCCTCGAGACCGAGCTGCAGATATATCGCACGCGATGATTCCGGCATTACCGGGTAAAGTAAAACCGCGAGCCACCGAATCGTCTCGGTCGCACGGTATAAAACGGCGTTCAGTGTTTCCGATTGCTTTTCATCCTTCGCTAGTTCCCACGGCTTTGCGTCAGAGATCATTTTATCGATTCTAGCGATCACGCTCCAGACGATCTCGAGCGCCTGGCTGAATTCAAACCTGTCGAATCGCCGCAAGAATTCGTCGCGAGCGTGCTGTAAGACTGAAACGATCTCGCCGCCGTCGGGATCAAGCCCGGCACGACGCGCGTGAATATAATGCTCTTCGGTGATCTTACCGACAGGCACGAGGCCCTCGCGATACTTTGTGATCATCGAAAGCGTACGGCTTACGAGGTTGCCGAGACCGCTCGCAAGGTCTGAGTTTGTCCGTTCGATCAGATTCTCGTAACCGAATTTGCCATCCTGTCCAAAGACCATCTCGCGCAGCGCAAAATACCGCACCGCATCTACCTGAAAATGTTCATGTAATACATCAACGCTTATTACATTGCCGAGTGTTTTGCCCATCTTTCGCCCGTCGGCGTCCAGCCACATTCCGTGAGCAAATACAGTATCGGGAAGCTTGATGCCCGCGGCGTTTAGAAACGAGAACCAGTAAACGGTGTGAAAGCGCAGAATGTCTTTACCGACGAAATGAGTCACGTTCTCCCAATATTTCTCAAATCCTATACCCGCCCTTTCCTCGTTTCCGTATCCGATCGCCGTAATGTAATTCGACAAAGCGTCTAGCCAAACGTACATCACATGGGTTTCATCGCCCGGAACCGGCACGCCCCAGGAGACAGACGAGCGTTCCCGGCTGATCGAAAGGTCCTGCAAACCGCCCCGGACGAATGAGAGGACTTCATTCCTTCGGGATTCCGGACGGACGAGGTTCAAGTTCTCTTCGATGGTCTTGATCAAAAACTCGCCGTAATCCGATAGTCGAAAGAAATAGCTTTCCTCAGATACCTTATCCAGCGGCCGCTCGTGGATGAGACAGAACGGAAGATCGGAATCCTCCGGAGTGTAGTATTCGTCCTCGGTCTTAAATTCGGCGCACGGAGCGCAAAACCAGCCCTCGTAAAAACCTTTATAGATCGGGCTGTTTCCCTTCGGCGTCGTGCGGGCGGCGATTGTTTGCCACAGCCTTTGAACTGCTTCGTAATGAAACGGTTCCGTCGTGCGCATGAAAATATCATAGCCGCCGCTAGCAGGATCAAGTCCGAAATCGCGAAACATTCTCTTCAGTTCGCCCGAGATCAGATCGACCTGCTCTGTTGGCGTGCGCCCTGCCTTCTCCGCCGCCCGCTGGATGTTTATTCCATGTTCATCCGTTCCGGTTAAAAAATAGACGTCGAAACCGCGCTGTTTTTTGTACCGGTGAACGGCGTCGGCGACGATCGTCGTATACAGATGCCCGAGATGCGGCTGGCTGTTCGCGTAATAGATCGGTGTCGTTATGTAGAAGGTTTGTGACATTGATTGGCAGATTACGAAGCAGCAACGTTGGCAGTAGCGATTAAAGAGTTACCCGAAGTGTAGAAATGCGGACTGTTAAAGAATCGCTTGAGCCTTTTCAACCCTTGATAAGCGACATTGCCTCGGCACGTGTCCGCGGATCCTTCCGGAATCCGCCCAGGACGGCCGATGTGATGGTTATTGCTCCCGGCTTTTTTACACCCCGCAGGGTCATGCACGTGTGCTCCGCCTCGATGACGACCATTACGCCCAGCGGATCGAGCTCATCGTACAATGTCCGAGCGATCTGCTGTGTCAACCGCTCCTGCACCTGCAAACGCCGGGCAAAGATCTCGGCGATGCGTGCGAGCTTGGAAAGGCCGACGATCCGTCCTCCTTTCGGAATGTATGCGATATGGCATTTTCCGGTAAAGGGTGCAAGATGATGCTCACAAACCGAAGCGATCGAAATATCCTTGACGAGCACCATTTCGTCATGCGAATCGCCCGGCAGCGGCACGATATGCTCCTTCGGATCCTGCCACATCCCCTCGGTCAATTCCGCATAGAAATCGGCTACACGCTCGGGCGTTTTCAAAAGCCCGTCGCGGTCCGGATCCTCGCCGATCCCTTCCAGCATCAACCGCACACCTGCGGCTATCTTTTCCCGGTCGACTCTTCCGGCGTCATTCGTTTCCATAGATATTCATCCGCGGTTATTCGCAACCATTGAATGTCCTTTCAAAGCCGCAAGGGCTGCGTCTTGGACGACCACAAACGGAACTTCGTGTGCGAGAGCTTTCGCTTTCACCTGATCATACTCGGGCATCGCATTGAATATCCTCCCGTTTAAAGAGGCAACTTTCACCTCGATCGGCCCAAAGGCAGTATTTACACGGACGACCTCGCGATCGAGACATTCGCGATCCGATTCGCGAATTCGAATACCGATCGTCGATGTTTCTTTAAAGATCATATCGCGAAGTTCATCGACTTTTTTCGGCGGACAAAGCACCGAGAGCATAACGGCCGGTCGGTTCTTTTTCATCTGGATCGGCGTGAACCAACAGTCTAACGCACCTAGATTGAAGGCTCGCTCCATGACAAAGCCGAGTATCTGCGGCGAGACGTCGTCTATATTGGTTTCCAATGTAACAACTCTCGCGGGGTCTGACACAGACGAGCAGGTCTGGCTCGACTCGCCAATCATAAGGCGAAGAACATTGGGAAATTTTTCATATTCACGGGTGCCGGCTCCATAAGCAGTTTGCTCAACTATCATCTCAGGTATTATGCCGTAACTGCCACAAACTGTTGAGATAATTGCCGCTCCGGTTGGCGTCATCAGTTCGCCAACGATCTCCGTCGAGTAGATCGGTAGCCCGTGAAGCAACTCGCTGACAGCCGGCGGCGGGACCGGAAATTTCCCGTGAGCAATGTTAACGAAACCGCTACCAACGTGTATTTTCGAACACACAAACTGCTCGATCCCGAGAATTTCAAAGCCTATACACGCACCAACGATATCGACGATCGCGTCCAACGCACCGACCTCGTGAAAATGTACTTTAGCAACGTCCATCCCGTGGATCTTCGCTTCCGCTCGAGCGAGGCGCCGAAAGATAGCGATCGAACGCCCTTGCACGCCTCGGGAAAGTTCGGACTTTTCGAGGATCGTAATTATGTCATTTAAATGGCGAGGTCTCGGCTCTTCCGGAGTACGTACCTCGACATGGAGAGCTTTGATACCGGACCGATCGACTTCGTTTACGTGAAGATCGAAATTGCTGATGGAAAGTTTTTTGAGTCTTTCGCACAGCTCATCTCGATCTACGCCTAGTGCGATCAGTGCACCCAAGATCATATTGCCGCTCGCGCCGGCGAAACAGTCGAAATACAGTGTCCGCATGAGATAGGAAGTTTAACCTTTTTTGGCGTCAAAAAGAAAAAGGGGGTGCCCGATACGATCAAGTCCCTCTTTTGCCATCCGCTGCAATGCAAACGTATAATTCCTGTTTAACTTACGCCCGCTGAACATTGATGACATTAACCGAGATACAGACTATTCTCCGCGAGCGGATGCGGAAGGCTGCCGCAGCCGAGTTCGATATTGTGATCGAGCAGGTCGCTTCAGAGATCCCGCCGAAATCGGAATTGGGCGATTTCGCATTCCCTGCCGCTTTCGAGCTCGCCAAAAAATTGAAACAAGCTACGGGAGAAAAAAGGAATCCGCGTGAGATAGCCGAAAAGCTAAAGACTCATCTCGAAACGGTTGAAGCGGTCGAAAGAGTAGAGGTCGCCGGAGCCGGCTATCTCAACGTATTTCTTGACCGGCCTAAATTTCTGCTATTGAATGTTTCCTCGGATCCGCTACCATGGCTTTCGTTGTCGCGGGAAGCAGGAGCCGCGAAGGTATGCGTCGAACACACGTCCGTAAATCCGAACAAGGCGGCCCACATCGGCCATGTGCGAAATTCCGTTCTCGGCGACACGTTCGTTAGAATTCTCGAGGCGACCGGCAAACGGGTCGAGGTCCAAAATTACATCGACAATACCGGCGTTCAGGTGGCTGACGTAGTCGTTGGCTTCCTATATATCGAGAAGATGGATCTCGATGAGATCAAAGACCTCGACGCCAGACTGCGCGCCGAAGGCCGCACGTTCGATTATTTCTGCTGGGACCTTTATACACTTGTCGGCCAAAAATACCTGGAAGATGAGACCCTAAAAGAAAAACGGGCCGAAGTTCTGCATCTTATCGAAGAAGGGGAGAATCCCACTGCGGAACTCGCCGATTATGTTGCGACGCGTAACGTCCAATGCATTCTCGATACAATGGAACGATTTTCCATTCGTTACGATCTGCTGCCGCGAGAGTCCGAGATATTGCACCTCCAATTCTGGCACAAGGCGTTCGACCAGATGAAAAAACTCGGTGTTATCCATCTCGAATCCGAAGGCAAGAACGCCGGTTGCTGGGTAATGCCCTTTGAAACACATGCCGGAACGGATGAACACGAAGCCGACAAGATCCTTGTGCGCTCGAACGGCACCGTAACCTACACCGGGAAAGACATCGCGTATCAGATGTGGAAGCTCGGCATCCTCGGGATGGATTTTTTCTACCGGCGATTCCATCAATACAAGAATGGCGATGAGGTTTGGATCACGACAGCGAACGCCGCCGAGAACGACCCCTCCGCTCCGCCGTTCGGTCATGGCGAGACGGTTTATAATGTCATCGACAGTCGCCAGTCGTATCCGCAAGACGTCGTTAAAAAAGGTGTCGCTGCTGTCTATCCCGAAAAAGGCGAGGCCGCCAGTGTGCACCTCTCGTACGAAATGGTCGCGTTATCTCCGGCCGCGGCCGAGGAGTTGGGATTTTCGGTTAGCGACGAGGACAAAAAGAAGCCGTTTATAGAGATGAGCGGACGAAAAGGTTTAGGCGTAAAGGCCGATGACCTGCTTTCCCGTCTCGAAGCCAATGCGTTAGCCGAAGTGGAAACGCGGCACGGCGAAGCTCCTGCCGAAGAAAAACTTCTCGTCGCGCATCAACTCGCTGTCGGCGCGCTCCGGTATTTTCTGCTCAAGTTTACGCGAACTACTGTGATCGTTTTCGACTTTAAAGAAGCGCTCTCGTTCGAAGGCGAGACCGGCGCTTTTTGCCAATACTCCGCTGTCCGCGCAAATTCGATCTTTCGCAAGCTTGCCGGTCGTGGTGAATCGATCGCGGATTCGGTAACCGCCATTTCGGATGAGAATGGATTGCGCGACATACTCGGGTCGGAGGCCGGCGGCGAAATATGGTCAGTGCTTATGCTGGCCTCACGGCTCGACGAAACGATCAGCTCCGCCGCGTCCCAAAACGAACCGTCGATACTGGCAAAGTACACCTTCAACTTGGCGAAGGCATTCAATCTCTTTTACCACCATCACAAGATCCTGATCGAGGAAAACGCACTGAAACGTGCGACATTGATCGTTGTCGCGGATCGGGTTCGTGCAGCCTTGACGGCGGCGCTTGCTACGATGGGGATCGAGGTTCCGGATCGGATGTAATTGACAGCGGCGTGCGTAATTTGATACTAATTCAATAATGTCGAACGATTGTTCAAACTTTGCCGCAGCACGTGCAACCCGGACGGATCATGTCTGGCGAAGCTGGCGTGTGTATGCGGTCAACCGTTTGAGCTAGAAGATCGGGCTGTAGGCTCGAGTTCTCACTTTCTTATCTCAAAAGCTGCCGCCTTGAATCGATCGAGGCGGCGTTTTTATTTGTTGCTTTCAATGGACGAATTCGAACAGTTTTTACAAAAGGCGCAAATCGCTAACGTAATTCCGGTCGTCGCTACGCTGCCGGCTGATCTGCTGACGCCGCTGGCGGTCTATCTGAAACTCGCGCAAGGCTCGCGAGATTCGTTCCTGCTCGAATCCGTAGAAGGCGGCATTTCGCTCGCGCGATACTCGTTCATCGGCGCCGATCCGGAAATGATCGCAAGCGGCGGCGGAACCGGCGTGACGCTTTATAACGCCGACGGCGAATCGCGGATCGAAAAGCCGATGATCGAGTTTCTTCGCGAACACTTTGCCGAGAGACGCACTGCGGCCGATCCGGAATTACCGTCTTTTATCGGCGGAGCGATCGGATGTTTTGGTTTCTCCTGCGCGGGATGGTTCGAGCCGACAATTGCGGTGCCCCATGCTGACGTAGCGGACGCGACATTAATGTTTTTCCGATCGGTCGTTGCCTTCGATCATGCCCGCCAGCAGATCAAAATCATTTCGCTTGTCTTCACTGAAAGAAATAGGGATCAAACCAAGCTTCGCAAGATGTTCGAAGCCGCAAAGCAGAACAATGAGCGGATACGAGAGATTCTTGAGCATCGTCCGCTGCCGGAAACGGTTTCGCGGTCCGCGCCGCGAAGCGAGTCGCAAGTCACCTCCAACTGGAAACGGGAGGAATTCGAAGCCGCTGTTCTCCACGTCAAAGAACTTATCAATGCGGGCGAATGCTATCAGGTCGTACTTTCGCAATGCTTTAGCCGACAGACCGACGTGGGGCCGGTCGGCATCTATCGAGCGATTCGATCGATGAATCCATCGCCTTATATGTTTTTGCTCAAAATGAACGGCAAAGCGGTGATCGGAGCGTCGCCGGAAATGCTCGTTCGCTCGACCGGCAGGCATCTGGAATACCGTCCGATAGCCGGAACGCGGCCTCGCGGCCGCTCGACGGATGAAGATCACAAGCTTGCGGAAGAAATGCGCGTCGATCAAAAAGAAGTAGCCGAGCATCTAATGCTCGTCGACCTGGGTCGAAACGATCTCGGCAAAGTGAGCGAATACGGCAGTGTGACGGTCGACAGGCTAATGAATGTAGAAAAGTACTCGCATGTGCAGCATCTAGTGAGCAGCTTATCGTCGGAACTGCGCGAAGGACTCGATCGCTTTGACGCACTTGCTTCGTGCTTTCCGGCGGGAACGGTGTCGGGTGCGCCGAAAGTTCGAGCCATAGAAATCATTCAGTCGATGGAACCAACGCCTCGCGGCGAGTATGCCGGAGCGGTCGGCTATTTCGACTACGGAGGAAACATGGACACCTGCATCACGATCCGAACGCTGGTACTGGAAAACGGTGTCGCGAAAGTGCAAAGCGGCTGCGGGATAGTCGCCGATTCGGTCCCTGAAATGGAATTCGCCGAATCACAAAATAAGGCCCGTGCGCTTCTGAAAGCGGTCGAGGTCGCGGAGGCGTCGTTCTAACAAATGTACCCGGAACTGCTCAGATCGTCGATAGAACTTTTCCCCGCGGGCGAAAGCATTTCGGGGGACGATCTCGTTCCCTTTTTCGACGAATTAATGCAAGCAACCGACGAGAACCTTCTTTCGCATGTGATGACGTCATGGACAAGACGCGGGATAAGTGAGGATGAGCTTTTCGGGTTAGCTTCCCTGATGAGATCGCGATGTACACCTGTGACGTCGCCATATGAGACCTTTGTTGATGCGGTCGGGACGGGTGGGAGCAAAGTAAAAACCTTCAATGTTTCGACGGCTGCCGCTTTCGTGATAGCAGGCGCAGGAGTGCCGGTTGCAAAGCACGGTAATCGCGCAGCATCCAGCAATTCGGGAAGCGCGGACGTGCTTTCAGAGCTCGCGATCGAGCCGGCGGTCAGCGCTGAAACAGCCGAAAGGTGCCTCGCCGAGATCGGTATATGTTTTATGTTCGCGCCGAATTTTCATCGGCTTTCTCCCGTGCTTGGTAGCGTCCGTCGGCGTCTCGGCTTCCCTACGGTTTTCAATATGCTAGGGCCGCTGTGCAATCCGGCAGGCGCACCGCACCAGGTGATCGGTGTTTGGGACGAGGCTCTGATCGATATCGCGGCACGCGTCATTTCGCGTCTCGGCACTAAGCATTCGTGGGTCGTTCACGGCACAGACGGGTTGGACGAAATCACGTTGAGCGCGAAAACAAGCGTCGCTGAAATAAGGGATAGCACTATCACAATGAAGACGGTCGAGCCGGCGGATTTCGACCTTTCGCGGCGGGATCTGGGATCAATGCGGGCTTCATCGCCATCGGAAAGCGCAGCGATGGTCCGGAGTGTCCTTACCAATACCGCCGATCTGCCAGAGGCGACGGACCTGGTTTTGATCAATGCGGCGAGCGCCATACATATCGCGACCGGAAATAATTTGGAGGATTCGACCGCGATGGCGAGAGAAAGTATTGAAAGCGGTGCGGCTGCGGACAAGCTTCGGAAATTGGGTGAGCTGACGAAAAAGTGAACGAAACATTTCTCGACAAAATTCTCCGGTTGAAACGCAAACGAGTAGCTCAGCAAAAGATTGCTCAGGATATCGCCATTTTTCGTGAGCATGCGGCGACCGTCCGTACCACTTCGTCATCGCACGCGTTGCGAAGTGCACTTTCGAACACCCAAGGCGTCAATATCATCGCGGAGATCAAACGTGCGTCGCCCTCGAAAGGTGAGATCAATGCAAACATCGATATCGCTAAAACCGCCCGCGAATACGAAGCCGGCGGAGCGTGTGCGATCTCCGTTTTGACCGAAGAGGATTTTTTTCTGGGATCGCTGGGAGATATAGAAACCGCGAGAGCGGCAACCGCGCTTCCGATTTTGCGAAAAGATTTTATCGTCGACGAATTTCAGATATACGAAGCCGCGGCCGCGGGCGCTGACGCCGTACTACTGATCGTCGCGGCTTTGTCGATCGCATCGCTGGCCGCTTTTCATCGTCTTGCTGAGGACGAATTAAAAATGGATGCGCTCGTCGAAGTTCATAGCGGCGATGAACTTGCGATCGCTCGCGATTTAGGGGCCGGGCTTATCGGCATCAATAATCGCGATCTCCGTTCGTTCGAAGTGTCGCTCGATGTTTCGCGGCGCCTTATCGGAGATAGGCCGGCCGGATCGATCATCGTCAGCGAAAGTGGTATTAACGGCCGCGATGATATCCTCGAATTGCGGTCGCTCGGTTTCGACGGCTTTCTAGTTGGTGAAACTTTGATGAGGACGGATGATGCTGCAGCCACATTAAGGAGCTGGAATTGAACAGTCCGCATCTTAGATACAAGAACCAGACCCGCACGGAACGAACCTGGACGATCCATTTTATCGCGCTCGAAAAGATCATCAAGGCAACGGTCGTTGTGATCCTGGCGATCAAGCTGCTCTCGCTTTTCGGACAGGACGTTCATGGATGGGCGAGCGACTTTGTTGATCGCCACGGTATCGATACAGGCAACCGGTTCGTACATGCCGCGCTGCAGCGGCTCGTTGGCTTCAACAATAATCAGGTCTTGGCGTGGAGCTCAGTTGCTCTCGTTTACTCGACCTCCCTTTATGTCGAAGGTTTGGGTCTTTGGTATCAAAAACGCTGGGCAGAATATTTGACCGTGATCGGCACAACTCTTTTGATACCACTGGAATTGTTCGAGATCTACGAACGCTTTACATGGATCCGGATCGCGATCCTTTTGCTTAACATCTTTATCGTATGGTATTTGGCGACTCGTCTGCGCGATGAGAAAACCTCAGTTCCCGCGATCGATACAGTTGAGACTTCGGAGGCCGCAAAATGACGATGGTCAAGATCTGCGGCATCACCAATTCGGACGATGCACGTCTCGCGGAGAAGTTCGGCGCCGATGCTCTTGGCTTTAATTTCTACCCGAAAAGCCCGCGATACGTTACGCCAGATAAAGCGGGATCGATCACGCGTTCGATCGGCGGCGAAGTTTGGAAGGTCGGTGTTTTTGTCAATGAATCGCTAGAAAACATTCTGACGGCGGTCGAGACCGCCGGCTTAAATGCCATACAGCTTCACGGCGATGAGACGTCCTCGTTCGTAAGCGATCTGAAAGTTCGAACAACGGCGAAATTGATGAAGGCTTTTCGCGTAGGCCCTGATTTTGATGCGTCGGCGATAGACGACTATGATGTCGATGCGATCCTGCTCGACGCCTTTTCGAGCGGAGAATACGGCGGAACCGGGCTGTGTTTCGATCTCGGGATAGCGAAGAAGGTTGATCGTCGACGGCTGATCCTTGCCGGCGGTTTGACGACAGAAAACGTGAACGCAGCGATTTCGTCGATTCGGCCATATGGGGTGGACGTATGCAGTTCGATCGAATCGTCTCCAGGCAAAAAGGACGAACAGCTATTAAGGGATTTTATTTTGCGGGCAAGAAGAACATGATCGATTTTGAACCAAATGAGAATGGATATTGGGGCGAATACGGCGGACGGTTTGTGCCCGAAACGTTGGTGGCGCCGCTCGACGAATTGACTTCGGCATACCTCGCCATCCGCGATGACTTCGACTTTCACGCCGAACTCGATGGCCTGCTCAAGGATTATGTCGGTCGACCGACGCCTCTGTTCTTTGCCAAACGCCTGACCGAAAAATTCGGTGGAGCTCGAATATATCTGAAACGCGAGGACCTGAGCCACACGGGCGCGCACAAGATCAATAATTGTCTCGGCCAGATCCTTCTTGCTCAACGAATGGGCAAGAAGCGGATAATCGCCGAGACCGGCGCGGGTCAGCACGGCGTGGCGACAGCCACTGTGTGTGCTTTGTTTGGGCTTGATTGCGTGGTTTATATGGGCACGGAGGATATGCGGCGGCAGGAGCTTAACGTCTTCCGTATGCGTCTGCTCGGAGCGGATGTCCGCAGTGTCGATTCGGGATCGCGGACACTGAAGGATGCGATAAATGAAGCTCTTCGCGATTGGGTCACCAACGTCGCAGACACGTATTACCTTCTCGGTTCTGCTCTCGGCCCGCATCCTTATCCGCTGATGGTCCGCGATTTTCAAAGTGTCATCGGACGTGAAGCGCGCTCGCAAATAGTCGAAAAAGAAGGCCAGCTTCCCGATCTGCTCGTCGCGTGCGTCGGCGGCGGCTCGAATGCGATCGGGCTGTTTCATCCGTTTCTGTGTGATGATGTCCGAATGGTTGGCGTAGAGGCGGGCGGCACGAGCGACACCCTCGGTGAGCACGCAGCAAGGTTTTTGTCAGACTCGGTCGGCGTGCTTCAGGGTACAAAAAGCTATCTTCTACAGGATGCGGATGGCCAGATAGCTGCGACGCATTCAGTTTCCGCGGGTCTCGACTACGCATCTATAGGTCCCGAACATGCGTTTCTTCACGATGCCGGCCGCGTCGAATACGCTCGAGCCTCGGACGCGGAAGCACTCGCGGCGTTCAAAATGCTTTCCGAAACCGAGGGCATAATTCCTGCTCTCGAATCGTCGCACGCTATCGCACACGTCGCCAAGATCGCCGGTGACATGCCGCAAGACAGCATGATCATCGTGAATCTTTCCGGTCGCGGCGACAAGGACGTGGACACCGTTTCACAATTGGCAGGAGCTCTCGTCGAATGAGCCGAATAGCCAATAAGTTCGCCGACCTTCGAGCGACGGGCGGAAAGGGTTTTATTCCCTTTGTCACGGCCGGCGATCCCGATATGGAATTCTCGCTTGCGATAATTCTGCGTTTGGCCGAGCTCGGTGCGTCCGTGATCGAACTCGGCGTTCCTTTCAGCGATCCCATGGCGGATGGGCCAACGATCCAGCGGTCGTCGCAGCGTTCGCTCGATGCAGGAACAAATCTTGAGAAAATATTCGACCTCGTGAAGCGATTTCGTGAGCGGTCTGATGTGCCGCTCGTGCTCTTCAGCTATCTGAATCCTCTTCTCAGATTTGGCTTTGACAGGTTTTGTTCGCACGCTGTCGCAACCGGAGTTGATGGCCTGCTGGTCACTGACGTCGTCGGGTTCGAGGCGATCGAGATCGGCAATCAGCTCAAAGCCAACGGGCTTGATCTCATATCACTGATCGCCCCGACGACATCGGACGAGCGTCTCGCGGAAATATGCCGCATCGCAAGCGGTTTTATTTACGCGGTGTCGCGGGCGGGCGTGACCGGTGTGCAAAAGGAAACGAGCGGCGGTGCACGTGTTTTGGTCGAGCGTGCGCGTCGATTTACGGATCTCCCGATCGCGGTCGGCTTCGGCATCTCGTCGGCCGAGCAGATTCGCGAAGTATGGCAATACGCGGATGCTGCCGTCGTCGGATCCGCGATCGTAGCCGAAATCGAACGTTCCGTGGACGATGGAAATGCTGTCGAAGCAGTCGAAGGCTTAGTCAGTCGTTTGCTGCCCGAAATTGCAAAAGATGTATAGGAAGTCTAGAGTTAAGGTTTTCCCAACATTGGGAAAAAAGCGTGGTTATTTATGTTGATCGTAATGAAATCGGATGCTACCCGCGAAGATATCGATCGGGTCGTCCAAATAATTGAAAAACTTGGTTTTCGTGCGCATGCTCTGCCCGGCGAAAGCCGTACCGCGATCGGCGTAACCGGCAACAAAGGCTCGGTCGATCCGGCGCATTTCGAAAATCTTAAAGGCGTCGCCGATGCGATCCGCGTCACCAAGCCGTACAAGCTGATATCTAAAGATCTCCGTCCGGAACAGTCTGTAATAAAGGTTGGAAATTCTTCGATCGGCGGCGGCGATCTGGCTATCATTGCCGGTCCGTGCGCCGTTGAAAACGCCGAACAGGTCTTTTCGGTCGCTAAGGCGGTAGCCAAAAGCGGTGTGAAATTCTTTCGCGGCGGCGCATTCAAACCCCGGACGTCGCCCTACGCGTTTCAGGGAATGGGCGAAGACGGCTTGAAAATTCTTTCCGACGTTCGCGATCAGTATGGTTTGAACATAGTCACCGAAGCAATGGACGAGCGCGGCATCGATCTCGTCGAGAAATACGGCGACTGCATACAGATCGGCGCACGGAACATGCAGAATTTTTCGCTTTTGAAATACGCGGGCCAGGCCAAAAAACCCGTTCTGCTAAAACGCGGCCTTTCGGCAACGCTCGATGAATTTCTTCTCGCCGCGGAATACATCATGGCAGAAGGCAATTACGACGTGGTCCTTTGCGAACGCGGAATCCGCACTTTTGCGGACCACGCCCGGAATACCATGGATCTGTCGATCGTGCCGGCAATACAGCGAATCACCCATCTGCCTGTGATCGTCGACCCGTCTCACGGCACGGGGCACAATTATATGGTTAACCCGATGGCTCGCGCCGGTGTCGCCGTCGGGGCCGATGGATTGATCATCGAGGTTCATTCACGACCCGAGGAAGCTCTCTGTGATGGCGCTCAAGCTCTTACACCGATGCAATACCTCGATCTCGTTGAACAGGTCACAAAGATCCACGAGGTCGTCGCCGAATGCGAAAACGCATTCGCTTCGATAGCCTGACCCCGCGAAGTCACGCATATAACGAGAAAGATCCGTCCATGTCCCGAACACGAACGGATCTTTCTCGTTAACGCTCGGCGCCTTTTGCCTATTTCGCCAAACGAAGCTTGAAGACCGAGAAAAACTGGATATAGCAGCTCGCCATTGCCGCGACGATCAAAAGAGTCATCGGGAGATACTTAAAGCTTTCCGGAACCATATTTCCCAACGACAAACTAAATACTGCTCCTAATATGACCGCGAATAACGCGATCAGCGTCCTTCCAGCCGCCCAGAGAGCGAACTGCGGCTTATCTCCGACCGCGGGGAGCAAATACGGACAAACAACGAAGGCAGCAAGTGTTATCAGCGACAAACCGCTGTCGATGCCTATGCCGGAATACGACATTCCCAGGTCGAGTGCCAGAAAAAAAAGCACGAAAGTTGTGTCAATTGCAATACGCCGGTCGGGCGCCTGCTCGATCTGTGTGCGCATGTAAGATCCTCGGTATGTGGTTATCTATAGCCGCAATCAGGGTAAAAGTCCAGCTTTTTCTATTCGCCGGGCTTGCTGAACTGCTTGTAAGCGACGCGAAATAGCTCGGAAAGTGCCTTTGCCGTCTCCGGTGTCAGCTTTTTATCCGCTCGGAGGTGGGCTTCCACGATCTCAGGCGTCGCCTCGTGCGGGTAATAGATCACAGGCTCGACGTCGTCAGCCTTTTGCTTGTTCATCACCCGATCGATCGGCATATCCAGCCATCCCGTCAAGCGTGCGATGTTGTCGGCGTCCGGGCGGCCCGTACCGTTCTCGATACGCGAGAGAGTTGAAGCCGATACCGCGGTAACGTCAGCGACGTCCCGCAAGCTCAAGCCGAGCTCCTCGCGACGGCGTTTGATAGCGCGTCCAAGTTCGACGGTGTTGATAAAGTTCTCATTTTTGAATGCCATAAGGTTTTTCGCCTCCGTGATTTTAAGTGTCATTGGTGCACTTTCCATTTCACGGATAAAACATAACATACGATTATTTTAAATGCAACACCACGTTTCATGCTTGCAACAAAGATATTTATTTGATACACTGTTTCATGGATGGAACGTAGGCGTCAAAACCTGTATCGTCCAAACGGTGAATTTAGATCGGAGAAACGTTATGGCCATTACGAGATCGAGAGATATAGCAACGGAAAAGCGGGAGAAACTGGCGAGGTCGATCGCGGCGATGGGCCTTGTAAATCGCGAAGGTGGCCATTTCAGCGTCTTCACGGCGAGCTTGAAAGGGCGACAGGTCGCTTATAACGTCGGCCGCGATGCCGCCGGGCAGATCCGCTGTGATTGCGCCGAATTCACTGAGAACGTGAAGACCGAACGCAGTTTCCGATGCGAACACATAATGGCGGTGAAGTTCGCTTTGTTCGCCAAGAACACCGAACCGACGGTAAGAACAGGTCCGGTCCAAACTCTTTCTAACATGAAGGAAAACGTAAAAACTGAGTCGCGTACGTCTGCACGCGGCGAACAGGAGCTCACGCAAACGGCGGAAATTGAAACGATTCAGACGGATGCCGCCGTTTCGCTTGAGCTCGTTACCACAAACGGAGAAATAGGAATGAGAGAGAACAAAGAAACGATGGCACAGAATTCGGATAACATACTCGATTTTTCGTCGACTTTGCGCGAATTGAGAAAGAATGTCGATCCTCAGCTCGTCAAACAGCGCGAGGGTTGGCGTGACCGCAACGGCAACGTCCAGATGGTCGATTATGTCGAGTGGCACACGGTCGCGGATATCCTGGACGAAACGGCACCGGACTGGGCTCACGCGGTGAAGGACATCCGTCAGGTCGGCGATTTCATGACGGTGACTGTAGCGATCACGATCGATGGGATCACTCGCGAAGGCATCGGCACCGGACTGGCCCAAAGCGAGATGGGAATCAAAAAAGCCGAGCATGATGCACTCAAGCGTGCGGCGGTAAAGTTCGGGATCGCGCGTGATCTGTATAAAAAGGAATCCGAAGTGATCGAACGCGAAGGCGCCTCGACCGTCAACGACGGAGACGACTTCCCGACCGATCCGGTCGCGCGGAGCCTTGGCGATCTGGTCACGGCAAAGCAGCTTGGAATGATCCGAGCGATCGCCCGCGAAATAAGCGTCGATCCGGATGATGAGTGCAAGGCGGCAATGAACTGTGCGACTGACGAACTGTCGAAGCGTGCCGCTTCGCAATTGATCCGGCATCTCCAGGATATGCAGCGTCAGAGCGGTTCGCCGGCGGATTCCCCTTTGCGGCGCGTAAGCTAAATTCAGAGGAGCTAACAAGCGTTCCGGGCCTCGTGATTACCGTCGGGCTTCCAGAGTGAGGCCAACCTCACCACAGGGCCCGGAACTCTGCAAAACTTAATAAACGAAGAGCCGATGCTCGTGTTAAGATTTTTTAACACCAGCAGCGGCTGCTTTATTTTGGGCCTGCGATCAGGAGTCAGCCAGTATGAGCATCAGTAGAATATTGCGCGTCTGGAAGGACGATGGCGTCGGATCAACAAACTTTATGCTCCCCGGAGCCCCGAAAGATCGAGCGAATCTCGATCCGAGTCCACGGTGAGAACAAAGGTTGCAGGCAAGTTCATCGAAATTGCGTATACATGGGAATTTGAAGGCGAACCGCACGAGGGCTCGATCATTTTGGTTGCGACCGGTCGTCATCGGCTGTACAGGCAGTGTGGACGGATTCATGGCGCACGAACGATAAGTTCACGCTTTGCGACGGCAGGATCGATGATGACGGCAAGATTCAGCGTCACAGGACGGCGCTGAAACCGTCCCTGATCGAATTGGAGAACAGAGATCACGACGGAAGACGAAACATTTTCGTGTCGAAGGCTCAATATCTCTCCTGACGGCGACGAACAGCTTGCCGTTGAAACCGTCTACTCGCGAATTTGATCAGGCTTCACGCGTGCCTGTGAACGGCAATGGTGCGGGAACCATGACCGACGATATTTCACCGCTGATCGTGCCGCCTTCGACCGATCCGATGATAGTGAAATCTACGGCTTGGCCCTGGATCTCGAGATTCGAGGTCGCCTTCAGCTTTTTACCCGAGACGTAGCCTTCCGATATTTCGCCGCTGCCTAAGGGCGTTTCTAGCAATCCCGAAACCGCATCGTTGTTCTGCTCGAGCGTCATCGTGACCGGAACCTGCTGTCCCTGAAAATCGAGCAAAATGATCCATTTACCTGCAACCTCGGCCGGCTCGTCGGATTTGCTGCCTACGGCAGCAGGTTCGATCGGATTTCCTTCGGTGTCGAAGATCTCGATCGCGGACGCGTACGGGCGCGCCTGCGGCAATACCTCATCGGCGTCGCCGACAATGACGATCGCCATCTGATCGGGCAATACGTACTGATTTGCAGCGGCGTAAACGTCGTCGAGCGTGACGGCGTTGACGTTGTCGCGATAGGTCTGGAGATAATCATCGGGCAACCCGTAAAGTTCCTGATTGACGATCAGGCCGGTCAGGCCTTCCTGCGTTTCCGCGCGGATCGGGAAGACACCAGTGAGAAAATTCTTTGCATCGGTGAGTTCTTCTTCGGTGGCTTTTTCCGCCCGTATTCGATCAAGCTCGTAGAAGAACTCTTTTAACGAGTCGCTAGTAACAGACGTGCGGACTTCGGCGGTCGCTTCGAAATCGCCCGCGAGCATCTTTGCGTCGATCCGCGTGTATGCTCCGTATGTATAACCCTTTTCCTCGCGTAAATTCATGAATACGCGCGATGATGCACCTGCACCAAGGATCTGGTTCATGACAAGCACCGAAAAATAGTCGGGGCTCAATCGATCGAGTGAACGGTTTGCCAGGATAATATTCGCTTGCGCCGAGCCGGGACGGTCAACGATTGTCAGCGTGCGTGACGCGCGTTCGGGCAGCGGCGGGAAAGTTGTTCCAGGTCGCTCGTTCTTCTCCCACTTTCCGAATTGATCGTTGACCTGATGGAGGAACGATTCGCGATCGAGGTCGCCGATGGCGATCAGCATTGCACGATTCGGAACAAGCGTCGCGGCGTGATATTTGATCAGCCCCTCGCGATCGAGTTTCTCGATATCGGCTGCGGTCGGTGAGATCCGCGAGTATGGATGTTCACCGTATATCAGACGCGCGGCTTGTTCGTTCGCGAGAAAATTTGCCTGAGAACGCTGGAATTTCAGATGCTCGATAGCATTGCGGCGGTACAAGTCGAGTTCGCTCTCGGGAAAAGTTGGGCGAAAGGCGATTTCACCAAGTAATTCAAGGACCTCATCGCGATACAGCGATAGAGTCGACGCCGAGATCGCTGTGAAATCGTTGGATGCATTCGCCGAAAGTGACGCGCCGATACGTTCGATCCTTTCGGCGAGTTGGTGGCTAGTGTAATTCAGCGTGCCTTCCATCAGCATCGAGGCCATCGCGGACGTACGTCCGATCGCCTCCGCCGGATCGTCAGCATCGCCGGTAAGAAACGCAAGCCTATAGCTAACCAGCGGTAAGCGGCTGTCTTCGAAAAGTATGACCCGCAAGCCGTTATCGAGTTTCGTCTTGAACGCCTGCGGAATGTTGAATGGCACCGGTGCCAGGGCTTCGGGAGCCGTCTTGCGAATTGCTTTCATAAATTGTCGTGTAGCGACCCGATAGCGGCCCTAGCCCTTACCCGCGGGTTTAATATCGAGCAGCGAACGATTTTCCGAACTCATGAATTTTCGCACGCTGTTGCGGATCTGGTCAGATGTCACCGCGAGAAGCTCGTCGAGTTCGCCGTTGATCAATTCGGGGTCGCCGTCGTAGAGCGTAAATTCCGCGAGCTGTTGGGCACGCGACATCGAGGACTGCCGGTTTCGCACTGTGTCGTTGATCAACTGATTGCGGAGCTTTTGCATCTCGTCCGCGCTCGGGCCGTCGGTTGAAATGCTCACGATCTCGGACATTATAACTTCGCGGATCTCGCTCAGATCTTTTTCAGGTTTCGGGATCGCGCCAACAAAAATACTCGACGGCCCACGGCGTTCATCGGTGAAACCGAAAAGCTGTATCACTGCTTCCGTTCCCTTGACCAGCTTTTGATAAAGACGCGAGCTGTCCCCGTCATAGAGTAATTTGCCCGCTAAATAGAGCGCAAGAAATTCGGGATCGCGGCGCTTCGGAGTTTTCCATCCGATCAAAAACGCCGGGAACGGCGCGAGCTTGTCTTCCCATTCACGATGCGTGCTCGCAACATCGGTCGGTTCGGCAACGTCGAGTGCGGGCGGCAGCGGCTGGCTAGGTATATCGCCGAAATATGTTGCGATCAATTGTTTGGCTGTATCGCTTTCAAAGGCGCCGGAAAGAACGAGAACCGCATTATTAGGAGCGTAGTATGTCCTGAAAAATTCCTGCACGTCACCGACGCTTGCGTCGTCCAGATCTTCCATCGAGCCTATCGTGGAGTGCGCATTCGCGAAATTCTGGAAGATCATTTCATTGATCAGGTCAAAGATCTGTCCATACGGCTGATTATCGTATCGAAGCCGTTTCTCTTCCTTTACCGCTTCGCGCTGATTGTCGAGATTTTCCTGCGTAACCGCGAGCGAGCGCATGCGGTCGGATTCCAGCCAAAGCCCGAGCGGCAACTGATTTGCCGGCAGTGTTTCGAAGTAGTTGGTGCGTTCGCTGGACGTGGTGCCGTTCATCGTGCCGCCGGCTTTCATAATGTGCTGAAAATGCCCGGCTTTTGGCACGTTTTCCGAACCTTGAAACATCATGTGTTCAAACAGATGCGCAAATCCGGTGCGGCCTTCGCGTTCGTTGCGCGACCCGACGTCGTAATAGACCGCGACTGCGACAACCGGAACGGCCATGTCACGATTGAGCACGACCCGGAGACCGTTTCCCAGTTTATATTGGTCGATATTTAAGGGCGGAAGGTTGAATTTTTCGGACATAGATTATTTCGACGCACGCGTTTATCGTTCGAAATAATCAAAACATTTTGAAGATCAAAAAGCAAAACGCTTGCCCAAGACGGGAACGGGTCATTTAAATCGATACGCCAGATTGGTTTTCTTTTGCGATGGTATAAAGTGCCGATTTTACTTGAAATGGAGTGAATTCGGGATGCGTCTCGAGCAGACGTGCGATTACGCCGACGATGGCGGGGCAAGCAAACGAATTCCCAGTTACGTTCCGATAACCCCCGCCAGGCCACGGCGCCCGTATGTTCACGCCGGGAGCTGTAAGCTCGATCACCTCGCCATAGAAAAAACCGAACTTCAGCGGATCGGTCGCGTTGTTTTTCACAACAGAGATCAGCGACGACGAGAAAACGGACGGAAAGCTCGGATGCGGAAGATTGTTCGCAGCTGCGACGACAACGCAGCCGGCTTGATACGCACGATCGAGCAAGTCGTGCAGCGGCGCGAAAAACTGCGGCTTCGTCGTTCCCAGGCTTAGATTGATCACCCGGCAGCGGTTATTGATCGCATATTCCAAGCCGGCTAGAAACGCGTGTCCGTCACCCAAACCTCCCGGGCCGAGCACTTTGACGCTGTATAATTTCGCCGACGGAGCCAACGAAGCGATGATGCCCGCGCACGCCGTTCCATGGCCGGCGGAATCGCCGGAATTCGATGGATCGAAAACAATCTTTTTATCGACCGCGCGAGCCTCGACCGATTCCGCGACGTGCCCCGTTAGATCCTGATGGTTCGTGTCAATGCCGCTATCGACAACTGCGACGGAAACGCCTTTTCCAGACGCGCGGCGCCAAACATCGTCGAGTTGAAAATGGCCCGGCTTGGCAGGCATGCCGTTGTCGTCAAGAAGGCTGACAGTTGTCATCTATTAAAAACTGAGAAAACTGGTGTCATTCTTGCTCTCGGCAAATCGTGAAACCGATTCGAGCAACTCTCTGCACAGCCGTCTTTCCGGTTCGCCTTTGCCCGCGATCTCACGAACGAGAATAGCGATATCCATCATGTCCCGGTGCAACGGCGCCGCCCGAACGCCATTAAGCCACAAGCGTAGGCTGGCGATGTCTATTTCCGGGTCTTCGTTGAGAACATGGTCGCTCAGATCGCGAAACAGCTTAGCGGATTCGTAGGCATTGACGAGAGATCCGATCACGTCGGCGAAAACGGCGGCTTTGTCCATTTCCTCCGGTGTAAAAGCCGAGAATGGCGGATCACCGCTACGGTTCACATATTCCAAAACGCCGATCACATCGTCGTTGTGACGCAGCGGCGTCGCGAGGATCATTTGCGTAGAGTACCCGGTTGACTTATCCACCTCCGCATAGAAGGTCTCTGTTTCGCCGACGTCCGCGACGGCAATTGGCTGGCCCGACGATAGCACGAATCCCGCAATTCCCTTGCCGGCCGGTATTTTCATATTCAGCAGTTTCCCGGCGACCTGCCCGATCGCTGCGAGAAATCTCAGATCGCCGTTCGAACCTTCGCGAACAAGAACCGACGCCTCGCCGGAATTCAGCTCTGCCGCAGATATCCGGAGAAGATCTTCGATCGACCGCGTAAGGGGTTCTGTAAGAAGACTTGCGATATCGATCGTCTCGATCAATCGCCTAAGTTTCTGCGGCAGGCCGGTCTCGTCGGATTCTGGCATGTGACGATTTTTACCCAAATCCGACAATGAGGCAAATAACGCGTCGCGATTAAACGCAAAATCTGGAAGCGGCGGCCGATTCGATATTTACGGCAATCAAAGAATATTTAGAACGAGCGGCCGCGGACCGCGATCAGCTTGCGTTTCACGGGCGAATGTCGGTATTATTCGGCAAACAAAAGCCGCGTTTTGTCCTTTGCAGTTGAATATGAAGAAGTTTTTCGGTCTCGCAGCACCGTCTTTTTTGCTGATCGCTTTGGCGGCACCGGTCCATCCCCAGAGATCCGGAACCGCACTTCCGATGCGCGGCTCCGACCCTTTTAGAATCGAACTGGGAAGTTCCTTTTCAGCCGGGGCCGCGTCGACGAGACCCATCGGTTTACCCGCGACGCCGGAATCGAGCCGCGACCGGATCATCGGCGATCTCGAAGAAGCCTTACAAATAATTCGCCAAAATCAAACGGGCCGAAAAATGAGCAGTGCAGAGTTGACCAAGTCGGCGATCTCATCGATGCTTCGCACGCTCGATCCCCATTCGAGCTATTTTGATGCAAGTGAGTATCGGGATTTATTAGACGAGGAGAGGAGCGAGTATTCGGGTATCGGATCGACGATCGTAAACTACAAGCAGAATGGCACACTTGAGACGTATGTTATCGCCACCTATGCCAATGGTGCGGCCGCTTTAGCCGGGCTTCGTTACGGCGACAAGATCGTCGCTGTTGACGGCGTTCCCATGAGCGGCCTCTCATCCGACTCTGTCCGCGACAAGATCCGGGGCCCGAATGGTTCGATCGTTCGAGTGACCATCGAACATGCCGCGAGCGGAAGAACGGACATTGTTGGGCTGCGCCGAGCACTTATCCCGCAGCCAACGGTCTCCGACGCTTTCATGCTTCGGGCCGGTATCGGGTATATCGACCTGACTAATGGGTTTAACTACACCACATCAGACGAGGTCGATAATGCACTTCGCCAAATGCACCGCGAAGGCATGACTTCGCTAATCCTCGATCTGCGCGGAAATCCCGGCGGGATCCTGGAACAGGCCGTAAAGGTCGCGGAAAAGTTTCTGCCGGCAGGAAACCTTATCGTCTCGCAGCGGGGCCGGTATAGCTTTGACAATCACGTTTGGAAATCCGCCAATCGCAATCCGGAAAATCTTCCGCTCATTCTTCTTGTTGACTCAAACAGCGCGTCGGCATCGGAGGTCGTTGCGGGAGCTCTGCAGGACCACGATCGGGCGCTGATCATCGGTGAAAAGACATTCGGAAAAGGATTGGTACAGAGTGTGCTCAATTTGCCCGCGGGAGCCGGCTTGACACTGACGACCGCTCGTTATTACACGCCGTCAGGGAGATCGATCCAGCGCGATTATTCGAATGGAAGCTCCTATGACTACTACAATCACAAGCTTGCCCTTTCCGATTCGGACAGGGCACGGACGACGGTTCGAACAGACGCAAAAAGGCAGGTCTTCGGCGGCGACGGGATCTTGCCTGACGAAGTCGTCAAATCGGACGTTCTTTCAGCTAGCGAGACTGAATTGCTCGACGGACTTTTCCAGTTCAGCATCGAAGCGGCCTACGGCCGGGTTCCAGGTTTCGAGATTAACAACGCTGGAAGCACTCGGATTCGGACGACGGCATTCGGTACCGCAGAAGAAGGTTCGAATGCTGTGCAAAAGTTTTTAGAATTTGCTTCCTCGCAGGTCGGTTTCGACGTTTCCCTTATCGGAAAATATGCGCCATTTATCGAGACAAGGATACGATACAACCAAATAACTGCGAAAAAAGGGGCGTCCGCAGCAAATCGCGTTTTGCTGGAGCACGACACCCAGATCGCCAAAGCCCTTAGTTCCCTGCCTCAGGCAAACCAGCTTGCGGGAGCCTCGCGACGCTAAGAGAGCGCAAAAAATGCCCGTCTGGTCTCTTTCCAGACGGGCGAAGGTAGAAACAGGAGGAATCAGAAAGCTCAGACCGCTGCCAAGTATCACCGGTATCGGCAAAACTTCCTTACTCAATATAAGTGATGCCCGCGAATGTGGAGGCGTTGCTTCGAGACAAAAAAATCCCCGCGTAAGCCGATCTAAGGCCCCCGCGGGGAAAGCTTTTTCCGGTTTAGATCAAAAGTTGAACTTGCCGGAAACCTGTATGCGACGAGCAAAACTCGTGACATTCGTTCTGATCTCACCCAGCACGCCGGAATTGAAAGTGGCGTTCGGCAGTCCGAAAGAGGCATTATTAGTAAGATTCTTTGCGTCGAAACGCAGATCAAAGCTCATGCTCTCTGTGAACCTGAACTTCTTGGAAAGAGATGCGTCGGTCTGAAACGTACGCGGGCCGATAAAGTGGTTCCGCCCGGTATTGCCAAGTTCGCCGGGGAGAGGCTGCGAAAATCTGGCCGCAGCTTCCTCGCTGAACCAATAATTCGTGCCGTTACGCTCGATCAGACGCCCTAGATCGCGGGGACAATCGTTGCAGTTTGCGAATGACTGATTTACGTTACCGAACGTGTTGATCCCCGAATACACCGTAAACGGGCGCCCCGACGCCCAAAGCACAGTGCCGGCAAGCTGCCAACCACCGAAAATGAGATCAAGTGCTTTGGGAATATCGGAGCCGAGCCGTTTGCCGCGCCCAAAAGGCAATTCCGCCACGTACGTGGCCTGAAGCACGTGACGACGATCAAAATCGGAATATGCGTAGTTCAAGTTCCTGTTATTGATGTCAAAGGGCGTACTAGATGCCGACTGAGCACTTCCACGCGAGACAGTGGTGAAAGTCGGATCGAAAGAGCGGGTGTCTTTCGATATCGAGTATGTATATCCGACCTGATATCCGATCCCGTTCGTCAGTCTGCGCTTTACAATGAATTCTAGTCCGTTGTACCGCGAGACATCATTGCTGTCCAGGACGTTGAGACGTCCGGTGAACTGCGGAAATCGCTGGAAGAAAAATGGATTGCCAATAGTGGTCGCGATTAGCTGAGAAGTTCCGGAAGTCCGTTGAGATACCACTTGTGCGGCTGTCGCAACGCTCCCGCCCGCACCACTTGGGTCATTCGATGGTAATAATGTTGTTGCAATCGAGCCGATTCCTCGAAAGGTCGTTGTGCCCGTTGCATTCAGCGGATCGCCCGTAAACAATAAATTGATAAGGCACTGACTTGTCGCTCCGCCCCGGACGGCATTAAATGCCTGAAGGAAATTTTCCGGGCATCTGGGGTCCTTTGCTAAAATATTGACCTGATTCGAGTCGTACCCGCCGAACAAGTGGACTCCTCGACGACCGATGTAATTGACTTCGACCACGTTGTTCCATTTCAACTCCCGCTCAATGCCCGCAAACCACTGATGACTTTCGGGGTATTGTGTATCCGGATCAACCAGCGTGATTCCACCGGACGCGGTACCGAACGCAGGTGGCTGCCTGAGTTGGTTGGGCGTAAGGCTCGGAACGAGACTGGGGAGCCCGTTGCGAAGCAGCAGGTTTGATTGAGCTATACCCGTAGCCGATGCCGAGAATGTATTTCCGGGTGCGCTTTGGTAAATACTATTAGCGAAAACTTGAGATGGGAACCGATCGTACGACAATCTATAATTTGCCCGAATTGAAGTCTTTCCACTTTTGAAAGGATCCCAGGCGAATCCTACCGACGGCGAAAAATTGTTAAAGTCGTTCTTGAAAAGCTTACCCTCCTCCCATCGCAAAGTGTTGGTGGGCGCGGCACCGACAGTAAACGGTTGATTAGGTCGCAGCACCGGCAGATCTTTTGAACTTGGGCTCAACTTAATTTCATACCTCAGGCCTAGATCAAGGATAAAATTCGGCCTAAAGCGCCAAGTATCCTGAACATAGAAATCATATTCCGGATAGTAAGCTCGCCAATTCCAACGCGTTCCAGCCGGTGCAAATTGCGTCGGATTTGAAGGATCAACTACAAAGCCCTGCGTGAAGCTGCCGATTCGGCCTATGAAATTGTTGATCGTGGCTCTAAGCCGGTCGAGGTCAGTTTGATTTATAGAACTTGAGCCAGCACCTGGCAATCCAAAAGCACTAAAGTCACTTGAGCCGGCCGCGAATCCGACTTGAGGCTCGATCTGGCCGCC
>JBBSGG010000021.1:0-50716 GCA_038254305.1 Pyrinomonadales bacterium
AAGCCCTGAGCCGTCTCAAGGACCCTCGAGTTTTCGGGATATATTAATTCTTACTATAATAAACCGCTAAACGCAAGATAATATTCAATAATTCTTTACTGAGGACACTATTTCTGACCACAATTCCTCGCGTCCCTTTCCGGTCTCGGATGAATAGGAAATCGTCTTGCTTTCTGCCAGATCCGAAGCGAATATCTTCATCTGCTTTTGCAGCTCATTCCGCGAGAGCTTGTCCGCCTTTGTCGCGACAACGATATGCGGCTTTTGATTAACGATAAGCCAGTCGTGAAGTTGGATGTCCAGCGCCGTCGGTTTATGCCGCGCATCGATAAGTTGGATTGAAAGAACAAGTTGCCGTCGTTCGGCGAGATATTCTTCAGCCATCTTGCCCCAGTCCGCCCGCATCGATTTCGAAACCTTTGCGTATCCATATCCGGGAAGATCGACGAAATGGATCGAATTATTAACGAGAAAAAAGTTGATGCACTGCGTGCGTCCGGGAGTGTTCGATGTACGCGCAAGAGCCCTTCTTTGCAGCAAAGAGTTCAAGAGCGACGATTTCCCTACATTGGAACGTCCCAGAAACGAAACCTCCGGAATATCGCCCGCCGGACACTGAGAGGTGTGATAGACGCTTTTGACGAATTCCGCGGACGAGATCTTCATTCATCTGGATTATACTTATTGCCGCCTGTATTTGTAACGCCGGCAACGGGATAGGAAGACGGGCGCAAGCAATCGTGCGGGTTTTGATACCCAGCGGACCTCTTCGTTATTCGACTGATGATGTGATATCGGTTGCGGCGGGCGTCTCACCGCTCCAAAGCTGCGGCGTCACCAGCGGATCGTCCGCCTTGTCCTGCTCGAGAGCGAACCGCAAGACCTCGTCTATCATTTCGACGGTATGGATCGTCAGGTCTTCGCGGACCTCATCGGGAATATCCGCCAAGTCCTTTTCGTTTTCTTTGGATAATATGAGTGTTTTCAAGCCGAAGCGGTGTGCAGCCAGAAGCTTCTCCTTGACGCCTCCGATCGGCAGGACCTTGCCGCGAAGAGTGATCTCCCCGGTCATCGCGACATCATGTCGTGCCCGTTTTCGCGTCAACGCCGAGACCATAGCCGTCGCGATAGTAATACCGGCGCTCGGCCCGTCTTTCGGGATCGCACCTTCGGGAACGTGAATATGCAGGTCTTTCTCGCGGAAATCGGCAGGATCGATCCCCAACTCTTCCGCACGCGAGCGGACGCAGGTAAGCGCCGCTCGGGCCGATTCCTGCATAACCTCACCGAGTTTACCAGTCAATGTGACTTCGCCTTTGCCGGCAACTAATGTTGCCTCGACCTGCAGCACATCGCCTCCGACCTCCGTCCACGCCAGGCCGTTTACCAATCCGACCTCGCTTTTTCGGGCGATATCCTGCTTGCGGAAACGTATCGTACCGAGCAGTTCTCGAACCTTTTCCGCGTCGATCACGACCTTAAAATCGTCCTTTGCGTCAGACAGCACGAACTTACGAGCGATCTTCCTCAAGCACGATCCGATTTCGCGTTCGAGGTTTCTCACGCCCGCCTCACGTGTGTAATGCCGTATGGTTTCGAGAATTCCGTCATCAGTGAACTTCACTTTCTCCGGATCGATACCGTTGTGCTCGCATTGTTTTTCGATCAGGTGGCGTTTAGCGATCTCGAGCTTTTCGCGTTCCGTATATCCGGAAAGGCTGAGAATTTCCAGCCTGTCTTGCAATGCCGGCGGGATGGTGTGAAGCACATTTGCCGTCGCGATAAAGAAAACATTCGATAGGTCGTAATCGACATCGAGATAATGATCACGAAACGTGTTGTTCTGTTCGGGATCGAGAACTTCAAGAAGAGCAGCACTGGGATCACCGCGGAAATCACGTCCGAGTTTATCGACCTCGTCCAACAGAATTACCGGATTTATCGTGCTGGCACGTTTCATTAGCTGAATGATCTGGCCCGGCAAGGCTCCTATGTACGTTCGTCGGTGGCCGCGAATTTCAGCTTCGTCGTGAACGCCGCCAAGAGCGAGACGCATGAATTTGCGCCCGGTCGCGTTTGCGATCGACTTTCCAAGGGAAGTTTTGCCTACGCCCGGAGCACCGACGAAACAAAGGATGGTGCCCTTCGGATTTTTTACAAGCTGCCGGACAGCCAAAAACTCCAGAATGCGCTCTTTGATCTTTTCGAGTCCGTAATGGTCTTCATTCAGCACGCGTTCTGCATCGCCAAGATCATTTATCTCGTCGGAACGATCTTTCCAGGGAACGTTGATAAGCCAGTCCAAATAAGTACGGGCGACGGTGCTTTCGGCCGACATCGGCGGCATGGCCTCTAGACGTGTATATTCCTGAAGCGCCTTTTCCTTCGCCTCTTCGGTCATGCCCGCCTCTTCGATCTTTTTCTTAAGATCGTCAAGCTCGGCCTTTTCGTCCTTGCGTCCCAGTTCTTTGTGGATGGCCTTTATCTGCTCGTTTAGATAGTACTCACGCTGATGCTTGTCCATCTGCTTTTTCGTACGCGAATGGATCGAACGGTCGAGTTGACGTTTTTCGATCTCGTTTTCCAGAACGTCGATCAGCCGCTGCAGTCTCTCTGGAACGGAAACAGTCTCAAGAAGATTCTGTTTTTCTTCGACGCTGATACGCAAGTGTGACGACATCGAGTCGGCGATCTGCGCCGCCGACACGCCGCGCAGACTCGTGTGAAGAGCGTCGGTGTACGCATCCGGAGATACGCGAAGGAATTGTTCGACGAGCGTATGAATTTTTTGGAGCAGGCCGTCAGTACGAAAGCCTGATTCGTCGCTCGATGCAACTTTACGCACATGTGCGTAAAACATCCCGTCCTCGTCCTGTTCGACGCGCACCGATTGCCCGCGTTCGCGTCCTTCGACGACGACTTTTATCTGGCCGTTTTCTTGACGCTGTGCCTGCAGAATACGTCCAAGGGTTCCAACGGAATAAACCTGGTCGGCGGTCGGCTCGTCGATCGTCGCATCGTGCTGCGTCGCAAGAAAGATATCCCGATCGCCCGTCATTGCTTCTTCGAGAGCACGGACAGAGCTTGGGCGTCCGATCTTGAACGCGACTTTCGTATAAGGAAATATAACGACGTCGCGGATGGGAACCATGGGGTACTGCTTTATGTCCGCAGGCATCTGATCAGAAAATTCTTGCATACTTCAGGGAACCTAAGTTTTGTGGTGATGAGGCAAAAACGTTATAACTATTTACACAGAATTAACGCTGAAAAGCAATGAAAATCCGGCGATGGGGCAATGTTTGTATCGACTGCGATCCGTAGCGCGTATAAAAGAACGATTGGCCGTCAAATTCTAGAATTTTCGGGCGCTGGTTGCTCTCAACAAAAAGAAACGCCCGCTTAGGTGTCGCAAACATCTAAGGGACGTATCTGAAAATTATTATTTGCTGACTTTATTCGACGGATGCCTTTTCTTGAATTGCTTCCACGAGTTTTGCCGCCCGCGGGATGGCCGGCTTGACCGGCGGCGTAAGCGGTGTAAGACAGATATAATTGAGCTTGATCTTGCGATTCGATCCTTTAAGCGACGCATCGCCGCAATATTCATAATCGAACGAAAACCCGAACTGCCCGGACGACAATCGTTTGCAGATATCCTCGGGCAAATGGAACGAGAAAGCATCGGCATAATGCCCGAGGCTCTGATCGACGTGGCCGAGCACTTCGCCCCCATTATCTACAAGATAAACCGGAATGTTTTCGATCGGTTCGCAGCGGTTGTGAAGGTCGCCAAGCACGTGACGGCGCGATATTGAGAGTGGTGAATATGCCATAAATTTGTTGCGGGCCGCGACGCCTGTCTGTCCCGTTATCTTTCCGCTGAATGTAAAAGGGTGCCCGTTGCGATCGCTCCGGGCACCCTGTAACCGAATCGAAATTATTACCAGCGTCCGCCGCCACCGCCGCCGCCGTAACCGCCACCACCGCCGCCGCTACGATTTCCGCCGCCACCACCGCCGCCGTAACCGCCGCGACCGCCGCCGCCACCCCCATATCCGCCGCGTCCGCCGCCGCCGCCGCTACGGTTTTCCTGCGGTTTAGCCTCGTTGACCTTTAGCTCGCGGCCGTCGACTTCCTTGCCGTTAAGCTGAGCAATCGCGTTATCGGCCTCTTCCTTCGACGACATTTCGACGAATCCAAAACCGCGTGAGCGTCCGGTGTCGCGATCTTCCACAACATTTGCTGATTCGACAGTCCCGACCTCACCAAACAGGTCGTTGAGGTCCTGATTCGTAGTATTGAAAGAAAGATTTCCTACGTAGAGTTTCGTTGCCATTTCTATTTATTTACCTTTTCCCTTTTCGGGAATTCTACAGAAGCTTTCGAACCGGACGGATGGCGTCTGTTTCGGATACTCGGTATTGCGGAGAGTGACTTCTTGTTATCGTGCCGCCCGCTCTCAAACTTATCCAGAAACCGCTCAAGAAAAAGTGTGCCTCCGCCGGGCGCGGCACGAGAGTAGGATTGAGCCTCCATATTGCACGAAAACCCCGCAAATAGCAAACAATAATTTTGAATGACAGCGGAGGGAAAAATGAATAAAGTCCGCGGATGCAGGAACTACGCGGCTTCTTCGACTGAGCGAAGAGCGTCGAAAACCGGCTTTTTATGTTCGACCATTTCCCGCGTTATGAGGACATCCTTTGGCTTCTTCTCGCTCGGCAGGACATACATCGATTCGAGAAGAATTTCTTCCATGATCATCATCAGCCCGCGGGCTCCGACCTTGCGTTTAAATGCTTCCCCGGCTATCGCTCTCAACGCGTCGTCGGTGAACTTCAGGCTGATATTATCGAATTCGAATTTTCGCTGGTACTGCTTGACGAGTGCATTCTTTGGCTCGGTCAGGATCGTAACGAGCGCGTTCTCATCCAAAGGCTCGAGGGTGCCGATCACCGGCAGTCGTCCGACGAATTCGGGTATCAGACCGTAATGTATGAGATCTTCGGGCTCGAGCTTTTTTATCGCATCGCTGTTTCGCTGGCGTTCGGAACTGACCTCGCCCTTAAAGCCGAGCGACTTGTTGCGGTTACGCCGCTCAACGACCTTTTCCAACCCGATGAACGCCCCGCCGCAAATGAACAAAATGTTTGTCGTGTCAAGCTGAGTGAATTCCTGCTGCGGATGCTTGCGGCCGCCGCCGGTCGGAATATTCGCGACGGTTCCCTCGAGGATTTTCAGCAACGCCTGCTGCACGCCTTCGCCGGAGACGTCGCGAGTTATCGACGGATTGTCATCCTTGCGGCAGATCTTGTCGATCTCATCGATATAGATGATGCCGGACTGCGCTTTTTCGACATCGTTGCCTGCGGACTGCAGAAGGCGCAGAAGAATGTTCTCAACGTCTTCGCCGACATAGCCCGCTTCGGTAAGGCTTGTGGCATCGACGATACAGAACGGAACGCTAAGTACCCGGGCAAGCGTCTGAGCAAGCAGTGTCTTGCCCGTACCGGTCGGCCCGATCAGAAGAATATTTGACTTTTGAAGCTCGATGTCGCTTCGGCGTTTGGCAAGCTCGAGTCGTTTGTAGTGCTGGTAAACGGCGACCGACAGACGCTTCTTCGATTCGTCCTGCCCGATAACGTATTCGTCGAGAAAGTGCTTGATGTCCTGAGGCTTTGGAAGGTTCGTCCTCGCCGCGGTCGTCTCCGTCTGTTCGTCATCATTGATTATCTCGTTGCAGATATCAATGCACTCATTACAAACGTACACACCCGGACCCGCGATCAATTTCTTGACGTCGTTCTGCGATTTGCCGCAAAACGAACAGCATAACAGTTCTTCGGGTCGCCTAAAGTTGGGCATATATTAGATTGTTTTCTAAGAGAGTGCGGACGAGGTTCGCTAGAACTGAGTTGACGGTACTCCAACTCCCTGCGTTCGGTCAACCTCGTTTCCGCCCTACTATTTCTCGCGATGCTCGATAACCTCGTCGATGAGGCCGTAGTCCTTTGCCTGCGGAGGCGAAAGTATTCGGTCGCGTTCGACGTCCAGTTCGACCTGTTCGAACGTCTGGTTGCTGTGATTCGCGATTATGCGCGACGTCATCTCGCGCATTCTAAGGATCTCTTCAGCCATGATACGGACGTCGGTTGCCTGACCCGACGCTCCACCCGAGGGCTGATGAATAAGAATACGCGAATGCGGAAGTGCGAAACGCTTTCCGGGCGAACCCGCACAAAGCAGCAACGCCGCCATCGATGCACACTGCCCGACACAGATCGTCGTTACATCGTTTTTGATGAACTGCATAGTGTCGTAGATCGCCATTCCCGCCGTGATGGAGCCGCCGGGCGAATTGATGTAAAGATTGATGTCGCGTTCCGGGTCTTCTGCCTCGAGAAATAAAAGCTGAGCGACAAGCAGATTAGCGATCTGATCATCGATCGGCGTGCCGATAAAAATGATGCTGTCTTTCAAAAGACGCGAATAGATATCGAACGCCCGCTCGCCGCGGGACGTCTGCTCAACAACCATTGGGACTAGGGCCATATATTCTCTCGCTTGGGGTTCACTTATAATTATCTATCCATTGATAACAACCTTTGGGCAAAGGTTAAAGATCAACCTTTCGACTTTGCAGCCTTCTTATTAGCTTCATTTGGCTCGGATCTCTTCTTCGCCTTCGCAGCTTTTTTCGGTTTCTCCTCGTCCGCGACTTCGGCGTCTTCGATCGCATCGGCGACGGCCGCCGCATTCTCGTCGATCCACTCACCGTCAGTGATCTTTGCTTTGGCGATCAGCTCCTCGATCGCTTTGCGCGTGCGAAGATTATTTTCGATCGTCGCGGTGCCGCCTTGCTTTGCGAGTGATTCACGAACCTCTTCGGGCGGAGAGCGGTAATATTCGGCGAGTTTTGTTATCTCGTCATCGATCTCCGCGTCGGCGATCTCGATCTTTTCCGCTTCGGCGACTTTGTCCAGCAGCATTGCTCCGCGAACGTCGCGTTCTGCCTGCGTCCGCATTTGGTTGAAAGCCATCTGCACGAAGTTGTTCTCGACCTGCTTAAGATCGACGCCCCGCTGCTGCAGATCCTGTGCAAAATTGTTGAGAAGGTTTCGAGCCTGCGATTCGATCAAAGTATTCGGCACCTCGAACGAGTTTTCTTCGATCAACTTTGCTATCGCTTCGTTGCGAATACGAGCATCGGCGTCGGATTTTGCGAATATCTCGAGATCGGTACGCAGCTTTGTGCGCAGATCGCCGATCGACTCGTAACCTTCATCGAGGCTCTTTGCCCACTCGTCGTTCATCTCGGGTGTTTCCGAGCGGCCAACGCTTTTGATCTTCGCCTTATAGTGAACGGTTTTTCCGGCTAGAGCTTCGGACGAAAACTCACTCGGATATTTCACGGTGAATTCTTTATTCTCGTCCTCTTTTACGCCGACGAGATTTTCGGTGAAAGCGGCTTCGATCACTTCATCGCCGAGCACAACTTCAAGATCATCCGCCTTTATGGTTTCGCCGGTCGGATCGTCGTCAAATGTTCCTTCGAGATCGGCGATGACCGTATCCCCGATTTCGGAAGCGCGGCCTTCGACCGGAATCAACGCCGCTTCCTTTTGCAGGCGGTTGGCAAGTAGGTCCTCGACGTCGCTTTCATTCACGGGTTTTACCCGCCTAACGAGTTCGAGTCCCTGGTACGTCGGCGCCGGAATTTCAGGCATCACCTCGACGTGCACATGCAACGCGATCGGCTCGGTTCCATTTATCTTTACCTTTTCGGCATCGACAAGGTGCATATTCGGCTCGGCCAGCGGATGCAGCTTGTGCTCCTGTATCGCCTCGGCGACTTTGTCGGGCACGACCTGCTGCAGCACTTCGCTCTTGATCTCTTCTTTGTAGCGAAGACGAATAACGTCAAGCGGCGCAAAGCCTTTTCGAAATCCTGGAACGCTGGCACCTTTCGCGTATTTCTGGCTCACCGTGCCATACGCAGTTTTAAAAGCCTCGGGCTCGATCTCGATATGCAGCTCCTTTTGAGTCGCTGAAATGTCCTTTAATTCGGTTTTCATTAATCAGATAGATAATTCGTTGGAATCAAGAAAAAGAATATCGAACTCGTCATTGAATGTCGAATGAGTGTAGCTTTCAGAAATCAGCGGTCAGCCGTCAGGAAAACTGACAACTGACCGCTGAAAACTGACAGCTGATTTGGTGCCGAGGGCGAGACTCGAACTCGCACGTCTTTCGACGCTAGATCCTAAGTCTAGTGCGTCTGCCAATTTCGCCACCTCGGCGTGTGAGAGTTACGCGTGAAACAGTAAATGCTTAGGCCGCCGTTTGACAAAAAGCTCGTCAGCCCTCGCTTTCACGCCTAAACCGCAACTCTTGCACTACTCTCGAATTTATCCAACGCGGTGCGGATTGTCTAGCCGCTACTTGTTCAAATATTTTCGCTCGTAGTCTTCCCACGACATGTTGTAATCGCGCGCGTCGATCTGGCCCGCACCGGTGCCCGGCCCGACAAATTTGTTCTCTGCCTTTATGAAGAGCGAATAACCCGAATAACTGACCGCGACGAGCACGCCAATTATGAGTCCGTACCACAGTAGCGAGGAAACTATTCCAAGTACCCAAAGAAAGACCATGAGACCGAAGAACAGACCTATAATCGACAGAATTAGTTTAATGATGTTCATCGCGAAACCTCCGACTGATTTTTATACGAATTTTCTCGACGCTTGTTCGTGCAAAGTTTTTCGTTATCGTATAATTCGCATTTATTCATTCATTTCCAATATTTTACGCCTTTTGGAACGATGACCGAAACTCAGCAGCCAACCCTTGATAAAATCGCCGCACAACTATCGGCGGAGCTTTCGGGCGACGTGTCGCCCTCGGTTAGAGACGTCACCCACGATTCCCGGCAAGCAGGGGCGGGAACGCTCTTCGTCGCGATCAAAGGCTTGACCAACGATGGCCATCGTTTTGTCGATGACATAATGCGGCGCGGCGCGGCCGGGATAATCTCGGAATACCACCCGCCGGCGGATTTTAAGGGTGCCTGGCTTAGGGTTCCTGATGCCCGCGAGGCTTTGGCAAAAGCCGCCGCGATTATCAATGGCCATCCCTCGCACCAGCTCGATCTCGTCGGTATCACGGGAACCAACGGAAAGACGACGACGACGTATCTTTGCTTCGCGCTTGCCGAAGCGGCCGGCCAAAAGCCCGCGATGCTAACGACGGTCGAATACCGGATCGGTGAGAACTCCGAACCTGCTGTTCGCACGACACCCGAAGCGTCGGACACCAATCGCTTTCTTCGAACCGCCGTTGACGAAGGCTGCGCAATTGCTGTGATGGAGGCATCGTCGCAGGCGATCGATCTGCACCGCTGCGATTGGCTGCGTTTCAAGATAGCGATATTTACGAATCTCACCCGCGATCATCTTGACTACCATCTGACGATGGAGAATTACTTCGACGCAAAGAAAAAGCTTTTCGACGGACGGCTTGGCGAGGCTCCCGCGGTTTCGGTGATCAACATCGATGACCTATGGGGCATAAGGCTCGCCGCCGCGCTGCGATCGGACGGGCAGCGGGTCGTTACGTTCGCCCAGGACACGGCAGCCGATATGACCGCCAAAAATATTGACGTTTCGCTCGCTTGCGGAACGAGCTTTCTGCTGACAACGCCGAAGGGCGATGTTGCCGTCACGTCCCCGCTTGTTGGCCGGCCGCACGTTTACAATATTCTTGCCGCGACTGCCGCCGCGATCGAACTCGGCTACGAACTGCATTCGATCGTCGAAGGAATCGCTTCGTGCGTCGGGGCCCCGGGTCGTTTCGAACGCGTTCCTCACACGGGTGATTTCGCGATCGTCGTCGATTACGCTCACACGGACGACGCCTTGGTCAATACGCTCAAGACGGCGCGGGCTTTGACCAGCGGCCGCGTGATCACGGTGTTCGGCTGTGGCGGCGATCGCGACAAAACGAAACGGGTTCCGATGGGGCGTGTTGCGGGCGAAAACAGCGACGTCGTTTTTATTACTTCGGACAATCCGCGAACGGAAGACCCTCTAAAAATAATCGCGGAGATCGAAGCCGGTGTGTCACCTACGCGTGTCAAATTCTATTCGATATCGGACCGGCGGGAAGCAATTCGCCGCGCCATTTCCGCCGCCCGCCCGGGCGACGTTGTAATAATTGCCGGTAAAGGCCACGAGACCTATCAGATCGTCGGGAATGACAAGTTTCATTTCGACGATCGCGAAGTTGCCGCGGACGCTTTGCGACAACTCGGCGAGGATTAGCTTTTACGATCCGGATCGATTCGAACGTCCTTATGTTCCTCGATGAAGTTTCCGATGAAATCCTTCTGCGCCGAGGTGAGATCGTCAAACCTGACGGCAAATCCGATCTCGAAAACATGATTTGCGATCCAGCCGGCAAATTCGACTTTCATTCCCGCGCTTAGGGGGAAAAAGATCCTCAGGGCTTCCCCGTCACGGGTTTCGCCGCCGCCCAGGATAAAACAGCCTTCTTCGCTGATATCGCTGAGAGTTCCTCGATGACGTCCGCTGCTGTCCTCATATTCGAGATCGAGCAGCAGCCTGTACCTCATTGCACTGCGGCGTTCGCCGCCGCTTCGTCTATCTGGTTTCATCGTTGAATGGTGCGTCGTCCGCACTATTGTTTTTTCTCGTACTAAAATAGTAGTAGACCGGCATACCCAGAATGATCAACAGAATGCCGGCGATCGACTGCGTCGGACTGTCTACGATTGTTCGGTACAGCAGCCAGGCCGCGACCATCAAAAAGATCACCGGCACAACGGGATAACCCCAGGCTTTGTACGGTCGGATCGCATCCGGATAACGCTTTCGGAAAACGAAGATGGACGCCGTGACCAGCGCGTAGAAGATCCACGAACCAAATATCACGTAATCGGTCAAGGTATCGAACGAGCCCGAAAGAGCGAGTATCGCCGCGAGCAATCCTTGAAATATGAGAGCTACGACCGGCACCCCGGTGATCGAAAGTGTACCGAAGCGCCGGAAAATCAAACCGTCCTTCGCCATCGCATACGGAACACGCGAGCCCGCGAGGATAGACGTGTGCATTGTCCCCAGCGACGACAGCATCAGTCCGACAGTGAACAGTGTTACCGCAATGCCGGTCGCGAAACTCGCACCGCCGCCGAAGAACATTCCGACAACCGTTTTCGCCACCGACGAGCTCTTCGAAACGCTCGCGATCGTCGTCGGATCAAGCACGTAAAAATAGCCGATGTGCACAAACACATAGAGCACAATGATCAGTATCGTGCTGCCGATTATCGCAAGAGGTATGTTGCGGTTCGGATTCTCGACCTCTCCGGCCACGAAAGTGAGATTGTTCCAGCCGTCGTAACCCCAGAGTGCGCCCAGCATTGCTGCGGCAAAGCCCGCTCCAAACGTGTAGCCCGGAGCTCCAAAGTGCGACGAGTCCGCAACGCCTTCGCACGTTCCCGCGGAATTTATCAGCGAGAAATGAGCGAAATCGCCGGTCACCCAAATAAAGGCGCCAAAGCCGACGAAGACGATCAAAGCGATCTTTACGAACGTCAAAGCGGTTGCGATCTGCCCGCTTACGCTTACAGAAGCGCAGTTCAAAGTAGTAAAGATCACGATCGCCATTACCGCGACGATCTGAAGCGTCGTGATATCGAGCCCGTAGCCCGCAACATGCGTCGAGAAAAGCGTGTATTCTAGCTTTTTGTCTAGGAAATCGTTAAGGCCGATCGCGAACGCCATTCCCGCGGCGGCCTGCGAGCCCGGCTTTGCGATAAACATCTGCATCCAGCCGAAAAGAAAGCTCCACAGCCCGCCGAAAGCATCGCGAAGAAAAACGTACTCGCCGCCCGCTTGCGGCTTCATCGCGGTCAGTTCGGCGTACGTCAATGCTCCCGCGAGCGACAGCAAACCGGCCGCGATCCAGGCGATCAGGACCCACGTCGGACTGCCGACATTGCACGTCATCACGCGGGCTTTCAAAAACACACCGGTACCTATCACATTGCCGATGATCACCGAGATCGCCGCGATCAGCCCTAGACCGCGTATGAGCGTGTATTTATCGTCGGTCACTGGATTCATAAATTGCGGAGAGATGGCAGCCGTTCGATTTGCAACATTTTACGCGAAAACCGTCTTTAGAGGAAACACGATACCCGGCGCCGCTTCGATTGGAACACGTGCGTGCCGTGCTAAAATTCGCATACGTGCGAGTCCTGGAAATATCGGCAGACGATCTTGTTGCCGCGTTGCTTTTAGCGTCGCGGACGGAACACGTAAGCCTTCTGGACAGCTGCGGGGTCACTCATCTTGGCTCTCACAAATTAATTGCCGGTGTGCGTCCGTCAACGGTTCTCGAGCTTTCGCCCGATGATGCGCGGTACACGCTTGAGATAGTTGATGCACTTTTTGCCCAGCCGGAGAAAGCTGTAATATTCACACTGTCTTACGACTTCGGCGTCAAGCTCCAGTCAATCCGCCATTCCATCGGACCCTGGAACGAACCGGACCTTTTCATTGCCGTTTACGACGTTCTCCTTGTTCACGATTACGACACGGGCGACACCTTTTTAACCGGAAATGCCGATAAGTTCGACGAGATCGAAGCTCTGCTTTCAGACCTTCGCCGATATAAAACCAAAGCCGCCGCCGCCACCGACAAAACTGCGGAGGCGAGTTTTGTCTCGACTCGCCTCGAATACCTTCGCTCGATCGAAAAGATCAAAGAGAACATTCGTTCGGGTATGACCTATCAGACGAATCTGACGCAGCAGATCCGTGTAACACTTCCGGAAAATCGCACGCCGGGCGACGTGTTCTTTGCTCTTCGTCGCGACCATCCCGCACCGTTCGCCGCATACATAAAGAGATTGGACTCAACTGTCGTGTCCGCGTCGCCTGAAAGGCTTTTCAAGGTTACATACTCGGACAGCGGAACGGCGATCACTGCTTCGCCGATAAAGGGCACGCGGCCGCGCGGAACGAGTCCGGCGGACGATGCGCGGCTGCGGGACGAGCTTCTCGCAAGCGAAAAAGACCGGGCAGAGAATACGATGATCGTCGACCTTACGCGAAATGATCTTGGCCGCATTTGCGAATTCGGGAGCGTAAAAGTCGAACGCCTTTGCGAACTCGAAGAACATCCAACACTCTTCCATTTGGTGTCGACGGTAAACGGCCGCTTGGAAAACGATCTCCGTCCATCGCAGATCATCGAGGCGTTGTTTCCTTGCGGCTCGATCAGCGGAGCTCCGAAACTAAGCACAATGGAGCTGATCGAATCGCTCGAGCCTGTCAGCCGCGGATTATCAATGGGGTCGATCGGTAGTTGGATACCGATGGGTTTCGACGGGCTGGAACGAACGTTCGAAATGAATGTTGCGATCCGGACACTGACCTTCAGTGATGGTGAAGCCGTTTTCAATGTGGGCGGCGGCATCGTGATCGATAGCGACCCGGGTGACGAATACACCGAGTCGCTAACCAAGGCGACGGCTCTGCTTCGGGCGTGCGGCGTCGAGAACTTTGATCCATCGGGAACTTTTTTATCCAAAGCGTGTCTAATCCTGAAAGTAGCCAGGGAGAATGACTCGTGAACGATCCAAAAATAAACGTAACGCCGCTGATCGATGTGCTTCTCGTACTTCTGATCATTTTCATGGTGATCACGCCGGTAAAACCGAGCCGGTTCGCCGCCAGGGTACCGAGCGAGACGGAACGTCGGGAGCTTGTTACCCCAGACCCGGAAACGCTGGAGGTGACCGTAACTCCGGACTCGCAACTCACGATAAACGGCATTCCAGGCTTTGGCACGATCCGGGAACCGCAAGAAATGACGCAACGCCTGACAGCTGCATTTGCCGAACGGACAGTGATCGCCGAATCAATGGGAATAGCGGGCGGTCCTGTCCAAAAGACAGTTTTTATCAAGGCACCGCGGGCAACCGCGTACGGCGACGTGGCGAAGGTGGTCGACGCCGTAAAGGCATCCGGAGCGGATCCGATAAGCCTTTGGATCGACGATCTCGAATAAGAAGATATTGAGATCAAGCGGCGGGTTCATGTTATAATCGCGGTGTTCGGACCTTACCCGATCCGAATCTAGAACAGCCGCACTCCTACACACGCTTCGCGTCGATGGTGAATTACTACGAAACACTGAAAGTTTCACCGAAGGCTTCGAGTTCCGAGATCAAATCGGCATACCGCCGGCTTGCCCGCAAGCTGCATCCCGATAAGAACAACGGCTCCGAAGCTACTGCTCGCGCATTTGCCGCGATCGCCGAAGCATATGAAATAGTTGGCAATCCGAAAGAGCGTGCCGTTTACGACAATCGGCTTCTGCAGGCTCAGTTCGAAGGGTCGGTGAATGGCGACACGGTTTTCGCGTCGTCGAATAGCCATGCTCGCCGCTGGCGTCAGATGGTCTATGAGCATCGGTACAACGAGATCATCGACCGGATGATCGCAGACGAACGTCGCGAATCGATGGCACTGCAAAAGATAATTTTTCCGCTCGTGGGACTTTTTGTTTCTACGCTAGTAGTCGCGATTTTTAAGCCGCAGATCTTTTCTAATTCGGCAATGATCGGGAAGATAATTTTGGTCTCGCTTTTCGCGGCAGGCGTTATTCATCTGTTTGGCCGGATTCGCGAAGGAATGGAACGTTATACATACAACGACGATGCTCTGCACGAAAGTCTTCTCGATGAGAACGATCCCGTCAATAAGCCGTATTCGCGGTTTGTCGCCGGGACGTTCCTCGTTGTGGGCGTCGCGTCAAGCTTTACGATCGGACTTCTGATCGGTCATTATTTCGAATTTGTATCACTCGCGTCGCCGGCCTTATTCTCCCACACGCTCAAACCCGAGTTCGTTTTCTATCCGCCGATTTTCGTCCTCTTTGTCGATCTTATGCACTCAGTTGCATCGCGGGTAGAAGGATAGCCAGCGGTTGACAATCGGCCCGCACTCGCCTAAACTCTGGAGTTTGTCTTAATTTGGAGAATTATCGAATTTTAGGGATCAATAATGGCAAATCATAAATCATCGATCAAACGCGCTCGACAAAACCTCAAACGCAATGAGATAAACCGCGGCAATCGCAGCAAACTGCGCACCCAGATCAAAAAGCTTCGGACCGCAATTTCCGGCACCGATAAAGGTCAGAGCAGCGAACTTTTGAACCCGACCGTTTCGCTCATCGACAAAGCCGTAAATAAAGGCCTGATCCACAGAAATACGGCAGCGAGATATAAATCACGCCTCACGAGGCACGTGGCCGAGCTCGCTTAACGATTCCCATCGATTCTCCATACTTGCGGAGGCTGATCCTGATGGGTCGCCTTCGTTTTTTTGCGCCCGATTGCAGGCTGTGAGAAATCTGTTAAGATTCCACACGGCTTCACTTTAGTTGAGAACCAATCACTTGAGCGAGAAAAGAAAGTACCTCTATTACGACCTGATAATGGCCGCGTTCGTCGCGGTTCTTTTGTGCTCTGATCTTATCGGAGTTCAAAAGGTCTCACATATCAATCTGCCGATCATCGGCGATTACATTTATGGTGCCGGCGTGTTGTTTTTCCCGATCAGTTACCTTTTCGGCGACGTTCTCACCGAGGTTTACGGGTATAAGCGTTCACGACGGGTAATCTGGGCCGGTTTCGGGGCTCTGATCTTTGCGTCGCTAATGTCGTTTATCGTTACGAGCCTTCCGGACGCTCCGACGATGTCGGCCGAGCAAGTCCAGGCCGTCAATATGATCTTCGGTCAGACGTGGCGCATCGTCCTCGCTTCCCTTTTGGCATTCTGGCTCGGGGAATTCGTAAATTCTTTCGTCCTCGCCAAGATGAAAGTAATGACGGGCGGGAAATACCTTTGGATGCGGACGATCGGGTCAACCTTCGCCGGTGAAGCGGTCGATAGCCTGATCTTTTATCCGCTGGCGTTTCTCGGCAATTGGTCGAACGCCCAGGTCATCAGCGTGATGATCGGGAATTACTCTATCAAAGTGTTTTGGGAAGTCCTCGCGACGCCGCTCACCTACAAGATCGTCGCGTTCCTCAAACGTGCCGAGCACGAAGATTATTTCGACCGCGATACCGACTTTAACCCATTCACGCTGGACGCCTGACCGCGGTCTCTGCTGTGGTAAAATTTCCGCGATGAAGCTCACTTTCCAAACCCCGATAATCGAGCTCCATTTACACGGCATCTCCAAGCTTTCAGCGGCGATGTCACGCAAACTCGCAGCTGCTGTCGCTACCATATCCGCCAAATCCGATCTCGCCGATGCGACCGTCGAAGACCTTTTAAATTACTATCCTCTTCGTTACGAAGACCGCTCGAATTTTATCGGTATCGATCAACTCTACGACGGCATCGAGGCTTCGGTGGAATTGTTCACGCGCGTCGCCGGCGGATTTCAGGTAGGAAAAAACCGAGTTGGAAAACAGCTGCCGCTCTATATCTTCGAGATCTCGGCTGGCGACCGCGAACGTTCGCGCAAGCCCGTGGTCGTCTGGTGGTTTTTATCAGGCAAACAGTCCCAGCATATCATTAATTACCACAAGGAACGATTTGAACGGGGCACGCGATTTGTCGCATACGGAAAGTGGGAATGGGACCCGCGGCGAAACACCTTCGCGCTTAAGCTTCTCAAACCAGATGAGCTGGAGATCCTTCCGCAAAACGCCGACAGCGACGATTTCGGGTTGTTAAGAGAAGTGTCCGCGGACACCAAAGTCGAAATTCCCGAAGATGATCAGCTTGATGATGACGCGGGCGATCCGCGTCTGGCGATGATCCACACCGGCCGGCACGTGCCCGTCTATCGAAAGCTCGGCCCATTTCAAACCAAGCGTCTCCGCGAGATCATTTACGATATTTCGCTTCAGCTCGAAGCGTCATCCGTGAAAGAAAATTTTCCGACGGAATTGCTGGTTTCGCGTGAGCTTATCCCTCATTCGAAGGCGATCGCAGAAATACATTTTCCGCCTCCCGAATCATCACTTGCCGAGTACGAGATGTGTCGAAGCCGGGCCCACGCGCGACTTATTTACGAAGAATTTTTCTGGCTGTCGTTCGCTCTGCAGTTAAAGCGCGGCGAGCGTCAGCGGGAGCCGAAAGGCTCGGTCATCGAGGTCTCGAGCCGCTTGACCGAGGCGATCACGGATCTACTGCCCTTCACACTGACCGGCGCTCAGGATCGCGTCGTGAACCGAATATTCGCGGATATGACATCGGACGCGCCGATGAATCGCTTGGTTCAGGGTGATGTCGGTAGCGGAAAGACGATCGTCGCTTTTCTCGCAATGATGGTCGCTGTCGAAAACGGTTATCAGGCGGTATTGATGGCGCCGACCGAGATATTGGCCGAGCAGCACGCGCGAAATGCCGAACGAATTTTCGCCGGTTCACACTATCGCATAGGTTTATTGACAGGCAGTATAAAGGCCGCCGCAAAGCGGAAAGTTCAAGCAGAGATCGCGACTGGCGAGATCCAGCTCTTGATCGGTACGCATGCTGTAATTCAGGAAGCGATTCAATTCGAAAATCTCGGCCTTGCAGTGATCGACGAGCAGCATCGGTTCGGCGTTTTGCAGCGTGCCGAGTTGCGAGCGCGCGGTTACAACCCCGACATTCTTGTCATGACGGCGACGCCGATACCGCGTTCACTCGCAATGACCGTTTACGGCGATCTCGACGTCTCAGTCATCGATGAACTCCCGCCTGGGCGAACGCCGGTGAAAACTGTAGTGATCGGTGAAGACCAGCGAGCCGGAGTTTATAAAGGCATCGAACGCGAAGTAAATCTCGGACGTCAGGTCTATGTTGTATATCCGCTCATTGAAGAATCGGAGAAAGTCGATCTCAAAGCGGCGACGAAAATGTTCGAGGAGCTTCGCGACAAGATCTTTCCGAAATTTAACGTTGGTCTGCTTCACGGAAAAATGAAGCCCGCAGAGAAAGAAGAGATAATGCACCTTTTCGTCAGCGGCAAGCTTGATATCCTTGTTTCCACCACCGTTATCGAAGTCGGCGTCGATGTGCCGAATGCCTCGCTGATGGTCATCGAACACGCGGAGAGGTTCGGACTCTCGCAGCTTCACCAGCTTCGCGGACGTGTCGGACGTGGTGCGGAACAAAGCTTCTGCGTGCTGCTGACCGGCGACAAGAAAACCGCCGTCGCAAAGCAACGCCTGGGAATAATGGAGGAGACCAACGACGGATTTAAGATAGCGGAGAAGGATCTGGAGATCCGCGGGCAGGGCGAGATACTCGGCACGCGGCAATCCGGCGTTCAGAATTTTCGACTCGCGAATATTGTCCGTGATTTCGAGATCCTCGAAAAGGCTCGAGCGGATGCCGAAACGTACCTAACGCAAAAGCGGCTTACAAAAGAAACTTCGGCTCTCATTGAGCATGTTTCGGACAGTTCCCGGTTCGGCCTCGCGGGCGTCGGTTGAATTGGTCGCACGCTTTCGTCTTATCAAATTTGAGCTTTCGCTGCGGGTTCTTTATATTTATTAGATTCGTCCTTAATGTCGAGTGTTAGACATAGCATGTGCCCGATCGGTCAGCGGTGCTCAGTGCATCGCCCGTCGACCCCAAATTAGAAATGGAGAACCGTCGTCCCCCTCGAAATCGTTCTTCTTCCACTGACGCAAACCGCAGCCGTGGCCTTGTGCAGCCTGGGCCGCGCACATTCGACGGCGGTCAAGGACCGAGACGGAAATCCCCTGATCCTTCCACCGGTCCCCGCGAACGCGGACAAGCCGGCGGACGCGCCGGCAACCGCGATACTCCCGGGGGCAAAAGCAATTTTTTTAGAGGGCGCCCTGCGCAGCCTTCGAGCTTAACGGGAGAGCGCGGCAGAAAGCTTCCCGACTCAACGCCGGTGATTCGAATCACCTCCGAACTGCAGTTGACCGACGGAAAATTTCGCGGACGACTTTTAGGAAATTCACCGCGGCCGAAAGCTTCGCCGACCCCTCGAATGGTTCGGGAAATGATGTTTCGTCTAATATCTCGCCGCGTTCGAGCGGGCCGTTTCCTTGACCTTTGCGCCGGATGCGGCGTCGTCGGTTTAGAGGCGATCTCTCGCGGTGCAATGCTGGTAACCTTTGTCGAACGGTCCGCACGTTTGGCTTCACATCTTCGCGCAAATCTAAAGAAGATCGGCGTTCACGAAAACCGCGGTCAGGTGCAGGAGATCGAAGCGCTTCCATTCCTTGCGCGATGCGCCAAGCGAAAACGCGTATGGGACATAGTCTTCGTCGGCCATGCCGAGGCGAGCAGCCCCGAGATCATCGAAACCGTTGCACGCGGAAAGATGCTCGCACCCAATGGCGTGATCGTTATCGAACATCCTTCAACGTCACCGCTTCCCGACGATCTCGGTAACCTCCGTCGATGGCGGAACCTTGAAAGAGATGGATACGCTCTTAGTTTTTACAATCGCAAATCCTGAGCGTTTGCCAATCGGTATTCGACCCGTACACAATCGATCTACAGCTTGTCGCTGACATTCATCAGTTTTTCGGAGTCCGATGCGCGTCGTAGCCGGTATTTACCGTGGACGGATACTAAAAAGCCCCGCGGATGGCAAGACGCGGCCGACCTCGGACCGTCTGCGCGAAACGCTCTTTAACGTTCTTGCACCGCGCATCGAAGCGAACACGCGCTGCCTGGATCTTTGCGCCGGCACCGGCGCTATCGGTATCGAGGCTCTCTCGCGCGGTGCAGCATTCACAACATTTGTCGATAAGTCGCGTAAAGCCTGCGCAGTGATCGAACAAAATCTGGATATGCTGGCGATCCCTGAAAGTGAAACGGCGATCATGTGTTTGAGCGCCGAAGTTTTCACCGGCCGCAAACACCAACAGCCGTGGGACATCGCGTTTTTCGACCCACCGTATGACTCCGACTATTCGAATGTACTGTATGACTTCGGATCGGATAATGGCTCCCTACTCGCCGAAGAAGGAATGCTTATCGCCGAGCATCACGCTAAGATCGAACTACCCGACCTGATCGGCTCTCTTCGCAGATGGCGCCTTTTAAAACAAGGCGAAACGCGTTTGAGTTTCTATGAGAAAAATTAGATGACGATCCTCGTTTGGCTTTTGCTGTGCCTGATCTGGGGCACAACCTGGATCTTTATCAAGATCGGACTGGGCGACCTGCCGCCGATAACCTTCGCGTCGGCTCGATTCCTTTTGGCCGCCATCGTGCTGGCCGTTGTCATAAGAATAAAGAAAATTTCGGGTCCAAAAACGCGAAGCGAATGGCGGTTGATCGCTCTAACGGGATTTCTCCAGTTTGCATTGAATTACAGCAGCGTGTTTTGGTCGGAGCAGTATATATCGTCGGGGCTGGCCGCAGTTCTGCAATCGATGATCACGGTCTTCGGGCTCGTGTTAGCCTGGATCTTCCTTCCGAACGAACGCATCACCAAACTAAAAATATCAGCGGTGATCGTCGGCATCGCCGGGGTTGCACTGATATTCATCGATCAGCTGCGCGTCCAGAATCTGATGGCGTTCGCCGGCTGTGCCGCGATCGTCGTCGGATCGTACTGCGCGGCCCAGGCCTCGATCCTGATCAAAGCAAAAGGCGGCGGTTTTCATCCGGCCTCGCTTCTCTTCTGGCAGATATTGATCAGTCTCCCGTTTCTCTTAATTTACAGTTTTGTCGTTGAGGGCAATCCACTGCACGCTCAGTGGAATTGGGCCGCGCTCGGATGCGTGCTTTACTTGACGCTCCTAGGAACGATCGCTGCTTTTTGGCTATACTATTGGCTTTTGAGTAGAATCGAATCGACGAAAGCGATGATGATATCGCTGGTCACGCCGCTCATAGCGGTTCTAATGGGTAGTATTTTTCTCGGCGAACGCTTACCGCCGCAGACATTCTTCGGGGGCCTTCTGATAATCGCGAGCGTGGCTTTGATCGCCTTTCGAAAAGCGAGAGTAGCGTCGCCAACGACACCGGCACTTTAAGGCGCTGCCTTCGGATCGACGCCGGGCGAAGTCCCGGGAATATATGTTCTTCAAATTTACAACTGCCGGCGAGTCGCATGGAAAGGGTCTCATCGCCATCGTCGAAGGAGTTCCTTGGGGTCTGGCGATAAACTCTGCTTTGATCGATCACGAACTCTGGCGCCGCCAACAAGGTTACGGGCGTGGCGGCCGCATGAAGATAGAAAGTGATAAGGCTTCGATCATTTCCGGCGTCAGATTCGGAAAGTCCCTAGGCTCGCCGATCGCTCTGATGATCGAGAACCGCGATTCTGTGCACTGGAGCGAGGTCATGTCTCCAGAACCGCTTGAGGCAGACCCGAAAAATTCCAGAACAGTAACTCGTCCGCGGCCCGGCCATGCCGATCTCGCAGGGGGACAAAAATTTCAAACGAGAGATCTACGCGACATTCTCGAGCGTGCCTCAGCGCGTGAGACCGCGGCACGCGTCGCGTGCGGGGCGGTCGCGAAACAGCTACTTTCCGTATTCGGGATTGAAATCGCCAGCCATGTTATTCAACTCGGTGGCGTTCCCGAAACTCCGCTGATCAAGAATTGGGAAGAGATCAGGGCAATGCCGGAAGCGAGCGCGCTCAACTGCACCGATCCCGAAGCAGAAATGCGAATGATCGCGGCGATCGACCAGGCAAAGCTGGACGGCGACACACTTGGCGGAATTTTTGAGGTGGTGGCGAAAGGCTTACCCGTCGGCCTCGGCTCTCACACCTCGTGGATAGAAAAGCTCGATGGCCGTATTGCTCAAGCTCTGATGTCGATACACGCGGTAAAAGCCGTCGAATTAGGAACCGCGATCGAAAACTCAGCAAAAAGGGGTTCGCAGGTGCACGACGCCATCATCTTTGAGAACGAGAAGTTCAGACGCCCGACGAACCGCGCGGGCGGACTGGAAGGCGGCATCACGAATGGCGAAGAATTACGCCTATGCGGTTATATGAAACCGATCGCTACGCTTCGGACGCCGCTTCGCTCGGTTGATATCGATACGAAACAAGAAGACCTCGCTGCCTTCGAACGTTCGGATATAACAGCTGTGCCTGCCGCCGGCGTTATCGGCGAATCGATGGTCGCGATCGTCCTAGCAAACGCGATGCGCGAAAAATTCGGCGGCGATTCGATCACGGAAATGATCAGGAACTTTGAATCGTTTCGCCAAACGACAGATGAATATTGAAAAGAAAAGCCTTGTCAGGTCGACAAGGCTTTTCTATAAAATTGCCGACTGCCTATTTCGACAAAGCTTTCTCGAGAATGCGCGCAAGATCTTCATCCATCGCTTTGAGACGAGGCAGGAGTTCCCGCGCCGCATCGCGATCTCCTTTGGCGACATAAGTCATGGCAAGTCCCATCACCGCCTGTTCGGAATTCGATTTGATCTCGAGAGCACTTTTCAACGCCTCGATCGATTCGTCATAACGCCCGGTCTCGTTTAAGGCCATTCCGAGCATGAACCACGAATCAAAATCTCCGGCCTTAACGACCAACAACTGCTTTAGTGTTGCGATGGCATCGTCCTTCTTACCCGCGGCAAGCTGCGAAACACTTAAGTTTTTGACCGACTGAAGGTCTTTCGGATCGAGCATGACCGCACGTTGAAATGCCTGCACGGCCTTCAGGTGATCGCCCATATTCATATACGCTGCACCCAGAGCGGAGAAATTAGATGCCTTTTCCGGCTCCATCCGTATGAGAGTTTCCATCTCGAGCGCCGCGTCGGAATATTTTCCGGTGCGAAAGTAAACAGTAAAAAGGTTTCCGTGTATCTTCGTATATTCCGGATTAATGCGCAGTGCGGCATTAAGCTCGTCGAGCGCGTCGTTATCGCGGCCAAGTTTAATATAGGCATAGCCGAGATTGTTATGCGAGCGGTCATAGTTCGCATTAAGCGATATCGAGGTTTTGAATTCAGCGATCGCCGCTTCGGTTTGGCCGAGCTGTAAAATACTGTAACCGAGGTTGTTATGCGCCGCGTAATTCCCAGGATCAAGTTCGACAGCGGTGCGGGCGATGTCGGCCGCGTCGCGATATTGATTCAGCTCGAGCAAACACCACGCGAGATCGGTATACGAACGGGCGGCTTTCGGATCCGCGGCGATAGCCTGTCGATAGAGGGTCGCCGCTTCTTTGAACTGGTGCGAATCAGCAAGCGACCTAGCTTTTCGATAAAGAATCCCTTCGGATTGCGCGGACGCGGACGAAGCAAACGTAACTATCAGAACGCCCAGGAGCAGAAGGTTGGATAATCTTTTCATACAGGTGGTAAGGGAATGGGTGCTATGCTACCGAAACGTTACCCATTTTACCAGAATATTCCCGACATTTTCTATCGAATTTGACCGCCGATATCCCTGCGAAACTGCATTCCGTTCCAGGCGATTTTCGAGACTCCGTTGTAAGCCGCCCGGAGTGTCGAATTAAGATCGTCGCCGGTTGCGGTTACGCCAAGCACTCTGCCGCCGGCGGTAATGAGATCGCCGTTGGCGTTTCGGGCGGTCCCCGAATGAAAAATGCGGACGTCCGGGGACGCGCGGGCGTCCTCGACACCTGAAATAACGTCTCCCGTTCGAGGGTTCGAGGGATATCCTTTCGCGGCAAGGACAACACAAGCCGAATTGCCGGGTTTCCATTCGATCGCTTCGTTCGCCAACCGCCCTTCGACCATCGCATCACAGACGTCGCCAAGATCGCTATCGAGTCTCACTAATATCGACTGCGTTTCAGGATCGCCGAATCTAACGTTGTATTCGAGAAGCATGGGAGCGGCTTCGCCACCACTCGCTCTCTCGATCATCATCAGTCCAAGAAATAGGATACCGCGAAATCGATATCCTTCGCTGATACAGCCCCGAAGCGTGGGACGAACTATGCGTTCGACGATCTCCTCAAGCTGGCTTTCTGACAGCAGCGAACTGTCGGTGAACGTTCCCATACCGCCTGTGTTCGGGCCGGTATCGCCTTCGCCGATGCGTTTGTGATCGCGCGTCGGCGGCATAAGCGCGAAATCCTCGCCGTCCGCGAACATCAAAAGCGAAACCTCGTGCCCAACCAAACATTCTTCGAGAACGATCTGCGAAGCGGCCTCAGATCCGACAAGCGAGACCATCTCATTTATCGCTGCGATGGCTTCCGCAAGATCTGCGGCGACGATCACTCCCTTCCCGGCAGCCAGTCCGTCGGCTTTTACAACGACGGAAGCATTGGGGCCGCCGAATTGTCCGTTGTTGAGTATCGCTATCGCCGCTGCCGGCGACATAGAATTCGCGTACTTCGCGGTCGGCACTCGGTGGCGAGTCATAAAATCCTTGGCGAATATTTTGCTGGATTCCAGACGCGTGGCCGCAGCCGATGGGCCGATGACAGCCAGACCGCGTTTTTGAAATTCATCGGCTATACCGAGAGCCAGCGAAGCTTCGCCGCCGATAAATGTCATGTTGATCGAATTACGTTCGGCAAAGTCGGCCAGCCTCGCGATCTCCGTTGGATTGATAGGGACGCACTCCGCTATCTCGGCGATACCGGCGTTACCATTTGCGCAAAAAATGCGTTTTACACGTTCGCTGCGCTCGAAGGCGGCACAGATCGCGTGCTCGCGACCACCCGAACCGACGACCAGAATTTGCATAAGATTCTTCTAAAAAGCTCATGAATGTTCTACTATGTATGATTAGCCGCGCTTGACAGGGTATGTCAATCGTCGAAATCGCCTCGCATTCATCGAAATTCTGTTTGTCGGCTCGGCTCATCCGGAAATCCGGTTCTCGTCAGGAATCATGCGAACAACTTTCAGGGAGGGACGAGTATGTCAGATATCGAAACAGGCGACCCAGCTAGCGAAGCAGATAAACGACAACCGGTCGAAAATAGCGAATTCGACGATCAAAACATCCATTGTATAGACTGTAGCCGCAGCTTTATATGGACCTCGGGCGAACAGGCATTCTTCCGCGATAAACAGCTTCAAAATCCCCCGAAACGCTGCAAGGAATGTAAGCACGCAAAGAACGAGCGACTGGCCGCGATCACCGCCGCTCAAGCATCCGGAATTCGTCAGCGTATCGAGGTAGCCGTGAACTGCGCCCGTTGCGGCGAGAGTACAACGGTTCCCTTTTACCCATCGCAGGGACGTCCCGTTTATTGCCGATCCTGCTTTTTGGAAATGAACCCGTCCGTGCTCAACGGGCAAGCCTCTTAACGATCCTATCCGCCGACATGAACGTTCGGCCGCAACTCGGGATCCGGTTCAGCCTGCCGCAGTATTTCCCTTGTCACGGGCGCGGTGTCGCCCTCACCCAGTAAAATATACCTTGCTAAATACATCAGCGGATTGCCCTCGCTCCATCCGAAATAAACGTGCGGGATCTTTCCGGTCTCATCACGCAAGTAGAGCAAGAAAGCTGCAATTGCGTTTGGCACCGCCGGTGCTTCAGTCCGTAAAATTCGGTAACCGTCGATATCGATACCGCGAATCTTCAGTTTTCCTTTGAATTCGGAAGCGTCGCTTGTTTCGACCTCGTAAAAGAGCACGGGATCAGTAGACGGTATGTGGTTGTCGATCCGTTTCTCGTGCTCCTTGAATCGATATTCGGTCATGTCGCCGGTCTCGCGTCGATTCGTCACGACCCGTATTTCGCCCTCTGCATTTAGTTGATCGATAAAAGCACGGGCGGTGTCGTCGAGGACGATATTGTCGATCCGCACTTCAGTCGAGCGCATGGCCCGCGACACGAATGATGCAATAATGATCGCGAAAATGAAGAGCGACGCGATCTTCAATCCGTCCGGGCGCTCAAATACGTTAGTAACAGTCGTGTACGCGAACACCGCCGCAATGAAGCCGAAGCCCCATGTCCAACGGCTATTACGCCGCCGTGCGGAAAGCGTTACGGCAACCGCTGCAGACGACATCAGGAACAGAACACCGGTCGCATAAGCGCCTCCCTGCGCGTCCACGTCCGCGTGAAAAATAATGGTGACGGCAAAGCATATGGCAGTGAAAACGAGCACGAGCGGCCGCGTCGCCCTGGCCCATTCGGGAGCCATTCCGTACCGGGGCAGGTAACGCGGAACGATGTTCAAAAGTCCCGCCATCGCAGATGCACCCGCGAACCACAGTATAAGGATCGTGCTCAGATCGTAAAACGTTCCGAATATCTCTCCCAAGTACGCGTGAGCGATAAAAGCTAGTGCACGGCCGTTCGCCTTGCCGCGTTCCTTCGTGCCGGCAGACGTCGTTTCGGACGTAGTACACGCACAATACGCGGGAGCCTCGACAGCATGGATCGAGGTACCGCAGTCGAGCGGCGGACAAAACTCGTGCCGCGGTATCAAGACACTCGTGACGACACTGCTGGCAATAAGCAGAACGCTCATTAGAAGCGCCGCGGTCATCAGCATCTTTTTCGTGTTCTCAATACGGTTGGGACTTTTTACGAGCGGCATCACGGCGACACCTGTTTCGAAACCCGAGAGCCCGAGTGCGAGCCGCGGAAACACGAGAAGCGAAATGCCGACGATCGCGACTACGCCGCCGATGCCGCCGGAAGTTTTAGTAGCAAAAACCGCCGTTTTCCAGTCGTTCAGCAGATCCGGGTGTATCGCAACCTCGTAAAGCCCCACGCCCAGCGTGATGACGTTCATTATCAGGTATATTCCGACGAGCACTACGGCGATGCCGATCGCCTCCTTGAAGCCCTTTAGGAATACGACGCCCAACAAGGAGACCAGCAGAAGTGTCACCGCGACCGGATGATTAAGGAATGGAAGGTTCGAATTGACGAACGGGTTTTCGAGTACGTGTGCGGTGGCGTCCGCCGCCGAAAGGGTGATCGTGATGACGAAATCCGTCGCAACGAATCCAAGCAGGACGAGGACAAAGAGTTTGCCGATCCATCTGGATAAAAGGTCCTCCAACATCGCGATCGAACCTTCCCCATGCGGGCTCTCCGTCGCAACGCGGCGGTATATCGGCAATGCTCCGAACAATGTCAGCAGCACTAATATGAAAGTTGCAATCGGCGAGAGGTAGCTTGCGGCGAGGAAAGCGATCCCTGGCTGATAGCCCAGCGTGGAGAAATAATCGACGCCGGTTAGGCACATTACCTTCCACCAGGGATGCTTGTGATGTTTACCCTCGGGCTCATGAGGGCCCTCGATCTCTTTAATGCCGTCGTACATCCAGCTCGAAATACGGCTGCGCGTCTTTTTTGGCATAAAATGTATTCGCCGCGATCACTCACACGATCGCGACCCAATTATGTACCTGCCTAGATTTCCCCGCCTTCCAGTCCAGCCTTATTCGCTCGATAAGAAACGCCGAACATGGAAGTTTTTTGCAATTACTGTTTCGCGCCAAAACCAGTTCCACGGCGTCGCGTTTCATCGTGCCGGGCCGCTTCAGCGATCAAGTTATCAAAAGCGTGAATATACGCTCACAAAAGGACAATAGCAACCGGAACTGCTTACATTTTGGGCCGGCGTTGACGCTCTCGGTCCTCTTCCGCTTTTGGAAGTATTTGGCGACCTAACAGGGCGGTGTCGCCCTCGTCGAAGTGTATCTACCCGACCAGATACCGTATAGGATTTCCTCCCTACCAACCCGAAAATTGCCGGGCGACCCCGGATCCAAGCGCCAAAAATATAGGGCGACGTCTCCCACACCGTCGCCCTGTGGTCACAAGTCCTCACCCCTCGTGACCGGATGTTCACCGGGGAGGTGAACACCTCGATTATGCACAACCAAAATAGATTTGCAACTTAAATATCTGGGCTTTTTTGGGGTAGAAAACGTATCGGATCCCGACTGTTATTTAGCGGCCTGAAGAACGGCGATACCGCCCACGATATAACGTTTTGCACCGGTCTCGCCGGCTGCAAAAACGGTATATTCGCCGGTGGGAGCTTCGTCGTCGACCCGCATTTCGAAGCTGATGACGGCGACGTCCGAACCATAATCAACTGACTGGACCGTGTTTGGCACCACCTTGAGAAAGGGCGAGGTGAATCCTACCGATATTCGCGAGGGATCGAGTTTTTTGCCGCCCAGATACACAGTGTAAGTAGTTCCGGCCCGAACATTCAGAGCGATGTCCGAAAGCTGACCGTTTACACCAAGGAAATCGAGTTGAAAATCGGCTTTGGAAACTTGTACTTTTCTGTTGCTGACTGCTCCCTCCATCCGTTTCGAGACCGCGAATATCGGCTCGCTGGTGGAAACCACGTTGGCCGACGATCGATCTTGAGCGTAGATCGCGACGCTTTCCAGCGGCAGACCTTCAAATAGAAAAGAACCGTCGCTGCCGGTGCCTGCGGCAGCGATTACCCGTCCCGTCGATGGTTCTTCGGCCCAAACCTGCCAGTTTCTCGCTTTAGCGTCGACCGTGTTCAATTTACCGTTGATCTTTCCGCAGCATTCAATTTCTTCAGTAAGCGGCCCATAAAGACGCCGCACTTCCGCCATGTCGGCCATGGAAAGTGATCTCGCCGATAAATTGTCTTGACCGAGAGCGCCGTTCCTTCCGTATCGTTCATGCATTGTCGCGCCGAGCACGTCCGAATGCTCAAGGCCGAGAACATGTCCGATCTCGTGCGTTAAGGTCGACTCCAGGTCAAAGGTGCCGAAAGTACCGTCAGTCGAAAACTGTTGAAATGGGTTAAGAACGATGTCAGCTTCCGTCACAAGCCCGCGTTTATCGTAAAAAACGCGCGTCGTCGCGGCAGCATCGTCGGTCCCGCCGGGAAACAATAAAACATTTTCGGGCGTCTGGGCGATCGTGATCAGGCTCACGCCGTCGCCGCGCTTGCCTGAAGGGCTGACGCTCTGCTTTTCCGACGACGTCTGACGAAGTTCGATATCTACGACCTTTTGCCAGGTAGCGAGGCTCCGGGCGATGGATCCCGTAACGTCGCTGCCAAATTTGATGTTTACATTCGGACGCGTGACCGAGGTCGAGATGGCGATCTGCAGCAAACCATGAGGCCAGCGAAGCTTTTGCGTGATAGACTCGGCCGGAAGTTCGGCGCCGAACGACGTCAGGCCGAGAAAGGTCTGAACCAGCAAAGCCGCAGCGATCTTTCGAAAAGCTGCGATCAGAAGCGATTGTTTAGCTTTCAAGATTTTCGCGGCCGACACTCTCAAGATCGGCAAAGGCGACGATCAGCAGTAGGAGAACGAGGGAGAGCGTGACCAGAACATACAATAACGCGATCTGCTCGTAGTAAATGAAGGCACCGATTACAGTTCCCACTATGACGGCCCAGAAAAGGGCGATAGTGCGGCGGCTGTATCTGCTGGTTTTATTAGCCATAAATTTTCGTGCGGCTATCTGGCGAAATCCGGTGCCGCATTTACATTGAAACAAATTTCGCGGTGTTCGACAATAATTCGATGCGGCTTGCGCGGGATCGGTTCGTTCAATCGATGATGCGAAGCGGTAGGTTTGCCATCCGGGCGGTCTGAAATCCGCCGGTCTCGATGATCGGTGCGAACTGCCGTTTTCCTGCCCCTTTTCGCCCTACATCCACAATATCGTAAGCCATAAGCGGCGGATCGTCTTCCTCGCCGGATTCGATCTTGTCCAGGTTTGCGTGGAGGATCGATGAGCCCTGAGCATCGCGGCGATAGATCGTGACGGAATCGCTAAGACCGTTTTTTGCCACGCCGCCAGCCATCGCGACCGCGCGCGAAAGTGTGGTTTTCGTTTTGGCCGAAAGCTGTCGCGCCGTATTTACCCCGCCCATTATATAGATGGGCGATGCTTCGACTATCGTAATTATGTCGCCGCTGAGAATGCTCGGATTTGCGTCGGTTTCGCCGCGTAAGAGATCTGAGATCTTTACAGTTCGAATTTGCTGCACAGCCATCTGGCTTGTCTTCACGATGCCGACATCCGGTGTCGGCTCTTCCGCCTCACAGCTCAGATTCTTCGGTCGAAAGATACGAATCTCGCCGCTCGCATTCTCGGTAATCCCACCGGCGATGATCAGAACCTCATTCAGTTTGACGGCCCTTTTGATCTGAAAACGCTGAGGAAATCTGACCGCACCGTCTAAAAAAACGATCGCCCGGTTTGACCGGTCCAGAACGCGTACGACGATCTTCGGGTCGCGGAGCATCTTGGAATAGGCTCGCGTAATGTCGGCGGCGAGCTGATCCTCACTTCGGCAGAGCGCATAGATGGGTTCTTCAAGCTTATCGAGGCCATCGAGAAAACCTTCCGGATTTAGCGTTCCCCGCCAGTCATATTCGAAACTGCCGATGACGTCGACATCGACCAGATCGCCGAGGTGGACGAGATCGACACGGTTCTGAACCGATCGAGGTGCGGGTATTTCTCCGATAACTGGTATCTGTGGGCGGGCGGGAACGCCAAACGTCGCAAGGAGCGCGAAAACGGTAGAAATACTTCTCCAACTAATTGTTCTCACGCTCTTCACACAGTAATGCTTCTACGCTTCGTCTCCCCTCTTGCGCCGACGCGATCTCGACGAGACCGTTCCGGGAACGGCAAATCCGCGAAATTCCAGATTACAATTGTCGCAGAGCAAGTTAAATCGAAAAAATATTTTCGAAAAGATACTCGTGGGACGGTAGCCGCGGCGGATTCGATCGCTGTGGCATTTTGGGCATCTCTGGCTGATCATTTATCCAGCTTCCTCCGGCCGGGCTTTTCTGCGGCTGCGCCGGCTGTTATCTCGCGGATCCTTCGTATCTCGCCTTCGATCTTTGTCCTGACCGTATCGTGATCGGGAGCACTATGCCCCTCGCGATCGATGAAAAATAGAGCGTTTTTGTAATGGCTGAGCGCACGCGTGTGATTGCCTTTGAACTCGGACCGCTCGGCTTTTTCGACGATCTGCGAAAGCTTTATCGACGCGACGAATTCCTTTAACGCTGATTCCGATTCGAGCAGGCTATCTTCCCGCGGATAGACCTTTAGTGCGAAATCGACCACACCCAGTGCCTTTTCCGCCGCTTCGAGCCGCTCTGCAATTTTCGAATGCCCGCTCGCCTCCTGTGTTAATGCCTTTGCCTCGATCTCCGCCCACTGAAGTAAATGGAAATGGCGGTACTGATTCACGAGTTCTTTTCCTTTATGAAAAGCGGCAAGCCGCGGCGAACCAACGCCGACATTCGGAAGTTCACGCTCGGTCGCGGCCAGATAGCCGACACACATATCGAACACTTCCCGATGGCCTTCGCCAAACTTTCCCAGAACTTTTGCAGCATCGGATTTTCGCCGGATCTCGCTGATGATGGCCGCGTTTTTTTCCAGCGTTAGCTTTTCCGGGTCGTTTTGTTTTTGGGCAACGGGGAAAATTCCCTGGATGCTGCGATCGAGTCGCCGCTGGTCGTTCAGGAAACGTTCCCGTGCTCGCCGCAAGACGACCTCCCGCAGAAACACCGCGAATATCAAGGATCCGCTGGCGACTATTCCGGCGCCGATGAAAGGCGATTCTTCGTGCCCATCCTGCAAAATTCCCCAAACCAAAAAAAACAGCGCGAGAGCCGCCGCGACGGCGAGCACGTAGTAATTGGACGCAGGCAGCCAAAAAGGACGCCTCGGGCGCAATACCTCTCCGCGGTAACGTTGTTCTGGCCTGACTTGTCTAGACATGCGGTCGATGGGCGTTTCGAAAGTGGCCGAGGGCTATGCCCGGAATGAACACAATACTGAATTCTTTACGTTCCAATGTCAATCGGTTCAAACACTCGAACGCGGGCTATCTGCTATACTTCTAGTCGATGGCAGCAAAAAAACGCAAACCACCGCAACGGCCGGTTTTCGATGCGATCAGAAAGCCCACAGCGCCGCCAAGCCAAAAGTTCGGCCAGGAAAAACTGGAAGAAAAAGCTCATCCGACACTCCGAAAATCGAAACACAAAAAGCGCGACGAACCGGGCGAAGATGTTTAACAAAAAACCCAAGAAAGAAAGATCGCTGCGGCCTGAAAACGTCTGGGCACGACCCGAAATGCTCGTTACGTTCAAGGCAGAGATCATGCCCGGACGATCGCGCGAAGAGCGTACCTTTAAGATCAAGGCCGTTTACCAAAATGGTAGAGTCGCTCTTTATGACTTTCCGGACGAACATCGCGAAGGTGCATTTGAACCACTAAACTTTCTCCGAAATACCGTCAAATAGAACTAAAATTCGTACGTCATTCCGACATCGAGGACGCGGATGCGCGGGTCGTTTAAGGCCATGAGCTGATCTATCGTGCGGTCGCGGTAGATCGGTTTGAGATTTATCGCATATATCGGGCAGTCCGAATGTTGGAACTTCCTGAGCTCGTTTCCAAGGCGAAGAGGAGTCATATGACATGAAGCTCGTGCGAGTTCTTCCATTTCGTCAGGCAGCGCGCATTCGAGGAACAATGCGGATAGATCACCGACTTCATTCACCGCATCCCAAAATGCATTCATCTCAGCGGTGTCGCCTGAGAGAGCGATCGCGCTCGATTCATCGCTGATCACGAAACCCACAGCCGGAACCCTATGCTCGACCGCGACCGGCAGAAAATCGAGATCGGCGATCCGCGTCGATCGGCCGATCGACAATTCGTGATATTCGACGATGGGCCCGAATGAATTACTTAGCTCGGAAAATCGTGGATAGATCTGCCAATTGAAGATGTTCGCTTCTAAAACATCGATGACCGGTTTGATCGCGTGTATTCGGATGGGCTCGCGCAGAGTAGCAAAAAGGTCGTCTATAAAAAGCGGAAGGCCGGCAATATGGTCGAGATGAGCATGGGTAAGCACAACGTCGCGAATAAAATCTCGGTGCTCGTCGGTAGCAGCGAATCCGAGACTGCCCGCATCCAAACTTACGCGTCCGTTAATTACAAAGGTCGCAAGATGCTGCCGTACAGATGAGCGCCCGTCCTCGTCAAAACTGCTTGGTAAAAGCTGAAGTTTCACTGGTTTATCTTCGCCGTTTCAACGTGCACATGTCTGAGCGCGTCCGCCGTCGATCTCATATGTAGCACCCGTGATCCAGGCCGCCTTTTCCGATGCGAGGTAATAGATCAACTCCGCTACCTCGATCGGCTGCCCGGCCCGCCCGATCGGATGCGTGTTGGCGGCATTCGCCAAGAACTTTTCATAGTCTTCCGCGCCCATCCCGCCCCGTTTGTGCAGGTTGGTTTCGACTACACCGGGATTGACGGCGTTAACCCGAACGCCCTTCGGAGCGAGTTCGAGTGCGGCACAACGTGTCAATTGATCGGTCGCCGCCTTTGACACGCAGTAGGCAAGCACGCCCGGAAATGCACGAAGACCGGTCACGCTCGAAACGTTGACGATATTGCCTTTCGATTTTGCGAGCGGCGGAACGCAAAGCTGCATCAGGCGAAAAGTCGTGCGAAGATTGATATTCATCATCCGGTCCCAATCTTCGAGCAATGTATTTTCGATCGTACCGCTTTTTATGATGCCCGCCGAGTTTACGAGAGTGTCGATCTGTCCGGTTCGCTCGAGGACCTCGTTCACCAAGTTCTCCGTTTGATCGTCGTCGGTCAGGTCCGCGAGAATAGGGAAAACTGATTCGCCTGCATTACTGCACAGGTCGGCAAGCTCACTCTCATTACGGCCAACGGCGGCAACGTGCCAGCCATTTGCCGCAAAAAGACCGGCGGTCGCGCGTCCGATCCCGCTGCTCGCACCGGTTACAACAACTACTCTTTTGTCCATATGTGATAACGACTTAGCCGTTGACGAGTAAATATATCAGCCAAACGAAAAAGCCCCAAGCGTCCCCGATGCCGCAACCTTGCTCAAAGCAAACAAAAGCGGCAGGCCCGGCAGGCTCGCCGCTTTGTACTCAGATTGTTTAGTGCTTTATGTTTCGCTAGGCTGAGGCGTTCCAAAGAATTTCTCGATAGCGGCCTTGGTCTCGTCGCGTTTGCGAACCTGCAGATCGTTGACCCAAGTCGTGACATTCGAAACGATTTCGCGAGCAGCAACACGCTTCGAACGCTCTTTTATTTCAGAAGGTTTGGGTGCCGCCTTTGCGATCTCATCCTTCTTAATAACCCTTACTTTACCTTTCTCTATCATGATTGCTTCCTCCTTGTTCTGTATGAATATGAATCGTTATGACTGCGTTGAGTATTCCACTGTATTTGTTAGCAATCGTCGTGCCGAAACAGTGACACCATATAACGCGGAGTTTGCTTTGAAAATCTATCAATCGACTATCGTATTAAAAAAGCTTGGCTTTTTGCGAACGACTCTCCCCGATATCCGCAAATCGCAGATAACGTATACGATCCAAATCTGCCAATGTTCCCTAAATCGATCGAAAATTCGCCTGTGATTATTGAGCGTCGCTAGATGGTCCGCGACCGGAGAAGATGTTCGCGAATCTGGTACGGCGTTTGCGGCTACCCGCAACGTGACCCTTGGCGAATTTCTTATAATCTATTTCTCGCTCGGCGCTCCGGTTGCCATGCACGCCTCGCTGCAGGATTGCGAAGGCTCGCGGGCTCTGTTCATTTGTCGGGCACTGCTCACGTTCGCACTCTGGCCGGCGGCCCTTCTCTTGACGATCTTTGGCGATAAGCCCCCGCACATTCGATTTACAAACGACCACTCGAACGACGAACTCCGATCGCTTACTGAAAATCTCGTCGCGCTTTTTAAAACGGTAGGAAAGACAGGTGCGAACGACACTCCGGTTTCATCTGAGGTCAGGACATTCCGCGAATTGTGCGAACGCTACGCCGGACTATCGCATGCCGCACTCGTGACAGAAACGGACAGAGCGAGTCTCGACACAGTCTTTGAAATCGCGGGCCACCCGAATGGCGCTTTGGCGAGCATTTGCGTGCGTCGCCGAGATCTCCGTCGACTTCGGCAGCATCGGGACGCCGCGGCGGTCGAATTTCGCCAATTCTTCGAAGCTCGTTACGAACCTTCCTCCGAACTGCTCATGGCCGCCGCCAAAGCTGCGGAGGCGTGCCGCGATCTCGATCTCTTTAACGGTCTCTTGATCGATCGAGAAAGCGGTGGCGAAGCCCCGCTTTTCAATTCCCGTCCGCCAACCGCGAGCGCGTCGAGAGCTGCCTAGGCACCGACCGTCCTTAACACTATCGCTTTATAAACTGTCGCCGTGGCCTTACTATGGACAAAATGGTCGTGCTGCTGCATTTGTTTGCCCTTTTCCTGTTGGTATTACTTGGCTTTTATGTTTTCGTCGCCAACCCGCGAAGCCGCGCAAACCAAACGTTCGCTGCTTTTATTGCATTTCTCGCCTTATGGACGGTAAAGGACATAATTTTTTGGGACTTTCACGGTGAACGGGCAAATGCGGGTTGGTGGGTGGCATCGAGCTTTATCATCGCGCTCTTGATGCAGTTCGCCTTAGCGATTTTCGCATGGGTGTTTCCCGAAAACGTCCCAACGCCCCGGCGCCGTGCCGCCGTGTTGTTCTCCCCCGCGGTCGTCCTGATGCCCGCGGCTTTATTCGGGTTTCTGTGGCGCGGTGCGGAACTCGACGGCGGGCGTTTCGTCATTGACCTCGCACCGCTTGCTTATCTTTTCGTCGGTTACGTGTATTTCGTGTTCGGCTACGGAGCACTCGTACTGTTCGGCAAATACCGCCGCTTTAAGGGCACGCAGAAGGGCCAGCAGCTCGGCGCTATCCTTTGGGGACTTGCGATCACCGTAGTGCTAAAGACGCTCGCGAATATAGTTCTTCCTTTCTTTAACATTTACACGCTGCTGCCATTCAGCTCGATCTTCGTGCTTCCCGGCGTTTTGATATACGCCTATGCGATCTCGAACTTTCGTCTTTTTTCGCTCCAGACGGCGCTTGATCAGTTCCGGCTGTTTCCTATCACGTACAAGATCGCTCTCAGCATCGCGACCGTAGCGATCTGTAGTTTCGTCGTGTTCCAGGTCCCGATCGTCTGGTGGGCTTTTCAAAATGGTCCCTCGGCCGAGGCGTGGCGAAGGTATATCGTCTTTAGCGTTATTTCGGCTCTGGTGCCGAATCTCGTTCTTGTGCTGCTCGTTGTGCGCAGCATTTCGCGTCCGCTTCAGAGGATCACACTCGCCGCCGTGCAGGTGACCGAAGGCGATTACGGGGCCGAAGTGGACCTCCGGAATAGCAACGATGAACTTGGCTTGCTTGCCGCCTCGTTCAACGACATGAGCCGCAAGATGGCCACTGACATCGATAGCCTCAAGCATCTCAACGAACAACTTTTTCGCGCGGACAGACTTGCTGCGACGGGTACGCTCGCGGCCGGCGTGGCCCACGAGGTAAACAATCCGCTCGCGTCGATCTCATCTCTAGTTCAAATGATGCGCTCTCGCCCTGATACCGACCCGCAGATGCGTGAAGAATTTGATCTGATCCTTTCGCAGATCCGCCGGATCGCGCAGGTTACCGGCGATCTGACAGATTTTGCACGCGTTCGTACGTTGGCGCGAACGAACATCGACATAAACGACGTGATCGAAGCGAGCCTGCGACTGGCCTCGTTCGATGAATCGTTTCAATCGCTCGAGGTTCGAAGGTCCTTCGCGAAGACTTTGCCGTGGGTAAATGCCGATGCCGATCAACTGCAGCAGGTATTTCTGAATCTCTTCCTTAACTCACGAGATGCAATGAAAGGTGCCGGAACTCTGATCATTGGGACAGCGATCTGCGGCGAAGAGGTGGCTGCCGTCGTCACCGATAGCGGAAATGGGATCGAGGCGGTCATGACAAAACAAATATTCGATCCGTTCTTTACTACAAAGCCCGCCGGAACCGGCACGGGCCTCGGTCTCTCCGTCTGCTACGGTATTGTCACAGCACACGGTGGCACCATCGAAATGGAAAGCTCGGCGTTGGGCGGCACAACATTTACTGTCAGATTACCCATTGCCCGCTAGTCGCACAAAAGCGTCTTGACACGATAGACATTTACGGGCAGTTTATTCATGCATATCTCCGAATCCACAAATAATTTCTTGAGGAAAATTGAATGACAAAAATTCTAGCCTGCGTTGCGGCGGTACTTCTTTCCGCACATGCGGCGGCAGCGCAGGAACGGCCGATCGCATTCGTGAACGCTAAGATAATTCCGATCGTGGGCCAGCCTTTCGAGCAAGGCGTTATGATTGTGCAGAACGGAAAGATCACCGCCGTCGGCGATGCGCGGACTGTACGGTTGGCGGGCGATATCCAAAAGGTCGATCTTTCGGGAAAGGTGCTCATGCCGGGCTTGGTCGATTCCCATAGCCACATTGGCGAGGGTTCCGGCGGCGACGCGTCCGCTCCGATCCAACCGGACGTTCGCCTGCTCGACGGCATCAATCCGCGAGCCGCGAGCTTTCAGCGGGCACAGTCCGGCGGGATCACGACCGTGAATGTAATGCCGGGTTCCGGACATCTCGACAGCGGTCAGACGCTCTATCTTAAATTGCGCGACGGAGCCAACAAGATAGACGACCTGCTTATTTACGACAAAGCCGGAAAGTATATGGGCGGAATAAAATTCGCCAACGGCACGAATCCGATCCGTCCCGGCGGCGGCAGCTTTCCGGGAACAAGGGCGAAATCGGCTGCACTTGTTCGCGACCAGTTCATCAAGGCACAGGAGTACCGTGAAAAAATAAAAAAAGCCGGCGATGATAAAACCAAGTTACCGCCACGCGATCTTGGGATGGAGGCACTTGTCGAAGTCCTCGATCGACAACGGGTCGTCCATTTTCACACACACAGGCACGACGACATTCTCACTGTTCTCCGTCTGCAAAAGGAATTCGGTTTCCGGGTTGTTCTCCATCACGTGTCGGAGGGCTGGAAAGTCGCCGACGAAATAGCCAAAGCGAAGATTCCGACTTCGATCATTCTCATCGACTCGCCCGGCGGTAAGCTCGAAACTACCGACATCCGGTTCGAAACTCCCGCGATACTCGAAAAGGCCGGCGTCCTCGTCGGTTTCCACACCGACGACAGCATCACGGATTCGCGTTGGTTTCTTCGATCGGCGGGCCTTGGGGTCCGTGCGGGAATGTCGCGCGAAAAGGCGCTTTACGGCGTGACCATGGCGAACGCGATCATCCTCGATCTCGGCGACCGAGTTGGCTCGCTCGAAACCGGAAAGGACGCCGATTTTATCGTGCTGTCCGGCGATCCTCTGAGCGTGTATACCCACGTGCTCGAAACATGGGTCGAAGGTAAGAAGGTCTTCGACCGCAGCGATCCAAAAGACCACCTGATCGCTGTGGGCGGCTTCGGCGCCGGCAACGATAAGATACTCGACATCGATTGCTTCGACGGCGATATCGGAGGAAACTAATGCGAAAATTGAATTTTATTTATCGATACGCTGCCTCGGCCTCTCTGGTATTATTCCTCTGCGCTATTTGCCTCGTTGCATCGGCAAAGGCGCAGATCGCGATCAAAGGCGAAACGATCTGGACGATGTCGGGCGGCGCGATCACGAACGGAGTTGTTCTAATAAGCAAAGGCAAGATCGAAGCGGTTGGGTCTGCCGCACAGGTCACAATCCCCGCCGGTTACAAGGTTCTCTCCGCCAAATTCGTCACGCCCGGGCTGATCGACGCTCACAGTGTTGTCGGTTTGAACGGTTATCTTAATCAACCGCATGACCAGATGGCTCTCGACGGCAGTTCGCCGATGCAGCCGGAATTACGAGCCATCGATTCCTACAACGCGGAAGAGAGGCTTATCGAATGGATCCGCGGATTTGGTGTCACGACGATCCACACCGGACATCAACCGTCGGCGTTGATCTCGGGACAAACGATGATCGCGAAAACCGTCGGACGCACCGTTGATGAAGCGACGATCGTTCCTTTTGCGATGATCGCCGCGACGCTTGGCCAGGACGCTCTCGCCGGTCCGGGAAAATCGCCGGGCACGCGTGCAAAGGAGATGTCGCTGTTCCGCGCCGAACTCATAAAGGCACAGGAGAATTCAAAAAAGGCGGAGCCTCCGAAAGATCTCCGCTCGGAAGCTATGATGAAGCTCATCCGCCGCGAAGTGCCGCTCCTGATAACCGCGCACAAAGCCCAGGACATTAGCAACGCACTGCGGCTCGCCAAGGAATTCAATATCCGCATTGTTCTCGACGGTGCGTCCGAAGCTCCGATGCTGGTCGAGGAGATCAAAGCGGCGGGCGTTTCGGTCATTATCCATCCTACAATGGCGCGGCCCGGCGGCGATGAAGAAAGCCTGTCGATGGAAAGCGCCGCCAAGCTTCGTGCTGCGGGAATTCCGGTCGCGCTTCAGAGCGGTTACGAAGGTTACGTCCCGAAAACGCGGATCGTGCTTTTCGAAGCGGCAATGGCCGCCGCCAATGGCCTGCGTCGCGAGGAAGCTCTGGCGATGATCACGATCGATGCGGCTAAGATTCTTGGTCTCGACGGACGCATCGGTTCGCTCTCGGTCGGTAAAGACGCAGACGTCGCAATGTACGATGGCGATCCGTTCGAATGGACAACGCACTGCATCGGAACGATCATTGACGGAAATGTCGTCAGCGACGTCGTTCGCTAAACATTAAGCGGATTTCAGAACTCTTTTCAAAATGCTACAATCACGTTTCTTTTAGAAGATCAAAACAGCATTGTTCGGAGTTATGAAGGAAGAGGTGATCGGTCATATTTTGGCTCGTCTTGGAAAGGACGCAGCGGCTCTTACTCAGGAGTTCAACCGGGAACGCGGCCTGCCGACGCGTTTCGCGATCATCGACGATCTTCTGCCCGACGAGACGGCCCGAGCCGTTCATAAAGCCTTTCCACCGGTCGAAAAAATGCGGCTGCTTGACAGCTTTCGCGAAAAAAAATACACGTCTAAATCGCTCGACCAGTTCGATAGTATTATCTCGGATGTGACGTTCGCATTCCAGGATCCACGCGTCATCGATGCGATCTGCGCGGTCACGGGCCAGCGAGATCCGGTTGGCGATCCATCGCTATATGCGGGCGGCATAAGCGAAATGACAAAGGGCCATTTCCTGAATCCGCATATAGACAACTCGCACGACTTTGAACAAAAGAATTACCGCGTTCTGAACGTTCTCTACTACTGCACACCCGACTGGAAGATCGAGGACGGCGGGAATTTCGAGCTATGGGATACACGCGTCACGCGGCCGACCGAGATTCCGAGTTACTTTAATCGTCTTGTGCTGATGGAAACCAACGACAAGTCGTGGCATTCGGTGAACAAGGTCAAGACAGAGAGCGTTCGCTGCTGCGTGTCGAATTACTATTTTTCGCCGAATTCGCCGAACGGTTACGAGACCTCGCACGTCACGTTTTTTCAAGCTCGGCCCGAGCAGAGATTCATGCGACTCGTTACGCTCGCCGACGGTTACATTCGCACCGGAGTTCGCAAGATGCTCAAAAAGGATCTGAATAAGAAGGACCTTTACGCGGGGCGGCGACCTTAAGAGTTTTCCAGGAGAGTTTTCATTTTTATGTCCCGTTTCTTGATGAAGGTCTACTACGTTCTGACCGTTCCTATTGCAATATATTTCATCCTTGATTCTGCAAAGATCCATCCCGCGTACAAGCTCGGTTTCTTTAAGAAATACCGCCTCGGGCTGACGATGTTTTTTAACAAACTTCGTATTGAGACCGGAACTTCTTACAAGGCACATCTGGCAATGGCTCTCAAGATCTTCGAAACGCCTCCCGAGGTCGAAGGCGTCGTACTGGAATGCGGAACGTGGAAAGGCGGCAGTGCTGCGAATCTTTCGCTGGTCTGCAAAATGACCGGGCGCAAGCTGCTCATTTACGATTCGTTCGAAGGGCTGCCCGATAAGACCGAGGGCGACCGCGAAGCGGACTCATACTCGAAAGGCGAATATGCGGGCACACTCGAAGAAGTTAAATCAAATATCCGGAAGTATGGCGATTTCGATTCATGCGAATTTGTTCAGGGCTGGTTTTCGGACACGTTGCCGCATTTGAACCGTCCGGTGCTTGTAGCGTTTCTCGACGTCGACCTCGAGGCGAGTCTGGAGACGTGCGTCCGCTATATCTGGAATAATCTCACTGAGAAAGGCTACATCTTTATCGACGAATACATCGGCCTCGATTATTGCTCGATATTTTATTCCGAACGATATTGGCGGACGGTCTTTGAACGCACTCCGCCCGGACTCGTCGGCGCGGGCGTCGGTCTGCCGCTTGGTGAATATTACATCGGTCCGTTCGACGAGATCGGCGACCATCCTATCCAGCATCCGAACGCCGGCGCGTATACGCGAAAGGATTTCTCCGGACACTGGACGTTCTATCCGCCGGAGTTGCAGCTCAACGAAGCTGATCCCAGTGTCTTCGCTGAACGAAGTTCCGTCGCGGCCGCTCACTCAACAGATTAGTTGAAGTTTCTTCTCCCGACCCTTAATCACACTCTAAACGAAAGCTATGATCGCTTCTATTCTCTTGCCGCTTCTGCTCTTGTTTCAGATCGCCGTTCCGACACCGACGCCGACGCCAAAACCTGTCGAATCGCCCTCGCCTGCCGTAAAAGACGAGCCGCCGGTGATAACAAAACACACGATCCGCGCCGGATCGCGGACGCTGAATTATACGGTTACTACGGGTTTTCTGCCCTTGAAGAACGAAAAGACTGGCGATACCGAAGCGCGGATATTCTACATGGCGTATACGCTTGACGGCGTAGCGGAACCGTCGAAGCGGCCGCTGATGTTCTCCTTCAACGGAGGCCCCGGCTCGGCGTCCGTCTGGCTTCACATGGGAGCGCTCGGACCCAAACGCGTCAAGATGCTTGATGACGGAATGATGCCGCCCGCTCCTTACGAAATGGTCGACAACGATCAGACCTGGCTGACAGATACGGACATTGTCTTCATCGATCCGGTCGGAACCGGTTACTCACGAGCGACAAAGCCCGAAACGGCGGGCAAGTTTTTTGGCGTGAATGGCGATATTGAATCGGTCGGCGAATTCATCCGGCTCTACCTGGGACGGGCAGAACGATGGTCTTCGCCGCTCTTTCTCGTCGGTGAAAGTTACGGTACGACGCGGGCTTCGGGCCTGTCGAATTATCTTTTCGAGCACGGCATCGGCCTCAACGGCATCCTCCTGATCTCGACCGTAATGAATTTTCAGACGATACGTTTTGCTGATAATAACGACCTGCCGCTCGTGCTGATTCTGCCGTCGTACGCGACGACCGCGTGGTATCACAAGAAACTGTCGCCGGCGATGCAGGCAAAACCGGTCGATGAGGTCGCACGCGAAGCTCGAGCTTTTGCGTCTAACGAATATATGCCGGCGATGATGCGGATCGACACTCTTTCACAGCAGGAACGCGACTCGCTCGGCGACAAGTTCGTGCAGTTTACCGGACTAAGCCGGCAGTACATTGAGAACAATAATTTCCGAGTCGACCTCGGCAAATTTATGAAGGAGCTTCTTCGCGACCGCCGCCGCACAACAGGCCGGCTCGACAGCCGTTTCACTGGGATCGACCGCGACGCCGGAGGCGACAGCGCTAACGAGGATCCGAGCATGAACGCGATCCGTCCGCCGTACACAGCCGCTTTCAACGATTATGTTCGTCGCGAACTCGGCTATAAAAGCGACGTGGAATACTACATTCTAGGCGGCGGTGTTACATCGCCGTGGAACTGGAATACGAGCAACGGGTATGCCGATACGAGCATTTCGTTAAAGGACGCGATGGCGAAGAATCCGTATATGAAGATCTTCATCGCGGCCGGCTATTACGATATGGCGACGCCTTTCTACGCGGTCGAGTACACCGTTTCCGCGATGAATCTCGATCCCGCTTTGCGCAAAAATATAGCCTTCTCCTATTACGAAGCAGGCCATATGATGTACATCGAGAAAAATTCCCTTAAGAAACTGCACGACGATGCGATGACATTTATCCGATCGTCGGTTGCGCGCTAGATCAGAATAGTCAGTGTCGGGAATTACCTTCCAAAAGATCGACGGCATGCTGCAGCACAGGTCGGACGACCTTGAAACACTGCTCGACGCCTTTCGGCGAACCGGGTAGGTTGATCAAAAGCGTTCCGTTTCGAACGCCGCAAACGCCCCGGGAGAGCATCGCCATTGGCGTGAACTTCAGCGTTTCGGCGCGGATCGCCTCGGCGATGCCGGGGACTTCCATTTCGATGATGGAACTCGTCGCCTCCGGCGTATTGTCGCGTGGCGAAAGCCCGGTCCCGCCTGTTGTGATGATGAGATTGATGCCGGCTCGTTCGGTTAGCGCGAAGAGCGTCTGTCGCAGCCCTTGGATATCATCGGTTACGATCACCCGCTCGGCAATCGACGCGCCGATGCTCGTTAATAGTTCGATCAGAAGGTCGCCCGAGGTGTCGTCGTCCGGCTTTCGGGTATCGCTGACCGTAACTACGGCGGCTCGCATCTGCTCCATACCTTTTTTTCTTACGCCCGCCGTTCAGGACCTCGCGGCGTTACTCTTGCTCGTTCGTCCTTCGCACCCGCAATCCGATGCACAGCCGGATTTTTTCGAGAAAGATCGTGTCTTACGCAGCGCGATCGAGCCGGCATAAACAATGGCTGCAAGAACGATGGCAAAAGCGATTATATTTTGAGCGTCCATATTAACTGAATCCGAAGAACCTCCCAGCCTGGTAAGTTATCAGCGAGCCGACATACGCCAAGGCGGTCATATAGCCGACCATAAAGAGCGTCCAGTTCCATGAATTTGTTTCGCGCCTGACTACGGCTACCGTAGACATACACTGCATGGCTAGCACAAAGAATACCATCAGCGAAAGCGCGGTCAGCGGTGTCCAGGCCGGCGCGCCGTCGTCGCGTTTTGCACCGCGGATCGCGGAAATAAGAGTCGGCGATTCTTCGTTTTCATCCTTCCCGACATTGTAAATTATGCTTAGCGTCGAGACCAGAACTTCGCGTGCGGCGAAGCTCGCGATCAAGGCGACGCCGATCTTCCAGTCGAAGCCAAGCGGCGCGATCACGGGCTCGATCACATGCCCTAATTTTCCCGCATAGCTGTTTTTAAGGTGCTCACTCTCGGATAACGTTGCGGGCTGCTCGGCCTGAGCATTCGTCTGAACCGCAGCCTGCGGAGCGGAAAGAGAACGCGGAAAATATGTCAATGCCCAAAGAATGATTGAGATCGCCAGGATCACAGTTCCCGCTCTTTTTACGAACATCCATGCACGCGTGAGCATGTTCTGAAATACGGTCCGAACATTCGGCAGCCTGTACGGAGGCAGTTCCATAATGAACGGCGGCGGCGGCGCCTTTAACAAAGTTCGTTTCAGGACGAACGCGACACAGATCGCGACGATGATGCCCAGTGAATACATCGCCAGCATCAGCACCGCCCCGAGAGAAAGGAAACCGAAGATCGTGCGTCCCGCGAAAAAGGTCGCGATCATCAGTGTGTAAACGGGCAGCCGTGCCGAGCAGCTCATGAAGGGCGCGATCAATATAGTGGCAAAGCGATCGCGCTTGCTTTCGATCGTCCGCGTGGCCATGATGCCCGGGATCGCGCACGCAAAACTGCTCATCAGCGGCAGGAATGCCTTGCCGTGCAATCCGACTCGGCTCATCAATTTATCGAGCAGAAATGCGGCCCGCGACAGATACCCTGTGTCCTCCAGCAATGAAATAAAGAGAAAAAGAAGCAGGATCTGCGGGAGGAAAACCAGCACGCCGCCGACGCCCGCGATGATCCCGTCAACCAAAAGATCTGCAAGCACACCGGCCGGAAGCTGTGAGCGAACCGTGTCGCCCAATGCTCCGAAGCCCTTTTGGAGCAGGTCCATCGGAAGGCTCGCCCACGAAAATATCGTCTGGAATACGAGAAGCAGAATCGCGACAAGAATCACAAGGCCAAAGAATTTGTGTGTCAGCACACGGTCGATCTTGTCGGACACCGAATGCTCGTGAGCATCGTTGTGCTTTACGGAGTCTTGGACGGCATTTGAAATGAAATTATATCGAGCGAATATCTTAGCGTGATCGCGTCCGTCGGTTTCCGATAGATCGAGCGCGAAACTATTGGTTTTCGGTGACTCGACCAGCTCCTTTACACGTGAGATCAATTCGGTCCGCCCGCGGCTGCTTTTGGCGTTGACGGCAATCACAGGCACCTTCAGCGCCCGCGAAAGTTTACCGATATCGATCTCATGTTTTTGCTTTTCAAAAGCATCGATCATCGTGAGTGCCACCACGACGGGAATGCCAAATTCGAAAAGCTGCGTTACGAGATAAAGATTTCTTTCGAGATTGGTCGCGTCCACGACCGCGATGATCACATCGGGTTTCGGCACGCCGGGTTGTTCACCTGTCAGCACGTCGCGGGCGATCTGCTCGTCCATCGACGTCGCGTCAAGGCTGTAAAGTCCCGGCAGGTCGATCAGCTTCGCCTGGCTTCCGATGAGTTGCCACGAGCCTTCTTTGCGTTCCACAGTCACGCCCGGATAGTTCGCTACTTTTTGTTTTAGGCCTGTAAGAGAATTGAAAAGCGTGGTCTTGCCGGCGTTCGGGTTGCCGGCGAGTGCAATAGTGAGTTGTTTTCTGGCGTTCAAGGTTTTCGCTTGGGACCTAGATACTTATCTCGATCGCGTCCGCCTCGTTCCTGCGCAACGCCAGTCGGTAACCACGAACACGTACCTCGAGAGGGTCGCCGAACGGAGCGGATTTGATCATCCTTATGTCGACGCCGGGTATCACGCCCATTTCCATCAGCCTTCTCATCACCGTTGATTCGCCGTTCACGGCGATCACTCGAGCGTCCTTGCCCTTCTGCAGATTGGCCAGTGTCATATTATTGTCGTTTACGTCGATCATAGGGTTCGGCTTGGACGAGGGTTCGTCTCGAGAAGTATCTTATCCTAATTGAAAAGCAATTTCAATTTCAATTAGGATATTATATTCAGCGGATATCGACGAGTGTGTTGGATCTATCGCGGGGCAACGATCGTATCGGAGACTAACTCGGCGTCATATTGCCCGATGGCGAAACGAAGCGGGAGGCGGCGACCGTCCGTCCCGAGCCAGATACGCATGTTTAGCTGGTCGATGGCGGGATTACTTCCCGTGGTTATCGATATCATCTGTGCCGAAGTTTTTTGACCCTGAACTGTGATGCTATCGGGTTCTGAGGGGCGGAGCGTGAAAATATAAGGCTGGTTTTCCCAAAATACCGCGACGCGCGTATCGTTGACGGGATTTCGCAGATCTTTGCTCGGTTTAAGGTTAAACGAACGAATAGCGTAAAGCAGCGAGAGAAGTGTGTGCGTTCCGATCGGGGCATCGACGCGTCCGGCGTTCATCGTGATCGCGCCCGTTCCAGGATCGAACTGTATTGATTGATTGTATGAACTGAGCGAACCGTTGGACCTGATCTCGGCCCGTCGGGGCGCAAGCGTGTCCGGATTAACCTGAGCAAATATCGTATCGCCGACTACGAATGCACGATTTCCCGGTGCGGACTGCGTCGCGATAGCATGAAGCAAGAGACTGTCGCGGCCGTCGACCTGTTTTCTCTCCGCTGCCTGTATCACAAAATTGCCGATTGGCCGGCCGGCGACGGAGAGCCGATATTCCAACGATTCCCCTAGATCAAAGGCGAGTTCCGCAGCCAGCGGCTGGTTTTCAACATAGGGTAGCGGCGTGGCGATGACCTTTGGCATCGGCGTAGGAATCGGCGTCGCAGTCGCCAACGGCAGCGGTTCTGCTTCAGGAATGGCTAGTTGGACCGTCGCCGCCGAAAGCCGTAATTCGCCCTTCTCGGTCTTGATGCGAACGATCACCGGGACCCTGTTCTCGTCATTCGAAAGATCGATCCGCATGTCCTTGATGCCGCGCTCGGTCAGGTAATCGCTTTGAACCGTGACGATCGTTGAATCGAATTCGCCCGCCTCGGTCTTGGCGCGTTCAGTTCCGAAGGGCTGCGTAGTTACGCCATATAGGCGTCCGTTCTCAAATAGCGAAGCCGAGCCCGAACCGCCCGTCTGGCGGATCTTGTAAATAAGGCTCAGGAGGTCGAATCCTTGCGACGGCGCTCCAAGATAGTTTGTGATGGTTTCGCGTGGCAAGCCGTTTAGATTATTGATCGAGCTGACATAAAGCGGCATTCCGGTAACCGGATCGATGAAAACCGTCCGCGATTCATCGACTGAATAAAATGCGGCTCCAAAAAAATCTATTGTCTTGAATTTCCCTCGGAGTTCTACGGCATCCTGATTTCCCAGCCGGCCGCGCGAATATGTGCCTATCTCGGCGTAAGCAACGTTGGGAAACCGCTCGAATGAAACCGTGTATGTGATCTTTTCGCCGATCCTCAGAACGTATGGCGAGATGACCTGCTGAGCCGGTGTTTTGAGTGAAGCGAGGCAGATCAGAGAACAAAGCAAAATTGCTGAAGCTGATCGGTATCTGGGAAATCTATTTCGCACAATGGTATTGGGTAAAAGAGAAATTGAATATTTTAGACGACCGATGTCATGCTTTCGACGATCGCCGAAGCGGCCGCAGACCGATTCTTCGCCCGCAGGATCGGCCGACCAACTACTATATAATCACTTCCGCCGCTTAATGCTGCGCCCGGAGTAGTTACACGCTTCTGGTCGTCATTCGTTGCAGAATCTGGCCTGACGCCGGGAGTCACGATCAAAAACGCGGAGCCGATCTTCGATCTGCGAACTGCATGTGATTCGATCGGTGAAGCGACGACGCCGTCGAGCCCTGCCTCTTCGGCCAGCCGTGCAAGCGCCAAAACCTCGTCTTCGACCGAACGTTCGATCCCGATTTCGGTGAGCGTCCCGGCGTCAGAACTGGTCAGCACCGTTACGCCGATGATCAACGGCTTCGCGAGGTTTTCCCTGCCGCACGTCTCACTGACCTCGTCCGCCGCTTGTCGCATCATCTCATGGCCGCCAAGCGTATGAAGATTGAACATCCATACGCCCAGCCGGGCGGCCTCGACCGATGCCTTTGCGACAGTATTAGGAATATCGTGAAACTTCAGATCAAGGAATATCCGGTGCCCTTTGCGGGTGAGTTCCCTCACAAGATCCGGGCCTGCAGCCGTAAAAAGCTGTAATCCGATCTTGAACGCTCCGACCGCGCCGCCGAGTTCAGCTACGATCTCTCGCGCTTCCGCCGCGCCCGCAACATCGAGTGCGAGAATGAGCTTGTCTTTCGTCATCGTCAATCCAGATCCAGAGGGTTGCGAAACGGTTCATTCTTCGCCGCGCCGTCGGCATTTTTTAAAGCTTCCTTGAATTTCTCGTCAAGAATTCGTTCGCGGTCCTTGACCGACGACATTTCCTGGGCAAATAGCTGTTCGCGAAGATCCTTCTGTTTACTGAGCTCGCCTTGAAGGTCTTCGAACGACCCGTGCGATTTCTTTCTCTCATGATGTGAGAGTATGGCGCCGGTCACGCCGTCGATCGACATCGTGGTTTCGCAGCAAGGACATACGATTGTAAATTTTTCCATACTTCCGGGTTCACCGCGGCTGTTCGAGCATGGTCGTCAACTTCTCTTTAACAGCGGGCCACTCGCCCTCAATAATACTGAAATAAACTGAATCGCGAAAGCGCCCCGAATCCGTGATCATGTGATTGCGGAGCGTTCCCTCTTCGGTGGCGCCGATGCGGATCATGGCATTTCGCGACTTAGAATTGAACGCGTCCGTCTTCAGCTCGACTCGTATGCATTTCCATACTTCGAAAGCGTGCGTCAGCATGAGAAGCTTGGCTTCGGTGTTCACAGCCGTACGCTGGTGGTCAGGCGTGATCCAGGTCCAGCCGATCTCAACCTTTCGATTTACCCGGTCGATATTTCCGAATCGCGTCGAACCGATGATGTCACCGCGCTCCGTGTCGGACGTCACGAATGGCAGTGACGAGCCGCGAGCCGCATCGTGCAGGGCCTTCTCAACGTAAACGCGCATCTCTCCTTCGTTTGCCACGAAGTTGGCGGTCCATTTCCATAATTTTTCATCCGAACCGGCCCGATACAACTCCGCAACGTCCTCGATCTTCATTGGGCGTAGTGTAACGGTCACCCCTCTTAATATCACCGGTCTTACATCCATATTTCCGTCCTCCAAACGAAAAGGAAGCCGGCAGCAAAGACCGGCTTCCTGGTTCGACATAGCTTTAACGCCTAAATATCGTAATACATTGAAAACTCAAGCGGGTGCGGCCGCATGCGAAGCGGCGCGATCTCGTTCTCGCGTTTGTACTTGATCCATTTTTCGATCATCGTCGTAGTAAAAACATCGCCTTTGAGCAGGAACTCATGGTCGGCCTCGAGCGCGTTCAGTGCCTCGTCCAGGCTGCCCGGCAGCGAAGGCACATTTGCGAGCTCCTCAGGCGGAAGATCGTAGATATCCTTATCGAGCGGCTCGCCCGGATCGATGCGGTTCTGCACGCCGTCGAGTCCTGCCATGAGAAGCGCCGCGAACGTGATGTACGGATTGCAGCTTGGATCGGGCGGACGAAATTCCAGTCGCTTCGCTTTCGGCGACGGCGAGAACATCGGTATCCGAACCGCGGCCGAACGGTTACGCGCGGAGTATGCCAGGTTGACGGGTGCTTCGAATCCGGGCACAAGACGTTTGTAGCTGTTTGTGGTCGGCGCGGCGAAGGCAACGATCGCCGGTGCGTGTTTGAGAAGGCCGCCAATATAGAATTTCGCCATTTCCGAAAGTCCGGCGTACTGATCGCCCGCAAATAGCGGAGTCCCATCCTTCCACAACGACTGATGGCAATGCATTCCGGAACCGTTGTCACCATAGAGGGGTTTCGGCATAAATGTCGCTGTCTTGCCGTTCAGGTGGGCCGTGTTCTTGACCACATACTTGAACAGCATCAGATTGTCGGCAGTATGCAGAAGATTGGAGAATCGAAAATCGATCTCGCATTGGCCGGCGGTCGCAACTTCGTGATGGTGACACTCGACGTTGATGCCAACCTCGCCGAGTATTGTCGAGATCGTATTTCGCAGATCGACGAGTGTGTCGACGGGCGCGACCGGTACATAACCTTCCTTTGGGCGAATATGAAAGCCCATGTTCGGCGACATCTCGCTTCCCTGTCGGCCGGAATTCCAGTGGCCTTCCTCCGAATTGACAGTAAACCCCGCCGAGTTCTGGTCGTTGTGATAACGCGCCTCGTCGAAAACGAAAAATTCGGCTTCGGGTCCCACGTTGATGGTGTCCGCAATGCCGGTGAATTTCAAATAACTTTCAGCGCGAATAGCGACGGAACGCGGATCGAGGCCGTAGCCTTCTTTGGTTATAGGCTCGACCACATTCGCGATCAAACACATCGTCGTCTCTTCGGCGAATGGATCGATCCAGAAACGTGAGGGATCGGGGACAAGCAGCATGTCCGATTCATTGATCGCCGCCCAGCCCCGAAGGCTGGATGCGTCAAATCCGAAGCCATCTTCGAAAGAATCCTCGGTTAACTGACCTATCGGAAAAGTGAGATGGTGCCACGAACCCGGCAGGTCGGTGAACCGCACCGATACAAACCTCACTTCCTGGTCGGATGCGAAGTGAAGCACATTTTTTACGTTCATAAATCTCCTCTCAAATAATCATCAAAAATAATGGCATTTGTGCGGCAAAT
>JBBSGG010000022.1:0-50427 GCA_038254305.1 Pyrinomonadales bacterium
GCGGTGTTTTGGAAGTAGGTCGGGGCGTTTAGAATTTGCTACGGGATTTGGGTGTGGTGACGAACTCGACGCCAGCCGATGCGGACTGTTTCGACGCTGCTTCGCGGTGTTTGTATGGGGCTTCGTACTCGTTTTCAGTAAATTCCTACTGGTTAAATTAGCTGACCGTCTGCTTTCGCAGACGCTTCTCACTTAGGCCTCGACGATGTCGACCTTTGTCTCGATCAGCGACTTTGGGATGAGGGTGGGGAAGAAGGCCATGATCTCTTCGACTTTGGGGCGGCCGCCGGCGAAACCTGTGACGGCGGGCGGGCCGGTGAGAATCAAAGGAGCGATCTCTTTGGTGAATCGCTCGACGTCGGCTTTGTTTGGTCCGCGGACGCCAACGCGAAGCTGGACCTCGGGTATGTCGCTGCGAGGTTCGGCCGCGAGATGGCCGTGGGTGGCATTTACGCCGACGAATTCGGTAAGTGTCGTATCGAATTTCAGGTCAAGGCGGTCGAGTCGGGCACGCAGAATTTGGTCTGCCGCCTTCGCTTTTGCGTACGCGTCCGGATACGAATAAACGAGCGTACCGACGGATTTCCATCCGGCAGAATAAGCGATAGATACTTTGTAGAAATCGGTCTTCGGAAAACCTTTGATGCCCGAGACCTTGACGCGGTCTGTGCCGCCGTCTGCAACGTGGATGGAAGAAAAATCGGCAACGACATCCGGCGTGATATAACCTTTCGGATCACCCATTTCGTAGAGGAGCTGCTCTTTTACGGACTGCACATTGACGCGTCCGCCTGTGCCTTCGTGTTTGGTAACGACGAAATCGCCGTCCGGAAATGCTTCGATTATAGGGAAACCGACGTTCGCCAGATCCGGAATGTTTTGCCAGTCATACTGGCAGTTTCCGCCAGAAGACTGAGCGCCGCATTCGATGATATGGCCCGCGATCGTTCCGGCGGACATCTTGTCCCAATCATCGAATTTCCAGCCAAATTCGTGTGCGAGCGGCGCGAGGGTCAGTCCGGTATCTGTAAGCCTTCCGCCGACAATGACCTGCGCTCCGCGGCTAAGAGCCTCGACCAAACCCTGTGCACCGAGATAGACGTTCGCCGACTGAACTTTGTCGCGGATCGCGGAAAGCGGCTCGCCGGTTTCCATGTTCACAATATTGGTGCCGGCCGCGGCGAATTCATCCAGCCGGTCGAGAATATCGTCGCCCGTAACCACGCCGATCTTGAGCTTCCCGGACAAGCCAAGGTCACGCGCCGTTTCGCGAATCGCTTCGGCGCAGCCGACCACGTTTACGCCACCAGCGTTAGAAAGAACTTTTATGTTTTTTTCGATGCAGTCGGGAAGAATTTCCCGCATGAGAGAGACAAAATCGCGCGCATAACCCGCTTGCGAGTCACGTGCCCGTTGCTTTTGCAGGATCGACATCGTCACCTCGGCCAGATAATCGAGCATAAGATAGTCGATCGGGCCGTTCCGAACCTGGTCAACGGGCGCAGTGAGAAGATCGCCCCAGAAACCCTGGCCGCCGGCAACTCGTACTTTATCTTTCATAGATCGATTATTAGAAAACAATTAACCGGGCCGGTCAATACAGCCAAGTTCCATGTACGGAAAGAAAAAGAGCGGCAATGATACCGCTCTTTTCACTATTGTTTCGCACTGATCTTATTGAAAGATCTTCTTTGTACGGCTGATGGTAGCCTTTGCACCGCGTTTGGTTTTATGGGCCGTCCACTTGGTGCCGACTTTGGTTTTGTGAGCCGTCCATTTGGTGCCGACCTTGACCTTATGAGCGGTCCATTTCGTTCCGACCTTTACTTTGTGAGCGGTGTAGCGGGTACCTCGGACGACCTTATGGCCGACATAGCGGCCGCCCCGATAGTGGCGACGCCGCGACGTGACGGTCTGGGCCGATGCCGACATTGAGCGATCTCCGGAAATCGCGCCGCTGATAAACACGCTTGAAAGCACCATTGCCATCGCGAATGCGAACGTTAAAATCTTTTTCATTCTTCTCCTCCTTGAAGTCAACAAAAATGTTTCCAAATATTTATTACTAACGCAGTGAGTATACCATATATCTGCCGTCCAAAATCCTAATGAAATTCATTCCACACGGACGTTTGCGTTGATGAACGCGACAATATCCTCCGTCGATGTTCCCGGAAGAAAAACCTCGGAAACGCCCATTGACTTAAGGTCGGCGATATCGTCATTTGGTACGATGCCGCCGACAAGCACCAGCGTATCGTCCATGCCGTTTTGACGAAGGAGGTCGACTATTCTCGGACACAAGGTCTTGTGGGCGCCGCTCAGGATTGAAATTCCAACCGCGTCCACGTCCTCCTGAAGTGCCGCAGTCGCGATCATTTCAGGCGTTTGCCGCAGCCCGGTATAGATCACTTCCATACCGGCGTCCCTCAAAGCCCTCGCAATGACCTTGGCCCCGCGATCGTGTCCGTCAAGGCCGGGCTTGGCAACCAAAACTCGGATCTTTCGTTGATTCATAAACGCCTAAGTATATTAGCGAATCAATTGTGCGAGCAAACCACCGCGAGCGATGTAGCGATCGATAAAGGGCGCGAGACCCAATCCTACCGCGTCGGTCGTAAACGTCTCCGTCGCGCGCCGACAGTTTCGTGCGGCTTCTGCCGCGATCGATGATGCAACGAAGGAATCGCGAAAACTACTGGGTTTAACATTTAACATCGATATTCTATTATGTAATTTCAGAAAGGGTTTGCAGGAACCTGTGAAGAAAGTCTTAAAGGTTATCGTTATCGTTATTGCTGTCGGTTTTATCGTCGCGCAGTTTATTCGTCCCGATCAGACGAATCCGCCGATAGATAACAGTCAAACGCTGGAAACCTCTCTGGCGATACCGGACGATGTCGAAGCGATCCTAAAACGGTCCTGCAACGATTGTCATAGCAATACGACCGCTTACCCGTGGTACGCGCAGGTTTCACCCTTTTCGTGGTTTCTGGACAATCATATCCGCGACGGCCGCCGCCAAATGAATTTGAGCGAATGGGGAAGCTATGATGCCCGGAGGAAGAACAAAAAAATGGAACAAGTGTGCGAACAAGTGCAAACCGGCGAGATGCCGCTGCCATCATATCTATGGATCCATCGAAGCTCGGAACTCTCTGACGCCGAGATCGCCCGCCTCTGCGACTGGTCGTCTGAAGTACGGCAAACCCTTCAGTAATGTATTCAAGTGCCAACATTCGAATAATGCAGAAAGCTCTCGCCGGATTATTATTTTCGCTATTTTTCGTCTTGAACGCTATGGCGCAGTCGTCGCGGCATGCTGAACCAGATCCGTCCCTTCGCTCGGATAACGCTCAGGAAATACAAATACTCGAACTTGTAAATCGTCAACGCCGTCGCGAAAATCTTTCCACGCTGCTTTGGAACGAAGACCTGGCTCGGGTTGCCCGCTTGTATTCGGAGCGAATGTCGCGTGAAGGTTTTTTCGATCACTACGATCCGGCCGGCCGCACTGTCATAGATCGAGCGTCGAAGATACACGGCTGGAGCAGGATCGGCGAGAATCTCTTTGTTTGCGATGAGGTTCGCGATCTTGGCTCGTTTGCGATTCGCGGATGGATGGCCTCGCCCACCCATCGAAACAACATATTGGATCCCGCCTGGACGTCGAGCGGCGTGGGCATTGCTCATGCGGCCGACGGACAGATATACATAACGCAGATCTTTACTCAACGATGAGCGGTATCGTTGAGCCTCTTGTAATTGCTCGCTTTCGCCGATAAAATAGCAGGATGCCCTTACGGATCGTTAATTACCCGGAACCTGTGCTTTTGTCGATCGGGAAACCCGTTGAACCACACGAATTCGACAGCGAATTTTCCGATGTCACGGGCCAAATGTTTGAAACGATGTATGCTGCCGGCGGCGTCGGATTGGCGGCTCCGCAGGTAAATATCTCGAAACGGTTCTTCGTCATGGACGTTGCGGACAATGAGGGCGGCTCAGTGAAGCTCGTTTTCGCTAACCCGGAGATCGTCACCGTCGAAGGGGAACAGATTGGCGATGAAGGCTGTCTTTCCTTTCCCGGACTTTACCAAACGGTGGAGCGGGCCCTGCGGGTTATCGTAAAGGCGCAAGATGTTTCGGGCGAACACTTCGAGATGGATCTGACGGATCTTGCCGCGAGGTGCGTGCTTCATGAAACAGATCATTGCGACGGTATCGTTTTCCTTGACCGAATGACCACGCTTAAGCGCCAGATGGCAAAACGAAAGATCAAAAGGCTTCAAAAAACGGGGAAATGGGAATGAGCATCGAAGAGACGAAATTCACATGCGAAGCGCGTTCGGTACGTGAGCTGAACCTTTATCTGAAAGCCGGATGGGTGCTGATCTTAAATTACGTCAAACACGTTAGCGATACCCAGGAACCAAGGTTCGTCATATCCTGGGCTCAGGAAAACGAGCCTGTCATGCCGGAGCTTCTCGATGAGTGGGAAATTCACGAGATAGATCGACAGCGCTTTCGTTGATCGAATTACTAATTTATATGCAGACGCAAAAAGTACAGCACGACGAATTCAAGAACGAGCCTTTCACTGAATATTCGAAACCGGAGAATGCAGAAGCGATGCGTTCCGCCATCGAAAAGGTGCGAAGCGAATTAGGGCGCGAATATCCGGTCGTTATCAATGGCGAAAAGATTACGCTTACCAGCAAATTTGAGAGCTACAATCCTGCGAGAAAGTCAGTGGTTGTTGGCGTTTTCTCGGAAGTCGACTCAGATACGTCACTGGTAGACCGCGCGATCGACGCCGCGACTGATGCATTCAAACTATGGAGAAATGTTCCGCCTGCCGAACGCGCGAAGTACCTTTTTAATATTGCTCAGATCATGCGCGAGCGTAAGCATGAACTGTCGGCGTGGATGGTGTTCGAGGTCGCAAAAACATGGGCCGAAGCTGACGGCGATACCGCCGAGGCGATCGATTTCATGGAGTTTTACGGCCGTGAAATGCTTCGTTGGGCGGAAAAGCAGACTATCACCCAGATCGAGGGCGAAAATAACAAACTGGAATACATTCCGCTCGGCGTCGGCGCGGTCATTCCGCCCTGGAATTTTCCACTCGCGATCATGGCCGGAATGACGATGGCGGCAGTGGTGACGGGAAACACGGTTGTCTTGAAACCGTCCTCGGATTCCCCGACCATCGCTGCAAAATTCATGGAGATCGTCGAGGAAGCCGGTGTTCCTCCCGGTGTCGTGAACTTTCTAACAGGTAGTGCAGCGACGGGTGAGAAAATGGTCACCAGTTCAAAGACGCGCTTCGTTTCATTTACAGGTTCCAAGCAGGTAGGCCTCCACATAAACGAAGAAGCTGCGAAGACACGCGATGGGCAGATATGGATCAAACGTGTGGTCGCCGAAATGGGCGGAAAGGACGCGATCGTCGTCGCGGCCGACGCAGATCTTGATTCGGCGGCGAGCGGGATCGTTTCCGCCGCGTTCGGTTTTCAGGGCCAGAAGTGTTCAGCATGTTCCCGTCTGATCGTAGATGAGAAGGTCCACGATCAACTCTTAGAAAAAATAGTTGCGATCACGAAAACCCTGAAGCTGGGGCAGCCTGACAGTTTCGAGACGAACATCGGTGCGGTGATCAACGGTCGCTCGTTCGAAAAAACGCTCGAGTACATAAAAAAAGGTGTGGCCGAGGGCGGCAAGATCGTTGCCGGCGGAAACGGCGACGATTCGGAAGGCTACTTTATCGAACCCACTATAGTCGACAATGTCGAAGCCGGGGCCACGATCGAGCAGGAGGAAATATTCGCGCCTGTGCTTGCGGTAATTAAGGCAAAGAATTTTGATCATGCCCTGGAGATCGCCAACGATACGGAATTCGGCCTTACGGGTGCCGTGTACTCGACGACACAAGGAAATCTCGACAAGGCAAGCAGAGAATTCCACGTAGGAAATTTGTACCTTAATCGAAAATGTACCGGCGCTCTCGTAGGGGTTCATCCTTTCGGCGGGTTCAATATGAGTGGGACAGATTCAAAAGCCGGCGGCCGCGAGTATTTGCTGCAGTTCATGCAAGGGAAGTCGATCACACAAAAGATATAGGGCCTGAGATCGACGCGTAATAGACGTTCGGGCAAAGGCAGTTTTTCGCCTTTGCCCTATTTCTTTGATCGCCGGAAACTCGTTTCGTTATGAAGATCGTATTTATGGGAACGCCGGCTGCCGCGGCCAGGTCACTGGAACGACTGATCGCCGACGGTCACGAGGTCGCGGCGGTGTACACCCAGCCCGACCGGCCTTCGGGGCGTGGAAACAAGATCGTGTTCTCGCCGGTGAAAGAATTTGCCATCGCCGCGGGCCTGCGAGTTCTCCAGCCGACGAAGGTCAAAACAGCCGAGGCCGCCGAAGAATTTCGGGCGTTCAACGCTGATTTAGCCATCGTCGTCGCGTACGGACGAATACTTCCGGCTTCCTTTCTGACGGCATTTTCGGGCGGCGCCATCAACGTGCATTTTTCGCTGCTTCCGAAATACCGCGGAGCGGCGCCCGTGAATTGGGCGATCGTCAATGGTGAGACGGAAACCGGCGTAACGACGATGATAATGGACGCTGGGCTCGACACCGGCCCCACCCTGCTGCAAGAAGCGGTCCCGATCAACGCCGGCGAGAATTCGATCGAACTGATGGATCGCCTAGGGCATCTGGGAGCCGATGTTTTGTCAAGGACACTGGCAAACTTGGATGCCATAGTTCCGAAGGAACAGGACAATTCGCTCGTATCGTTTGCTCCGATTCTGTCCAAAAATGATGGATCGATCGACTGGACATCTACGTCTAAAACGATCTTGAACCGAGTGCGAGGTTTTCAGCCATTTCCTACCGCGTACACATTCCTTGACCGCAAACGACTGACGATTTGGGATGCCGAAGCGATCGATCGAGTGGATCATGACGCTCCCGGTACGATCATCGAATCTCTTCGCGAATCTTTGGTGATCGCATGCGGGGACGGTACCGCGATAAGAGTCGACGAACTGCAGATCGAAGGGAAGCGTCGAATGAGTGCAAGAGATTTCATCAACGGTGTACGACCCGACCGTGGAACCGTTTTAGGCGGGCGCATCGAAGTATGAGCGAAAAATATCAAATATCAGCGTTCTATGAATTTAAGGATCTCGAATCTATACGTCCTCTCGAAGATTCGAAAACGCTTATTTGTGCGGCAATGTCAGACCGGTCGATTCGGGGAACGGTAATACTTGCGGCCGAGGGTTTCAACGTTACGGTCAGCGGTTTGGCGGATGATGTACCTTGTTTTCTGGAGATCTTGGAACAGATATTTGAAACCAGGCTGTTCCCAAAGACCTCGTTTCATAATGAGGCGCCGTTCGGCAAGATCGACGTGAAGATCCGAAACGAGATCGTGACTCTGCGAAAAAAGGTGGATGTCTCACTTGGGGAAGGAACACATGTTTCGGCTGCCCAATGGAATGAGCTTCTGAATCAAGAAGATGTAGTAGTCCTCGACACGCGCAACGATTACGAATACAGGAACGGAACCTTTCGCGGTGCCGTGAATCCCAAAACTTCCAGCTTCAGCGAGCTGCCCGCGTTCATTGAAAAAAACATCGATCGATTTGCCGGCAAAAAGATCGCGATGTTCTGCACCGGGGGCATTCGCTGCGAGAAATTTGCCCCTTATCTGATCTCGAAAGGACTCTCCGATGTGTTTCAGCTTGACGGCGGAATCTTGAGGTATCTGCAAGATATCGATCCCGAGCACTCACTCTGGGAAGGCGAGTGCTTTGTCTTCGATTCTCGCCGGACAGTCGATTCGCGTCTGGAAAAAGGAACCGGTCCCGACTACTCGCAGCCGATATCCCTTGAAGGCGAAACATCGTGATAAAAGTCTCGCCATCGCGGCTGGCCGCATTCGAAATTCTTCGCCGGATCGAGACGGATAACGCTTTCTCGTCCACGCTGCTCGAGAAGGCGGGTACGCATCTTTCTCCAAAGGATCGTTCACTCTGCTACGAACTAACTTTGGGAACTCTTCGGCGGCGTATTTGGCTTGACGCTGTCATCGATGACTTCGCAAAAAACAAGAAACTTGATCTAGCTGTAAGGATCGCGCTTCGTCTGGGAATATATCAGCTTCAATTTCTTTCACGAGTTCCCGGATACTCCGCGATCAATGAGAGCGTCAATCTCGTTCAAATTGCCGGCAAGACATCTGCCAAGGGTTTTGTTAACGCCATTCTGCGCCGAGCTCAGCGGGGTATTGAGAATACGAACGCTGGCGATTCGGTTGCGGCCTTAGAGCTTCACGAGTCTCATCCGCGCTGGCTGATAGATAAATGGATCGCCGAATTTGGTTTGCAGGAGGCCACGGCTTTGCTGCGGGCGAACAATCAGATCCCGCGAGTAGCATTTCGAAAAACCCGAAAAAGTTCACGAGCCGCCGACGCGGCACTCGCGAATGCAACATCGTCAATTTTCACCGAGGATTGTTATCTTGCTGATTCCGTTGACGATCCGCTCTTGGAGCTTGCCGCGAATCATGAGATCTATTTCCAGGACGAGGCATCGCAGATGGCTGCTCGAGCCGTGAATTTAAGCTCCGGAGGCCGTTTTTTGGATGTCTGCGCAGCGCCTGGAAGCAAGACCACGTTGATCGCAGAGCGCATTCGCGAATCGCGGGCGAAGGCCCAAGTTGTCGCTGGTGATAGATATGATGGTCGCGTCCGTCTCTTAAGGGCGAATTGTATCGCTCAGGGGCTGCCTGAAGTCAGCACCGTGCAGTACGATGCCGAAGCGGGATTGCCGTTCGCTGACAAAAGCTTTTCCAGTGTGCTGGTTGACGCACCGTGTTCGGGGACGGGCACTATACGCCACAATCCCGAGATCCGATACAACTTAAAAGCTTCCGATTTCGCTGAGTTACCCGTCAAACAACTCTTGATTCTGCGAAACGCATCAAAGCTCGTGGCGGCAGGAGGCAAATTGGTTTATTCCACGTGCTCGCTGGAACGCGAGGAGAATGAGAATGTTTGCTCGGAGTTCTTGTCACTGGAAACGCGTTTCAGAAAGATCGTGCCGGATGTTCCTGCCGCGTTTCTCACCGTCGATGGCTTTGCTCGAACCTATCCGCACCGGGATGACATGGACGGATTTTTCATCGCCGCCTTTGAAGGATAGTGGCGGCTAACACGTTCCGAAGTTCCTTCACACCCTGGAAAATGTTAGAATTCTTCTGCTTTTAGGAGTAGTTTTATCGTGACCCTAGCCTCAAAAGGAATTTCCGCACTCGGCAAATTAGGTTTCGTGATCGTTCTTCTGGCGGCCTTCGGCGTTGGAATGGCGGCCGTCGTGTACGTTTCGCTATTGGGTAAGGAACTCACTGTGCCTGAGATAGTGGGTAAAGACTACGTCGAAAGCGAAAAGGAACTCGAGGCTCTCGGCTTGAAAATAAAGCGCCGAGCGGACAGGGCGAGCAGCGAAAAGATAAACACCGTTCTCGAACAGCTACCGAAGGCTGGCGAGACGGTGAAGACGGGACAAATGATCCTCGTCGTGGTCAGCAAAGCGAGCATGGAAGGCGATGAGGTTCCGAGTTCGCTCAAGAAGAACCTGGAAACGGACGATGCGGAAAAGATCGAAGAGATGATCTCCGACAAGCCTAAAAAGGCCAAGACCAATTCGAACACCAACAAAAAGAAGGTCGATACCACGCGGGACGTGATCGCGAACTCGGCCCAATCCAACACATCAGACATTGGATCTGGCTCGGACGCTGAGAAAGACAACATCAATTCGTCAGATAAAAACAACCGCAATGCCGCAACGTCAACGCCCAAGCCGGCCAAAACACCGGTTGTGGACAAACCGCCGACTGTCAAGCCGGCCGGTCCGGACAGTCGCCAGCGGCCAATTCCAAAGCCCTGAAATTGTGCAACCGATGCCGAGCGTCATGCAACCAAGTTACGGAAAAGCCCAATTGTTTGAAATCGCACCTTCGATCCTTTCGGCTGATTTTGGCAAGCTCGGTGAGGAGATCGCTTCCGTGGAAACGGGCGGAGCGACCGTGCTGCATGTTGATGTGATGGACGGACGCTTTGTCCCGAACATTACAATCGGCTTGCCGGTGGTACGTTCGATCCGAAAACTGACCAGTCTTACGATCGATACTCATTTAATGATCGTCGAACCCGGGCGTTACGCTGCGGAATTTGCGAACGCCGGTGCGGACATGGTTTCGGTTCACATTGAAGCCGATGCTCATGTGCAGCGAACACTTACGTCGATTCGTGCGGCCGGCGCAAAAGCGGGCATCGCTCTTAATCCGGCTACGCCATTGTCGTCGATTGAAGAGGCCCTGTACGACGCGGATTTTATCCTGATAATGTCGGTCAACCCGGGCTTTGGCGGGCAAAGATTTATACCCTACTGTCTCGACAAAGTGCGTCGATTGAAAGCAATCATTAAGGCGAGGTCACTTGATGTAAGGATCGAGATCGATGGAGGAATCGGCCGGGAAAATATCGGCGAGGTGGTGGATGCCGGCGCCGAAATAATTGTGGCAGGCTCAGCCGTTTATGGCGAAAGCGATCCGGCGGGTGCGGTTAAGGCTTTGATCGAAAGTGGCACGCACTGGGTTTGAACACTTTTCGATCGATTCATCGTTTTTAATAAATCACAGCAAATTATGTTCTCATTCAGTAAATCCGCGATCACATTTTTCATCGCCATTTGTTTTGCCATTGTCCCGGCGAGTTTTGGTCAGGCGAAACCTGGTGACGGCACTCCGCTTCAGCGTGTCGACGTTATGCTGCAAAAGCTGGAGACCATTCGTCGTTCTCTCAGCAGCGTCTCCTCCGTTCTAAAAAAAGAAAACAAGGACGAGGCTGGGAAGAAAGGCGCCAAAGAGAACGTCGAAACACCTCTCGGCCGACTGATCGCCTTAGAAAAGGACGCCGCTCGTTTACAGTCGGATGTGAACGGCATCCGGGGAAAGGTAGACCGCGCCGAAAAGTACGAGCCCTCGGACATCGCCGGTTACGAACAGTCTGTGGCGGAACTGCAGGCGCGCGTCGATACCGCTCAGCTTGAGACCGCCCAGGCGCGGGCGAATCCTGCATCCAATGTCGGCAAACCGCGTGAGATCCAGAAAAAGAAAAAGTTCCTGGGTATATTCGGCGGCGGCGGCAACGATGAATACGATGAATTGATCGGAGTGGTAACGCCCGGCCGAGATCGCGAACTTTTCATTGTCGCAACACGAGAAGTACGTAAAAAGAATTTCGACGTCGGACGCCTATTGTTTCAGACGATAATTACGACTTATCCGGATTCGCCGTATTTGCCAATGGCAAAGCTTGCCGTGGCCGACTCATTTTTTCTTGAAGGCTCGACAGGTTCGCTAATACAGGCTATTGCCGCTTATCAGGACTGGCTTACCTTTTTCCCGACGCATCCGCTTGCGGACCGCGTGGTCCTGAAGATCGCGGAGTCGGAGATGCGGCAGATCGGCCTGCCTGATCGTGACGCCACGAGGGCAAAACGCGCCGAGACGCGTCTAAAAGCGCTTCTGCAGCAATATCCGAATTCGGCATTGCGTAAGGATGCCGAAGAACGGCTGAATCAGGTCCAGAACAATCTCGGTACGCATAACCTGTTGATAGCGAATTATTACTATTCACTGGCGGTTGATCAGAAAAAGGGCGGTTTAAAGGGCGCACAGTCGCGGTACCGTGAGATCCTCGATAAGTATCCGAATTTCGGTTTTATGGACGAGGCTTTATATAAGCTCGCTGTTACCTATGTTGTCGAAGAAGAAACCGACCAGGCGGCTCGGTATTTCCAACAGATCGTTCGAGACTATCCGAATAGCGATTACGTCGAAAAAGCGAAGGAGCAGCTTGGCTTAATTGGGGCGACCGTTCCGGCACCCGATCCTGAACGGATGAAGGTAATGCCCCCAGAAGACGCTTCCTTCATACAAAATTTCAAAAATCAGCTATTCGGGATATATCCCATGACGATCGATAAAAATGGTGTATTGATGACCAAGGACTTCAACAAAGAGAAATTCGAGTTGATCGATCAGATAATCGAAAATCAGGGCGATATTCAGTTGAATCAGATACCTCAGGCACTGACCACGGTTATATCTCAGAGACAGGCGTCGGCGGCGCCGGTCACGCGTGTACCGGAGAAACAGCCGGAGAAATAATTTGTGCAGCAGAATTGACGCGTCGGAAAAGCGGTTCGCGGAACCGCTTTTTCATTATCGGCCGCCGTTAGGATCGGTCTGAACAACTCTTAAACAATGCAGTTCAAAAACTATCTCTTTCTCGTTCCGCTACTATCGCTGCTTTCTTTGGGTGTCGCTGCGCAAGTTGCCTCACCCACGCCGGCGCCCGCTTTTTCGACGCTTCCGAAGCCGTCAATGGAATTAGCTGCAAGGCTTGAAAAGCTCGCTCCCGATTTCGCGGTGACGCGCCAGGATCGCGAAGCGGCCTACTCGAAACTACTCGAGGCCCAGCGTTATATTTGGACGATCACAAGTTCTCAACGCGGCCGTTCGCCGGGAATAATGGCTACGAATGCCGAGTTTGCGCGCCGAGCATTGATCCGCGCGATCGAACTCGATCCACGTTTGTCAGAAGCTTACACGGCTCTCGCGGAAACCTATCTGAGCGTTCCGCCGTCCGACGTAGGTGAAGCGATCGCGCTTGCGACAATCGCAACCCGTTTGGACAAAGATAGTTTTGGTGCACGGCGTATTCTGGCCCGGTTAATGACATATAAGAGCGGGCTTTCGACGGGGAAGGTCGATGCGTCGTTTGCGTCAAAGGCGATCTCGAACTGGTCGGAGATCGCGAGGCTTGATCCGCGTAACGCGGAGGCGTGGGCGTTTCTCGCCGCATTTTATGATAAGACCGGCAAGCCCGATGACGAGATCGTTGCCCTAAAGCAGTGGCTCAGCGCCGCACCATCTCTGGATTCACAATTCTATCAGCGGACGATGGGCGGAAACGAAAATTTGACGCCCGAAAACGCTTCATTGAAGCTCGCGTCTGCCCTATCCAAAGCCGGAAAGGTCGGTGAGGCGATCGAGGTTGTCAGCCTTATGATCTCCGATTCTCCCGATAACCAGGAAGCTTTGGACCTGCTTGGAGAAGCGTTGCGAACTGCAGATGCAAAAGCGGCGGCTGAAGCGGCACCCGCGCTCGAGCAGGCTCTTTACGCTAATCCTAATAGCGTTCCTATGATCGATCTGCTATCCCGGGTTTACATCCGTGCCGGCAAGATCGACAAGGCAACCGCTTTGCTTAAACGCTCTGCCGAGAAAACAAACGTCACCGATCGCGGGGTCTCTGCAGCCCTGTATGCCGCACTTGGGGATGTTTACTCCGATGCATCACGATGGGACGAAGCCATAGCGAGTTACGGCTCGGCACTTGCTGCACGCGGTCTCGATTGGGCGGAGACCATATCTCCAGACGAACGCGAAATGGCAATGATTATCTTCGATAAGATCATTCGGACATACAAAGCGGCAAACCGGCCGAAGGACGTGATCGCAACGATCGAAAGATCAAAAGCATTGTTCGGCGCCGACGATCTGTTTGCCGATCGTCAGATGATCTCCTTTTATCGAGAATCGGGTGATCGCGAGCACGCCCTTCTCGCTGTTCGCTCAGCCCGGAAGCGAGCTGCCGGTGATTACGGATTGATCAGACTTGAGGCAACGCTGCTAACCGAACTTGGCCGAGTCGACGCGGCTGTGGCGATGATGCGTGCGCTAGGAACTCCGGTTAAAGCCGCACCGGGTTCTGAGGCGCCGTCGACGCCCGCAGGCTTTGACGAATTCTCTAATCTCTTATTCATCTCTAATCTTTACAGCATGGCCAACCGCGGCCGGGAAGCGTCCGCCGCGGCGAACGAAGCGTATGCGGCAGCAAAAGGCAGCGAGCGGAAGCAGATCGCAAAGCTTACACTAGCGACCGCTCAGCAGGCATTTGGGGATTTTACCGGAGCCGAAGCGACGCTCCGGACCATTCTTAACGAATCGCCGAACAATCCTATCGCTCAGAACAATCTTGGTTATTTTCTGGTCGAGCGGAACGAAAAGCTGGTGGAGGCCTTGGATTTGATCGAGCGAGCCCATCGCGTCGATCCGACAAATCCTTCGTATCTCGACAGTCTGGGCTGGGCCTATTTTCGAATGGGCAAGCTCGATGAGTCGGAAAAATTTCTCAAGGAAGCGGTCAGGCTCGACACCGGCTCATCGACCATCGCCGAACATCTGGGTGACGTGTACGAAAAACAGGGCAAGGCCGATACCGCCCGCACGTATTGGGCGAAGGCGCTCCTTTTAGCATCTGATACCGGCGACATCTCGCGTCTAAAGACCAAATTATCCAGGAAATAACTAAACTTTGGGTAAAGAAAAGAGCCGATCACCGGCTCTTTTTTATTTCTAAATTAAGGATGTGGCGTCGGTGAAGGAGAAGGCTCCTCGCCGCGTTTCTTAAGTTGTGGCGGGCCATCCGAAGAAGAACTGCTTCCGTTTCCGTCGGTCGACGTCGAGGTTCCCGCCGGAGCGTCGGTCGATTCGGGCTGTCGGCGTTTCAACGTCGGCTTACCCGAGTCAGAATCGTCGATGTCGCTCGAGACACCTGCTTTTGCGTTCGTAAGCTTGAGCAGGTGACTTTTCACACGCTGAAATTCGGACGTGCTGATAATGTACTCGTCTTTTTCCGGGAACCGGGCGACGAGTTCGAGGCTCGAATCGCGACGCTCCAAAGACTGCGGGTGCGTGGCGAAAAGCTTGCCGAGTGAACTCGGTTTCTTTTTGTTCTTCGCCGCGAGCTTCTCGAACATCGTTGACATTGCCGTCGGGTCATAACCCGAAGCGAAAAGATATTGAACGCCCAGCCGATCGGCTTCTTCCTCGGCGCTTCTTGAAAACTTGAGGGAAGCAAGTCCCGCAAGTATACCGCCGCCGTTCTGTAGGATCGTGCCAACAATAGGGCCGCCGAAGATTATGCCCGCGAGCGCACCGTAATTGATCAAAGTTCCTTTACCCTGATTCTCCATCGCATGTCTTGCGGCAACGTGAGCGATCTCGTGTGCCATGACACCTGCAAGTTCCGCTTCGTTATCGGCGGCGAGAATCAAACCCTTGTTGACGAAAAAGAATCCGCCCGGCAGAGCAAAAGCGTTGACCTCATCGCTGTCGATCACCTTTATTGTAAAAGGAACCTTTGCATCCGAATGCAAGACAACATTCTGGCCGACACGATTAACGTATTCGGTCACGATCGGATCTTCCACGAGCTTAGCCTGCTGCTCGACCTGCAGAGCTAACTGCCTTCCGATCGCCATTTCCTTTTCCTGCGACCCGCCAAGCCATCCAAACAGTTTGTCCGTGCCGCCATTGATCTTCCGTTTTCCGATCTGCGAAGGATCTTCGTTGACGCTTAGCGGCTTGGTTGTGCCGGCTGACGTGTTGGGAGCAATGCTGGATTTCGCAGGGTCGGCCTTTGCGGTCTGATTCTGAATTTTAGGCGTCTTTTCGGATTTCTGAGCGAGAGCAACCGCCGGGCCGAACGAAATCAGCCCTAGCGAGAGCGTCATCAGGGAAACGAATGACAATGTCTTATGCACCGATCGATTAAGCATGAAATGCCTCCGAGAATTATGCGCCGCAGCAGGCTCAGCGTACCAGAAAACCTTGAGCTTTAACCACGATAAGATGCGCGGCGGACGAAAAAAGTTGCGAACGGGGTGCGACAATTTTCGGACACAAGGCTCCGTAGGCTTCCGACTTAATAATTCTTTCGTTTGATCGGTAAAATTGTTAAAATAATTGGTGCGATCGAGAAGCTATAATGCTTCCGACGTGCGTCTACCAAGCCGGTCTGCTCCTGTTGACCTGAAACCGCTGCCCAGTCTGTGAAACGAATCCAGGAAAAAGTAAAAGATATCGTCGAAGTGCGGCCGTATGCCAGCCTGCGCGATCTTACGACCGATCCGGCGATGACGCTGGCCGGATATCATTTTACAGATTCTACCGCCGGATTGATGGCAAAATGGATCGATGCTGTCGCGGACGTCGAAACGCGAAAGGGCAGAGCTTTTGCGCTTGCCGGTTATCGCGGGGTCGGCAAGAGCCATTTTTTGGCGACCCTCGGCGCGATAGCGGCCGACCCTGAGCTTCGTGCGCGAATCTCGGACGCCCATGCGACGGCGAGTGCCGAACGTCTTCTGCGAAGGCATTACCCGGTCGTTTACGTTCGGCGCGGCACGGGAGATTCGCTCCGCGAAGAGCTTCAGACCGCTGTAGCAGGCCATTTAAGGGTCGAGATCGCGGCGCTTGGTGATAGTACCGAATCATTCTTCGACGTTATTGCAACGGCGTACGGAGAATTGCCTCTTATTCTGATCATCGATACCGCGATCGAGCGCGGCGAGCGGGTAGCCCGGGACGACGGAAGCTTTTTGGGCGAATTAGCAAGTATCGTCCAAAACCGAAACGTGTTTCTCGGAGTAGCGCTCGATGACGATATTGCAGGGGCCGACGGGCTCAATGCCGCTATAGCGAAAACCTTTTCGATCGATTACCTTGATCAGGAACATCTTTACAAGGTCGTCAACGCGCACGTCTTTCCGAAGCACCCTAACATGCAGGCGCCGCTGCACGAGGTTTACAAATATTTTCGGGAGGTGCTCCCGGACTTTCGGTGGGCCGAGCAGCGATTCTCGTCGCTTTATCCGCTTCACCCGGCGATCTTGGAGATCGCGCCTTTTGTTCGGCTCCACGTTCACGAATTCGCTCTGCTCGGCTTTGCGTCAACGGCTGGCGAACGAATTCTCGGCCGACCGGCGAATTCGTTGATCGCGCTAGACGAGGTCTTCGATAACGCCGAGGCCGGGCTCAGGAAAGTTGAGGATCTGGCCGCTGCTTTCCGCGGCTACGATCTGCTGAATTCCGAGGTCGTCTCGAAAATATCCGTCATGCAGCGCCTGCAGGCAAAGCTTATTTTGAAGGCTTTGCTTCTGTTGTCGTTGAACGGTCAGGGAGCAACCGCGGGTGAGATATGTGCGGGTATTCTGATCTTCGACGAGGACAATCCGACAAAGTCGGTAAAAAGCGTCGGCGAACTGATCACGCAATTCGCGTCAGCATCGCCGGAATATCTCGAGACTGAGGCTAACGCGTCCGGCGAGGTCCGCTACCGGTTCAAGGTGAGCAGCAAGGATGGTTTGAACCGTGCTCTGGCCACTGAAGTCGGCGCGATCGACCCCTCGGCTGTTAACGAGCTGCAGAAACGCTTGATGGGTGAACGATTCTCCGATTTTGATCTCGCTGCACTTGAAACGGCGAAGTCCTCGGAAAATTTTATTGTCTGGCGCGGCGGCATTCGATGCGGCTCGGTTCTCTGGCGTGACGAGGCCTCGGCGGTCGATACGCAGGAGGACACGGTCTCGCGCGTCGATCACGATTGGCAGGTGATCATAGATCTTGCCGGAGATCTTATGCCGGGCACGGAAAAGGCGATCCCCGCGATCGTCTTTTGGAAACCCGACCCTTTTACAAAGGAAGAATTTGAGACGATCCAAAAATTTCACGCGTTAAGCACCAGCTCGGAGCTTCGCAATGAATTTTCCGAAGAGGTACGTGCGTCCTTGCACTCTTACAACCTTTCGGTAAACCGTATATTCTCCCGAAGTTTCCTCGATGACGGAAAATTAGTTATCGACGGCTTCGATTACAACTTTACCGAGGAGGCAAAAGCATCGCTTACGCTTTCCGAAGCTCTGTCGATAATGCTCGATCCGCTCTTCGAGACTCGGTACCCTGAACATCCGCATTTTCCGCAAAAGCTCGATCAGGCCGAAGTCTCGACGCTTGTCACTGATCTCTATAGCGGAAACCGTCAGTATCTTGCTGAAGTACAGCGTCTTGCTCAAGCATTCGCACTGCCGCTCGGCATAGTTCGAGACCAAGGTGGAGCATTGGTACCGGAATCCGAGGAAAACGTTGTGCAGGCGCCATTCGCCGCACGCGTCCTCCAACTCGTCGATGCCGGAGACAAAGGGCTTCTGACGCTTTCGGCTATCTATTCGGAACTGACCAAGCCTCCGTTCGGTTTGGTGCGCGAAGCGCAGCAGCTCATCCTCGCGGCGCTCGTGGCTCAGCGACAGATCGAGTTTGTCACGACGGCAGGCGACCGCATCACGCGTCGTTCGCTCGACCTGCAGATCATCTGGAGCGACATCGCGGGTATCGCGAGGCCGCTGGATTCGAAATACTCCGCGAAGAAGCTTATTCGCTGGGGCGCCTTTTTTGCCGGCGCCTCCGGTTTTCGCTCACTCGACGATCTTGCGGACCGTGAAATGCTCAGGACGGCGTTTTTGAATTGGACGGCGGAATGGCGGCGTGCACGCGTACTCGAAAAATTCGAATCGGTACCGGACGACGTGTCGACGGCACGTGTTTGGAATGTAGCGGCCCGATCCGCGAAAACACTCGGCTCAGTCGCTGAAAATATGACATCGTGCCTTGATGGTTCGATCTCTTATGAGGAGTGTCTGGCCCGTATCGCCGACGTATTTCTCGACCAGCCCGATGAAATGGCAAAATCGTCGCGTCAACTGGAGTTGCTCGACAGCTTTGTAAAAGGCGTGGCTCCGCGTCAGGAGATTGAAATGTATCTCGCGCTTTGCTCGCCCACGGGAGTGGAAACCCTGGAGGCGATGCGTGAAAGTCTTCTCGAGCTTTCCGATCGAAGCTCATCCCAGCCTAATGACGCAAACAATCGCGAACTCGGTTATCTTTGGACAAAATTCGTCCGCGAATTTACGGAATATTATTCCGGACAACATGCGAGGATCATGCTTTCCAAAGACGCCGCGGATGATTATGCCCAGACGCTGCGAAGCGAGGAATGGTGGCAGTTTAGCAACTTGGCCACGATCGGCGAGTGCAAGAACGCCGATTGGAGCGAAATCGACGATCTGCGACGCCGTATCTCGGAGTTCGGCTGCAGCAATAATGTCGAAGCCTCGCTTCGGACGCGACCGTTCTGCACGTGTTCCTTCGACCTCGGTCAAATAGAATTCTGGGAAACTTTGCCGATCCTTTTTTCCGAGGCGATCGGCAAGGCGGCTGTCAGATGTCGCGAAATACTCTTCGAGAGTCGGACCGAGCTTCTCGCGTCGCTCAAAAAGATCGAAGGCGATCGCGCCGAAGGTGTCGCCGAGGCCGCAGCGTCCGTCGCACGTTGGCTGCAGAACACGAACGAATCGTGGGCATTGTCCTCGCTCGAATTGCATGTGCTGAGAACTGCAGCCGGAAAGTCGACAACCGCTGGTTCACCGCCGACAAGCGAAAATGCCGTGTCGCAAAAACCGCCGAAATCGGCCATTGACGCGGAGCCTGCCGTTTTGAACATTTAGCAACGGCCCGCCTTCGTGAAAACCCTTTCATAGTCTATATTTTAGACGGATGTCACGTTTTCAAATCGTAGGGCCGGGACGCCTCGGCGGAGCGATCGCGATCGGTTTGGATGCGGCCGGGATGTTGATCGATTCGATCGTTTTCCGCACCGCACTCAAGGCTGAACGCATCGCGACGGCGCTTTCAAATACCCCTGTTCTTATTCAATTCGGAGATCGAAATCGCCGCGATATCGACGTCGTCCTGCTTACCTGCGCCGATACGGATATCGATACCGCTGCGGCCGGGCTTTCACAAGATATGATCGCGGGAACCGTAGTGCTTCACACAAGCGGATCCCTGTCTTCCGATATTCTCGGAGGATTGCGTTCCTCAGGCTGCAGCGTCGGTTCAATGCATCCGCTCGTATCGATCAGCGATGCATCTGTAGGATCGGAGGCGTTCGCTGGCGGGTATTTCTGCATTGAAGGTGACGAGCAAGCCGTTCTCAAAGCCCGCGAAATTTCGAACACACTCGGAGCTATTCCTTTCTCGATCGAAACTCGATTCAAGCCGCTCTACCACGCGGCGGCAGTCACATCCAGCGGCCATTTCGTCGCCCTTATCGATACAGCTATGGAGATGATGTCAGCGTGCGGCTTAACGGCGGACCGTTCGATGGAAATATTGATGCCTTTGATTGACAGCACGCTGGCGAACTTGAAACGGCAGACGCCGCAGGACGCTCTTACGGGAACGTATGCGCGAGGCGATATTGCAGGTATTGAACGCCACTTAGATGCTTTAGCTGAAAATGTCTCTGAAAATGCGTTGGACATTTATCTAGAACTTGCCGAACGATCGATATCACTTGCCGAAAATCGCGGTCTGTCACCCGAAATCGCCGAACAAATGCGCGCATTAATTGAAATAGCGAAAAAAAATACTGAATGTTAAAATAAGTTCAGTCGAAAGCGGAAGGCGATGCGAAAGAAAAAGCAGCATTTTACAAAAGAGCGCGAGATCTTTCTGGAGCATATCCAAAAAGCGGGGCTTCGGCGTACCAGCCAGCGCGACCTGATCATGGAAATCTTCCTGCGGACCGAAGAACATCTCACAAGTGAGGATCTCTATTGGCTTGTTCAAAAGGAAGATCCGTCGGTCGGGAACACAACCGTTTATCGAACCCTGAAATTGCTTACCGAGGCAGGCCTTGCCCGTGAAGTGCGGTTCGGCGATAACAGGACATATTACGAACATCATTACAATCATGAGCACCACGATCATATGATCTGTACCGAATGCGGCGAGGTGATTGAGTTTTTTTCGCAGGCGATCGAATCGCTTCAGGATCAAATGGCGGAAAACTTTGGGTTTAGGCCAACGCATCATAGTCTGCGGATGTGGGGATTGTGTGCGGCTTGTCAGAAGCTGGAAAGCGAAACGCATACCGCCCCGTCCGGTGCGCAGCCAAGGGTGCGTGTTCGCACGGGAATGATGAATTAATATGCCGGAAACGTTAGTAAAGTTTGAAAGGGAAGGCCAGGAAGGTTTGGTCGCTGTGGGCACCTATCTCATCGATGCCGCGCGGCGTTTCGGGATCCGGATGGGTGACGATCCGGTTGAAGAGTCGGCCGGCGATCATTCCTGTTCTGTATTTATATTGTCAGGCGCGGAACTACTTTCGGAAGAAACAAAGATCGAACGCGAACATTTTGCGGTATTCGGGCGTAAGTCGAATGAACGTCTCGCATGTCAGACAAAGATCGAAAAACCCGGAGAGGTAACAATTATGACCAAAGAAAAGTCCGCCGAATCGACCGCCGCAGACGATAAAGAAGCTTCCGAACGTTTTCGCAAAGAATTTGAAGAAATGTCGCTTGAGGCAAAGATCGCCAGCCTCGTTAAGCTCGAGGTTATTGCTTTGGGCGAGACCATATCGTTTGTCGCGAATTCGCCTTTTAAAGTCTTTGAGAAGCTCATGGACGTAATGGCGGAGTTCGGACTAAAGAAGGACGCGGAAGCGAAAAGTGCTGCCCGACCGGAAGAACACAAAAAGAAGTCAGAAAAGGGAAAATCAGGGGCAGCTCCCGATGCTGCAAACGGTTCGACAGCCTAGAGCATCAACCGGTGCGGACGTTCAACTTCGAGGTATAGTCCTGGACAACTCGCTGCAAAAAAAGGTCCCGGGCCCGATCAGGGAAAAAGGGCAATACTTTTTGGCTTTTGGCGTGATCGCGTCGATGCTGCTTGTCACGAATTTCCCACCGCTTGTGATCTTCTTTTTTGCGGTTTTTGCTTATCTGGTGCTGAAGATGTTTTCAATCGCGGGACGCAGCGAAACGCGCGATATTTTCGAGTTTTATCTAACGTCGCACGAGATACTTAGAGATGACGATCGGCGTTGGTTCGGATTCGAGATCCGGGAAGCGATCATGCGCGGCGAGGGGATCTCCCACCGAATGACCGCGGCACCACCGCTTGTAAACTATGCGATAGGAGCTCTTTATCACAAGATCGGTGATCATAAATCTGCCATCGCCTATTTGTCTCGGTTGATAGAGCAGGAAAATGCTGACGAACGGGCCATCGTGAATCCTTCGCCGGAATTGCGAAATTACGTCCGGGTTCTCCGGAAGATCGAACGGGATCCAGCGGATGCTCCCCTTACCTCTAACGCGGTGCGGGCTCTCGAACGCGGGCGCCGCATTCGAGGAAGCATCATCCTTGCGGAAAGCCGAAATCTTCTCGAAACGCCAGCGGAGGTCACGGCCGCGTCAGCAACCGTCGAACCGCCGATGCTCAACTGGGCTGATAACGAACGCGAACCGGGAGTGCGAAGTAACGATCACACCAATGGCGGGCTCGGCGAACGAGCGACAGAATCATTGGACGAGCGCCGCCTGAGTGCTGGATCAAACGGTAAAAAACGACCGGCCGCAAAAACTCAGGAAGAGAAATTCTCGAATCGAAAGCCGATCTCAGAGGTGCTTCACGACATCTACGACGGCAATGTGCGGTGATGCATCCCCTTAGCGCATTCCGAAAAATTTGACGATCGACGCTAGCACGCCTGATTCGTTTTCCTCATTTTGGGAAGCCGCTGCTTCTTCTATCGGCTTCAGCAGTTCACGGCGTTCTTCAACGATCCCGCAGATACTTTTCATCAGCTGCGGATTCGCTTCAAAAAGCGGCTTGATCGCCGTTTTCTTGATTTGCAGCACCTCGGTTTCTTCTTCGGCGATCACGTTCGCGGTTCGCGGCTGTCCCGTTAGTAAACTCATTTCGCCGAAGAAATCATTGGTTCTCAGGTTGTTTATTGTCCGCTGGTAGTTGTTTTCAGGTATCTGCACCTTCACCGAGCCTCGAGTTATCACGAACATTGAATTTCCTTCTTGCCCGCGTCTTACGATAGCTTCGCCCGGCGCGTACACGCGGCTCGTGGACGCCTGCGCGAGCTTTTCGAGCTCTTCCTGCGAAAGGGGCGCAAATAATGAGACCTGCCCGATCTTTTCGGCGGCCGTGTTAAGAAACGCTTCCTCACTGATACTTGCCGTCTCCACTTCCGTATAGATCGTTCTCGTGGGGTAGGCAAATAGAACATGCTCACGCTTAAACGCATACCAGACACGTTCACGTATCAGAGCGTCGGTTTCGTTTACCCTGGAGTAGTCATCCATCCAATACTTGATCTCCCATTCGACCCCGTTGTCGCCGAGCCGCTTTATGCGGACGATCGGCCTAATCTTTAGTGAGACATTTTCCACATGGCGCACAGCTTCGCGAACGAGCTTTGCCGTCCGAGCGGGCGAGGTCGAGTAAAGCGTGCTGAAAAATACCAAATGAGCATTTAGGTTATCGCGTGGAGCAACCTCGATCGTTTCCTTTCCAAGCACGGCATTACTGATGATGAGCAGTTTATTCTGAAACGTTCGAATCTTTACGCCGCGCCACGAAACTCCCTCGACCACGCCGTTTCCGCGGCCGGGTATATCGATCACGTCGCCCACCTGAAATGGCTGGTCCGCCTGAAGGGCGATACCCGCGAAGAGATTTCCGAGCGTGTCCTGCAAAGCCAGACCAACGACAATTCCTAAGATCGCGGAACCGGTAAAGAGCGGTGCAAGCTGCACGGCCGGGTACTGCGACTGAAAAATAATAAAAAACGCGACGATGTAAATTACAACCGACAGAACGGTTTTCAGGAGCGACGAGATCTCCGACTGCGCCGATCTCCGAAATGCAGTCTCGAAAATGAGAAAGCTGACAAACCTCACGACGGCGATAACCAGCGCCATCAAAAGAAAGATCTTTATAATGTGGAAAATATTTGTGACGAGTTCGACGGTTGTCGTCGACATCATCCCGGCATCGCATGTCTCGGGATAAATAAACTTGCCGTCGGGCTGCATCACCGCATCGCAGCCGTTCATTTCGAGCAGGCGGCCGTCAGGCAGCAACTTTAACGCAAACTGCGGGATCAGGTGATCGCGCAGCCAACTCTCGAATAGAGGAAAAGCGATCAAAACAAGCGTTACTATTCCCGAGAAAACGAGAAAAAAGACGGCCTTCTTTTGAAATTGTGATGCTGCCATATCTTCGAACTAGAAAGTATCAGCAATGGTTTTGCCGATCAATAACAAGGAAAGCGCCGATACGACGGCGGTGATCGCTATCGCGAACACGTTGAAGATAAGCGAATTTTTATGTTTGCCCATGATCTCGGCATTGCTTGAGAGCGAAACAATGGCAATCAGTATTATCGGCAGCAGTAAACCATTCAGGCACTGGGTGAAAAGGAGAAGCCGAATCTGAGGGATTCCTGGGATGATCGCTACCACCACGCCGATCACGATCAGAGCAGTGAAGATTCCGAGAAAGATCGGAGCCTCGCGGAAGGACCGCGATATGCCTTTCTCGAACCCGAGAGCTTCGCTTACGGAGTACGCGGTCGCGAGCGGTAAGACGCCCATAGCGAGCATCGAGGCGCCGAACAATCCTATGGCGAAAAGGTACTTTGCATTTTCACCCAAAACCGGGGCGAGCGCCCTCGCAGCATCGGACGCATCCTTGAGCGCGAACCCCTGTGAATGTAGGGTCGCTGCCGTGGCAATGACTATAAAAGCGGCGATAAGATTGGCGAAAAAGACTCCTATAATTGCATCGGCCCGGACAACCGGCAGATCTTCCTCGCCCAGCCCTTTTTCAACGATCGAGCTTTGGACGTAGACCTGCATGAACGGTGTAATCGTGGTCCCGATCAGTGCCATCACCGTAAAAAGGTAGCCCGAATCCATTTGAAAACTGGGCGAAACAAACTCGCGGCCCACCTGGTGCCAGTCCGGCCTTGCCATAAACGCCGCCACGATATAGGTGAGAAAAACGAGCGACATCAACAAAAAGACCTGCTCCACACGCTTCGGCGTACCCTTGACGACGAGCCACCAGATCACAACCGCGGAGAGAGGAACGGAGAAAAACCTCGGCACCCCGAGCAATTCGGAAGCCTGTGCTATCCCGACGAATTCCGCAATAATTATTCCGGTATTCGCGAATAAAAGAGCGAGCATTACGAGAGCCGTCCATCGGACCCCAAATTGCTCGCGTATCAGGTCGGCCAAACCCTGACCCGTCACGACGGCCATTCGCGCGCACATCTCCTGAGCGAAGACGAAGCAAACCGTCATCGGGATAAAAGCCCAAAGAAGTGTGTAGCCGTATTCTGCGCCGGACGAGGAATAGGTTGCGATGCCGCTGGCTTCGTTGCCGGAATTGGCGGCAATTATTCCCGGGCCGAGGATGACGAGGTAAGCGTAAAAACGTTTTTCAGACAGGCGTCGGCCGACGCGCGCCGGATAGCGACCGATCTTCTGCACCAAAGTTTTCGGTGAAAATCGTCTCGTATCCATTGCTACTATCGCCTTCTGTCATTTTCCGGATTCCGCCGTATTCGTAGGTTTTCGCGAGAATATTCGACTATAACCGCTTTGATCTATTTAGGAAAGCGAAGACGAATATTGAAGGCCGCGAGGCCATTTGGTAAAGTTCCCGTATGCTAAAATTCATCGTTCTCAAACTCCAAGCGTTACTCGTCATTGGTGCGTTCCTTGCTTCTCCGTTCGCCGTGTTTTCGGCGACCGCCAGATCAACCGGCGGCCCGGCCCGCGCTCATCACGCGATGGTCGCTTCGCAGCATGAGCTTGCATCGAAGATCGGCGTTGAAATTTTAAAGCGCGGGGGCAACGCGGTGGATGCAGCTATCGCGGTGGGACTTGCTCTGGCGGTCGTTTACCCGGAGGCCGGAAATCTCGGCGGCGGCGGTTTCATGCTCTATCGCGAGGCGAACGGGACGGCTCATGCGATCGACTACCGGGAAATGGCACCTTCGGGAGCGGGGCGTGATGTTTTCGTCGACAAGAACGGCAATCTGATCAAAGGCGAAGGATCGTCCACGATCGGTTACCGTGCGTCGGGCGTTCCCGGGACGCTCGCTGGGTTCGATCTCGCGTTCCGCAGGTTTGGATCGGGAAAATTAAAATGGAGCGAGCTCGTCGAACCTGCACGGCTTCTTGCGCTGAACGGCTACGTTCTTTCAGACCGCCTCGCAAATCTGATCATTTCCTACAAAACAAATCTAGCTAAATACCCGGATAGCAATCGCATTTTTCTACGAGGTGGAAAGCATTACGCGGAAGGCGAGGTTTTTAAGCAGGCCGACCTCGCGGAAACGCTGGGCAGGATCGAAAAGGACGGAGCCGGTGAGTTTTACACGGGCAAGACCGCACAACTGATCGCTGCCGACATGAAAGCGAACAACGGGCTGATCACGCTTGAAGATCTAAAGAACTATAAAGCGAAAGAACGCACACCGCTGCTCGGAACCTACCGCGGTAATCAGATCATCACAATGCCGCCGCCTAGCTCCGGCGGGCTCGTCATGCTTGAGGTTTTGAACATGCTCGAGCATTACGATATTCGGGCGATGGGTTACGGGTCCGCGGCTAAATATCATGTGCTGACCGAGTCGATGCGGCGGGCGTTTGCGGACCGCTCGGAATTTATGGGCGATCCTGATTTCGTAAAAGTTCCGGTCGCCACACTCATCGATAAAAAATATGCCGACTCGCGACGTTCAACGATCGACCTCACTCACGCGAGTGCGAGTTCGGACGTCGGACACGGCGATATACCCGCCGGCGAAGGCACCGAGACTACGCATTTCACCATCGTTGACGCCGCCGGAAATGTCGTCACAAACACTTTTACGCTTAATGACCTTTACGGCTCGCGCGTCACTGCTAAGGGAACCGGTGTGTTATTAAATGATGAAATGGATGATTTCGCGGCGCAGCCGGGAAAGGCGAACATGTTCGGCCTGATACAAGGCGAGCGAAATGCGGTATATCCGGGCAAACGACCGTTGTCATCGATGACTCCGACGATCGTGCTGCGTAATGACGGTTCGCTCTGGTTTGCACTCGGGGCTCGCGGAGGACCGCGGATAATTTCAGCGGTGCTTCAGACCGTTGTTAACGTGATCGATCATGACATGAACATTCAGCAGGCGATCGACGCGCCGCGTATCCATCAACAGTGGTTTCCGGACGAGGTGATCTTCGAACCGATGGGAGTTTCGCCGGACACTTTGAACGTGCTTCGAGGATACGGACACAAGCTCGCGCCCGGCAGATCTTACATCGCATCGGCGACGGGAATAATGGTGGGAACCGACGGCGTCAGATTTGGTGCGGTGGATATGAGAAGCGACGGCGAAGCGATCGGCTATTGACGGTCGTCATGTTCAAGAAGCCTGGTCGTTTTATCGGTGACTGATGGCGGGCCTGATTTCAGATCGTTGGTGTCCCGCCACGTTCCAATCGGCGAGACATAATCGGCGGCGGCCTGCCTCGAGGAGGATGGAAGGGAGTGAAGATTCTCTCCCTCCGCGATTGACGGTCCCATCCCGAATTCCGGAGTGGCCGTGACGTCGTCGGATTGAAATAGAAGGGCATACGCCATCCTTAGCATTCCGCCGACACCGAACAGGATCGCGGCGATGACGACGCCGAAAGGTTCGCCGTTAGCGGCAATCGTAAGGATCACGGTGATCGGAACGATCAGAAAACTAAGAAGAAAGATAAAAAGTCCCTGTTTTAGACCTTTACGGCGCGGCGTGTTAGTCGAAAAGGTCTTCTTTGTCTGAACCACCGGCACGAGTCCGTTGTGCTGCACGACCATTGCGATGCCGGACAACGGCAAGCCGCATCGGGAACAAAACCGCGTATCGCCGGAAACCTGGTGCTGGCCGCACTTTGGACAATGCATTAAATTTCGCCGTCCTTATTCAAAAGTCTCGTCGTCCCCTCGGTGACGCTTCCGGGCCGCTGCAGTTGGCCGGTATCGGGAGCACGCCATCCTGTTTCAGGCGGCATATAGCTCGCCGCAGGTATTGGTTCCGAAGCCGGTAGTGCCGGCATTTTCGCGCTTCCATAAAGACCGGCTTGCGCAGCGGGTCGAAATTCGCCTGCGGGAAGCAAAGTCGGGCCTGTGGTTCTTTTTAGAAACGCAAGGCTGACTATCAACAGCATGATCGAAGTGAAGAGCCCGAACACTGCTGATATTCCAGGAAGCACATTGGCTCGGGCGATGCCGAAGAACGCCGGAAGCATCATCACGAAAAGGATAAACCAAAGTACGGTGAATATCAGGCCGTTCTTGCGTGTGAAATAACCACTCTTGCCTTTGTTGAGTTCCGCGAGCTGCGGAAGAAATCCGCCGTGACGCAGAAGCTCGGAGACGATCCCGAGCTGGAAACCGCAGCGCGAACAAAATTTCGTTTCTTCCGAGACCTGCTGTTGGCCGCAATGTGGACAGTACATGATAAAAAGCTCCGTTAAATCGTTACGTTTCGCGACCGAAATGCTAACGAATTCTTGCATGAAAAAGTTCGCAAAGCAATGAATTCAGTGCCTACGACCCCTCATTCGTCCGGAAGTTTGTCGTCTGAAAATACTTGAAATATCGCGTATGCCCGTCCCTGAAGATTGTTTGCGCGGGTCAGAGCATCAACAAGCAATTCGAATATGCTGGCGATACCGGCGGGAGCGGAAACGGTTTGGCTTAAATTCTCGTCCGACGCGAAATATTTAAATCCACCGCGACGTGTTTCTTCGACTTCCGTAAAGTATTCAGAAAGCTTTGCACGCGAGCCGAGCTGTGCGGTAAGCGTCCATTCGAAAGGATCGTCCCAGAGCCGGGACGTAAGTCCGCCGATCGTTTGTTCGACGATCGCGGCTGAACGAACAAGACATTCGCCGACCGAGAACACTGTGAACATCCGATCGAGCTCGCGAGGCTTTCGAAAAAGTATCTCGTCACTTGTCCGCTCTAATAGCTGGAACGAGCGATCCGATGTTTCGCGAAAACGTCGGTCCAAAATTTCTATGAATGTTCGCATGAAAAAGGGCTGCCGGTATTTTAAGCCCGCAGCCCTTGATTGTCATATCCGTAAGATCTAGCGTTTCGGAAAGCGTCTTTCCTTTTCGTACATTCCGAGACCATAGTTGCGGCCCTTCCAGTTTACGCCGCTTCCGACCATTCCGCGAACGCCAACCTGGGCACCGCGAGTCGGCACTGTATCTTCGGTGAAGATCCAAATGGACCCCGTACCATCATCAACTTTATACGCACCGCCGCGGATCGGCGTTCCGGGTATCGAGACGCCATAACTGTCGCGGACCGTGCCCACGATAACGACCTGCTTATTCTGATATCGCCCGGGGTTTCGCTCGATGTTCGCGATCGTCGCCCGCTCCGGGCAAGCAGCAGCGAAAACGGCGACAAACGCCAAAAGACCAAGCAGAAGAGCTCTAGTTCGATTTTTCATTAGTTCTCCTTTTGAATGCTCGTTTTCGGGAAGATACGTGCATGCACCGATAGATTCGTCGTATCAAATAAAGTTTGCAATATTTTTGGAGTTTTGCCTTCTCTCAGTCTCTCCGACGAACGTCACCGCAGTTTCACGATCTAACCTCAGGTGTCTGAATGAGTTGATCCTTACACAAAACGACGGAAATGCACGATGGACTCGAGGCAGCACCGAATTCGCGCCATCAAAAAACTTAGATACCGATGGCTGACGGCACCCGTAGAAGCTCCGAACCGACGGAACGGTTAAGTGCCGCTTTTGCGGCCAGCCTCTTAGACGCCGCCCAGTTTCACTGCAGTCCCGTAGGCCAGAACCTCGGTCGAGCCCTTGCCGAATTCCGTGGCGTCATACCGCATACCGATAATACCGTCCGCCCCTATTTCGTGAGCATGTTTGACCAGGCGGTTGAACGCCTCTTTACGGGCCTCTTCGCAGACCACGGCGAACTCTTCGATATTGCCGCCGCCTATCGACTTCAATCCCCCGACGAGTCCGCGTCCAATGCCCGTCGCTCTGACCACCACGCCGCGAACCACGCCGAGATACTCGACGACCTGTTTTCCGGCGATATCGTTTCCAGTTGTAACTATCATATCCGCAGATAATACATTGTTTTGGCGTAGGTTCGAAATGCATTTTACGGTCCTGAGCGGCCGTTTGCTTGACCTAAGCAGGCTGGCTTTCTAAACTGATAGATTAGACCGCTCATCCTGGTTAAAGCTATGACACATCAACTGTTTGACACGCGACAGACCTTCACTACCGGAAACGGTTCGGCCGGCACATTTTATTCACTTCCAAAACTCGAACAGGCAGGCATCGGAAAGGTCTCGAGATTGCCGCTTTCGATCCGGATCGTGCTCGAATCCGTGCTTCGTAATTTCGACGGCGGCCGCAGGGTAAGCGAAGCTAATATTCGCGCTCTTGCGGGATGGCAGCCTGAAAGCGAACGAACGGAAGAGATCCCGTTTGTCGTGGCGCGGGTTATCTTACAGGATTTCACGGGTGTCCCGCTGCTTGTAGATCTCGCCGCAATGCGTTCGGCAGTAGCTCGTATGGGTAAAGACGAGGGTATCGTCGAGCCGCTCGTCCCGGTAGATCTGGTCATCGACCACTCCATTCAGGTCGATTATGCCGGCAGCGAAACAGCGTATCAACGGAACACCGAAATGGAGTTCAAGCGAAACGAGCAGCGTTACCGGTTTTTAAAATGGGGAACTCAGGCATTCAACGGTTTTAGCGTTGTGCCTCCCGGGATCGGGATCGTCCATCAAGTCAACCTCGAGTACCTTGCAAAGGGCGTTTTCGAACGTAACGGCGTTTACTTTCCTGATTCGCTCGTCGGGACCGATTCACATACTACGATGATCAACGGTCTTGGTATTGTCGGCTGGGGTGTCGGCGGCATCGAAGCCGAAGCCGGAATGCTCGGCCAGCCGGTCTACTTTCTGACGCCCGATGTCGTCGGCGTCCACCTCTCGGGTACACTGCCGCAGGGTGCAACCGCTACCGATCTTGTCCTGCGGGTGACCGAAATGCTGCGAAAGGCCAACGTTGTCGGAAAATTCGTCGAGTTCTTTGGCGAAGGTGCGGCCGCACTGAACGCCACCGATCGGGCGACGATCGCTAATATGGCGCCTGAATACGGAGCAACGATGGGATTCTTCGGTGTCGACGAAAAAACTCTGGAGTATTTTACGAACACAGGGCGAACCTCCGAACAGGTCGAAACCATCCGGAAATATTACGATGCGCAGGAAATGTTCGGCATTCCTAATGAGGGCGAGATCGATTATTCAGTGGTCATCGATCTCAGCCTGGAAACCGTCGTACCGTCAGTTGCGGGTCCAAAGCGGCCTCAGGACCGCATCGAACTGTCGAATCTGGACGATCGTTTTATCGAGCTTTTCTGCAAACCGGTTGCGGACGGTGGATACGGTAAAAAGCAGGAGGATCTTGAAAAGCGTTTCATGACAGTTGTGGGCGCTAACTCGGTAATTACCGTCGGCGGCGGCGAACAGAGCGGTAAATCTGTCCCCGAATCGATACACAATTCAACAACGCCGGACAATACAAGTGTAACAACGGAAGTCGAGATGATGAACAATCGTCCGACGCCAAACCGCGTTTCGATTGACGAGTCAGATTCACCGACGCTTTCGACGACGATCGGCAACGGCGACGTTCTTATCGCTGCCATCACATCGTGCACGAATACGTCGAATCCGGCCGTGATGATCGCAGCCGGCATCGTTGCAAAGAAAGCCGTCGAACGCGGTATGAAGGTTCCAGCTTACGTAAAGACGTCACTCGCTCCCGGCTCACGCGTTGTTACCGAGTATCTGGAGAAGGCCGGACTGCAAAAGTATCTCGACGAGATCGGATTCAACCTAGTTGGCTACGGATGTACGACGTGTATTGGAAACTCAGGGCCGCTCGATCCGGCGATCGAAGACGAGGTAGTTGAACACGATATCATTGCCGCTTCGGTTTTGTCAGGAAATCGAAATTTTGAAGCTCGCGTTCACCAGAATATCAAGGCAAATTTCCTGATGTCGCCGCCGCTCGTTGTGGCTTATGCATTGGCCGGGACCGTCCTGAAGGACATGTACCTCAATCCTATAGGACAAGACAAAGACGGGAACGATGTGTACCTCAAAGACCTTTGGGCGTCGCTCGATGAGGTCAAGCAATACTTAAGCGCAGCATTCGATCCTGATACGTACCGAAGGCTCTACAGCGACTTTGCGGACAAGAATCCGCTTTGGAACGCAATCCAATCGAGTTCGGGTCAGGTATATGAATGGGACCCCGATTCGACGTATATACAGGAACCGCCGTATTTCGACGGTTTTTCGATGGATATCGGAAGGTTTTCGAACTTTTATGATGCAAAGCCGCTCGCGATCTTCGGCGACTCGGTAACAACGGACCATATCTCACCCGCTGGTGCAATAAAACCCAATTCGCCCGCGGGCATCTACTTGCAGGAATTGGGCGTCGAACCACAGGATTTTAATTCCTACGGATCACGCCGAGGAAACGACCGCGTGATGCTGCGGGGCACGTTCGCGAACGTCCGGATAAAGAATACGATGGTTTCGCCCGTGGAAGGCGGATTCACGAGGTTTGAGCCGGAAGGAACGGAAATGTCTATCTACGACGCGGCGATGAGATACAAGGAGCAGCAGACGCCGCTGGTCATATTCGCCGGTCAGGAATATGGAACGGGCAGCTCACGGGATTGGGCGGCTAAAGGAACGCGATTGATGGGCGTCGCCGCGGTGATCGCTCAATCGTTCGAGCGAATACATCGGTCGAATTTGGTCGGCATGGGTGTTCTTCCTCTACAATTCAAAGAAGGGCAATCAGCCGCGAACTTGCGTTTGGATGGAAGCGAAACTTTTGATCTCACCGGACTTGACGGTGCGATCACACCTCGTCAAGACATCTTGCTGACGATCAAGCGTGCGGACGGCACATCGGAAACCGTTCCCGTCACCTTGCGTATCGACACGCCGATCGAGCTTGAATATTACAAAGGCGGCGGAATTCTTCCGTACGTTCTAAGGCAGATCATTCGCAGCGAATCGAATCCACAGCACGCGGGATGACGAAATAATAGGTTATTCGGATAAATTAAAATTGTTGGCATTCAGTGTTAAACGTAGTAGATTAGGCTGATGCGTTAGCCAGAATGAACTTTGAGGCGGAGTTTTTCATAATGAAAAGAGCGGCATCTTTCTTGCTTATATTTGTATTTGTCACATCTGCGGCCCCGCAGGCTTCGGCACAGAAGACGAGATCGCGTTCGATCACAACGCTTAAGTCGGACGTGAAGGCCGAGCCAACGGAGTCGCAGATCGCAAGTATCGGAGCCTTTACAGACGGCAGGAGCGTTTCCGTGCGGTGGGAAATGGTCGCGGAATCCCGAAATATGGGGTTTTATGTCTATCGCATCACTTCTACCGGCGAAGAGATGGCGACGACGGAAATGATACCGGGAGCCGCACTTACCACCGGACCCATAGTTCAATACGGCGAAAATTATAGTTTTTTCGCGCCGAACGATCCGGGAAATGCGGCTTACGTTGTCGAAATGGTTTCAGTATCGGGAGGACGGACGCGCAGCACTGTCGTTTCGCCGACATACACGACGAACCTCAACACAATTGCCGGAACGTCCGTCCAGAAGCTGGAAAAGGAAACGAAATCGGCAACGGGCGAGGTCATCCACCGTGACGTGGCTCTTACTAAGGAACTTTCCAGCGAGGTCGCTGCCGGCCGCTCGGCTGCATTGCCGGATGTTCATCGATGGGTCATATCGCGGCCCGGTGTTAAGATCGGCGTTCGTGTAGAAGGAATTTATCGCGTAACAAGGACTGAACTGCAGACGGCGGGCTTCGATGTTGCAAGCGATCCGGCGAATTGGCAGCTTTATCTCGCCGGCGTCGAGCAGGCGATCACCGTTGCACCGAACGGTGCCTATATTGAGTTTTACGGGATCGGAATCGACACGGTAGAGTCGGACACTAATCTTTATTATTTGACCGTCGGAGACGGCGGCGGAAAGCGGATCGCCACGCGTACGACTCGCCCCTCGACAAGCTCGGTCAACTCGCCGAACTACCGCGAAAGCTTTCTCAAAAAAGAACGCACGATCTATGTCGATCAGATATTAAATGGCGATGCCGAAAACTACTTCGGACGGATCGTAAATGCGTCGGGCTCCACGCTTAATTTTGATATCACCGGCGTCGACACGAGCAGCAACCTAGCCACGCTGATGGTCGATTTCCAAGGGTTTAATTTCGATTCGCACAACGTCGATCTGACGTTGAACGGACATGTACTTGCCCCGGCTGCCGGCGAGGGACGATCGCAGTTTGCGATTACGCAGACCGTTCCCACGTCGTGGCTGATCGAGGGAACGAACGCCTTGCAAATGCGTGCCAGCGGTGCTGCGGGCGACACGAACCTTTTTGATAACCTCCGGCTGGATTATGTCCGCACCTTCCGGGCTCAGCAGAACACGCTCAAGTTCGCGACTCAGAACTACAAAACGGCGATTGTCGACGGCTTTACCTCGCCGAACATCCGTATTTACGACCTTACTAGCTCCGACAACCCGGTGCTGATGACGGACATACCGATCCGCGATCGCGGCACCAGCTTTGGGCCTGATATGCCTTCCGGCCGCGGCCGTCTCTTCTATGCGATTGAAGAATCGACGCTGAAAACGGCGTTTTCGATCACGCCAAATGATCCCAACCTCCTGAGCGTTCCGACGAATGCCGCGGACCTCGTTATCATTGCGCATAAAAACTTCCTGACGCAGGCCGAAGACTGGGCGAATTACCGCCGCGGCCAGGGTTACGCGGTCAAGGTCGTCAATGTCGAAGAGATATACGACGAGTTCAATTTTGGCGTTCTCAGCTCGCAGTCGATCACCGACTTTCTGAAGTATGCTAAGAACAACTGGCAAGTCCCGCCGCGATACGTGCTTTTGATCGGCGACGCGTCTTACGATTCACGCAACTATCAGGGAACCGGCTACTTCAATATGGTCCCGACGAAGTTCGTCACGACGATCTTTCTCGAGACCGGTAGCGACGAAGGAATGGCGGATTTTGACGGCGACGGCCTGTCCGAAATGGCGATCGGACGAATCGCGGTCCGCACGTCGCAGTCGGTAACCGACATTCTCAATCGCGAGATCGCCTGGGAAGCAAATTTGAATGTACCGCTGGACCGCGGAGCTCTCTTCGCCAACGATAGCAACAACGGGTACGATTTCGCGGCAATGAGCCAGCGGCTTCGTGACCGCTTGCCTTCGACGATGCCGGTGACGATGATCTCGCGGGATTCGCCCACGTCACACGCGGACGTCATCACCTCCATCAATTCTGGCAAGTTTCTGGTCAACTATGTAGGACACGGTTCGACCGGCGCCTGGGCCGCGACCAGCTTCTTTTCGGTCCTCGACGTTCCATCATTAACCAATGCGAATTCGCCGTCGATCTTCACGATGCTGACGTGTCTTAACGGATACTTCGTCAATCTCACCTCGGACAGCTTTGCCGAATCGCTGGCGAAAGCGACTAACGGCGGAGCGGTAGCGGTCTGGGCATCGGCGGGTTTGACCACGCCCGACGTACAGGAGATCATGGCCGCCCGCTTCCTGACCAAGCTTGCCGATGGCGACATTCCTAAAATGGGGGATCTCGTCAGAGACGCAAAGTCCGCGATCCCGGGCGGCAGTGATGTCCGCCTTTCCTGGGCACTGATCGGCGACCCGATGCTGAAGGTGAGATAAGCGATTCGCTGATTGAATAAAAAAAGGCGTTCTTCGTGAACGCCTTTTTTTATTTTGGCACTCGCGGCGGAAACTCGTTCACGCTATCTTCCGTATAACTTCCGTTGAACCGACTGCGGTCTAGCGCGGCATCGAAACTGTGTCGAAAAACGTCGCTGCGTCGTTGGATGCTGTGAATAAGTTGTTCGACTTGTCTGTCATTAACTCGCGTCGTCCGCCTTGTATTGCGGAGCGTCTGCGCCTGCACGTTATTCGTTAGAACGAATCCGAATCCGAAAACAGCGAGCCAAATCATCGTCGCCGCCCGTAATTTGTTAAATAAATTCATAGTTAAAATCTCCTCGTGTTTTATAGTTTTCTATTGTTTCTAAAAAGGCCCGTCATCAGTTTCAACGGGTTAAAGTTTGTAGCGCAATAAACTGCCCACGCCGTCGAGCGCGGCGAATTTCTCGTGATGTTCCACAATTTCAATCTTCGCGTTGGTTGTTTCGGCGAGTCGAATCAGTTCGTTGCGTTTTTCTTCCGAGAAAGTTTTCGCATTCGGGTCGAGCAAAAGAGTTTCAACCTGACCGTTTTCCAGCGCCTGTTCCGTTCCTTTCAAACCGGCAACGCCCAAACCGTCGCTGCGCACTGCGCCGACGAGTTTATCCGCTTGAGAATGCGCTTCGCCGCTTTCGATTTCGTCAAGAATGTTGCGAACTTCTTCCTCGAATTCGCCGCGCAACGCGTCTATGTCAATCCGCAGAAATTCATCGTAGAGGATCTCTTTGGCTTTGAAGGACAAATTATTTTTCAAAAGCGTCGTCGCAATTTCATCGCCCGCGACGATCAGGTTTTTGGCGTTCACTTTTTTGATCAAATCTTCCAAATCGGCAACGATGATTTCGGAAAATTCATCGCGGTTTCTTTCGACGATGCGCTGATAGCGCAATTGACTCCAACCGCCGCCGGACGTTTTGTTGTAGGGTTTCGTATCTTTATCGTCGGGCGCGGAGAATGTTTTGAGTTTGCCGTAGCCGGTCACGAAAAAACGCGCCGTGTTCGTGTCAATGATGGCGATGACAGCCGTATCGTATTCGTCGAGTATTTTGGCTAATTGAAACAGCGACGGCACTTTGCCGACCTTAACTTCATTTTCCAAAGTCGCGCCGACTTCCTCGACTTCCCACAATCCTTTCGCCAAACACGCGAAAATTATCAATCCGCTTGTCGCCGACGACATTTTGTTTTCAACGAAGTCTTCAATCTTTTCTTTGTCTGCGAGAAAAGAATCCAAATCCGCTCCGCGGGGACGATACGTTTTTTCGATTTCGTGCAATCGGTTCTTTAAAACAATCTCGCCGGATCGTATGCCCGGATTGCCGCCCGTCGCCTGCGGGCGCATGTCGAGATAAATACTCAACACGGGCATTTCAGTCGGCGCAAATTCCGCCAGTGTTCTCATTAAACCTTCTTTCATAATTCTTGCTCGCTTTTCTTTTTCAGTCTTTAAGTTTTGCTCGACCTTTAAGTATTGCTCGACGAGCTAGCCGACTCGGCTGCCTGTCCGCTATCCGCATTCGTATCCTTGACCGGCGTTTCATTCATCGCGGGCGCTTCGCTGCCGCCGCCCGGAATAAATTCCGAGCCGATTTCGTTGTTCCGAATACGCTGCTTGGTCTGCGCCAGCGTGAATTTCTGTTTGTAAATTTCCTGCACGATGTCTTGTCCCGGACGCTCGCGCCCTTCTTCTTTGTAGTGGTTCGGATTGACGTTATTTTTGCCCATCTTATTTTTCCCCCTTCCGTTTCCAGTAGTAATGTCCCGATACGACTACGATCAATCGTATGGTCTAAAATCATATCGTTTCGCGCCGCGCCTTTCGACAGTATTCGCACCTAAACAGAGTAAGTGTTATTACTCAAGGATAGGGGCGGAACTGTGCTAAAATCGGTTTTACAAGCGATAGTTTGTGACCGAAATGCGAAGCGTTTTATTACACTTTGCGAATGTTGATACGAAGGGGAACCTCTAAAAATGGAGAGCAATGAAACGAACGGCGAAATGAAAAACGAAATGAACGGCGGCGAGATGAAAGGAAGCTACGGAAAGTTCGGCCTGATGCTGGCGGTCTCGTTTGTCATAATGTATGCGGTGATGTTTTTGAATGTTTCTGAATTCGACCATATTTATTTGAGTATTAACCGCTTTTATATGACGCTGCTGATGGTCGCGCCGATGTCGCTGGTGATGATGGGTTTGATGCGCGGAATGTATCCGAATAAAAAGGCGAATCTCGGAATCATCGCCGCCGGAATCGTCGTTTTGATTCTCGCTTTTATTTGTCTAAGGACGCAGGCTTTCGTCGGCGATCGGCAGTATATGCGCGGGATGATTCCGCATCACTCGTCGGCAATCATGACCAGCACGCACGCCGATTTGCAAGACCCGGAAGTTAAAAAACTTTCACAAGATATTATCGAAGCGCAGGAAAGAGAAATCGCATTGATGAAGCAATTGCTGGAAAAAACGAAATAAAAAACAACGAACACGTTATGCGGAAAACGGTCAAGCGTCAACGGTTCTCAGGTGACTGCGCATGGGCTGGGCAGAAATCTTACGTACGTATTGGCGGATTTCATTTGAGTTTCAAGAGCAGCCGGACGATCGAAGATGTTTAAAGCAGCAGATAGAATAGTAGACTATGCGGATCAGTCTTAATCCGCGGGAGAAAATATATTGAAACGGCTTTTGGTGGTTGACGACGAACCACATCTTTTGCGGGCGGTCGAAGCAGTTTTGCGCGGCGAATGTTTTGAAATCGAAACGGCGCGAAGCGGGCGCGAGGCCCTCATTGCGGTCGCCAGAAGTCTGCCCGATTTAATTGTCTCCGACGTGAGGATGCCGGGAATGGACGGTTTTCAACTAGCGCGGAAGCTACGGGCTTCGACTCATTCAGCGCTAGTGCCGATTGTTTTTCTAACCGCTAAAGACGAAACCGAAGACCGTATCGAAGGCTTCGAGTCGGGCGTGGACGTTTATTTGACGAAGCCATTCGAACCGGACGAACTCATTGCCGTTCTTAAAAGCGTTTTAAGCAGAGTCGAACGGACACGTTCAACAATTGCGCGGCTTGTCGGTGACGAAGTAAAAGAAACTGTTTTTGTCCGCGACGAACAGTTGACCGAAGCGGAATGGCGCGTTGCGGAAATGGTCGCCCGCGGCTTGAGCAATAAGGAAATCGCCGAAGAATTAAACTTAAGCGTTCGCACCGTCGAAAATCACGTCAGCCGGATCCTAGCCAAAAAGAAATTCACCAACCGCGTCGAAATCGCCCGACATATTTTTTCCACTCAGTCCGAATAAGCACCATAAGCACCGAAAAAATGGTCGAAGGGTATTCGGCCGCTTATCGCGCACGGATGAAGGGCGACCAATTCATGTTCAAAGTGCGTGCTTTTTATTCCCTTGAACCGGTAATCTCCTATAATAACGGCTAGGTAGAAACACTCACGTAAATTAAGTGTTTTTGTTGATTTCCCAGATTCGATGTTGCCTTAAAATCAAACTGATGATTGAAGGAGGCGACAAATATATGTTAGAAGGAATTAGTCGAAAAGGTCCTAGAGCTGTTGCGATGCAGATGGGTCTGATCCTGGTTGTGCTCTCTTGGACGACCGCCGCGTCCGCGCAGAACAACGACAACGCGCAGACTGCAGCGACGACCGCGACGCAGAGTCAGCAAAGCCGGACACCAAAAACGGTTAAAATGCCCGCGCTGCAAAATTACAAAGGTGTAAAGATCGGGTCGACGCCGGATGAAGTGCGTGACAAGCTCGGTAAAGCGGTAATCGACGACAAAGATGGTTTTTATTATGAATTTGACAACGAGATCGTTCAGATCCGGATCGGCGCAGACAAAAAATTACGCCTGATCTCAGTAACCTACAGTAGCAAAAACAAAAACACACCTACATTAGAAGATGTTTTCGGAGCCAACGTAACCGCCACACCAAGTGCGGACGGAACGATTCACAGGCTCATTCGTTATCCGGCAGCCGGTTACTGGGTCGCTTATTCGCGGACGGCGGGCGACAAGCCGTCGGTGACGGTGACGATGCAGAAACTGTGAAAAGGGCGCCACGACCGGACCTCAAGAGCGAGGCTGCGGTTTGTGCTTGAAGTAAAGCGGGTTTTGGCTGATGCTTACGCGTGTACAAATTTCAATCTTTAACGATTCGCGCCCGACTTCTGTGGCTGACATTCGGGCTCGTGGCGCCGCTTTTGCTAATGGGATTTTTTAATCTCTGGGAATTCCGCGAGGCGAATATCGCGCAGGTCAACGAATCGGTTGAGCGTCAGGCTCAACTTGCGGCGACGGCATTTGCGCAGCGCATCGAAGCGCAGAGGCAAACGATGGAAGCGATTTCAATCTTAGCCGCAAATAACGAAAGCCGCATCGTACTGGCCGAATATCTAAACTCAATCGTCAAAACGCGCCCGCACTGGCTTGATGTTCAAATCCTCAACCGCGATGGTGAGATCGTCCTGGGCCAGTCATATAAAAGACTCGATTTACCGGCGATTTCCGTCGAGGCGCTCAAAAATGAGGTCCAACTAAGAAACGGTTTCGCCGTTGCCACCGAACAAACCGAAGATAAAAAGCTGCGCCTGCTTTCGCTCGCACTCCCGACGGCTGGTGGCGGATTCGTAGTCGCGAGAATTGACGGCGCGAGCGGGAATTCGGTTTTTGAAAATTTGAGTTTGCCGCAGGACAATATCATCGCCGTCTTCGATTCGAACGATCATCTGATTTACCGCAGCCGTGTCTCGCCGGAACAAATATCGCTGGACACAAGCCAAACGCCGTTAGTGATCGCCTTGAAGGAAAAGCGTGACCAGACGATTGAAGTCGAGAGCCCTTATGACGGAATTCCGCGTGTTTACGGACTGGCGCGGATCGAGTTGGCCGATGCAACGGTCGTCGTCGGTATTCCGAGTCGCACGCTTTACGAACCGGCTCGGCAGAGGTTTTTCCGGCAGATGTTTTTCAGCTTGCTCGTTGTGGCTTTGGCGATGGCGGCGGCATATGCTATCGCGCTCGGGATCGTTAATCCGATGCGCCGTTTGAGCGAGGCGTCGCGGCGTTTCGGCACGGGCGATTTGACGGCGCGAGTGATCGTCGAAGGAGGCGGCAGCTCAATCGGTGAACTCGGCACAACTTTTAATCAAATGGCACAGGAAATAGAACAACGCGAGGACGAATTAAAGACGCTCGACCGTTTGAAATCCGAGTTCGTCTCAAACGTTTCGCACGAACTCAGAACACCTCTGACGACCATAAAAACTTTGACCAGGGTTTTACAGCGAAACAAGATCTCCGCCGCCGAACGCGAGGAATTTCTTGAGACCATCGCGGACGAATGCGACCGGCAAATTGATTTCGTCCAGAATTTATTGAATCTGTCGCGTATCGAATCGGACGCAAATAAAATTTCTCTCGCTCCGTGTGACGTCGGCAAAATTTTACGCTTGACAATCGAGGCGCATGCGAAAGCCGCGATTTCGCGGCGGCTGACACTAAAGCTGGATTTACCGCAAGATAACTTGCCGGCCGCGTTAACCGATCCCGTACAGCTGCGCCAGGTCTTCTCGAGCCTCGTCGAAAATGGGATGAAATATACGCCGGAGGGCGGCCAAATCGTCGTTGCAGCGAGCCGAATAAACCAGCGGATTGGCATCGAATTCACCGACAGCGGCTGCGGCGTCCAGGCCGAAGACCTGCCGCATATTTTCGAGAAATTTTATCGTGGACGTCCGCTCGAAGCGAGCGGTGGAACGGGGAGCGATGAGGACGATCGAAACACAGGCGAAGTCCAATACTTCGTCAACGAAACATCCGGAATCGGATTGGGGCTTTTTCTGGCGCACAGTTTCGTGAAGCAGATGGGCGGCGAAATTCTCGTCGAAAGTCCGGTAAACGAAACGCGGCGCGGCGCGAAATTCACCGTTTTGCTGTCGGTAGCTTAAAATAATCGTTTGAGTCGCGTTCTCCTAGGCCGTATTCCGTCGAGTGGAAACGGCTTTGGTTGAGTTGCCGCGCATCGCTGTCGCTATGGCGCCGTCTCGTCGCTCTCTCCATCGCGATCGGCCACAAACCCAATTCGAAAACAAAAGCGGCGCAGGATACCGAAAACGGTGGAATCGGCGTTGTCCGAGCAAGAATCTGACAGTCTTAACAAACTCGTGTTCGACGAAAACGACGCCGAAGATTGAGTCGGACCGTTTCGGCGAAACGTAAGTAAATTTACTCACAACTGTGAGTGTTGCTACCGATGTTCTTATTTTTCGTTTGATTTACCTTTGAAAGAAGAAGCTACAAAAATAACGGAGGTCAAATGAAAATTAAACATTACTTGATGATCGGCTTGCTATCGCTGGCGCTCGCCGCCTGTGGATCGCCGAATTCGACAACGGTAACGACGAATGTCGCCAACGCCGACAGTACTACGGCAGTCGCAGAACAGCCCTTGATCGAGGCCGCGCCAATCTCGCAGGGTGAAGGCGATTATAAATTTATCACCGGTGACGATTTCAAGCTGACCGTTCGCGCCGCTGACGCCGCCGAAGTCGAATTATATTATCAGCCCGTTACCGCCGATGACCGCACTCTAAAGCTCAAAACTTTGACCGCGCCCGCTGAAGGGACAAACGATAACTTTGTGGCCGACATGAAAATTCCCGAAGATTTTAACGGTGAGGTCTGGGCGCGGGTTAAATACGCGAACGGCGAGACCAAGGAAACCGCGCATCTGTTGCTGGCAAAGCGCGTTGATGCGGAAAACATCGCTGGTAAAGAACAACCACATACGGACTCGAACCCGGCGGCAATTTCCAATTCGAACAATTCTGACTCAAACGCGACGGGGCAGGTTGCCGACACTAACGAATCCGCCCGGTCGGATAGAATGACGAACGGGCATATCGAACGTGCGGCGCTCAAAGCGGGCAACGGCGACGTGAAAATCACCGTTAATGTTCCGGCATTTACCCTGACGCTTTGGCAGAATGGAAAGGAGATAAAGTCGTATTACGTCGGTGTCGGCCGCAAAAACTATCCGATTCCGGTCGGGATGCGGTCGGCGGACAAAATTATTCTAAACCCGACCTGGATTCCGCCCGACAGCGAATGGGTGCGGAATTCGGACAGCGTCGAGCCTTATCAAAAAATCACGGCCGACGACCCTCTCAATCCGCTCGGCAAAATCAAGATCCCGCTCGGACAGGCTTATCTACTGCACGAAGCTCAATCGCCGGCGGACATCGGCAATCTGGTTTCGCACGGCTGCGTCCGCGTTCTGAGCGACGATTTATTCGAGATAACCGAATTGATTGCACGCGCGCGCAATTCTTCAATTACGACTAGTGAGATCGAGGCGGCCCGGAAAAACAGCGACCGCCGCGTGATCGATTTGAATGGCGATGTTCCGGTTGATATCAATTACGACTCGATGGTTGTCGAAAATGGAATCTTTTCGCTTTACCCGGACGTTTACGATCGAAAGACGAACACGCTCGAAAATCTTCGCTCGAAGCTCGAAAGTTACGGCGTTGACGCGTCGAAGCTCGACGATGCGATGCTCAAGGACATGCTCGACAAAGTTGACGGCGATCACAAATTCACGATCGCGCTGGCCGATATCAAGAACGGAAACACGGTCAAAAACGGTCAGGTCGAGCCGCTCACGCCGCAGCAAGGAAAAAGCAAGGGCAAAAAGGCTAAGAAATAAATATCTGACTTTCCAGATCTCCGCTTTGAAAATCTCTCCCCGCGAAAAAAAACTGCGCGATCGGCGCTATCCGTTCGATTGTGCGGTTCTTCTTAATCCTTTAGGTAAAAATACTCATCACGATTGAGTAAATATGCAGAAGCCGCGACGCGGCAGGAAGTCCATAATTTAGATGACGTAGAAAATCAGACGTAGAAAATTAAGGGAGGAAAGGGAAAATGATTTGGACAATTTTAGTGATTTTAGTAGTTTTGTGGCTTTTGGGATTCATCGCTGGCGTCGGCGGAGCATTGATTCACCTGTTGCTGGTGGCGGCCGCCGTAGTGTTGGTCGTCAAACTCGTGACCGGCCGCAGTGCGGTGTAAAGGAAACGCGTAGGTGAAAGTCGAAGGAGAGATCAACATGAAAGAAGCAGACGACGTGCGGGGGGCTGGGGATACAAACGGCGAGATCCGTACACCTGCGGGTCAAAACGAAATGTTAAAGAAAGCCGGAATTGTTGCCGTGGTCGCGCTGTTGGCGTTTCTGCTAGGTTTCGTCCCGATGTGGCTTTCGGCTCGTACCCACGAAAACGAGCGCGATGCGGCGATCAATACTTTGCGTCCGAGCGTTCTGCAGAACACACTGGCGACGGCGGCACTTAACGCCCGCCGCGGCGAGTTTGAACAAGCGCGGCAGCAGGCGAGTGATTTTTTCACGGAACTGCGCGCTGAAATGGAACGCGAAACGAGTGCGTTTAACGCTCAGCAGCGCGCGGCCGCGCAGCCGATTCTGGCACAGCGCGACGAAACGATCACGCTGCTGGCGCGAAACGATGCCGCAGCGGTTGACCGTCTAACGGATTTATATTTTGCATTTACGCAGATGAGAAATTCGCCCGAACAGGAGAAAAAATAGGTGCGAAGGGCTTAAGTATCAAACAGACAAGGGGAAATTATTATGAAAAAGACAATCAGACAATGGGCTTTAGGCAGTATGGCGATCATCGCCGCCTTCGCGTTCGGCGTCGTTTCGATTCCTGCGCAGAAGATGATGAATGGCAAGGAAATGCGAAAGCAGCAGAAGGAAGGACGCGATGAAGTTCGGGAAGCGAGCAAGACCTTCCGCGAAATTATGAACGTGCCTGACAAAGGAATTCCGCGCGGGCTGCTTCAAAAAGCCGAAGCCATCGGCGTGTTCCCGAACGTGGTGAAAGCCGGATTTATCGTCGGCGGACGCGGCGGCGACGGCGTGGTAGCCAGACGCACGGCAAATGGCTGGAGCGCTCCCGTTTTCTACAACGTCGGGGGCGCGAGCTTCGGTGCTCAGATCGGTGCGAAGAAAACCGATTACATAATGCTGTTTATGAATGAGGGCTCTCTGCGCGACCTGCTAGACGACAAACTAGAATTTGAAGGCGACTTGAGCTTTGCCGCCGGACCGATCGGCAGAACTGTTGGCGCCGGAACGAATCTGACGGTTGACGCCGGGATCCTGATTTATTCCAGAAGCAAAGGAGCGTTCGTCGGCGCGTCGATCGGCGGCGCGGTTTTAACCGCAGACAACAGCATCAACGAGGCATTCTATAAAATGAAAGCCGGAGAAGTTTTAGATAAACCGGCGAGCGTGAGTGTAACCAATTTACCGGTTGAGCTGCGGAACTTTTCCGCCACCGTCAGACAATACGCCAATTAGAAAATTCACAATAGAAACGCAGGAAACGGGCGTAACTCAAGCGCCCGTTTCTTGCGCGTTTGATTTAAAGTCAGTTAAATCTCGTCTATTATGATCCTTTGTTACACGCTTCAAAAGTTGCCGTGAACATTCCGGAAACGGCTTACAAAGACCACCTGCACGCGGTTTCCTTTGGGTATTCAAAATGCTCTAATTCTTGATACGACGAATTACCCGCAGGTAAGGGATCGTCAAAAAAGATTCATATGGAACAATTTCTCGCAACGGAGACGCTGATAATCGAGCTGCTGCTTATTGTTTCGTTGGTCGCACTTGCGGTGCGTCGTTTGCGGATCCCGTACACTGTAGCGCTGGTAGTGGTTGGCCTGCTGATCACTTTTCAGCAGCCGCTGGAAATCGAACTGACGCCGGAACTGATCTTATCGCTTTTTATTCCGCCGCTTGTTTTTGAGGCGGCGTTTCATCTTGAATTCAAGTACCTTCGAGACGGATGGCTGCCGATCGTCGGACTGGCAATACCGGGAGTTTTGGTGACAACCCTAATTGTCGGTGCGATCGTCTCGGCGGGCGTCGGTATTTCGCTGTCGAGCGCGTTAGTCTTCGGGGCATTGATCGCCGCGACCGATCCGGTGGCGGTCGTTGCTCTGTTCAAGGCTTTGGGCGCTCCGAAACGTCTTACCACGCTTGTCGAAAGTGAGAGTCTCTTTAACGACGGGACAGCCATCGTTGTTTTTAAATTGCTGCTCGTGCTGGCCCTGTCTGCGGCCTCTTTCAAAGCCGGCGGACCCGCCGAATCGTTCGATCTTTTGACGGCTGCCGTCGATTTCCTTCGCGTTTCGGCGGGCGGTTTGTTTGTCGGGATCGTGTTGGGCTGGGTCATCGCCCAGATCATCGCACGGGTGGACGACTACCTCATCGAGACCATGCTAACGACCGTGCTCGCCTTCGGAGCCTACCTGGTAGCGGATAGATTTCATTTGTCAGGCGTGTTAGCGGTTGTTGCAGCAGGCATTATCACGGGAAACGTCGCGCTGAAGGACATGTCGCCGACAACGCGGATAGTGCTTTTTAATTTCTGGGAATTTCTCGCCTTCGTCGCCAACTCGCTCGTTTTTCTCTTGATCGGACTCGACGTAAACCTTCGCGAGATCGGGGCGAACATAGTGCCGATAGCGATCGCTCTGGGGGCCGTTCTTTTGAGCCGTGCGCTTGTCGTCTATGGTTTGACGGCATTGACCAATTTGATTTCGAAAAACAAAGTTCCGGTCGCGTATCGTCACGTTGTTTTCTGGGGCGGCCTGCGTGGTGCTATTAGTCTTGCATTGGCCCTGAGTCTCCCGGCCGCGCTTGCCGAAAGGGAACTCTTGCGTGTGATGACCTTTGGCGTGGTTCTGTTCACCCTGCTGGCGCAGGGAACCACGATGCAGCTTTTGATGAAACGGCTCGGATTGGGGGTCCCGCCGGCCCTCGAACTTGAATATGAACGCCGGCATGGGCGTCTGCTGGGGGCTCAGGCCGCGCTGAGCCGCGTTAATGAAATGCATGAGCGAAGCATGCTGTCACTGACGACATGGGCGGAAATCGAGCCCGAACTTCAAAAACAGGTTGCGGATGCAAGCCTTTCACAGACTGCACTGCTCGAAGAGCATGCTCACCTACAATCCGAGGAGAGGGAAGACGCGACCCAAGAGGGCCTTCGGGCTCATAGAGCCGCGCTCAATCAAATGCTCAGCAACGGGATTATTTCCGAGCAAGTTTATGACGAGTTGATCGAAGAAGTCGATAAGGCAATAGCCGTTTCGCACCGCGCCGCTCAGTCGTCGGCTTAAAAGCGACGCAAGTGCCTGAGAATGATTCAGGCGATCTGACCGAGCGCGATTTGCCGGACGATTTCGCCCCCGAAACGGCGCCATTATTCGGTCGAGCCGCGACCAATCGTTCATCTTTCGCCGCGCCCGAACTCCCTTCTTTTCTAACGTCGGGTTCGCCTTTGAGCTCAATTCGTCTGCCCAAGATATCTTCGACGTAGATAATTTTCACTAGTACAAAAACGGCAGCGACGACTGGCACGGCGAGCGGCGCGCCGAACCAACTTTCGAAAAGCATATTTGTCATTTTGAATTTCCCGTTCGGACGGGGGTATATTTCTCTTCTTCGATGTCGTCGCGTCGGGTTCCGGTCTTGTCGTGAAACAGCACAACCGAGTGCGGATACGGCATATCAATTCCTGTATCGTCGAGAGCGTATTTGATACCGGTCGCCACTTTGTCGGAAACTTTTAAAACCGTTGCCTGATTTGATTCGACCCAGAAATAAACCGTGAAATTGACCGACGACGGCGCAAGCTCCGAAACGTAAATCCACGGCCCAGGGTTTGGCATAACACCTTCGGTTTTCTCCAAAACCCGCCGGATGGTTTCGCGTCCCTTTTCGATGTCGTCCAGATAGCCGATGCCAACGACGAAGCGGACGCGCCGCCTGTCGTAAGCGGTTTTGACCAGCACCGCGTTCGTGTAAACATCGCCGTTCGGGATGACGGCGCGTTCGCCGTCGAAGGTTTTAATGCGCGTCGATCGGACGTTGATTTCTTCGATCGTGCCTTCGAACTCGCGGAATTTTAGTTGGTCGCCCACGACGAACGGCCTACGCCATAAAATCAGAATTCCGGCGAAAAAGTTTTGCAGTACGTCTTTGAAGGCGAAGCCGACCGCAACCGACGTGATGCCGAGTCCGGCGACTAGATCTCCGGGTTTGAACGCGGGAAAAATGACGACCGCTGCGACCAGAATGCCGAGAATGATAATAAAAAGGGAAGCGAGACGGCCGAGCAAATCGGCGAGTGTCGTATCGAGCCGCGTCCGCTTCCCGGCTGTGTTGATAATCCGGCTCACAACTTTCGCGATAATCACGAATACGCCGATAATAATCAGGGCGACCACGAGATACGGCAGGCGCAAAAGAAACGAGTTAAACAATCCGAACATCGAGTTCCAGATCGTATCCAAAGCGAAACTCCCGTCAGCAGGTTGATTTTGCAACAAAAACAGAAACATAAAATTTAATACCCCCTGAAATATTCCACCTGGCTAGGAATCGTTGATGGATCGAAATCGACCCTGCTGGCTATTTACTGAAAGTCAGGCCAGCTTCGGCTGATCTTGTTCGAACCCTTTCTTTTTCGTAATCGGTTTCAAGCGTCTGATCGGCGAATTCGCCTATCAATTCAATTTGCCGGCAAAGAACGCGGCGGCGCGAATCGTCGCCAGTACATTCAGCGACAAACGAAACGGTAGTTAAAAGCCGCTCGAAAATAGCGAAATTGGCTTTGCCGCTGATACGGATCTGGTCAAAAGCCGTTTCGACATATTCCTGGAAATCGGGCGCAAGCGTGATGACGCGCGGAACATTGTCTTTCGAGCGAAGTTTGGCAGGCATGAGCCGTCGGGCAATCTCTGCCACGATTTCACCGAGATTGTCGATGCAGTTGATCGCAGTCGTCGTGTCGTTGACACCTGGCGAAAGGGCTTTCAACGCGATGTCCACGATCTGGCGAATGCCAAAGCCCACGTCCTTTTCGATGGTGCGATGGCGGCCGATGGTGAAAAAGCCGTTGATCTGTTCGCTCTTTTTCCTTCCGATTTCAGGTTCCCGATTCGGCGGCTCGACCTCAGGTGCAATTTCCGCGATCGTCGCGCCGCGTCCCGCAAACTGCCCGACGCCGCGGCGCATCTGGATTAGAATTCGGTTGGCGGCGGCGAATTCCAAAAGGCCGTCGATGTCGACGTCCTGCACATAACCTGCTTCGCGAGCAGGAATTGTCCTCCAGCTTTTGACGTCTTTGCTCAGCCACGTCGCGTTTTGTTCGCCTTCGACAGCCTCGTCCCCCATTTCCTGGGGATACATCCTTCTGACCGCCTGCTTGGTTTCGTCGGTGATATTATTGAGAATCGTTGTGATCTGCAGCGAATCGGCGATGTGATGAATGAAGAAAATAAGCACGAGGACGCCGCCGATCGCCAGAACGAGTCCGCATAATACGGCCAACGACGGAACGAATTTCACTTCATCCGCTCCGCGAATTGTGCGCAGGACGATCAGGCAGTAAGCAAAAATCGAAACGAAGTAACCGAGAATAAACTGATTCGCTCGGTCACGCATAAAATTGCGAAAAATGCGCGGCGTAAATTGTCCCGAAGCCTGCGTGACCGCCGCAAGAGTAAGCGAAAAGGCGAGCGCGGCGACTGTCAGCATGGATGATGCGATAGCCGTGAGCATTCCGCGAGATCCGTCAGCTCCGAGACCAAAAATCCGGGGATAATCAACTAACCATTTCAATTTAACGCTCGAATCGACTTCGATAAGTACTAGCGCGAGGGCAATCGAGAAAAGAATCATCAAACCGGGCACGAACCATAAGCTAGCCCGCAGATTGATCAGGGTTTCCTTTATTGTGTTCATTGGCTGTACGGTCCTATCACGGTTTGTCTAATTAGGTCTGCCGATTACCTGCCGGCCCCAAGCTTTTTCGATAGACCGCGAATTTCTTCGCGCAAAATTCCGATCTCGTATTTTAACTCCCTAACGTCTTCGGCTTCGACGATTTCAGAGTCTTTCGCCTCGGCGTCGCGGCCGACAAAAAAGGTAGCGAGTGTCGCGGTCACATAACCAAAAACGGCAAAGCCGTAAAGGGCAATAATAAAACAAAGCACACGTCCCTCGGCCGTCTGCGGAAAATAGTCGGAACCGATCGACGTCAAAAGCATTGCCGTCCACCACAGCGCGTCGCCGTAAGTTTTGAAACCATTTGGCATATTGCTTTCGAAAGCCAGCATTCCGGCTGCACCCGCAAAACAAACGATTATCGACAGAGCCACTACATAGCCGAAGCCCCGACGGCCGAAGCTTGCGCCAAGGGATCTCATTCCACGGTTGACCGACGTCAAAACGCGAAACAGCCTCACGCCGCGGGCCGTGCGTGCCAAACGAAAAATGCGAAAGGCTCGAAAGATCCGAAAAACCCGAAGCGCGGGAACGAGAAGCGACAGCGCGGTCAGCCAGTTAGACTTCAAATAGTCGGTCTTAGCAGGTGCTAGCGCGAATTTGATTATGAAATCGATGATAAATATTATCCAGATAACCGTGCCGATAAGCTGGAGCAGAGGCGAGAGGCTCCAGATAAGTTCGTAAATCAGCAGCCCAAGCCAAACGAAACCAAGTATGAGCAGCGGTGTTTCCAGCCAATCTTCGAGATTTTCTATTATTCCCTTAC
>JBBSGG010000023.1:0-50349 GCA_038254305.1 Pyrinomonadales bacterium
CCCGTCGATGGCCTGTGCGCTCATAACCTTTCCGTCCTCACCGATGAGGATCTGTACCCTCACAGTGCCTGGAGGCACGCTCGGCACGAGCTTCCGGCGGGTAAGGCGGCCTCGACAATGAGAGTGCTTTACCGTTGATCAGGATCAATAAAGGAAAGGTAAGAGTCAGATACTTCATCCTAGTAATATACGCGAAAATCGGCGGCCTGCGCCGTCAAACAATTTGATATGCTATCTTTGTCTGCGGAGCGTGCCAAACGCCTTAAACCATGCGAGGCGACTTTCATCCTACCTTACGGTTTTCTACAAATTTGTTTTTCCGGCTTTCTACCTGTTCGGGACTCTCGATCTTCTTCTAAAGGTATTTCTGGGGCGCTTATTTCCGACGGATCCGGACCCGCTGTCGTTTTGTTCAACGTCGTGTTTTGGCCTTTATTAGCCTGCCGGTTCGTCAGGCTCTGCAAAGTCGAAATGCGATCGCTCCAGCCGTTTTGGATAACGCTTTATCTTAAAAAGCCGTCCGAATTCGGCCAAAACATAATCTTTGCCCCGCCGTATCGGATGTCGGCGTTCTGGACCAAAAATCCACGGGTCGAAGAACTCAAACAAATCACCGAATCCAAACGACGAACATGAACCCCGACGTGTCTCCTTTACATGAGTCTGCGGAGCAGACGCTAATGCCTTTAGCTACACATGAAGCCGCTTCGGCGAAATGTGTAGAAAGGAGTGAACCCCAACCGAGCGTGTGAATCACGCGGAATCACGATTCAATCCCAAACATATCGGTCGTCAAATTCGATCTTGTGCTTCGTTAAAAGACTCACATATTCATCCCCGAACGTTTGCTCCGAGTGGTGCCGTTTCTGCCCCCGTATATATTTACGAACAACCTCCGACGCCGACTCGCTGACCGTAAACGCGCCGTATCGCCGCTGCCATGAAAACCTCGGCTCTTTTCGTTTCGCCCATTTTGAAGAACTCGCTTTCAGCTCCCGCATAAACGTCGAAAATTGGATCGTCGGTCCGGGGCGTACAAGCAAATGAATATGGTCGGGCATTCCGTTTATCTCGATCGGTTCGCCCTTGAGATTCTTCACGATACCTCCAAGGTAACGATACATCTCCGATTCCCAAACATCCGATATCAAGGGAGCCCGATCCTTCGTAGCGAAGACAATATGGTAAAGAAAATGTGTGTGGGACATCGGGTTGATCTCGCGTGTTTCACACGCTGCGCAAAATAAACTCCGATCATTCTACACGTTTCGCCTGCGGCTTCACGTGTATCTAAAGTTATTTAGGCCTGTTAGACAGGCAAAAAGGTGAAGCCAATATCCAGCCGTTATTTCAATATCGACAGATACTCTTTCCATGGCCCGACTGCGGATTCGTATTTTTTAGCCATCGAGGTGGCGATCTGGCGGAGGTGGGTTAGGTCGTGGACGAGCCAGGTGGCTAGGAGTTGACGGAGGGTGACGGGACCGAATTCGGGGTGGATGCCCTGGAGGTCGAGTTGAGCTTCGGAAAGGTGCCAGCCGGCGATGGTGTCGAGCGAGGTGCGGCGGGCCGCGTCGAATTCCTCGAGGAGCTGCGGAAGCGTTTTGCCGCGCACATCTTCGTGATGCCCGGCGCGGTCGAACGCGGGGAAACTAACGTCCTCGCCCTGTTCGACAATGACGCGGGCCCGCGGTATCCAGACCGTCTGATCGGCGTGGATCAAATGCCCAACAATATCGAACGGCCCCCAATCCTCACGACTCGCCGAAGCGGTCCAATCGTCCGACAGATCGCTAAGCAGCGACCGGGTCGTTCCGGGCGTCGCCGATAAAACTTCAACAGTACGGCTGAGACTAAATTCCATAAGCGATAAGTGACCTGGTCAGGAACGCTGCCTGAATTATAAAAATTTAGATAGCCCGGGTAAACCTCAGGTGCGGGCGCCCGCCTTTTATTTCTTCGGGTCCATTTCCTTTCTCTTTCGCCCCTCTCGTTTTATCGTGACGGTGTCGGAGAGTTTGAGATGGAGCGCTCCGTCCCGGATCTCGGGCGAGAGAAAGCGTTGGGTCGCGTCGAGCTTGATACCGAAGTGCCGGCAGAACGGCGCGGCGTTCAGGTAGCGGGCGGTCGAGTTCGGCCTGAAAGGGAACGCTGTCGGCAGCCTGCTGCTGTGCATCGGCTCGATGGCGATCGAATCGTCCGCACGGCAGAAGTATAGATTTGCGGCTGTCGGTTTTCCCAGCAGCTTATAGCACGTGGCATTCATGGTAATGACGCCGCGCCTGTCCATCGAAACGTGCACACGGGTTTCCGGCGCCTGCGTCGGCCCGCCAAGGAATTTTTCGTATTTTCGGTCGATAGTTCGCGGCATAACTTAGTTTCATAGATAGCACAACGTTGCACCGTTAGTCAACACTTTTCGCCGCCCACTCGCGTTTCGATTCGAAAAATAATGCGCGACCTGTCTCCAAATTGTACGCAGCCAAGATTACGAATAGCGTCCGGCTTCCGTAACCGACGTTAGCGACTTTACCGCCGTCGATCGGAGCCGGTTCGAATTTGCGTTTTTGCAATCGCGTGACGCCCCTTTTTGATCGTCATGTTCTCAGTTTCGATCGGAAAAAGGTTCCATCTGATACGTTTTGTGACCTTTTGATCGGACGTCGAACCTCTATCGCAGAATATCTGCGAACGGGTCAGATCGGCGGCAGCACGAACGCGCCGATGTGCGGCGTCGAAGTATTTAGGCATGTCTGCAGCGCGAGGATGAGAGCGTCGCGGACGTTTTCGGGCGTGACGATCGCGTCTAGCAAACCGCGGGCGGCGGCGTGTTTGGCATCGAGCTCCTTTTCGTATGTGTCGCGGACAGCCTGCATCTCGGCTTCAAGCGCGGCGTCGGGTTCGAGGCCGGCTTTCTTCAGCTTGTCGAGCTGCGTTCCAAAGATGGCAACCGCGGCAGAGTCGCCTTCCATCACGCCCATTCGACCGGTCGGCAGCGAAAAAATGAAATCCGGATCGAAACCCTGCCCCGCCATCGCATAATATCCGGCGCCCGACGCGTGGCCGATGGTCAGAACGATCTTCGGCACGACCGCCGTGGCCATTGCTTCGACAAAGCGTGCACCTGCGCGGATGATGCCGCTGTGTTCTGCCTCGGCACCGACCATAAAGCCGGAAACGTCCTGAACGAACAGAAGCGGCGTCGAATGGCGGTTGCAGTTCTCGATAAAATAGGCGGTCTTTTCGGCGGATTCGGTATAGACGATGCCGCCAAACCGCGGCGGCGTGCCGGGTTTGCCCTTCTGCATTCCGCGCGAATTTGCGATCACGCCGACAAGGATCCCGCCGACGCGGGCCGTACCGCATATCATCTCTTTTGCAAAATCGGCCTGAAATTCGTCGATCGTTGTGTCAGAACCGGAAGCGGTAGCGACCGGGTTCTTATCGAGTATGCAATTGAGGACCGCCCTCATGTCATATGGCGCTCGGTGGTCTTCGGGTAATATCTCGTAGAGTTCGCGAAACCCAGTCGCTACCGCTCCCGGTTCTGACACGGAAACCCGACTTATTTCCTTTGCCGGAAGTTCGGCAACGAGGTCGCGGATCTTCTGCAAGCATTCCTCTTCGTCCTTTGTCCGATAGTGAGCGACGCCGGAGATCGCGTTGTGCGTCATCGCTCCGCCCAGCGTTTCGTTATCGATCGTCTGACCCGTCGCTCCTTTTACAAGGTTTGCCCCGCCGAGGCCCATGAACGACGTCCCTTCAACCATCAGGATAACGTCCGATAGAGCCGGCAGATATGCGCCCCCGGCGACACATGTTCCCATAACTGCGGCGATCTGCGGCACTTTTAAATAACGCCTCATGATCGAGTTGTAATAAAAGATACGCGCTGCCCCATACTGGCCCGGAAACACGCCGCCCTGAAACGGAAGATTAACCCCGGCCGAATCGACGAGATACACGATCGGCACGCGGTTGCGCATCGCGATCTCCTGCGCACGCAGGATCTTTTTTATCGTCTCCGGATACCACGCACCGGCCTTGATCGTCGCGTCATTTGCGACCACCACGCACTCGCGGCCCTGTATCTTTCCAACGAGCGTAACAACAGCGGCCGCCGGGGCCTTGCCATCATATTCATCGTAGGCCACGAGCAGACCGATCTCTTGCGAATACGGGCCGGGGTCGAGCAGTTTTTTGATTCGCTCTCGGGCCGTCAGCTTTCCTTGATCGTGAATTTTCTTTACTTTGCCCGGTCCACCGCCCAGTTTGAGCGTTTCTTCGAGGCGCACGTACTCGTCTGTCAGACGGCGTAGGCGGAATTGACTGTTGTTATCGTTCACTTGCAGTTTTCTGTATGTATTGGTTCAGTTTTTTTGTGCATGTTTCGTTCGCGAGAGTGCAGTTCTTCACGTCCTTAATGCAAACGGCGCCGACTAGGTCAGTGCGGGTGGTAGTCTGTGAAACATTGCACCGCGGATGTGATAATCAACATATGATCGGAGGCGAATGTTGTCGGCAATTCACCGGCGCCTAGGCCAGGCCCTGAACAGGTGCATGATCAACCCAACAACTGCCACTCCCAGAGCGGCGGTTCTCATCAAAACTCTAAGGCTGATTTTCACCGTGCACGGCTTTTTCGCTAATAATAAACGTCGGTACCATTCCGCCGCCGGATGACACATTTGCAAGTTCGCTGGACGACAGACGTGTGAAGGCGGCCCCGACGACGCCATTGAAAAGCAGCGGGTCGAGGTCGACCAACTGCTCGACCATCGACCATCTGCCTACTGTTTCGTCGAAAAGCATCGGGAATATTTCCTTTGCTGTTTTTACGCGCTCCTGCACGAGATAATCGCCGTCGGCGAGCGCGGTTGTGACGGCGGCGTTCCATTCCTCGGCGCTCGCGTTCCAACCGATGTAGATGCCGTGACCGCCGTAATCGTCGTTCGGTTTGAGAACTAATCTTCCGGAATTTTCCCGCGTGTATTCAACGAGATCGACCTCGGTAAGAATCCCGTCACTCCCGGTTTTGACGAGAGTTCGCTCGCTGCGGAAGCGACGCGTCCACGGGACGTGCTTCGAAATTGCGGTCAGCTCGGCTTCGTTGAAAAGGTGCGCGTAACGCTCGTTCGTCAGCACGGCGAAGATCGCCTTTTTGTGAACGAGCTTTCCGCGAAAGCTGTTAACCATGCAGATCGCACCGGCCCGGCACGCGTCGAGCAGGGCCGGATACCTATCCATTATAGGAAGGTATTCATTAACCAGCAGGCGTTTGTAAACTATGTCTATCGCGACGCTGCCGAAATATAACTTTTGCCCGTCGAATTCGAGTTGATCGGGGCTGCAGATTATGGCGTCATAACCACTCTCTTCAAAATAATCGCGAAACAGCTCGAATTCCTTTTGCGTCGGCAGATCCTTGAGATCGACGATCGCAATCAAGGGCTTTTTGTCAGGCTCGCGACCGAGGTACTCGCGATAACAGTCGAGCAGAACCTCGAGCATTTTCGGTCTGCCATGAAACCGACGCATATCGTAACGCTCGGCGAATTTTTTCATCACCGGCAGTGATTCGAATATCGCCGACGCGGAATCAGCGTACGCAATTCCGGCCGGACTTTCGCCATTTAGCTCGACGTAGCTGTAAGCTCCTTCAGTCAAAAATGAATCGAGCCGCGCCGTGGGCGATACCTGCGAATATCCCGGATCGATCTTGACGAGCTCTCGTTCGACGGCCGTCACACCAAGCTCCGTTAGGAGCTCGTCGTCGACAACGACGGCGTCCTTTACCTTCTGAAGGGCGCCCCAGATCGTCTCAGAAGTAGTCCGCACCATCGCCCAGTCATACGCAGTGACAAAATGCGGGCGGAGGTAAGGTGACAATCGGCGTCCGCCGAAGACGAGTTTCGAATGGTCAAGGCCGTCGTCCAGCATCTTGCGCGACGCCTCGGCGAGTTCGGGATCATTCAAAAGCTCGTGATAGTATTCGACCGCTTGTTCTAGCATACACGTTCGATCGGACTCTCGCGGTTCACGCTCGTTGCAGGCAAGCATGCCTGAGTGCCAGTCTATTTCGACATGCTGATGATCTCGTCGAATTCATCCTTAGTAAGACGAATGACCGAAAGTTGCGACTGACGCACGAGACCGATGGTCGCAAGCTCAAGGTTCGATTTGATCTGCAAAAGAGAGACCGGTTTTTTAAACCCCTTGCCCGCTTTTAGCTCGACAGCGATCCATTTCTCATCCGTCGGATCGGGAAAGTTGGCTTTAGAGACGGTCGCGACGCCAACCACTTCTTTACCGACATTCGAGTGGTAAAAAAGCACCTTGTCGCCCTTTTTCATGTCCCGCAAATTATTTCGCGCCTGAAAGTTGCGCACGCCCGTCCAATCGGTCACGCCGTCCTTTACAAAATCGGCCCATGAATACGCATCGGGCTCCTGCTTTACCATCCAATGTGCCATAGATCATTTCCCTTTTTGCGCATCCGCCGCCTTTTTGTTCAGCCATTTTGCCCAGCGTTCAAGTGCAGGGCGAAAGGGTTTGAAGAATTTAGCGCGTGCGCTGCCAGCAGACTGCTTTTCACTCCAGGTTCGCAAATTCTTTTCCGCATACTGGCGGATCTGCGGTTCGAGGCTTTGTTTTTTAACTGAGTGGCGAAGTGTCAAATAGTAATGCTGACCAATGAGCGAAAAAATCAGGCCGGCAATGTTGCCTTTGAACGACGTTTTGGCCATGAACTTTTTCGCAAAACCCTCATTCGGCTGCAGAAGCGCACCCATCGACATTTCCATCCACGGCGCCTGGTTGCCCTGCCGCGGGTGATACAGGCCGGGCAGGTCGCCCTTGACCGGCAAATCGGCATTTTTGAGTCGCGGATCGCTGATGTAATCAACAAGTTTGACGCGGTCGAGGCCGCGAATGTGTTCAGTCGGCAAATAATCGAGAACCTTGTTGATATGCTCGATTGCGCCTTTCGGAAGCTGTAAAGCCGACTGATTGTCGATCTTTACGCGTGTTGCTTTTGCGGTCTTTTGCCCCGCCGTTTGAATTGCCATAACTGCCCTAAATTGTAATTGGTAAACGGTGATTAGTAAATTAGGCGACGAAAGTGTGGCGATATCGCGACTAAGATCGAGATTCTGTTAGTCGAGCAAGTCATATACGCCCGAATTTACTGCGTATCAGTGGCCCACGAGCTGTGGAACGGTCTTTGATATACATGTTGAGCGATCACCCATGAATCAGACCACACTAGCAAAACCCGTCAAAATCAAAGGCGTCGGACTGCACACCGGCGTCGATGTAAATCTCGAATTACGGTCCGCACCGGAGAATACCGGATACGTCTTCGTGCGCACCGACCTCGATAATTTCGAGATACCGGCTTCGGTCGAATACATCTCGCACTGCAGCTATGCGACGACTCTCGTGCGTCGCGGCGTCGTGCTATCGACGTGCGAGCATCTTCTTTCGGCGTTGCGGGGTTCGGGCGTCGATAATTGCTTTATCGAGCTCGACAATATTGAGATCCCAATAATGGACGGCTCGAGCGAAGATTTCATCGACCTGATCAAGAAGGCCGGCATCGCCACACAAAATGCCGCCGGAAGGGTCTTTCAGGTGTTGAAAAAGGTCGAGGTCGAGGAAGGTGGCAGGAAGATGTCTATCGAGCCATCTGAAAGGTACGAGATCGACTGCCTGATCGATTTCACACATCCGTTCATCAACCGGCAGAGATTTCACTTCGTATTTGAGAACGGCTCCTTCGGCAGAGAGATTGCCTCAGCACGCACGTTCGGTTTCACGCACGAGATCGAGATGCTGAGAAAGGCAAACCTCGCTCTCGGCGGCTCGCTCGAAAATGCGATCGTTCTCACGCCCGACGGCATGCTGAACGAAACGCCGCTTCGATTCGACAACGAATTTGTCCGCCACAAGATACTCGACATAATCGGTGATTTTGCACTTTTGGGAATGCCGGTACTGGGCAAAATCACCGCCGAAAAAAGCGGCCATGCCGTTCACGCCGCACTAATGAGCAAACTCCTGAAAACTGAAGCCGCGTGGGAGATCGTCGAAGAAATACGCGAGCGGACGCGTGAGTGAGGCTCCTATTGCATTTCACCTTTTTAAGTGCGAACTTCTAAAGAAACCCGCCTTGTTTCGTCGGCGATATGAGACGGTCTGGGCTGGAGCCAGAACCCATTTTTCAACTTAGTGCGGTAACCAACTGCTTCGTACGCATTCTCAACCGTCTGCGCCCGTACTTCCATTCGCGTTGATGCGTATCCGAATAGAACACCTACAAGCACGAGCACATATTGAAATTCCAATCTGTTCAAACCTTCACCCCAATTATTTATCCCAATCCGGCGTGTGGAAGACTCCCTCTTTGTCGGTGCGCTGGTATGTGTGCGCGCCAAAAAAATCGCGCTGGGCCTGGATGAGATTTGCCGGCAAACGCTCGGAGCGAAACGCGTCGAAATAGGCGAGCGAGGCGGAAAGCGAGGCGGCCGGGATGCGGACCGAGCTGAATTTGGCGGCGACGGTGCGCCAATCACCGCGATTCCTGCTTAGAATCTCCGCGAATTTGTCGTCGAGCATTAGATTCGGCAGTTGGGGATTTTCGGCGAACGCGCGTCGCATTTCTTCGAGCAGTGCCGAACGGATTATGCACCCGCCGCGCCATATTTTCGCGATATCGGAGAGGTCGAGACCGTAATCTTTTTCATGCGACGCGATCTGCAGAAGGGACATTCCCTGTGCATAGGTGACGATAAACGAGCAGAGAAGAGCGTTCTTTAGTTCGCCGACGAATTGATCGAGGTCTTCATGCACTTGCTGGCGGACCTCTTCGTTGGCTTCGGTCTGCTCGGAATCGGTAACCGGAAATTCGGCTTCTATGATCGACTTTCCGCTCAACTGTTCCTTATGATGCTCGCTGACCGCGGTCGTCACGTCGCGACTGGCGAGCGCGGCTTTATAATCGAATTGGGGAATGCTCGTTACTTCGGTCGCGTCCCCCGGAGTTTCCGGTGCGGCTTCCGAATCAAAGGTGCCGAATTTTTTCGCGATCAGAATGCGCGTTTCCTTTTGTGCCGAGATCTGCCGCATCGCGACCGCCGAGTCGATCGTCGGTATCGGAACGCCAAGATCCATCGCCGCCTGAGACGTCCATTTACCAGTGCCTTTTTGCGCGGCTTTATCGAGAATTACCTCGACCAGTGGAAGTCCTGTTTCTGCGTCCGCCTTTCGCAAAACTTCAGCAGTGATCTCGACGAGAAAGGAATTTAGCTCTGAGTCGTTCCAAGCGGCAAATGTATCGCTCATCTGCTCATAGTTCATTCGAAGCACGCGCTTCATAAAGTCATATGTTTCGGCGAGGATCTGCATCAGGCCATACTCTATGCCGTTGTGCACCATCTTAACGAAATGCCCGGCGCTCGAGGCACCCATGTAGTCCACGCACGGCTCGCCGTTAACCTTGGCGGAAACCGCCTGGAGTACAGGGGCGACGCGATCGTAGAACGCGCGATTCCCGCCCGGCATGATACTCGCGCCGTGACGCGCGCCTTCTTCGCCGCCGGAGACGCCGATTCCCATGAATTCGATTCCCTTCTCTTTGAGAAAAGCCTCGCGGATCTCGGTATCGGTAAAATGCGAATTGCCCGCATCGATGATGAGGTCATCCTTTTCGAGCAGCGGCAGCAGATCGCGAATTACGGAATCGACGATCGGCCCGGCTGGTACCAGCAGCATGATATTTCGCGGAGCGGCGAGCATCGAAACGAGCTCCGCGGGAGTCGCTGCAGCCTGAACGGGAAAACCTTTGCCTTCTTCCACCAACAGCTGTCGCTTTGTCTCGTCGAGGTCGTAGCCCACCGACGGAATACCATGCTCAGCGGCGTTAAGGAGAAAATTTCGGCCCATTGTACCGAGGCCAATCATTCCGAAATGTGCATGTTCCATAGGTAGATTATACGTTCCACATATCCGCGAATCCTAACCCTTCCGAAAAGTCTTCGTTCATCTCGTCGAACGACCACCACGTCCCCAGAACCATCTGGCAGAACGCCCATTGGCGGATGTCACGCGACGACATTGCGAAAGCTTCGGCGTACATATCGACGGCGCGGCCAAGGCTCGCGGCGGCGTCAGGTTTCCACTCCATCCACCAGAGATGATTGTTCAAAAAGACGGCGATCTCATAACCGATCGGGCCGATTATCGCTTTCGGATCGATCGCGAGATAAGGTTCACGTGTCGCGGTTAGAATGTTCTCGTGATGCAGATCGCCGTGGAGAAGTCGATTCGGTGCAGACTCCGACATCTCACTGTAATAACGGAAAGCGCGCTCGGTGTGGCGTTTAGAGAAAGAAGTGCCGACCGCCCGGAGCAGACCGTCAAACCAATCGTCGAGTTTTATCAAATCCGCCGTATCGTCAGGGATCGACGCCGTGGTGCGATCGATCATCCGGATCAGAACTGGCAGAGCGTCGTCTTCTCGGCCGGCGAATTGCTCCCTCAGCGTGCGGCCGGGCGTGACGCGCTCGATCAGTATCGCTCGACGCTCGCGGCTTTCGCTTATCCGGCAAGGACACCCACAGCCGTCGAGGATCGAAAGATACTTTGATTCTCCAAAAATTTCCGTGTCCTCGGTTGGAAGTCCGATCTTCAGCACCGCTGCGTCACCCGCGGCGGTTGTCGCAGGCGCGACGTAATTATATGAGAGCGCGGGAAAGTTCGCACCGGCGCTGATCGACCATTCGGATTCCAGGCTTGCGATCACAGCCGGAAGCTCTTCAAGCCACAGGGCGCCTTTCGCGCCGCACAAGCCGGTTACGTTGTTTATGAACTTGGCGGGCAGCGATGATGCAAATTGCTTCGTCATTGGTCTTGACGAGTCTATCCTGTGTGGCGGATTCTAGACAAATGAGACCTTTGCTTGACGCCATCAGGCCGACAACCTTCATCGAATCTTCGAAGCTGCGTGACCATTTGCGGCTCGATATCACTATCGCTTCGGAGACGTTTCAGCATACCGGAAGCTTCAAGTTTCGCGCTGCGTATAACCTGGCATCCCAAGTGCCGAACGAAGAGATACTGACCGCATCGTCGGGGAATTTCGGTCAGGCGCTCGCCTACGCGTGCAAGCTTTTGGGAAAGAAATGTACGGTCGTGATGCCCGTGACGTCGGCGAACGTGAAGATCGACGCGGTTCGCGGTTTCGGAGCAACGGTCGACCTTGTCGACACGACGAAGGTCGGACGAAACGAGCGTGTCGCACAGCTCGCAACCGAAATGCCGAATGCGTATTTTGCGAGCGCATATGACGATGCACTCGTGATCGAAGGAAACGCAACGCTCGGTGACGAGATCGCCGAGCGCGATTTCGAAGTAGTAATTTCGCCGGTCGGCGGCGGCGGGTTGATCTCAGGCACAATTACGGCGCTTGGCCGAAAAGGAAAGACCGCCGACGTCTACGGAGCCGAACCGCTATTTGGTAATGACGCCGCGAGGTCGCTGAAAGCGGGCAAGATCGTACCGAACGAGACCGAGCCCATGACCATCGCTGACGGCGCCCGTACGATATCGCTCGGGAATCTAAACTGGCCGATAATTCAGAAAGGCGTTAAGTATATCGTCGAGGTATCCGACGATAAGATCGCTGACGCAATGCGGATGTATTTCGAACTGGCGAATCTCAAAAGCGAGCCGACGGGTGCATTAAGTCTGGCCGCGGTGCTCGCGAGACCCCAGGAATTTGCGGGAAAAAAGATTTGCGTGATCGTCAGCGGCGGGAATGTCGACCCAAAACTGTATAGCGATATCTTATCAGCCGCGTCAGAACCACCTGTGTGACTCGCTCGCTTAAAGTGCCAATCTACCTCAGTTCTTCTACAAACGTCACGCGGTTTATTTCGTATAGTGTCGTTGTCCCGGCGAAGACCTTTTTGACCGCTGATTCGCGAAGGCTCGACAGGCCTTCTTTTTCGGCTTGCCGGCGAATCTCCGACCCGGGACGGCGTTCGATGATCATCTCGCGAACCGTGTCGGACATATCGAGCAGTTCGTGTATCGCCGTTCGGCCTCGATAGCCGGTGTGGTTGCATGCATCACAGCCGACGTTCTTGTAGAACGTTCGGTCGCGCGTGTCCTCGGGGCGAATTCCCGATTCGCGGATCTCGTCCTCAGTCGGTTTATAAGCTCTTTTGCAAACGTGGCAGAGCAAGCGGACAAGCCGCTGGGCAAGCACGCAGTTTAGCGCCGAGACGAAGTTGTAAGGCTCGACGCCCATGTTTATGAATCGCCCGATCACGTCGATGACGTTGTTGGCGTGGACGGTTGTGAAAACGAGGTGGCCGGTCAGGGCCGATTGGATGGCGATTTGAGCGGTCTCTTCGTCACGGATCTCACCGACCATTATTTTGTCCGGATCGTGACGCAGGATCGAACGCAAGCCGCGGGCAAAGGTCAGCCCCTTCTTCTCGTTAACGGGAATTTGCATAATTCCCTGCAACTGATACTCGACCGGATCTTCGATCGTAATGATCTTGTCTTCTTCATTGCGGATCTCATTGAGTGCGCCGTAAAGAGTCGTCGTCTTACCGGAACCCGTTGGCCCCGTGACAAGCACCATTCCGTAGGGTTCTTTAATATAGATACGGAAACGCTGAAGGTCATCGGCGTCAAAACCGACGACGTCGAGGCTCAAGTTTTTGAATTCTTCCGATATCTGTTCTTTGTCGAGAATACGAATGACACAATTTTCGCCATAAGCTGACGGCAGTATCGACACACGAAAATCGACAGTACGGCCCTTGTAGCGAACGCGGAAGCGTCCATCCTGCGGAACGCGCCGCTCGGCAATGTCGAGCTCTGACATCACCTTGATTCGCGAGATAAGCGTCTGGTGATAGGCGATGTCGATCGGATCGACCTTCGAATATAACGCGCCGTCGATGCGGAATTTGACACGTACGTCGCGGTCGCCGGCTTCGATATGAATATCGGAAGCGCGCGATTCCATCGCGTTATACACAATAGTGTCGACGAGCTTGATGATCGGCGACATGTCGGAATCGGACGCGAGGCGGTCGAGATCGAGGACCTCTTCACCCTGCTCGGTTTCCTTAACGAGCGAGATCTTAAACCCTGACGCGGCTTCCTGCAAAACGCGCTGTGTGGCGTCGCCCTTTTTCAGCACGACGTCGATCGCTCCCTGTGTAGCTACATAAGGCACGATGCGGACGTTCAGCGCATTTTCGAGTTCATCCAGCAGTTGAAGATTCGTTGGGTCGGCCATCGCGGCGTGGAGGTCACGGCCCTCGCGTTTGAGCGGCACGAAATGGTTTCGCAGCATCGTATCGACCGGAATGCGGGCGAGCTCTTCGTAATCTATCGGCGACGGCTGATCCTGCGGGAGCAGATCGATGTACGGCAAGCGATAACGTTGAGCGAGCTGCTTCGCTTCTGCGACTTCGGGCGGCTCGTTCTCCATGAATTCCGCGACCGCGATCCGCGGCACCGCGATCGGCTCGGGAATAATTGTCGAAGGTTCGTTCATCTTATTAATTCTAGCGGCGTCCGCCCGACGGACCCGCCGAAATGGTCTGAATGATCGGAAGATAGATCGCGAGCAGAATAATGACGACGACGCCTGCCATAAAGAGCAGGATCAGAGGTTCAAGAAGCGTCGTCAGCTGTTCTAGTTTCACTTCTGCCTCGGCGTCATAAAAGGCGGCAACTTCATCGAGCATTTCGCGCAACGATCCGGATTTTTCGCCGATGCCGATCATATCGAGGCCAAGCGGCGGTATCCAGTTCGCCTTTTCGAGCGCCTCGGTAAAGCCGCGGCCTTCGCGAATCAGCGGAGACACAGTCTGGCTGCGGTTGCGAAGTTCAAGATTGTTGAGTGCCTGCGAGGCGATGTCCCACGAATCCGGCACGGTAATGCCGCCGGAGAGCAGCGTCGACAGCGAACGCGTCAGCTGGGCGGTCGCCATCTGGCGGACGAGCGTGCCCCCGATCGGTATTTTAAGCAAAAGCCGGTGCCACGCGAGACGGCCTTTATCGGTCCGCAGCCAGACGTATAGGGCGAAACCGGAAATTAGGAGAAGAGGTATCATCCACCACGCGTTGGTGGCAACGCCGGTCGAGATTGCAAGCACCACGACCGTCACCGTCGGCAGCCCGCGGCTGGCGCTCAGGTTGCGAAACAGGTCCGACATTCTCGGCACGATGTATAGCGTCAAAAACGCGATCATGAAACCGGATGCCGCCAGCAGGAACGCAGGATATGCAAGCGCGCCGCGAAGTTTGCGGCTGACGCCGACGCTGCGGCGGAGATATTCGACAAAACGCTGCAGAACGTCATCTAGCGCGCCGCTTTTCTCCCCCGAAAGTATCGATGCCGTGTAAATTCGCGGGAAAATCCCCTGCGCCTCGAAAGCCTCGGAAAGCGGGATACCGCTTTTGATCTTTTCCTCGACGTCGCCAAGCACGGCACGAAGATTGGACGATGCCGAGCGATTACGCAAGAGATTGATCGCTTGCAAAACCGGAATACCGGCGCGCAGCAAAGCCGACAATTGCTGGTTGAATAGCAGAAAGTCGGCCTGTTTCACCTTTGCTTTGTGCGACGGCCCGCCAAGTAATAGCCCCGACAGGAAACCGCTGCCCGGTTCCGAGATATTGAAGACCTTATAGCCTTCGCGTTCGAGTTGAACGCGGGCGTCGCCGACAGCCGCAGCTTCGACGATGCGAGTGACGATCTCTCCCGAGGGCGTACCTAATCGACAAGTGAATTCGGACATTTTACTTCTACGACGGTCACCGACGATCTGTGGTTTTGCACGGATTTAGGCTGACGAATGACGGAACCGTTCGAATTATATCACGCATTTCCGTAGAAAAAGTTCCGTCCAGCCCAACCTATATATTTTCGGGGACAAAACAACTAAACACTATACTTCGGCATCGAAAATTTATCTTGCAGAAAACTTGCCTCTTTCCTAATATGTAGAGGAACCGTTGGAGAAAACATGGCTCTTGCATTCGGATCAGTAAACGGCGGCCTCATCTCCGTTCGGTCGCTGCTATCCTTTCTTTTGCTCCTTTCCGCCGCGACATTCGCAATCGCACAGACGCCAGCCGCGTCGACGCCGCCGGCGGCACCGTCCACCACACCAACGCCGGAGCCGGACGCTACCGTTGACGATCCGACTAAACCCGTTTCGATCAAAACCGATCTCGTTACGCTGACGCTGACCGTAACCGATCTCTACGGACGCTATGTTTCGGGACTTACAAAGAACGCTTTTACGGTGACGGACAACGGCCAGGAGCAGGAGATCACGTTTTTCGGCGACAGCGACGCTCCCGTGTCGGTCGGCATTCTCTTTGACGTCTCGGGTTCGATGAGCGGCGAAAAGATCGCAAGGGCAAAAACGGCACTCAGCCGTTTCATCAACTCAAGCCATCCATCGGACGAATATTTTCTTATAGCATTCAATAACCGCGCTCAACTTCTGATGGACCGTACGCGCGACGGCGAGGCGGTGCTTTCCAAGCTTACGCTTGTTAATCCGCGGCAAAACACCGCTCTCTACGACGCTGTATACCTTGGGCTCGACCGCGTAACCCGCGGCAGCCATCAGAAAAAGGCGCTTTTGATAATAAGCGACGGACAGGACAACGCGTCGCGTTATAACTTCGGCGAAGTGCGTCGTCTGATGAAGGAATCGGACGTAGTGACATATTCGGTAGGTATCCTCGACCCGCATGATTCGGCGAGCCCGGTCGGAATGCAGGGCCAGGCTTTCCTGGACGAGCTTTCGGCCGTGACCGGTGGCAAGGCGTTCTATCCGAATAGCGATGTCGAAATGGATGAGATTTTCGAACGCATCGCCCTCGAGCTTCGTCATCAGTATTCGATCGGATACACACCGTCCGATTTTCAGCCTGACGGGCGTTGGCGCAAGGTTAAAGTTAAGGTCAAACCCCCACGCGGTTTGCCGCGTCTAACCGTCCGAAGCCGCGAAGGCTATTACGCCACGCCGACTTCGACCTATCATTAGGGCGGGACAAGCTTAACGATGAAACGAAACTTTTCAGTCATTTTCTGCGCGATGGTGATCGCGGCAGTGTTTTTCTCCGCACAGACGGCACCGGGCACAACATATCAGGTCAAAAGGAGTCTTACGGTCTCACCCACGCCGACACCTTCGCCCGTCCCGGTCGCGACGCCGATCAAGGAGGAGGATCAGGTGTATAAGATCGACACTGAGCTCGTCAACCTCAATGTTCGTGTCGTGGACCGCAACAACCGCCCGATCAGCAATCTGACGCAGAACGACTTCAAAATATCAGAAGATAGCCAGCCGCAGCAGATCGAATTCTTCTCGAAGTCCGACGTCCCTACGAATTACTCGATGGTCATCGACAATTCCGGTTCGCTCCGCTCGCAGATCGACCAGATCATCGAAGCGAGCAAGATACTGGTTGCGACGAACCATCCGGCTGACGAGACGAGTATCATCCGCTTTGTAAGCTCGGACAAGATCGAGATACTTCAGGATTTCACGTCGAACAAAGCCGATCTCAACGATGCGCTCGACAGCCTCTTTATCGAAGGCGGGCAGACGGCAATAATCGACGCCGTTTATCTCGCGGCAAACCGCGTTAGCGAATACGAGAAGGCCACCGATAAGCAGGACCGCAAACGGCGCGCTCTCGTGCTAATTTCGGACGGCGAAGACGTCACCAGCTATTATTCTCAGCAGCAACTTTTTGCACTGCTAAAAGAAACGGACGTTCAAATCTATGTTGTGGGATTCGTCAATGACCTAGACAAGGATGGCAGTTTCATCAAAAAGAGTGCGCAGTCGAAAGCCAGATCGTTTCTCGAAAAACTGGCTAATGACACGGGCGGGAGGGCTTACTTCCCAAAATCCGTTGTCGAACTAAACGATATCGCAAAGAACATCGCCGACGAGCTTCGCGTGCAGTATTCGCTTGGTTACATACCGACTAACGACAAAGGTGACGGCACATTTCGTGATATCAAGGTACAAGTCGCCGACGGCCCGAATAACCAAAAACGCATCGCCATAACCAAGGCGGGCCGAGTCGCGGATGGCGGCAAACCCGCTGCGGCAACGACCCAAAAACCTACTCTCGCACCAAAAATCCAGTAGAGAAAAATCCTCAAATGGAAAGGCAAGCCGAGATCGCTTTCTCGTGCTTGCCTTTTTTTTGAATCTCTTTGTAAAATTTATTCCGGAACCGAACCCGAGATCTTTTTGCGCGTGGTCTCGCCCGTATCGATCACCGGAATTCCATCGCTCACCTCCGAATGGGGGCTCGGGATCACGTGAACAGCGGTAACGGTTCCGATCCGACGTGCTGCGGCCGCACCCGCATCGACGGCTGCTTTGACCGCGCCGACTTCACCGCGAACGATCGCCGTGACGAGACCGGCGTCTATCTTTTCATACCCGACGAGCGTCACGTTCGCGGCCTTGACCATTGCATCGGCGGCTTCGATCATCGCGACCAAGCCCATACATTCAACCATTCCAAGTGCTTGCTGCATAATATTTTCTTTCGCCAAAAAATCTTATCGGAGATATAGAGCGACGATCAACACGAGTATCGCAAAGAGTGTCAGTCCGACGCTTACGATCGCGAACAGCATCGAATCATTTTCCGGCACTTGCCATTCCACCTCGACCGGCTGGCGGTTTGAGGCCTTTTTCCGACGAAGCATTGCGGCCGTCAGCGGACGCCGGTCTGGAGCGTTTGTTTCTGTAGCATTAATCGATTTGGTCGCGGCATCCGCGGGTATGGCGTTATCTGCTTCCGCGAAAGTCTCTGCGACGGGCTGTTCGACCGCCTCGGTTTGAGTCGCGGCGCCGTCGACGACGGCCGCTCCGCATCCGTAGCAGAATAAAGCATCGCTTCGAACATCGACCCCGCAGGCCATACATATCACATTGGTTATCGCGGTTTGCATTTTGGGAAATCGGTTTGGCGTGAGATGCGCCTAGACCCGTGCAAAGATCTCCTTATCGTCGCCGAGATCCTTTGCCGATGGCGTCACGATCGTCTTTGCCGTGATGTAAATTTTCACGCCTTTGGCGAGTGCGTCGCGGACATCATTTTCGCTGACGAAATCGACCGGCACATGCGACGCTCCGTTTTCGGTTAGGCTCTGCGGGCGCAATTCGTGAATGATCGTCTTCACCGGCGAACCGTTATTGATCGCGGCGTCAGCGGCAGCAGCCGGTTCAGCATGGCTTGCCGCTACGGTCGTCGGAGCAGAGATCGGCGATGAGGGCGAAAGTTTTTGAGAAAGGAATTCGTCGACCATCGCCGCGATCTGCTCGCGCTTCGGACGAGCGTTTTGCGGCGCAGGTGCCCGCGAAACTGTCACCGACGCGCGACTTGCGTTTACCGGCTTGGTTTCAAAAGCGACGCGTTTTATATCCATCAAATGTATCGGCGAAACATTGTCCGACGTGACATTGCCGCCCCACGAACCACAGCCAAGCGTCATCGACGGCGGAAGATCGGTCGAAAACCCGATCGCTCCATGCGTCGTCGGCGAATTGATGATCACGCGCGACGCAGGCATCTGTTCGCCATAACGAATGGCGGCTTCACGGCTCTTCGTGTGCATACCTGCGGTGTGGCCCATGCCGCCGAATTTCAGGATCTCTTCGCAGCGGCGTGCTCCTTCTTCAACGCCTTTAACAACAAAGAACGCCAGCGTCGGTGAAAGTTTTTCGATCGACCACGGATAATCGCGGCCGACGCCAGACGTGTCCGCAAGCAGACAGCGAGTGCCAGACGGAACTGTTATGCCAGCCAGATTGGCGATAAAATCCGCGGATTTGCCGACGATCTCAGCGTTTAATGTTCGCTGCGGCGTCAAAAGTATTTTGCCGACCGCCTCGGCTTCGCCTGCGTTCAGAAAATGCCCGCCCTGCGCCTTGAACTGTTCTCGCACCGCCGATTCGACAGACGCGTCGACGACCACCGACTGCTCGGACGCGCATATCGTTCCGTTATCAAAACACGTACTGGTCAGAATGTCAGAGACGGCTTTCTGCACGTCGGCGGTACCCTCGATAAAGGCCGGAACATTTCCCGGACCGACGCCGAACGCTGGTTTGCCCGACGAGTAAGCCGCGCGGACAAGGCCAATGCCGCCCGTAGCTAGTATTACCGCCGTCAGTTTGTGCTTCATCAAAGCTTCCGTAGCTTCGATGGTCGAATTTTGAATGCAATAGATCGCTTCCGCAGGCAAGCCTTCGCGGACGCCCGATTCACGCATGATACGGGCGGTTTCGGCAATGCAGCGTGCAGCCGACGGATGCGGCGAAACAACGATCGCGTTGCGCGATTTTATCGCGATGATGATCTTGAAGATGGCCGTCGACGTCGGGTTGGTCGATGGAATTATCGCAGCGACCACGCCGCGCGGACTCGCGATCTCAACTATCGATTCGCTCTCGCTTACGACGCCGACCGTTTTCATCCCGCGAAAATAATTCCAAACGTCCTCGGCGGCAAAGCGGTTCTTTTCGCGCTTGTCCTCCGGATTACCGAATCCGGTTTCTTCGTGAGCCAGTTGGCCTAGCCTAGCCGAATCGGCGAGTGCGGCCGATGCCATCGCTTCGCAAATACGGTCAATGGTCGGCTGATCGAACCGAGCAACAATGCCGAAGGCACGATGAGCGGATTCGACCGCGTCTCGCGTTTCCTGCTGTGCGATTAGATCGGTGTCAGCCATACAGACCAAAAAGAAAACGGCGGGGCGCCGGCTAAAAGCCATGTACGCCGAAGCCGTTTTCGCGATTACCTTGTTCTTGTCTTATTGCCTTGAACGCCTGTACCCGTGCCACTCTGGTCGCCCGAACCGAGCTGCCGGTCACCACCGCCGCTCTGCAGGGCCTTTTCGTCAGGGCTGAGGCCAACCCGGCCGCCCTTCGGCAGTACCCGTTCGACCTCGCCGTGCGGACGCGGAATTACATGAACGCTGATCAGCTCCCCGACGCGGCGAGCCGCAGCAGCTCCCGCATCGGTCGCCGCCTTTACCGCTCCGACATCACCACGGACGAAGATAGTGACATAGCCGGCGCCGATATATTCTTTTCCGACCAATTGAACGTTAGCGGCCTTTACCATCGCATCCGCGGCTTCGACGGCGCCGACAAAACCTTTGGTTTCGACCATGCCCAGAGCTTCTAGACTCATTTGTTAAGATCCTCTCTTGTGATTAGCTATTTCGATTTCAAAAAATGGGTGGATAATCCCTAAACGTAACACGCGTGAACGTCAATAATCAAGCGGCTGGCATTGATTGAAAAACATTGATTCAATTGACATTTGCGCCTGCTCACGGCTATATTTCAAGTTTAAGACGTTTACGGTTTTACACTTAGCCATTCTCCGGCCGAACATCTAAACATGGCATCAACACTGGGCGAGAAATTGCGGCAGGCACGCGAAGAACGCGGCATTTCGATCAGCGAAGTGGCCGAGCAAACACGCATTTCTCCGCAGTACCTGCAATCGATGGAGAATGACGATTACAAGCCACTGCCGGGCGGAATATTCAACAAAGGTTTTCTAAAGTCATACGCTCGTTATGTTGGTTACGACGAACACGAGGCCCTTCAAGAATATTCGCAGATGGTGGCGACGGCTGAGGCTTCGCAGGATGATGAATTCAAGGCGTACCGGCCCGAAGTGCTGACCGACGAACATGCAGGCGCATCGCCCCTGCCCACGATAATATTTGCTGGCGTGATCCTGACCTTGATGACTGTCGGCCTCTTGTATCTCGTCCGTTATGTGATCAACCGTCCCGATTCGGCCCCGAGCGTTGTGACCAATGCGAACACTAACGCTAATCTCCAGTCGGCCGCGATCGAAACACCCGCCCAGCCGCTCAATGATTCGCCACCGTCGATGGAATCGGTCAAAGTTGAATTCAAGACGACGTCAGACCCGATCTGGCTGAGCTCGATAAGCGACGGCAAAAGCCTGGTGACGACAATATCGGCGGACAAGCCTATATCGTTCGAGCCGCGTCAAAGCCTCAGACTTGCATACTCGAAGTCGCTTGCGTCGGCGGCTCAGCTTACGGTCAACGGCCGGACGATCGTTCTTCCGCAGCTGCCGGCGAATCCGAAACGCGCGGCGATCGAGGTCGAGATCACCCGCGATAACCTGGGACAGGTCTGGCAGAACTCAAAGATCGAAGCGCTTGGCTCGACCGCTCCGGCAGCAGCGGCGTTGCCTGTAAGACCGGCGGCAAGGCCCGTGAAGACAATCCCAGCGGCGAATACAACTGCAGCGCCGAAGACAACGGTTGCTCCGATCAAGGCTGCACCTGCACCTAAAAGGTGACGATGAGGTTTCTTAAGAATATAAACCGCAGCAATGCGTGATACTTGCCCGCCGGGTTCGCGCGGGCTTTTTTGTAATCTTTGACCGATCACAGACGGTAACTGTTATATGAATTTGAACGAAGTACAGGAAGGCCTGACATTTGACGACGTCCTGCTGATTCCCGCTTTTTCTGAGGTCCTTCCCGGCGAAGTCGACACACGGACAAAGTTTTCGCGCGGCATCGAACTGAATATTCCGCTTTGTTCATCAGCGATGGACACCGTGACCGAAGCGGCGCTTGCGATCGCTCTCGCGCAGCAGGGCGGCATCGGCGTTATTCACAAAAATTTTGCGATCGAGCAGCAGGCCGAGGAAGTAGACAAGGTAAAACGCAGCGAGTCGGGCATGATCGTCGATCCGGTGACGATTCACAAAAATAAACTCGTTTCCGAGGCGCTCGAGATCATGCGACGTTTCAAGATAAGCGGCGTACCGGTCGTTGATGACACGGGGCTGCTCGTCGGTATCATTACAAATCGCGATTTGCGGTTTGAAACGCGTTTCGATATTCCTGTTTCGGAAGTGATGACGCCGCAGCCGCTCGTCACCGTTCCGGTAGGAACGACACTCGACGAAGCTAAGATCAAGCTGCAGAAGCACCGGATCGAAAAGCTGCTCGTCGTCGACGAAAACGGTCACCTCAAAGGTTTGATAACCGTCAAGGACATACAAAAGGCGATCAATTTTCCCATCGCGGCCAAAGATGGCCTCGGCCGCCTGCGTTGCGCAGCAGCTATCGGTGCGACCGGCGATTTTCTGGAGCGGGCGGAGGCTTTAGTTAATTCCCGGGTCGACGCTATCGTGATCGACACCGCTCACGGACACAGTTCGCGTGTGATCGAGGCGGTCAAAAAAATAAAAGTCCAGTTTCCCGACATACAGCTCGTCGCGGGCAACGTTGCCACTGCTGATGGAACGAAAGAGCTGATCTCGGCCGGTGTCGACGCCGTAAAGATCGGGATCGGTCCTGGTTCTATTTGCACGACGCGTGTCGTTACCGGTGCGGGCGTACCCCAGATCATGGCGATCCACGAAGCCGTGCATGCCGCAAAAGGCTCGGGCGTTCCGATCATCGCCGACGGCGGTATTAAGTTTTCAGGTGATGTTGCGAAGGCGATCGCCGCGGGCGCGGATTCGATAATGATCGGTTCGCTTTTCGCCGGAACAGAAGAAGCTCCGGGCGAAGTGATTCTTTATCAGGGCCGGAACTTCAAGACATATCGCGGAATGGGTTCGATCGGCGCGATGAAAAAAGGATCGAGCGACCGCTACGCGCAGGAAGGCACTGTCGCCGATTCCAAGTTCGTACCCGAAGGCATCGAGGGCCGCGTCGCCTACAAAGGCACGATCGCCGACATGGTCACGCAACTCATCGGCGGCCTACGCGCGGGAATGGGCTACACGGGCTGCAAAACCATCAGCGATCTGCAGAACAACACAAAGTTCGTCCGCATCACATCTGCCGGCTTACGCGAATCGCATGTTCACGATGTGATAATCACCAAGGAAGCTCCGAATTATCGTTCGGAGACATAGTTTTAGAATTTTCAAAAGGAGTTTTTCGGATGTTGGAAAGGTTTAGCGTACTTGTCGTCGCGGCGGCTTGTGTTATAGCTGTCATGCCCACACTGCTTCAGGCTCAGCAATACGATCAGGCGACGTTTTCCGGCCTCGAATGGCGGATGATCGGGCCTTTTCGCGGTGGCCGCGTAAATGGTGTAAGCGGCGTGCCGGGTCAGCCGAATACATTCTATTTTGGCTCGGTCGGCGGCGGATTGTGGAAATCAGGAAACTCCGGGCGAACGTGGACGCCCATTTTTGACGACCAGAAGATCGCTTCCATCGGCGCCATCGGTGTCTCGGCTACAAGCCCGAATACTGTATACGTTGGAACTGGTGAAGCGGATATGCGCGCGCAAATCACATACGGCGACGGTATGTACAAGACGACGGACGCGGGAAAGACGTGGAAACATATCGGACTCGAAAATACGCGGCAGATCGGACGCGTGGCTGTCGATCCAAAAAATGCGAACATTGTTTTCGTCGCCGCACTCGGGCACGTATACGGGCCGAATCCTGATCGCGGCATTTTTCGCTCAAAGGACGGCGGAGCATCGTGGCAAAAAGTTCTTTTCAAAAACGAGAACGTCGGCGGGATAGATGTCGTGATCGACCCAACAAATTCGCAGATCATTTATGCGACCCTTTGGAACACGCGGCGTCCGCCCTGGAGCATCTATCCTCCGAGCTACGGCATGGGCGGAGGCATATTCAAATCGATTGACGGCGGCGATACCTGGAAGCCGCTTGAAATGGGAATTCCGGTCGAGGGGCAAGGCAGGATCGGACTTGCGGTTTCGCCGACTAATCCAAAGCGGATCTACGCGATAATTGACGCGAAGATTGGCGGCTTGTACCGCTCGGATGACGCAGGAGCGACGTGGGCGTTGATCTCCGATCAGAAACGCATCTGGGGACGCGGCTGGTATTTTTGCAAGGTGGCGGTCGATCCTAAAAATCCCGATGTCGTTTACGTTTCGAATACGTCGGTTTACAAATCCATCGACGCAGGCAAAACGTGGACTGCCATCAAAGGCGCTCCCGGCGGCGACGATTATCATCAGCTTTGGATCTACCCGGACGATCCGAACCGGATGATACTCGCAAGTGATCAGGGCGCGGTAGTAACGGAAGACGGAGCCGCAACATGGAGTTCGTGGTATAACCAGCCTATCGCAGAGGTTTACAATGTCGCGACGGATTATCGGTTTCCATTTTGGGCAACCGGTTCGCAGCAGGACAGCGGCGCGGTCGCCGTGGTGACACGCAGCAATCATGCAGAGATATCGAACCGCGATTGGGAACCTGCCTGTGCCGGAGGCGAGTCTGGCTACACTGCGCCGGACCCATTGCATCCTGACATTCTCTTTGGCGGCACCGTCACGCGCTGCAATGTTGTGACCGGCGAAACCGTAAATGTCTCGCCCGAACGCACGATGACCGTCCCGGCACGTCATACATGGACGCTGCCGCTTGTGTTTTCGGAAGCCGATCCTAAGGCGCTTTATTTCAGTAATCAATTTCTTTTTAAGACGACAAACGGCGGCGAAAGCTGGACGCAGATCAGCCCGGACATGACACGCGAAGATCCCGGCGTTCCGTCAAATTTGGACGACGTGACCGCCAAAGACGCTCCGCCTGACAAACGCCGCGGCGTTATCTATTCGATAGCCCCGTCACCGCTCCGCGCCTCGACTGTATGGATTGGTACCGATGACGGGCTTATCCACCTGACAAATGACGATGGCAAAACATGGACAAACGTTACGCCGCCGGAACTAACGCCATGGAGCAAGGTCGTGATGCTGATCGCATCGCATTTCGATGTCAATGAGGCATTTGCCGCCATCGATCGGCATCGCCTGACCGATAACGAGCCGTACATTTACCGCACGCGCGACGCGGGAAAGACTTGGCAAAAGATCACAAAAGGCTTGCCCGCCAGCGTTTACATGCAGAATGTGACCGAGGATACCGAGCGAAAAGGGCTGCTATTTTGCGGAACCGAGTTGAGCGTCTTTGTATCTTTCGACGACGGCGAACGGTGGCAACCGCTGCAGCTCAATCTGCCGCACGTGTCGATGCGCGATCTGGCAATTCACGAAAACGATCTCGTTGTAGCGACACACGGCCGCGGATTTTGGGTGCTTGATGACATAACGCCGCTGAGGCAGATCACTGACGAGATGGTCAGATCGGACGCATTTCTGTTTGCCCCGGAGGATGCCTACAACCTGCCGCAGCCGGACGAAAATGGCACACCACAGCCCCGCGACGAGCCGCTGGCCGAAAATCAGCCATACGGCGCGATAATAGACTACTATCTCGGTAAGGTCCGCGGACCTGTCACGCTTGAACTCCTGAATCCGGCAGGCGAAACAATAAAGAAATTCTCCAGTGAGGATAAACCTACGCTTATCAATCCCGACACGCTCGACATTCCTGCCTTCTGGATCAAGACGCCGCCGGTTCTTTCAGCCGCGCCGGGAATGCATCGCTGGGTCTGGGACCTTCGTCCTGCACCTCCTCCCGCACCGGCTGCCGGCGGGCCAGGCGGCGGAGGCCGACGGGGCGTTTCGTCCGTTCTACCGGGGCAATACACAGTCAAGCTCACTGCTAACGGAAAGACGTACACGCGAACGCTGATAGTGAAAATGGATCCGAGGGTGAAGCCGTAACAACATATTTTGTGGAGCCTCATAGAAAACCATCACAAAAGGAACAGAAGCTGCTCGAACTTTTGATAAGTCGAGCTGCGAATTTGAACCTGTCCTATGATTGGAAAGATGATCTTTTAATGCAATCTATGGACGATGGAGGGATGGGAAGCCTTCTCTTGTTTCCACCTGGCATTGTTGACAAAAAACGCCTGTTCGGTGGAGCCGTCAGCAAGTACGAATTTATCGACGCAGATGGCATAGAAGTTCTAGTATCCTCAATTTGGATAAGGAAGGCCAGTTGTTTGAGCTCGATATCTGGAAGGTAGATTTTAGCCCTCTGATTCGTATACCGGACGATTTGAAAAAGGCGAATCAATTTGAATTCGCCTGAATCTTACCTATTGCAACTCACCCGCCGCAGATTCCCATTCCTCATAAAGGGATTTGATCCGGGCTTCGGTTTCGGAGAGTTTTTTTGTGACTTCGGCTAGGCTCGGGTAGTTGGCGGCGATCTTAGGATCGGATAATTTTTTTGTCAGGTTCGCGGCCTCGGTTTCTAGTGTCGGGATCTCGGCTTCGATAGTCTTAATCCGTTTTTCGAGTTCGTTGCGTTGGTTCTTCGATAGATTTGACACGCTCGCTACCGGTCGTGTTTCCGCGTTGATCGAAGTGGAGATCCGCGGTTTGGCGGCCAGTCCGGACGCGGCACCGGCTTTCCAGTCGTGATATTCGGTGTAATTGCCGTCGAAGAACGTGACGGTGCCGTCGTCTTCGAATGCGAGGACGTGGTTGGCGATCTTATCGAGGAAAAAACGGTCGTGGCTGACGGTTATGATCGTGCCATCGTATTCCTCCAAGGCATTCTCCAGCGATTCGCGTGACGGAATGTCGAGATGGTTCGTAGGCTCGTCGAGGACCAGAACGTTGTGGTGCGAATATATCAGCTTGGCCAGGGCAAGGCGTCCTTTCTCGCCGCCGGACAAAGTTGAAACATTTTTGAACACGTCCTCGCCGCTAAAGAGAAATTTTGCGAGGAATCCGCGAAGCTGCCCGTTGTCGGCCGACGGCGCGACACGGCGGAGTTCCTGTATGACCTCATTTCGCGGTTCGAGGTCCTCGAGATTTTGCGAGTAATACCCGATGTTCGTCTTGGTTCCCCAATGCATCTTGCCGTCCAGCTCGCGGATATTGCCGAGAATTGTCTTTACGAGCGTCGTCTTGCCGGTCCCGTTTCCGCCGATGATCCCCAGCGCGTCGCCGCGATGGAGAGAAAAATTGAGGTCCTTCGCTAGAGCTTTCGTCTGGTAACCGATAGTCAAATCTTCTACCGTAAGAACATTATTTCCTGTGCGCTCGACCTGCTTCAGCCCGAAGTTACCACCCGCTTTTTCAGACGCAACAGCTTCGAGCCGGTCCATCCGGGCAAGCAGTGTCCGGCGCGATTTTGCCTGTTTTGTCTTTTGTCCTTCAAGGTTGCGGCGAATGAATTCCTCGGTTTTGTTGATCAGCGACTGCTGGTTTTCGTATTCACGCTGCTGCTGCTCACGGCGGAGTTCGCGTTCGGTTAGATATTTTGAGTAGTTTCCCGTGTAGGTTACGGCAATGCCGCGATCGATCTCGATAATACGGTTGGTTATGCGGTCGAGAAAATAGCGGTCGTGGCTGATCACCACATAAGTCTTCTCATAGGTCTTGAGAAACTCTTCGAGCCATTCGACCGCATCAACGTCCAGGTGGTTGGTCGGCTCGTCAAGCAGCAGAACGTCAGCCGACGACAGTAGCAGGCGCGCCATGCCGAGCCGGTTTTTCTGCCCGCCCGAAAGCGTCACGGTGTCGAGCGTCCACGTATCGGCCGGAAAGCCCAAACCCAAAAGAACCGCTTCGGCCCTCGCGGCGTAAGTAAAACCGTCGGCGTGCTCGAACGCGGACTGAAGATCCGCATATTTGTCGAGCACCTCCGCCGAATGGTCCGTCGCCATTCGCATCTCGAGAGAGCGCATTTCGGCTTCGATATCGTGAATTTCTTTGAACGCAGAAAGCGCTGCGGTGTGTACTGTCTCGTGGCCCTTGAAATCGACGTGCTGATCGAGCAACCCGAGCTTAAGGCCGTTCATCTTGATCACCTCACCGGCATCTGCTGCTTCGGCTCCGGTGATCAACCGAAAGATCGTAGTCTTGCCGGCGCCGTTTCGTCCGACGAGCCCGACCTTTTCATTCGGATTTACCTGGAACGACACGCCTTTGAGTATCTCGGTGCCGCCGTACGATTTCCATGTATCTGAGAGTCTGAATATCATAAAAAAGAGTAGCCGGGTCAGCACGCTCGAGGCCGCTGATCACCGACTACTTTTGTAGAGAACGCTGAACTAGCGGTTTGCCGCCGAATTGCTCGCAGCCGGACGTGCGGGAGCCGCCGACCTATTGGCAACTGCGCCCGTCCCCGAAGCCGATGACGGGGCAGTTTTCGCTGTGTTCACAGGAGCAACAACGGCTCGCGTGTTCGAATTGCTGCCGGTGACGTTTATATTCATCGCCGCAGGCGAAGGTGTCGGAGCTGCCGTGTTCGACGATGAGTTAGCATTCGCATTCGAATCCGATGCCCCTGCGGGGCGCGCTCCGCTCAGCTCATTCGGATTATCGACAACGTTCTTCGCCAGATAATTCTCAACTTTAGCTTCGTTTATCGCCATCGCGATGTACGACTGCCAGAGCAGGTCTTTGCGAGCGTTGATCAGCAGCTCGGTCACACGTTGGCGAACGCCGGGGCTTTCGAGCGTCAGATCTTCGTCAGTTTCCTGCTTTCGCTGAAGTTTCAGGATCAGGATCTTACCTTCGACCGGGATCGCCTGCGGCAGGACTTGGCCGTTGGTCATCTTGCCCATGATGTAATCGGCAACGCCTGCGGGAAATGTCTGCTTCAATTCGTCTTCCGTAAAATAGCGCCAGTCACCGCCGTTCGAACGCGTCTGAAGATCTTCGCTGGCTTCGCGGGCAAGCGTTGCAAAATCCGATCCCGAGAGAGCACGCTGGCCGATCTCTTTGGCCTTCAGGTTAGCGGTTTCCTGATTGGTTGTTGTATCGCCCTGCCCGCTATTGGACGGGTCTATAACGATCGCGGCGAGCTGTGCTCCGCGTTTGTTTTTGAACTGCTCCTTGTTGCCGGCGTAAAACGCATCGATCTCGTTGTCTTTCGGCGATTCGACGCGGCCGGCGATCTTTTCCTGCAGTTTTGCGAGAGCAAGTTCTTTCTTAACGTTCTGACGCCAACTTGCATCGGTCTCGCCCGCAGCCTTCATCTGTTTGTCGAACTCCTCAGCCGACAAGCCACTCGCGGTCTTTCTTTTGTTCACCTCGACCGTCACGTCATCCTCGCTCGGAATCGTCTGTTCCTTCTCCGCCTTCTGATACATCACCTCGGTCTGAATTAGCTGCTGCAGCACCGTCAGGCGTGCCGAGGCGAGCTCAAGCGGAGACATTTTCGCCTCTTCTCCCTGGCCCTGAGCCTTGAGCGCCTTTTCGACCTCTTCCATCTTGATGTCTTTTCCGTTGACGCGGGCGGCGATCGAATTTGGATCGGCGTTAGGCCCGGGAGATGGCGAAGCGGCACCGGAACAAGCGCCCAACATGGCGGCAAGGCCCAACACGGCGGTCAAAGAAAGAACCTGTAACTTGTTATTTCGCACTGTGGCAATTACTCCTTCTGAACGGGTGTAACGGTCGGAACTTGACTTTACCCGTACTTGTTTGTTATAAATCTTGTTTTTGAGTTTTTATAAACTCTTTACTGAACCTCGTTATATAGCTTGGAGGCAATTATTCATGGCACAAAGATGTGACGTCTGCGGCAAAGGGCCGCAATTTGGAAACAACGTTTCGCATGCGAACAATAAGACCCGCCGTAGGTTCAACCCGAATCTGCAGCCGGTTCGTGTACAGCTTCCGAGCGGCTCAAACGGCCGAATGAAGGTCTGTACCCGCTGCATCAAATCGGGAAAAGTTATCAAAGCTGCTTAGTTAAAAAGTTAAGCCGTATCAAGAAGGTGATTTTGCCGGATGACGATATTCGTCGTTCGGCATTTTCATTTACGTCTTAGCGTTAGGCGGTCGCAATACATTCGATCTCGACCCTCGCGTCTCGCGGCAGCCGCGCCGCCTGGACAGTCGCCCGCGCCGGTTTGTTATCGCTGAAATACCGGGCATAAACCTCATTCATAGCGGCAAAATCATTCATGTCCGCGAGAAACACCGTGGTTTTCACAACGCTGGCGAGGCTGCCGCCGGCCGCTTCGAGTACTGCCGTCAAGTTTTTCAGCACCTGCTCGGTCTGCTCGGCGACGCCGCCGTCGACGAAATCGCCGCTTTCTGGATCGATCGGAATCTGCCCCGAGCAGAAAACCATTCCGCCCGCAATTATTGCCTGCGAATACGGGCCGATCGCGCCAGGTGCCTTTTCAGTTGAAACGATCTGTTTCATAAGATGCAAAGAATACTAATCGCGTCCAAGAGCAAAAGGCGAATAATACCAAATTGTCCGGGAAAAAGAAAGCGGAGGCGACGTGTTGTCAGGCATTAAGACGTTCGACATTCATCACACCGGGAACGTTATCGATAGCGGAAATGACGCGGTCGAGATGCTTTTTGTCGTAGACCTCGATGGTTACCTCGATCAGCCCGCGGCCGTCGCGAGAAACGTTCGCACGAGCGTCGCGGATGCCGGTCTTTATCTCGGCGATGGCGTTCGTGATGCCGGCGAGCATACCGGTGCGGTTTTCGGTCGTGACCAACAGGCTTATTGACTGCTGTTCGGTCGATTCGCTCTTAGCCCAACTGACATCGACGATGCGTTCCTTATTTATCATCAACTGCGAGACGTTCTTGCAGCGCTTATTGTGGACGACGATTCCCTTTCCGAGCGAAATGTAGCCGATGATGTCCTCGCCCCGGAGCGGATTGCAGCAGCGGGCACGGGTGGTCAGCAGGTTATCGATACCCTTTACGACGATCGCGTCATCGCCCATGCCGATGAATTTCTTGACGGCCTTTACGCTGCTCTGGATCCGCGTTTCTTTCTTCTTTTCTGGATCGAGCTCGGCAAATTTCTCGGCGCCGAGAAATTTCGACAACACGTTTCGCGGCAGCGTTTTACCGTAACCGATCGACGCGAGCAGATCCTCGCCGCGACCCAGCCCGTACTCGTTCGCGATCCGCTTCATTTCGTTGTCGTTATTGATCAGTTTTTTTGGCGAGACATGAAAGCGGTCAGCCTCTTTTTCAAGAAGCTTGCGGCCGATGTCGATCGACTCGGCTCGCTGCTGTTCGGATATCCAGTGGCGAACGCGGTTTCGTGCCTTCGAGGTAACGACGTAGTTAAGCCAATCGCGCGACGGCTTCGAATTGGCGGTAGTCATTATCTCGACGACGTCGCCGTTTTGCAGCTCAGTCTTTATCGGGACGATGCGGCCGTTGATTTTGGCTCCGGTGCAGGCATCACCGACCTCGGAATGAATCGCGTAGGCAAAATCCAGAGGCGTCGAGCCGCGTTGGAGCTGTATCACTTTTCCGCGAGGCGTGAATGCGTAAACATCCTTTGGAAAAAGGTCGAGCTTTAACGATTCGATAAAGTCTTCGGAATCGTCGCTTGCATCGGTGTTCTCTACGAGCGGAAGCAAAAGCTTTTCTACGGTCTTTCGAAGCTCGTCGAGATTGTCCTCGCCGTCGATGGCGCCCAGTTTGCTCTGCTTATAACGCCAGTGGGCGGCGACGCCTTCCTCGGCGATCTGATGCATTTCCTCTGTTCGGATCTGCACCTCGAACGGCTGGCCGCCGTCGCCGATGACGGACGTGTGAAGCGATTGGTAGAGGTTGTCGCGAGGAATCGCGATCCAATCCTTGAATCGTTCGGGAACAGGCGTCCATATATCGTGCACGACGCTCAGCGTGAGATAGCAATATTTGCGGTCGTTCGGCGTGATAATGCGGGCGGCGATCAGGTCGTAAACCTGTTCGATCATCAGCTTTTGTTTTTTTAACTTTTTCCAGAGCGAATAAAGCCGCTTCACGCGGCCCTCGATCGCGATCACTGGCACATCGTTCTCGGCTAGTTTGAGCGAGATGGTCGATTTAATGTGATCGAGAATACCTTCGAGTTCCGGCCGGCGGGCCTCGACCTCTTTGGAAAGCTTGCGATATTCCTCGGGATAAAGATTTTGGAACGACAGGTCCTCGAGCTCCCCGCGAATTTTACCCATTCCGAGGCGGTGAGCGATCGGCGCGTAGATATCTAGCGTTTCCTGCGATATGCGAATACGTTTTTCCGGTTTGAGAAACTGCATTGTCCGCATGTTATGCAAACGGTCGGCAAGTTTGATCAAGACGACGCGGACGTCGGTGACCATCGCAAGGACCATTTTACGGACGTTTTCGGCTTGCTGTTTTTCTTTAGAAAGGTTGCTGATGTGGGCGATCTTTGTCAGGCCGTCGACGAGCTGTGTGATCTCGTCGCCGAAATATGAGCGGATCGTATCCAGATCGATCAGCGTATCCTCGACAACGTCGTGTAGAAGGCCCGTGGAGACGCTTACTTCGTCCAGACGCATGTCGGCAAGCATTCCCGCCACTTCGAGTGGGTGAACGAGGTAGGGCTCGCCAGAGGCACGTTTTTGCCCGCGATGGTGGAGAGCGGAGAAAAGATACGCGCGGCGAATGAGATCGACATCCGGATCGGGACGGTTCCGCTGCACCTTTTCTATTACATCCTCAATGCGGATCATAAATCGAATCTCTTACAATCGTATCAAACCTTGACGCCTATACACCGCTCTTTCCGCGATCCGAGAAAACGAAGAAAAGAAAAGGTGATGCCCGCCTTTCACGAAGGGCACCACCTAAACACGAACGCGACCCGCTCTAGTTACTTATTCGCGGGCGGTTTTCCATTTGCATTTGCGTTGGCATTGGCGGCTTCCTCCGCTGCGGCTTTGCGCGAATCGATCTCGGCCTGAATGTTCTTGTTCACTTCGCTAAGCTCGGTGAATTCAGCCTTCGCCTGCTCGGCTTCGGTCTTTAGCCGGTCGCGGTCTGCCGTGCGGCCTTCCATCTCCGCAAGACGCATCGCCTGTATCTTGAGACTAGCATTATACGATCGGGCGGATTCGAAAACCTTGAAGGCGTCGCCCTGCGTCTTAAGCTGCTCATCCGTCATTGTTTTCGGATTCAGATTCTTTGCGGATTTTACCTCGGCCGGCTCGAGTGCTATAGCCTGAGCAATAAGCTGATTGCCGGTGTCGACGCACTCTTTCAAACGCGCGAGATCATCCGGGTTTTCGGGTTTGATGAATTCGAAGACGTCCTTGCCGTCCTTCTTGATCGTCTTTTTCGTTTTCTCGGTGTCGGTAACTTCGCTCGCACAAGAATTTTTACGTGCAGCAAGCGATGTAAAGGCCTCGGCCCTGTTCTGCGGAGTTATGTCCGCCCTATTGGCGCGGTCCGTAACCCACTTTTGCCATTCATCATTTCTTTGGAGGTTGTCGTAAAGACTGGCAATGGCTTTGTACGAGGCCTGGTCATTCTTGTCGACCGCAAGCGCCTTGTTATATTCGGCAATGGCGGCGTCGGCCAGTTCTAGATGCTGCCGGTTTCCGATAAATTCCGAATGAAGCGTGCGTGCGAGAAAAAGCTGGGCGGCGCGCCCTTCGACGGTCTCTCCATTTGGATCGCGGGCAGCCGCCTTGCGAAAGAGGTCCTCGGCGACCTGAAACTTTCTCTCCCTATAGGCGACCGAACCGTCAACCAGATTCTTTCTCGACAAGATCCGGTTGTAGTATGAACAGTTAGTTGTGAAAACTACGGATATTGTAAGAAATACAAAAATCCCTAAACGAGAAAATCTCATTTTTCGACTCCATGTGTAAGCCCGATCCGCCGAGGGCCGAAACATTCTGCCCTCACCTAATGCACGCGCGCATATCCGGCAATATTATTCTGTAAGATCGTCGATCTGCAGACCGATCGGTGAAGCCTTGGCCATCTTGGCCGCATCGATCACCCTGACGACGTCGCCGTATCGTACGCTCTTAGGAGATTTGATAAAGAGCGTCTTTTCGACCTCGTTCGTACCTTCGCGAAAAACACCATTGGTTTCGCGGGTCTTAAAGATCTCGTTAAGCTTATTCGTCAATTCGGAGGCGTCGGAAACATCGCCGGCCGCTTCGTTGTTAAGTGTGATCGCCTTCGTCTGAGAATTGATCGCCACAACAAGTGTGAGCGGATTCGGTTTGACGTCGATGTTCTGCTGATCCTTCGGTTCGGCCGGGACCTTCGCCTCAAAACGGCTGGGTTTGACCGGCGTGATCACCATAAAAATGATGAGCAGTACCAACAGCACATCGATAAGAGGCGTTACGTTAATTCTCGGGATCGCGTCACCGCTGGACGAACCACCTGCGCTCATTGCCATAACAATTTATCTCCCCTGCCGCGCGAGCCGGCCCTGAAAGCCAGGCACTGCCGCGGCATTACTGCTTGGGAGCTTCGCCTCCCTTTTTCTTATCGGCTACCAATCCGATCTTGTCTATGTCCTGCTTTCGGATCGTATCGATCGCTTCGACGACGCGTCCGTAATCGACATCGACGCCGCTCTTGATGTAAACGATGCGCTTATCCGGCGCCTTGTCCTTCATCATGCTCTGGATCTTTTCGCCAAGAGCGCTGAGCGGAAACTGCTCTTTGCCGATGTAGAAATTCGAATTGTCGGGAATCGAGATCACGACCGACGTGTCCTTGGTGATCTCGGAATCTTCCTCAGGCGTATTCATATCCTTTGGAAGATTGACGGTGACGCCCTGTTGGAGAAGCGGCGTAACGATCATGAAGATGATCAGCAGCACCAGCATCACGTCCACCATCGGAGTCACGTTGATCTCCGAATTATACTCATCGGTTCCCCCGATACTTGCTCCCATTGCTGAAACTCTCCCCGGAAAAATTCCGAATAGCCGGAATTATCCCTTCAATGCCTTTGCACGTTGTTTGATAAAGTAATCGACCAATTCGGAAGCCGAGTTTTCCATTTCAACGCTGAAGCTCGTCACCTTGTTGGTGAAATAGTTAAAGAGCAGAACAGCGGGAACTGCAACGGCAATACCGAAAGCGGTAGCGACCAGAGCCTCGGCGATGGCTGCACCGACGGCACCGATACCGGCGTTCTCAGCCTGTGCGAGGGCGACGAATGCACCGATGATGCCGACGACCGTACCGAACAGCCCGACGAATGGTGCAGTCGATCCGACAGTCGCGAGACCCGACAGCCCGCGTTTGAGCTCGGCGGTCTTGACGGCGATGGCACGCTCGAGCGCCCGTTTGGAAGCCTCCATTTCGTCAGCCGAAATGTCGGTGTTTCCCTGGTGTGCGCTGAATTCCTTGAGGCCAGAGGAAACGACCATCGCAAGGTGCGAATCCTTGTGCTTGTCGCCGATGTTGATCGCTTCGTCAATGTTGCTGTTCTTAAGAGCCTGAGCAACCTTCGGGGCGTACTGCCGCGACTGCTGTCTCGCCTTGTTGTATGTAAGCCAGCGCTCGATACCGACGGCGATCAGGTAGACCGACTCGATAAGGAGCGTGCCGATAACGATCCAGCCTGGAATGGTCAAGCTGCTAATGACGTCATAGAAGCTAAAGGAGATCTTTCCTTCCGGGGCGAACATTAGAAAGAAGCCAAGAACCGCGGTCCCGAGCTGGCTAGCAAAAAAAGTCATGATTTTTCCTCCAAAGAAAATCGAAAAATATTTTATTGCGAAACTTTTGAAATAAGGGAGGGCGGCGATAACGTCGCCCCTCTTCGGATCATAGCCTTACGGGACGAAGTTATACGTGATCACACCCGAAACCTTGACCGGCTGGCCCGAAAGTTGTGTCGGGCTGAATTTTGCACTGCGTGCAGCGGATACCGCGGCTGCACGGAGAAGAGGATGGCCGCTGACGGCTGAAGCCGACACAACGTTACCGCTCTCGTCGATAAGGACTTGGACCGTTACCGCTCCGGATGCCCGAACTGCACGCGCCGCCGGCGGATATGGCGGTTTGGGCAGGCTCGTCGCTTTACCGTTCAGAACGCCGCCCGAGATCTGCTTCGGCACGACCTTCTTGGGCGGTGGCGGAGGGGGAGGGGGGCCGGCGCTACCGTTCTCGGCATCGCCGCCGCCGCCGGGGTGACCGCTATTGCTGCCCGTTCCTTCCGAGTTATAGCTGCCTTTATAGTCAGCGGGCATCGGGTTGTCCGAGGTAAAATTCTGATTTCCCTTAACCGTAAAACGATTCGGGTCACGCGGCGGAATATTCGATTTTTCGTTACTGATCTTATCCGGAACCTTGGGCGGAGTCTCCGTCATCGCGGCGATAATTTCCTTTCGAACGTCGACGTTCGGATCCTTCTGCTTTTCGGGCTGCTTTTCGGGCTTCGGCTCGGGCGTGTCCTCGATGACGGGCGGCGCGACCAGCGTCTCCAGCGAAAGATCGTCACCGCTCATTCCGTAATCCTTTCCGAAAAGGCTCGTCAGGTACGCGCCTGCCATCAGGACGACCATCACGACAAGCGTCGTCAACAGGAAGCTGCTTCGACGAGTATCTTCGTGGACATGGCTTTTCGATTCGACCAATTGATCCAACATCTGAATTTCCTCCCTTTTCTCCGGTGCCAAATTAGGTCAAGGGTAACGTTGTATTAAAACTTATGATGATAAACTTCAAACGCCGCGTTGTAGCCGTTTATCTGGCTTAAGTTACGGCGATCCACCGGTAAAAGTATTCGCGAACCGTGAACGGTTTGTCCACGTGTGGGGCTGAATGGAGCATTGCGGTCAATGCATACAGAAGTCCCACGTATTCCGTTTACAATTAAAAAAACGGAATGCAGCAGATTCGAACTAAATTGACCAGCAACGAAAAAAGTCTAATTTCTAAGTGTAAGAATGTCAAGAATAATAGCCGCTAAACTGCACTTATTCGGAACTTTTCCTACAAATATTCGTAAAATTGCCCCTCACCTTAAGTGTTACGAGCAATAAAGTAAACCGGGGACGCCGCGTTAGCGGGTGACCGGCCGACGAGTGACCGAACGCCGCGAGGCCGATGCTATCTCTTTTTTGTCGCCTCGTGGCTGCGCAGTCGTTGTTTTTTCCTTCGCTCCGCCGAGCTTGCTTTGCCACCAGATGGCGATCGGACTTGCGATAGCGATCGTCGAATACGTACCGAGGGTGAGGCCGACCAGCAATGCAAGCGAGAAACTGTGCAGCACTTCGCCGCCGAAAAGTACCAGCGAAAGCACCGACAAAATGACGAGGCCCGCCGTTATAACCGTGCGTGAAAGCGTCTGATTGATCGAGTCGTTCGTGATCTCGAAGAGCGAGTGCGTACGGTCGACCGCGATATTTTCGCGGATCCGGTCAAAGATGACGATCGAGTCGTTCACGGAGAATCCGACGATCGTCAGGATCGCAGCGATAACCGTCAGATTGATCTCCCACTGGAAGACCGAAAAGAATGAGAGCACCATCAGTACGTCGTGGAAAACGGCAAGAACCGCGCCCGCAGCGTACGTCCAGTCATATCGAAAGGCGATGAAAAGCAAAATGCCGACGAGCCCGAGCAGCGTCGCGGTAACCGCTTGATTTCGAAGCTGCGAACCGGCTACTGCTCCGACCGAGTCGGTTCCAATTATCTTGTAGGCGGCCGACGGATCGGTCGCGAGTGTCGCTTCGCCTTCGGCTTCTTTTCCGAATGTGTCGAGTGCTCGTTTTACCGCCTGACGGCCGTTCTGGACCTGCTCCGTCCTGAGCTGTTCGGTCTGCGGCGCGGCCGCGTCGGCAGGAGCTTCGATAAGCGGGATCTTGATCAAAACTTCATCGGGTTTATCGGTCGAAGACTGAATTACGGGATCGGAGATGCCGGAATTGTTCAACGCGCCGCGGATATCGTCGTCCGACATCGGATTGCGGAATTTAGCGGTGACGACCGTTCCGCCTTTGAAATCGACGCCGAGATTGAAAGCATCGGTGCCTCCGGGCGTGTACTGCCGCCCGAGCGCCGAAACGAGGCCGGCGATCATTATGAAGATCGAGAGTCCGATAAACAGTTTTCGTTTACCGAGCCAGTCGATGTGTATGTTTTGGAATAGATTAAACATTTCTTGCAAACGTTAGTCGCCTCGCGGATCATGCGCCGAAGACGCCTGAAGCACTGGAAACTAAATTAAATACTGAGCTTCTGAAGATCCGGGCGGAAGCTGAGTTCCCAATTGAAAATTGTTCGCGACACAAAGACCGCGGTGAAAAGATTGATGAGCAGCCCGAGAATAAGCGTCACCGCAAATCCGCGTATCGGGCCCGAACCGTTTATATAAAGGATAAGCGACGAGATGATCGTCGTCACGTGCGTGTCGATGATCGTCACGAACGCGCGGTCAAAGCCGACGCGGATCGATTCCGGAACGGTCAACCCGAGCCGTATCTCCTCGCGAATGCGCTCGAAGATAAGAACGTTCGAATCGACGGCCATGCCGATGCCCAGAATTAGTCCGGCGATACCGGGAAGCGTCAGTGTCGATTTAATCAGTATGAGTGCAGCGATCGTTAGAAGCATGTTCAAAAGCAAAGCAACGACGGCGTTGATGCCCGCTCCGCGGTAGTAGAACAGCATGAACGCTATGACGAACACGAGGCCACCGAGCGACGCTTCGACACCGGAACGTATCGAATCGGCGCCCAGGCTCGGCCCGACCGTGCGTTCTTCCTGATATTCGATCTTTGCTGGAAGCGCTCCGGATCGCAGCGAAAGCGCCAGATCCTCGGCCGTTGCTTTTGAAAATTTACCCGAGATCTCGCCCTGGTCGTCGATACGTGATTTGATGAAAGCGGCCGATTTGATCTCATCGTTTAGGACGACGGCCATGTAGTTGCCGATGTTCTTGCTTGTCCAATCACCGAATTTCGCCGCGCCGCCGGGCTTGAGAGAAAAGCTTATCTGGTAATCGTCGGCGGCATTGGTACGCGAGACCGCGTTTGCACCGCGAAGCTCGCTTCCGTCGACGACTGGCGGAAATTCGACGATCATGAACTGCTTTGGCTTCCCTTGCGGATCCGGCGTGCCGGTTGGCTTCGCTTCGTCGCGTTCTGTGTACGCGATGATGCGCCGGTTTCCGGGAATCGTACCGCCGAGCGACTGTTTTGCCGCTTCTTCGCTCGGATATTTTTGGATAGGAGCCGGATTAGGAGGGCTGACGATCTTCATCAACGTGAGATTCGATTCCGCACCGATGAGATTCTTGACGCGTTCCGGATCTTCGACGCCGGGCATCTGCAGCAGTATCTGGCCCGATGAACCATAGCTCTGAAGCGTCGGTTCCTTTACACCGAAGGCGTTGATTCGGCTTTCGATGATCGTCCTGGCTTGCTCGACCGCCTGATTCTTGAGAACGGTCTGAATATTAGACGGCAGCGACCATGTCAGCGAATTACCGGTTTGGCTTTGGTTCCAGTTTGCGAAATCGACCTTTTTCCGCACTGCGTCAATTACCGCCTGTGCCTGCAAAGGATCGGTCAGCTCAAGCGTTACCGAGAAATTCCCGTTTTCGGTCACCGGGTTGACGCCGCTGACGGGCAGCTTTGCGTCCTGAGCCGCGGCCAGCGCGGCTTGAGCGTTGGATTCCGTCAGTGTTTTCAGATAATCGTCGGTTTTGACGCGCATCACGAGATGCGATCCGCCCTTCAGGTCGAGGCCGAGATTGATGTTGCTGGCGAGATTATTCTTGATTCCCTGCCACGTAAAATCGGCGGCAGTCGGCGTGTGCCGCGGCCCGATAGTGAGGAACAGGCCCGCAATCGTTATTGCAAGAATAATTCCCGTTCGGATAAGCAAACTAGTGTTCTTCATTTGTATTGCAAAACGCCTAACGTTTCGGCGGCCGCGGTTGAACGAACCGCGTGGAAAAAGCCGGGCGCACGAATTGAAATATGATTTTTACTCCGGCTTCTTGCCGACGACCGCGCTCTTGCCGATCTCAAGGAAGGATTTTTCTGCGCTTTGAATTATAAAGCTCGTGTCCTTGACCTCCTTGATCTTTCCGATGACGCCGCCGTTGGTCACTACTTCGTCGTTTATCTTGAGCTGCGTCAGCATCTCAGCAAGTTCTTGACGCTGCTTTTTCTGCGGCATGATCACCAAAAAATAGAAAATGCCGAAGATGAAAACGAACGGCAAAAGTGTCCAGATAAGGCTGCTGCCGCCGCCACCCGCGGCATCTTGGAAAAACAATAGAAAAACAGTCATGTTTTTGGAAACCAGAAGACAAAAAATCAATCATATACGTTTAACGTCCGTTTATCAAACGGCTGTTCCGTATCGGCGCCCTATTCCGCAGACTCGATCAAGCGGGCAAGAAAACCGTTTCGGAAGGCGGCAAATCGGCCTTCGACGATCGCCGCGCGTGCTAGTTTCATGGTCGTCAGAAAAAACGAAACGTTGTGGTGGGAGATCATCGTCGCGGCCGTCATCTCGCTCGCTTGATAGAGGTGACGGAGATAGGCGCGGGAATATCGCCGGCAGACCGAGCACTCGCATTCCGCATCGAGCGGCGCAGGGTCCGTGATGAAGCGGGCGTTTCGAATATTCAGTTTTCCACCCGACGTGAACACTCCGCCCGTACGTCCGTTTCGTGTAGGCATTACGCAGTCGAACATGTCGACGCCGCGTGCGACCGCCTCGATCAGATCTTCCGGTGTGCCGACGCCCATTAGATATCGCGGCGCGTCGCCAGGCATTTTCGGCGCAAGATTTTCGATGACTTCGTACATAACGTCTTTCCTCTCGCCGACGCTGAGCCCGCCGATGGCGTAGCCGTCGAAACCAATGTCGGTCGTGAGCTTTAAGCTCTCGGCGCGCAGCTCGTTATGACCCGCACCTTGAATGATCCCGAACAACGCCTGCTTCCCAGTCAAGCCCGAACCGCCTGCGTGAACGGGCAAACCCGCTGAATCACTTGAATCACTCCCACTGGGAGGGAAAAACCGGCCCGAATCCGCGCCCGAATCCTGCAGCTCGTCGAAGCGAGTCCTTGAGCGTTTCGCCCACCGGGCCGTGAGCTCAAGGCTCAAGCGCGTGCGCTCGAATCCGGCATCGCCCGGCGGACATTCATCAAATGCCATTACGATCTCGGAACCGAGCGCCGCCTGAATTTCCATCGAGATCTCAGGCGAGAGCACCTTCGAACTGCCGTCAAGATGCGAGCGGAACTCGACACCTTCCTCGCTGAGTTTTCGCAGATCGGTTAGCGAAAAAACCTGAAAGCCGCCGGAATCGGTAAGAAATGAGCGATTCCAGGTCGTAAATTTGTGCAGGCCCCCCATTTTGCGGATGACGTCCGGGCCCGGACGAAGAAATAGATGATAGGTATTGCCGAGAATGATGCGGGCGTCCAACTCGTCCTCGAGCCATTCGAAACGAACGCCCTTGATCGCTCCCTGCGTGCCGACAGGCATGAAGACAGGTGTCTCGATCACGGACCTCCGCGTGATCAGACGTCCGGCACGAGCCTCACCTTCGACGGCTTCAACTTTCCAGTTAATCGGGTTTTCCATTTTCTGCCGGCGGCGGGAACTACGGATCTTTTCTGCCGATGAGCGACCAGATATTGGCGGAACCGATAGCGGCTTCGGAAACGATATAACCTTCCTCGTCGATCAGAACGGCGGAGGGCGTGCCGAACATCCCCAGTTCGATGGCGGTCTCGTAGCCGTTATCGATGACAACAGGCGACTTCAGCCCGAGCTTTGCATGGTCTGCGTGCTCGCCTTCGGAAAAGACGATCAAGTTCGGCTCGTGGGGGCCTTTGCTTGAGTCCCATTCGCGAAGTCCTTTCATCATATTGACGCAGTGCGGGCAAGTACGGCTCCAAAAAACGGCGAGCGTCTCCTTGCCGGTCAGATCGGCTGCCGTCAGCGTCCGGCCGCTGATATCGTCGATAGAAAATTCCTCGACACGTTTTCCGATCTTTGGCTTGCCGTGCGAATGACCGTTCGTGACGTGGACAAAACGGTCGCTGAGATCCGCGTGTCGGAGTTTCGACATCAGATCGCGAACGGCTCGATCACCGGCGGCGAGATGGCTTCCCACTCGTCCGTCGCCGCGGACGAACATCGCGGTTGGGGTCCATTTTGCGCTGACCGATTCGGCAAGCTCGCGTTCTTCCTGAAATAGAACAGGAATACTATAAGGAATATTGAGTTTTGCGGCGTTTTCCTCTCGTGTGCCATTTGTTACGACAACGAAATCTAACTTATCGCCGAGTTCGGTGTGCCATTCCGCGATCTCCGGCATCAGGGCCTGACAAGGTAGACACGTCGGGCCGACGAAAAAGAAAACGAGCGGTTTCCGATCAGCAAGCAAACGGTCAAGTGAGATCGGTTTGCTGTTGCGGTCGCCGAGCGTGAAGTCCGGAAAGACGGCACCGATCGGCAGTCCGTCGTGCGGATCGCCCGCCTCGTCGCGCGTTTTCGGGATCTCACCTGCGCTTAGGGCTTCGAGCATTTCGACCCGCTCGTCCATCTTCGTCTGGTTCGCAGAGATCTTTATCAGATACGAAACGACGACGACGAGCAGCAGCGTCGAGGCAACAAGCAACACAAAAAACACCGGATCGCGGCCGTTGTCGGTTATTCGAGCCCCCTGGCCGTGGTCGCCTCGAAACACGAGAAACAGTGTCGCGAGCAGCAGCACCATATTTCTGATCACGCTTTTTATGCCGACAGGTTCGCTGTGGATCTGACCAAAGCAATGACAATCCGGCGCCTTGCCCTGCCACATTTGCGCGGCCATTCCGCCGACAAACGTCAGGAGCAGGATCGAGGCGCCTACCGCTCCGTACCACGAGTAAACGGGGAATAGGAGACTAAACGCAAAGACAATTTCAGCGAAAGGAAGCGCGTAGCCGATGGCCGGAGCGACCGACTCGGGCGCACCAAAATCCCGAACAGCCTTTACGGAACCGGCCGGATCAAGAAGCTTTCCGACAGCAGCGAGCGAAAACACGCCGAAAAGAAAAATCCTGATTAGCAGAAATACGTCGTCCATCGATAAAAACAAATCGCTCAAAATTTATTCGCCGCTATCGTCCCGCGGCCTTTCCTTTTACTTTATGTTTTTCTTTCAGGCGAATAGGCGTCGCGAAAAATTCAAATTCGTCGCGCAGCCTGTTCTCGACATACCGCTGATATGAGAAATGAAGGCCCGCTTTATTTCCGCCCGATGTGAAGAGCACGAACAGCGGCGGGCGAAGGCCGCCCTGTGTGATGTATTGCACTTTCAGCCTCGAAACGCCGCCTTTCACCGGTGCCGGTGCACTTCCGCCTTTCGGTTGGAGAATATTTTCTTCGAAAAACTTGTTGAGTTGCGATGTGGGAACGCGGAGGTTCCTGGCCGCATTCGCTTTTACCACGAGCGGCAGGATCTTGCCCACGCGCTGGCCATTGAGTGCCGAGATCGCGAGCATCGGCGCCCAATCGAGAAATTTCATCTGCCTCCGCATATCGCGTTCGAATTCGTAGATCGTGTTTGTTTCCTTTTCTTCGAGCGCGTCCCATTTGTTGACCGCGATTATCACCGAGCAGCCGGAATCGACGGCGTAACCTGCGATGTTGGCATCGAGCGCGGCCATTCCCTCGACGGCGTCTATTACCAGGATCACGACATCCGCGCGTTCCAGCGCCTTTCGCGCCATAATTACCGACATTTTCTCGGCCATCTCGGTCGTTTTTCCCTTTCGGCGAATGCCGGCGGTGTCGATCAGCACGAATTTCTGCCCGTCGGCCTCGAGATGCGTATCGATCGCGTCGCGCGTGGTGCCGGCTATCGGCGAGACGATCACGCGTTCCTCGCCGAGAAGCTTGTTCAAAAGCGAAGACTTCCCGACGTTCGGACGGCCGATGATCGCGAGCCTGATCTCTTTGGGCGCTTCTTCGTCCGGTTGTTCTTCAAATTGGAGAGCGTCGAATACCTGGTCGAGGAGATCGCCGATCGACGTGCCGTGTTCGGCTGACAGCGGCGTGATATCAAAACCGAACCGATAGAATTCACCGGCTTCGTCCTCGACCTTTCGCGATTCGCATTTATTCGCCGCGATGAAGACCGGCTTTCCGATATTCCTCAAAAAAACCGAGATCTCCTCGTCAAGCGGCGTTACGCCGGCACGGGCATCTACGACCCAGATAATGGCCTGAGCACTGTTGATGGCAAAAGACGCCTGCTTAAAAATATTTGCCGGAATTATCGCCTCGTCGTCCGGCACGATGCCACCCGTATCCACCAGCTCGAACGTTTTCGATTTCCATTGGACGTCCCCGTAAATTCGGTCGCGGGTGATCCCCGGCTCATCGCCGACGATCGATTTACGCGACCCTGTCAAGCGGTTGAACAGCGTGGATTTGCCCACATTCGGGCGGCCGATAATTGCTACTAAGGGACGATTCATCTATTAGAGGATAGTAAAAATTGTACTATCTTGCACGCGGCATTTCTACAACGCCCGACCGAAATGACGGGAGGCAACGGGCTTCTTTAATCGCAGCGAAGGATGTATAGTGGCAAAAACTGCGGCCGCGTTCGTTCTCCCACGGGACGATCAGCCGAAACTAAAAGGAACAGATGGGATTAAACTCCGAGCTTTTTCGCGGCGACGCCGCTCTGCAGTCATGTCTGATAAACGACAGCGCACACATCACCGTCGGCAGTCGCGGCGCCCATGTCGGCAAGATCCAAAAGGCCCTGGTTTATCTCGATTCAGCTCGGATAGGCGATCAGGAGATCTTGGGCGGCGTTTATGGGTCGTCAACTGCCGCGGCCGTACTCGCATATAAGCAAAAGCGAAACATAATCAACCGAAGCTATCAGAACGCCGCGGACAACATAGTCGGCAAGATGACCATAGCATCGCTTGACCAGGAGTTTTCGAAGTTGGAGACACCGCCGCGGCCTGGGGTTTGCCGGGATGAGACCAAGGTCACTCCGACGCAGACCTTATCGACGCGCGCAGGTCTCACCGGATTCGAGATATTGCCGGGTCGCCTGAATCTAGCGATCCACGAAGCTCTGCTGCCCGGCGAGACTGTCAATACCAATTCCCTGCGGAACGCTCTGCTCATCGGTCGCGCGACGACTCTGCTAGCGCCTTTCAATCTGCGTATCAACGCCACTTTCCTTTCCAGCTTCAGCTTTCCGTTCTCGATCAGGGAAACTGACGACATCGACGCGAGAAAGGTCCGCGAGGCCGCCGCGAAAGCTAACGCCGGAAGCGATCCGATCCTTCGCGTAATCCACTGCAGCTTCAAACCGACCACCTCGACCGGCATATCACACGGCGAAAGAACACAGGTTAAAGGATTCAAGAATTTCATACTGCTGGATAAAAACAAACTTCATCCGGATCTGGGAACACTTTTGCATGAAATGATCCACTGCTCCGACGATAATTTGATGAATGACATTCACGACCCTGATCCGCTGAGTGTTTATTCGACAGGACAACAGTTTCGAACATTATTAAAGCTCGAACATGCTATATCGCTCAGCAAATCGTTTTTTCACACGCGAGGCTGAACCGATAAAAAAAAACCCGGCGTACCATTCAGGCACGCCGGGTTTTCTATTCGCAGTCGATATAATTACCGAGCTAGGTTGAAGATCGTTGAAAGTATCGAACCAAGGATCTGGTACTTCCCGTTACGGTATGAACCATACTGGTACTGTCCATCGTAGCCGTCCTCGTATCCGCGTTCAAAGCCCTGACGGAAATAGTAGTTATACTCATCGAGTCCTACATAGTAGCTATCATAGCCGTAGCTCGCATCCTGATAACCGTACGAATTCTCGTAGCCGGAATTCCAACCATCTCCTCTGTCAGCCTGACCGGAACGGAAGCCTTCTTCATAGCCGTAGTTGATGGCATTCTGGATCTGCTGAACGCCGTACTGGCTCGTGTAATAGTAGTTTCCCTCGCGATAGTAGCGATAATTATTCACCAGGTTGTCATAATACTGAGCCTGCTGAAGCCGGATCTGATCCTGACGGATGTGATTCCAATATCGCTGCTGGTAATTTAGATACTGCGAGCGGCGTTCCTGTCGGAGCTCATTCTGACGGCGCTGCTGAAGCTGCTTCCAATTGGACCAGCGATTGTTGTACTGCTGCAAACGCTGCTGCTGAAGGGCTTGCTGCTGCCGGCGGTTGTATGCCTGATAGTCTCCCTGACGCCCGCTGTTCTGGTTCTGCTGCCACGCACCTGAGTCGTTTCGTCGCTGGCCTTCTCGAACCTGTCGCTGCTGATTCTGCTGCCAAACATTCTGTTGCTGGGCGCGTTGCTGTTCCTGCTGATCCTGAACCTGCCGCTGTTGATTCTGCCGCCAAACATTCTGCTGCTGGGCGCGTTGCTGTTCCTGCTGATCCTGAACCTGTCGCCGCTGATTCTGTTGCCAAACATTCTGCTGCTGCTGCTGCACGCGCTGATTCTGCTGCTGCGACTCCTGGACCTGCCGCTGCTGCTGCCGCCAAACGTTCTGCTGAGCCTGACGCTGCTGATTTTCCTGCGCCTGCTGAGCCTGACGCTGTTGAATCAACTGCTCTTGCTGAGCCTGACGCTGTTGATTCAACTGCTCTTGCTGAGCCTGTCGCTGTTGATTCTGCTGCTGTCGTATCTGCCCTTCCTGATCCTGACGCTGCGCCGCATCATCCTGCTTGGTCGGTGCCTGCTGCTTTGTTTCGTCAGCTTGCTTATCACGGCCGCCCCGGTTGCGCTGAGCGCTTGCATCACCGACCGCACCGAGCAGTAAAGCTCCGCCAACCACGACCGAAAGTCCCATTTGCTTTAAATATTGTGATCTCATATTGTCCCCTTTCCGCACATTGCCGATTCCCGCGGCTCTATAGCCCAATACGAAGCAAACGTCGTTCCACAATTATACCCGCCGGAAACAAAGAACTTACACGAAAATCGGCCGAACCGCGTCACACCAATTCGTTACAGGTCCAGACGCTTTCGGTAGACCGTTCTCATCCCTTGGAGAATTCGAAGGTGACGTGGACGTTCAGGCTTCCCGGCCCGATATCATGCCGCATCCCGACGGCACGCATCCGGATCGTTCCTGCTGTCTTCATAGGAACGAGAAACGACAGTTTGTCGAGGCGCACGACCTCGATCGGATTGATCTTTTTATCGATCGAGCCTTGAAGCATCTTGGCGATCACGGTTCCGCCGAGTCCGCCGGTCCCGTTAAGCGAAACATTCAGAACCTGTGCTCGCGCGACGAGCCTCTGAGAGTTTTGATCGAACTCAAGATCGACGTTCGTCTCAGCCCAGCCCGAGAATTCGACACATCCGATGAAAGGCGGGCTGTAGCTGCCTGAAAAAGCCAGCGGCGCGTAGATCTTTCCGTCGCGAAAACGCACGGCCGTCCGAACGCCGCTGACGTCTCGCAAAAGTCGGACGCTTTCTGTACACGAAGAGGTTTTCCTCGCGGGAGCGAAGGAAAGAGCGGCGGGGCCGCTTGCAGCACCATTATTCGCCGCGATGGGAAATTCGATAGGGCCGGCATTCTGAAAAACAGCGTCGAGCAGCGAATCGAAGAACTGCTCGTTAAAACTTATCGTGATCTCCGAACGCTGTGCGAAACTGCTGATAAAAAGCACCGGAAGAAAAAGTAATGCGGCCGCAAGTTTTCGTATGTTCATAATCTTCTGAGAGTTCTGAGAGAAAGTTTTTACTGGGATGCTCTGCGCTTCGATTCAACTTGCTCAATTTGAAATTGCGATGTGATTTCGAATGAAATTGGCTCCGGAATCGAACTCCGGAGCCATTATATATTTAGTGAGCTTGGTTACCGAATAAATGCGTTCGCCGCAGGCTTATCCCCAAGAGCACCAAACGACCGCACCGTATAGCCGTCGCGGCTTTGCAAAATGTACCAGTCAGCGGTCGATGGGCGGAAGAGAGCGATGTCCGCCTTGCGATCCCCGTCGTAATCGGCAACGGTCGGCAGGTCATCCGCAAGGCCGAAGCGAATTCCGGTAAACGAATTATCTCTTCTGTTGATTTTGGATACCAGACGCCTTCCGAAGGGCGATAAACCGAGATGTCGGTCTTGACGGCGCCGTCGTAGTCAGCAGGCACAGGCTCGTTGTCGCTCAGGCCGAATTGGAACACGCCGAACGAACCGTTCGACCTGTTCTGTTATATCGAATCTAAAGGCCGCTTCGCACAATATCGTGGAGGCGAATGATGCCAACGCAAATGCCGCCTGCATCGACCACCGGAAGCACCGAGATCTGCGATTCCCGATCTTCCATCAATTGCAGAGCGTCGAACGCCAGCGTTTCCGGCGTCGTGCGAACCGGGCCGCGGGTCATCATTTGTTCGGCGGTCAGTTCGGACAGGGTCGTGGGGTCGCATTTCTCGATCGTTCGCCGAAGGTCGCCGTCGGTGACGATGCCGTCGAGTTTCCCGTCGCTGCTCACAACATTAACGGCACCAAGAGCGAAACTTGATATGGCTTTTACAACATCGATCCAACTCGCATAGGCAGGGACGTTTGGGCTTTGGTGCATCAGGCTTTCAACACGAAGCGTGAGGCGTTTGCCGAGCCTCCCGGCGGGATGATTCGACGCAAAATCTTCGGCGGTCAGGCCCTTTGCTTCCATCAGCGTCAGTGCGATGGCGTCGCCGATCGCAAGCGCGACGGTCGTCGAGGTCGTCGGCGCGAGATTGAGGGGACAGGCTTCTTTATCAACCGACGCGTCGAGTACGACCTGCGAACGACGGGCGAGAGACGATTCCATATTCCCGACGATCGCAATGACGGGCGTTGCGCGTGCCGCGAGCGTGGGCATGAGCGCAAGTATCTCATCGGTCTCACCGGAATTGCTGAGCGCGATGATCACATCGCCTTGTGACACGACGCCGAGGCTGCCGTGAAGCGCGTCCGACGGATGAACAAAGATGCCGACAGTGCCGGTGCTCGTAAGCGTCTGCGCGATCTTCTGCGCGATGACGCCGGATTTGCCGACCCCGGTGACTATTATTTTACCGTTGCATCCGCGAACGAGATCCATCGCACGCTCGACCTGCTCGCGGTCTAGATTATCGGCGGCGCGTTCGATCGCACGCGCTTCGTGACGAAGGATCTCTGCGACCTTTTCGCCTTCGGGTGTTGTTTTTGTTTCGGCGGGCGATTCGTCTTTCACGGTCATTTAGCGGGAACAGGTTTGAAGATGTCGAGCACGATCTGCCAGCGGCCATTTATCAGCTTCCATATTTGCATGAAATTTCCCTTCTCGAGGTTTTTGTCTTTCGTGGTCTGCGAATATGTGTTCGTGACATACGCAATGTCTGCAGAACCGAAAAATACGGTCCGCTTCGTCATCGTCGTCCGGGCGTCAGCGTTCTTTATATACGAAAGCAGCTTCTTCTTTCCCAGCACCGGCGGCAAACCTTCGCGATAAGATCTGATCTCGGGTGCCGCAAATGTTTCGTATGCTTTTACCAGACTCAATTTTGCTGCGGTCTCGAAAAAACTATTCGCCGTGTCAGCCGCGGAGCTGTTTTTTTCATTCGAATGCGATGAGTACGCCGGCGGGGTAAGCTGTGTCGAATAGCTGGCGGGTTTGTCGTGCGAGGTGCCGATGTCAACGACGAACTTGTATTCGCCGTTCGAGTTTCGCTGCCACAGGGTGACGAAATCGCCGAATGCCGACGGCGCATCGTCTTTGCCTTTTGCACTGAATTCCCAATTGCCCGTCGTATATCCAAGTAGTCCATTGGAGGAGAGGTCCGCGTAATTCGGTGCCCACGAGAGAAGCGATCTAGATTCTCCCCGTCCGCTCCAGTATTCTTTCGCCTTCGCCTTGTCCGGCACAAAGACAACGGCGTCATCCGCCATGTTCGCCAGAAACGCCGCCTTCGTTCCCTTTTCGGCCGCCATGGCCGCGAATGCATTTTCAGTCGCGACCATTTTTTGGAGATCGGTCTGTGCCGAAACGCTGATCGCCGCCAGCAGGACGAGCAAGCCTATAAAAGTTTTTCCCATTGCCGGAATTTTACCACATGGATAGACGATCGGTGGTCACTTCGGACGACGATCATGCCACGTCGTAGGACGGACAAATCGACACTTTGTCTCTTCGCACGACCTACTCGACCCTAAGGAAGTCCGTTCCGGTTCTGCCAAAGGTTTCGGGATGATACATCTCCTCGGCCTTTGCTGGCGGTACGATGAACTGGCCCGGCGTCGTAGCACGAGCAACGTACGAGTAGGTGTAGACACCTTCCCACAGCAGTGACGCGAACGCCTCTGCGCGGTCGTCACGAAAATTCTGGTGCTCAAACCAGTTTTGCCGTAACCACCATGAGCCGCCGAAGGAACGCGAGCTAAAGTCCGCAACCGGTTTTGCGGGTTTCTTGTCCGTGGGGATAACCTCGGTCGGCACGCCGTAGCCTTTCGCTTTGGCGAGCGCGAGCGCATGTGCAACGTGAACAGTCAGGAACGGATATTCGTATCGTTCGCGGTCTCGCTGCCAGAGGCCGAAGCTGCCGTCATCCCGCTGTCGCGACTGCAGGATCGTC
>JBBSGG010000024.1:0-49062 GCA_038254305.1 Pyrinomonadales bacterium
CATCTCTTTCTCATCGCCGTCCTCAAACTCGGTCGTGATGAGATGAAAGCCGTAGTCGATGCACGTCTTGCCCTCGGCCTTTTTGTGCCACGCATCGACGCCCGAAGTCATCGATTCGCCCTTCGTCTGCACCGCAAAATCAATGATCGTCGTCGTCCCGCCAAACGCCGCCGCCCGCGTGCCCGTAAAGAAATCGTCCGACGCGAACGTCCCGCCAAACGGCAGCTCCATATGTGTATGCGGATCGATCCCGCCGGGAATCACCAGCTTTCCGCTCGCATCAATGACCTTATCAGCCTCGATATTGATCTCTTTGCCGATCATCGAGACGGTCCCGTCCTCGATCAGAATGTCTGCCCTGTAGTCATCAACCGCAGTGACAACACGTCCGTTCTTGATTAGTGTTTTCATAGAGATTATTTACCACCTATAATTAAGGTTATGCAATAATACGAATATGGCAATTTTAACCTATGAAATGGCCGTTGAGCGAAACCCCGGCAAGGTAAGCGGCGAATGGATTTTTCGTGATACACGCGTGCCTATTTCCGCCCTGTTCGAAAACTTGAAGGACGGTGTGTCAATTAACGAGTTTCTTAAATGGTTTCAGGGCGTCAAACGCGAACAAGTGATTGCCGTTTTAGATCATGAAATCGAGGAACTAAAAAAGGCGGCGTGAAGATTTTGTTCGATCAAGGAACGCCGGTTCCGCTCAGAAAACTGCTGCCGGATCACTCCATAATTACTGCTTACGAGCGCAGTTGGCAGACCCTTGAAAACGGCGACCTTATCGCGACCGCTGAAGCTGATGGCTTTGACGTGATCATCACGACCGACCAAAACCTAAGATACCAGCAAAATTTGAACGGCAGAAACATCTCCATAGTGGTTCTGACCTCGACTTCGTGGCCTCGCATACGGGAAAACGTAAATTGCATAAGGTTCGCCTTAGATAATCTTTCCCACGCTTCATTTCTGGAAATCGAAATACAGTGAGCTTCGTTGCTTTTTCACGTGAGCAATTTGCCATCAACGAAACGGTCCCCGTCCTCGATCAAAATATCTGCCCTGTAGTCGTCAACTGCAGTGACAACGCGTCCGTTTTTAATCAGTGCTTTCATAGAAATCTATTTCAATATAATGCCATTATGATCCAGACCTAATACGCCGACAGCAGCCTACTTACAAGTCGCCACATAAACGTTCCCATCGGGAACACATTTAATAGCCAGTGGTCGCTTCGACCGCTGGTATTTTGATCAATTCAACCCGATGCCGAAGGTATCGAATTCTTAATCCAGAAAATATCTATCATCAAAATCGACCTCGTATTTTTGTAAAAACTTACGGTATTCATCCTCAAAAAGCTCTGTTTTGTGATGTTCCTTTTGTTTAGCAATATACTGCTTGACTGTTTCTACTTGTGACTGCCCAAGGGAAAATGCGCCGAACCCGGCTTGCCACTGAAAGCTTTTGAACTTAGTATCCTTGGTTTTGATCCAATACGAACTTGTCTTTTTCAGTTCCCGCAGCAGATCGCTCAAGGCAATGTTTTTAGATAACGAGATCAACAAATGAATGTGATTAGATGTTCCATTTGCCGCCAGTAAAACGGATTGATGTTTTCGTAAAACGCCTCCGATATACGCAAACAATTCCCCTTCGATCTCTGACAAGATCAATTCCCCTCAATTTTTAGTCGAAAAAACAATGTGGGCGTAGATCTTAACCAATGTCTGTGCCATGCGCGAAAATTCGATGCCTTCAGCATCGGGAGCTTTTCCATCATTACCGCAGGTCAAAACGACCAACGGCTATTCTATTAAATGCGTTCCCTCTGGGAACAAGAACCGTGAATCGTAATCATTTCAGACCGATGCTCACATAAATGTTCCCTTTGGGAACAAGAATCGCGAATCGAAACCAATTCAACCCGACGCCCACATAAAGGTTCCCAACGGGAACATATTTAATAGCCAGTGGTCGTTTCGACCGCTGGTATTCTGATCAATTCAACCCGATGCCGAAGGTATCGAATTCCCGTAGGAACAAAACCGTTAACATGACAAATCCTCAACTCTCAAATGTCTGTGCCATCCGCGAAAATTCGATGCCTTCAGCATCGCGCCTGTTTTTCGATCATTACCGCAGGTCGAAACGACCAGCGGCTATTAAATGCGTTCCCTTTGGGAACAATAACCGCGACTCATTCAAATCCAACACTCTAACCAATGGATGCGAGTGTCCCGTCCTCGATCCGAATGTCTGCCCTGTAGTCATCAACCGCAGTGACAACGCGTCCGCTCTTAATCAGTGTTTTCATAACCATATCCCGTCAACAACAAATAACGCCGTCCGTCTATTTTTTGCAGTAGCTACTACCACTACAGGCGTAAGGCTTCAAGTCTTCTGCCGCTACTTTCCAACTGCCGCCAATCTTCCTCCAGATGGCAAAGTATCTGCCCGTAATTGTGGTTAATCCATCCGGTTCGTTCCAAGTTTCTTTCCATGAACCAAGTTCGTAAGCCATATCTTTGCCCGAAGATACTTCGACCTTTGCCGCTTCGTGTGCAAGCAAAATGTTCGGTCTTTTGAAGACTTTCAACAGGGACTGACGGTAAGCTTCTCGTCCTTCCAACGGTTGTGGGCCTCCAGCTATAAAAATGCCGGCCACAGCGAAAATGTTCGCTTGTGCCTCAGCATCTTTTAGTTCAAACAGATTATCCCAATCCTTTCGTAGGTCCCGAAGTTTTTGTTCTTCCATCTGCAGCCCCGTTTGTTTGGCCTTACTGTTTTGACTTTTAGAACTTGCTTGAGCTAACGCAAATTGCGATGCCGTTACGATCGACACTAATAGAATAACGATTGTTTTCATTTCCCTACCCTCACACAGAGAAGTCGCGAACTGCTTATTGATTAATGCTTTTTTCAACCAAACCTTCCCAGGTGACCTACGGCTTCTTTTTTCGGGTGAGGCCCGACTTCTTCTCGGATTTGCGGACGAAGCGCATTGCGAGCGTTGTGCGGGCCGCTCGTTGCCGTAGGCCGGATCGCCTGCGACACCCAAGCCGACCTTTGAGCGATTGTCGCCAGCGCACATCGCGTTTCATCTTGAGTTCGGATACGAGATCGGCTATCGCCGCGTCGTCAGCGCCCGCCGCATCGATGTCCGCAAGAAACTCGGTCTGCGGGATGCCATTGAACTTAGCACTAGCCGCACCCTCGACCCAAGCGTCGTTCATCACATTGCACTTTTCTATATCAGTTTTGTAACGACCATATCCGCTAACAAAGAGATAAACCGGCATCGAGAGCTCGTACCAACTCGTCCACATTGTCCGTTGTCGAATTGAGCATCATCCCCGTGCGAATCACGTTGCCGTAAAGCCCGCCTTTGCCGATGAGAACGCCTTGTTTTTTCGTTTCTTCAAAGACTTTCAAAACTGCTTCGGGCGCAGGCTCTTTCGTTTCGCGGTTTTTGACGAGTTCGATTCCTTGCATCAAACCCATTCCGCGCACGTCGCCGATGATTAGATATTTTTCCTTTAATTCTTCCAACTTTTCGCGCAAATAATCGCCGACGATTCGCGCGTTGGTTCGCAAATCTTCGTCTTCAATCAATTTGATAACGGCAAGCGCGGCGGCGGTCGAAACGGGATTGCCGCCGAATGTGGCAAACGTCAAACCGGGAAATTTGTCGGCGACTTCGGCGGTGGCGATCGTCCAGCCGATGGGAACGCCGTTCGCCATTCCTTTCGCCGACGTGATGATGTCGGGTTTCACGTCCCAATGCTCGATGCCGAACCATTTGTCGCCGGTGCGGCCCCAGCCTGTCTGGACTTCGTCCGAGATGCAAAGGCCGCCGTGCTTGCGGGCGATCTCGTAAACGCGTTCGAAATATCCGGCGGGCGGCACGATAAATCCGCCGACGCCCAAAATTGGCTCGGCCATGAACGCCGCGATCTCGCCGGTCGTCGTGGTCTCGATAACATCGCGAACGTCGTCCGCACAAGCGGCTCCGCATTTGTCGGGCGTTAGGTTGTACGGGCAGCGGTAGCAATAAGGCGCACGTGCGTGAACGATGCCCGCGACTTGCGCCGAAAGCGGCCGCCAATTCGAATGGCCGACCGCCGAAAGCGCCGTCGCGCTTCGACCGCTGTAGCTGTGCCGCAGCACGACGATCTCATTGCGGCCGGTGGCTAGCTTTGCCGCCATGATCGCGGTGTCGTCGGCCTCGGTGCCGCTCGACGTAAAGAACGATTTTTTCAGATCGCCCGGCGTGATCTCGGCGAGCTTTTCCGCAAGGTTCGACTGGTTTTCGTTTGCGTAGAGCGCCGACGTGTGCTGGATCTTGTTCGTCTGCTCGATGATGGCCGCATTGACCTTCGGATTCGCGTGCCCGACGCTGACCGTCAGCACACCGCCGAAGCAATCAAGATATTTATTACCTTGGTCGTCCCAGACATATTCGCCCTCGCCTTTGACGAGAGCGATCGGCTCCTGATAATAGGTCGCCACTGCGGGAAAAAGAAATTCCTGGTGTTTTCGCACGGTATCGGAAATTGTTGTTTTTTGTTTCGTTGGATTCACAATTTTATTTTAAGATTTTCGCGTCGTGGACGATTTTTCCACCGACGATGGTTAAGATGCTTTGTGTTTTCGGTAAATCAGGAACAGGCGCGGAAAAAATGTCTTGCGAAAGCACTGTCAAATCCGCGAGTTTTCCTTTCGTCAATGTGCCTTTCTGCGTTTCGGCAAATTCCGCAAACGCCGAGCCGAAAGTATATGCGCGGACGGCTTGATCGCGCGTGATGGCTTCGGTCGGGCGCACTGGATTAATCGAAGCCAGCATAATATTTAAATACGGATTCATCGGTCCGTCCGAACCGAGAGCGAGCGGAATTCCAGCTTCGAGAAATAAGCGTAAATTGAAGAACTTGGTTTGCGGGCTATAGCGGCTGTAATCCATTTCAGGCGTCGCAAGATGCGTCGGGTTTTGGACGACAATGACGCCGAGTTTTTTGGCTTCGGCGAAAAAATCTGTTGTTAATCCGTCACCGTGTTCAATGCGCCAGCGCAAACTTTTCCAATCTGCCTGCTTCTCATTTTCCATCGCTTTGAAAAGCAGTTCGATAGGTTTGTCGCCCGAACTGTGAACGAGAAGCTGCTGCTTTAAAGCCAGAGCTTCTTTTACTATTTTAGAAACTTCGTTTTCGGGAAATTCCAGGTTGCCCGCAAAATCAGGTCGGTCGTTGTAAGGTTTTCGCAAAGCCGACCCGTGTTCAAATGGCGTTCCGTCGAGAATCCACTTAATTCCGCTCGCGGTAACTTTTGGATTCGACGATTTAAGTGTTGAAAGCTCCTGAATCTCCGATAAATCGCGGCTCTTCGGTGTCGTTAGTGAAAAAGGCATTGCGCGGACGCGAATCGGTAAATCGGCTTTTTCGAGCAGGCGGACGAATCTTTCAACTCGCATCGTGGGCATAATCTGCATCGAAGTAATGCCGAAAGCGGCAGCTTCACCAGCCATTTTTTTCAAATCTTTGATTGCTTCCTCGTCCGAAACCTGGTCGGCGAGAATTCGGATTTGCCGCCATTGCGCGTATTCCCAAATTCTGCCGTTGAATTTTTTCGTTTCGGCATCGCGCTCGAAACGACCGCCGAGCGGGTCTGTTTCTTCGCCGGTAATTTTAAGGCGTGACGTCGCTTTTGAATTGACGATTTGCCCGTGTCCGTAATAAGTTTCCAGCATGACCGCATTATCCGGAGCGATTTGGTCAAGGGAAAAACGGTTTGCGCGCGTGTCAGCTATCGCGTCGCCGCCGACTGTCACGAAGATCCATCCGCCTTTCGGCACGCTCTTGACAGTATTTTTGATAGCTTCAACCGTTTCATCCCAACTCGGCTCAAGTGTTTTGAATTCTAAATTAAAGCCCTGCGGTTTTGGTATGAAATGAAAATGCGCGTCGTTGATGCCCGGAATAACCGTCTTCCCCTGCAAATCAATCAGCCTCGTTTTCGCATCGGCTAACTTTTTTATTTCAGCGTTTCCGCCGACGGCGAGAATGTGCTCGCTGCGAATAGCAATCGCTTCGGCGGTAGGTTGTGCAGCATCGGAAGTGAAAAATTTGCCGTTATACAAAATCAAATTTGGCGCAGTTTGATTTGCCGAAACCGAAAGATTGACGGCGATATAAATAAATAAAAGAAATATTAGTTTTCTCATTTTGTTCTCCTAAAAACTTTTCTGCTTAGATTAAATGGGCTATCAAAACAGCGAACCGTTATCGCCGCTTCCCATCATCACTTTGGAATGAGCAGAATAGGCGACCGCGGGAAAAAGAAATTCCTTATGCTTTCGCACGGCATCGGAAACCATCGATTTTCTTCTGCTTGATCATAGATTTTGCTACTACTAGTCAATGTTGTTGGATTCTTTGCACCATTTCTTTCATTATCTCGACTTGGTCTTTCGGGCTCCAGCCATGGCGGCCGGTACGGTCGTACATGATCCACCCGTCGTATTTCGGATCAGCCTTGGAAATAAAGTCGTCGAATAAGTGCACGCCGTTATTAAGAAAATAATCGTCGGCCTCACCGACCCAGATATGGATCTTGCCGCGGAGTTTTGGTGCGAGAGTCTTCCAGTTGCGTTCGACGACCAAATGAAGATCGTACTTTTCCCATTGCATCGCTACGTCGTGGTCGATCTTGCCCGTCTTCGGGTTCCAAAGCGGAACCGGGCGGCCGTCAGCACCGCGAGGACTGAACGTTGCGTTCCACGCTCCCCATTGTCCGCCCGACATCGTATAGCTGTCACCGGCACCGAGAACGTTTTCCTTTAAACACTCGAGCCGCATCGTAAATTCGGTGTCGCCATTCGCCTCGCGCGCACTCGGGCGCTCAAAGCCTTTGGCGTTGACGTAAGCATTTTCGTCCTTGTAGATATTCACCAATTGATACGCCCGAAAATCGAGCGGATCGGGAAAGCCCGACCAGGTGCCGTTAAAATAATCCGGGTAAAATATCTGAAGGGCAAGAGACACCCAGCCGCCTGTCGAGCCGCCGGTTAGATAGCGTGCGTCCGGCGTTCCGATCGCCCGAAACTGCTCTTCGATCTGCGGTATAAGTTCCTGCGTAAGAGCATCTCCGTACGGCCCGCTATTCGCCGAATTGATCTGGTACGGATCGCCGTACGGCCCATCGCCGTCCAGATAAACCCCGATCATGCGCGGCGTGTCGTCACCCACCCACGCCTTACGGGCCGGAGAGTTTTCGCTCATCAACCGCTGGGTTCGCGTAAACCTTGAGCCGTAACCGCCGATGTTTATCAAAAGCGGATAACGCCGGCCGGCCTCTTTTTCGTAATCACGAGGCAAAACAATTCCGACGCGCAGAAATATCGGCCTGCCGTAAAACTTGCTCAGCACCAGCGACTGGATCTTCAGGAATTTTAAATATTCGGTATCGGCCGGTAATTTTTCGGGCGGAACAATGTCGTTCAATTCGAGCTTTATCGTGCCGCCCTTCTTCGGGTCGATGGTTTCCTTTTGCACTGCGCTGTAGAGATTGCCCGGAGCGTTCAGCGACCGCAGGTCATTGTTCACATCGAGGAGAGCCTGCACAAAATACTCGCCGGCCGGCACCTCTGCAAGATCTTTTATCGGATACGCGATCGAAGTATTGTCGATCACCGTTGTGGTTTCGCCGGCGACGAATCGATCAACGTCTTTGGCAAGGATCGGCGGCGCGTCGAGACTCACGTCGCCGTCCGCCGTGAGACGCGGTGCGAGTTCGCCTTTCCGGTTGAGAAAGACAAACAATCGCCCTTTCTGCGGGCCGGAAACGAGACCACGTGCGATCGTCGCCTCAAACTTTAATGCCGTTGACTGGCCTGAAACAATTATTGCCAAAAGACATAAAGCCAAAGACCCCGCGGCTATCTGATTTAGCCTTACACCAGTAGAACGCATCATATATTTGTTCGAACCTCAAGGCATTCAAAAAAGCGAGCCTCTGTCGGCTGCACCCATCATCGCTTTGCGGACGAGCGGGATCGGCGGGCCGCCGTAGGAGAGAAATTCGTCATGAAACTGCTTCCACGCAGCGCGCCCGCCGCGGGTTGACGTCCAGTCGTCACGCAGTTTGCGTATCATCAACTTGCCCAAAGTGTAATTGAGATACGCCGGGTCGAATGTTCCGCGCGCGGATTGCTGATCTGCTTCGCCTTCGGAACGAAGTCCCTGCTCGATAAACATCTTCTTCGATTCGGCTACCGTCAGGCCTTTAGTGTGCATCCCGATCGCTGACAAAAACCGCACGTTTCTGAGCAAAGCTTCCTGCAGTTGACCGATGTGCATTTCCGGGTCGCCCGCACCTAGACCGGCATCGTACATCATCTCCTCGGTGTAATGCGCCCAGCCCTCGGCGTATGCATAGCCAACGAAGACCTGGCCGAATTTCGACTTGTTTCTATTCGAGTGAAGAAATTGAACAAAGTGGCCGGGATAGACTTCGTGGACCGATGTAAATAAAAGACTGCCCTTGCCAGGCACGTATTCGTCCTGTTTTTTCTTGTCCCAAGTCGGATCGGGCGGGGACACATAGTAAACCGAAGGCAGGTTTGTTTCGTACGGACCCGGAATATTGATGTACGCAAAATTCCACCCCTTGTACGGAGGGGCCTGTGCCACTTTTGCTTCTTCGTTTCCTGGAACCGTAACGATGTCCTTTTCCTGGATAAATTTGCGAAGGTCGCCGAGCTGAGCGGTGGCGGCTTCAACGACGTTACTGCCTTCGGCTTTGTGCGCCGATGCCTTGTTGCTGCACTCGATCAGCGTCATGCCGGGAGCGTATTTGTCGCATTCGACCTTCATCGCATCGAGGTTTCGCTGCAGATCTTTTTTGCCGATCTCTTCGAGCTGAGCAAGGTCGATATCGACGCCTTCGGTCTGTTTAAGCATCGCCTTGAATTTGTCGGCGCCGAGCGCGAAATTGTCGTTGCCGGCGTTTTCCTGCTCGTTCAGCCATGTCTTAAACTCACGCACCGCTTTTGACGCGGCGGCGTTTGCTTCCTTGAAATCCTTTTGCGACTGCTCGTCGGTTACAGTTGCGAAAACGGTGACGACATCTTTGTCGTAAAAATCCGCTAACCCGCCGATCGTCTGGGTGCCGATCCGGGCGAGGTTTTTGGGCAGCGGCAATTTCAGATTCGCCTTGATCTGCTGCAGTGCCGTCGGGACGTTTTTCGCGTACGTTGTGTAAGCTTTGATCCGCATTTCGAGCGGAGCATATTCGCGCGAAACGTAAACGTCCGGGTCGATCGAATCGGAATACCAGTACGGATTTGTATGCGGCTGGTCGGCCGTCTCGCGCCAAAAAAGGTCCTTGTCGATCTGCGATATCAGGTAATCACGCTCGAAACGCTGGCGTTCGTCGAGGTCCGCGTCCTTGAACGCCAATGCCTTTTCACGTTCGGACTTGAGGCGTGCGATCTCTTTTGTTAGCCCGGCCTCACTCCAGTCCGCCAGCTTGCCGTCAAATTCATGTTTGCCCTGATATACCGCAAACTGCGGGTTTGCCGTAAAGTAATCATTAAGAAACTGCTCGACGTAAGCATCCCATTTCGCATTCGTCGCGGCGGTGGTTGCGTTAGAATTCACGTTCACGTTTTGTGTGTTGCCAGCGGGCGGCTGGCAGGCGCCAAACAAAATCGCGGCTGCGAGAGCCAAAGTAAAGAATTTAAATTGAGTCATCTTTGTTCCTTATTTAGTAGCGGCGGGCGCCGCGGCGTTTTTTCGCAGTTCCTCGATGCCCGATAAAATTCTGCCAGTTAACTCTTCTACGATCTTTTTTCCCTTCTCGCGCGTTGCCAAGGTCGCGTCGCCCCATACGCCGGATGGTGAATAAATTCCCTTGGCGGAATCTGGATTTCTCGTAAACAGCCCGCCGCTTTTACGCTCGTTTACGTCTCTGACCGCCTTTTTCATATCGACAACCTTCGGCGCGATATACAGCATAACGGAAGTCTCGATCTCGTCAGCATGCGAGCCGCGTTCCTGTTTCGCGAGAGCGGTCTCAATGGGTCCTTTCTGCGTCAGGTCCAGAAAGCGAAGGACGATGCCTTCCCTGGCAAGGATTTCAGTTGCGGCCGTCAGGGCCAGATTGGTTGATATACCAATATTGATAATGTAAAAACGCCTGGGCCCGTACCGCGCCAGGTTGCCGCATATTTCGACAATCGCATCACGCGAGGTTTCTAATCTTAGCGACGTGGAGCCGGGATATTCGAGAAAGGCCGGATAAAAATTATAATTGATCGTCGGCGCCACAACGACGTCGGACATCTTTAACACTTGATTCTTGAAAAACTCGGCTTGCAGCCAATCCGTGTTGAGCGACAGATGCGGCCCGTGCTCTTTCGATTCGGCACCGACGGCAATTACCACGACGCTTTCCGGCTTGAGATTTTTCTCCGCTTCAACCCACGTAAGCTTTTCGAGCAAAACCCCTTTTATACCCGCAGGCCTCTGAGCTCCGGCGATAACGGACGCGATCGCCAATACGGCGAATGTGAAAAGTGCTTTATTGATTCGACTTGGACCAAACATAGAATTCTCCTCTAGGCCGGACTCGTGCGTACATCCATTACCTGAAAACTTTCGGTCAGCCATTTGCCATTGCGTTTTGTCATGATCCGAAAGACGTGCGTTTTCCTGTCACCGATGGGTGCTCCGCCCTTGCTGAGTTGTCCTGTGGACTCCTGATAGGTGTGTACGGATGCAATGTCGGGTCGCAGAAAAGTCACCGAAACTATCGTGAGCGGCATTCTCGTGCGGTTCGCGAAGCCGGGCTGCGCAAAAATTCGTGTTAGAAATTTTTCGATGTCCGATTTGCCGTGCTTCTCGATTCCGAACGCATTTATCCAATAAGCGTCGGGGGCGTACTCGGCGATAGCCTGCCGAGCGTCGTTCTTACCCCAGCCGTCCATCGCTTCGACAACGGTCTTTTCGATCACAGCCACGTCGGAAGCCTTGTGCATACCCTCGACCTTCACGTTCGCGACTTGAGCGCTAACCGCGAGCGAGGCAAAGACAACGAGACCGAATGCACGCAAAATATTGGCCATAGTGCTCGTAAAATTTTCTTCCGCTTGCGGCCGGTTCTCTTTTAGGGAACTTGTGCTTGTTCGCGTTCCCCGCCGGCCGCAGCGTCAAAACACCGTAAAGTGCTGTAAATATACGCAAAAGGGTCCGCGAATGCAATAAATTCGCGTACCAACCCGTCTGGGTAAGGAAATCGCTCGAAAGTTGATAAACTTGGTCTTTTATATGACGCAGCGAAAATTGGGAATAGCGATAGTCGGTATTGGCGGCGCGGTCGGCACGACGATGGCGGCAGGCATCGAGCTGCTGAAAAAGGGCTTGATCGATACCGCCGGGCTCCCGCTTGCGGAATTTGGCGATGCAGATCTGGCGGATTACGAGAGTATCAAGGTTGCGGGCTGGGACCTTTTCGGCGAGCACCTCGCAAAGGCGGCCGAGGAACACGACGTTCTGACGCACAAACAATTCGTCGCTGCCGAGGAAGAGCTGCGAAAGATCAAACCGTGGGCCGCCGCCGGCAACGACAAATTTCTATCTAATATCGAAGGCGAAAATCGCCTCGAACGTATCACACACCGCGAGACGATAGACAAGATCCGCGACGATCTGAGGACATTTTCGGATACGTGCGATTCGGTCGTTGTTATCAATCTCGCATCGACGGAAAAGCTCGCGGCCGAGGGCAACGAGATCTTGAATTCGATCGCCGGATTCGAACGGGCGCTTGACGAAAATTCCGAAGACATATCGCCGGCGATGCTTTACGCCTACGCCGTCATCGGGGAGAAAATCCCATACGGTAATTTCACGCCGTCGGTCGCTGCCGACATTCCAGCGTTGGTCGAATTTGCCAAGACGCAAAATGTCCCGGTCGCGGGCAAGGATGGCAAGACTGGGCAGACCTTTATCAAGACGGTGCTCGCCCCGGCACTACGCAGCCGAGCGCTCCACGTTGACGGCTGGTACTCGACGAACATCCTCGGCAACCGCGACGGCCTCGCCCTTTCGAACGAAGATTCGCTCGCGTCAAAGGTAAAGACCAAAAGCTCGGTGCTCGAGGACATTCTCGGCTATCCGGTCGAGGACCATATCGTCGACATCCGATATTACCGGCCGCGCGGCGACAATAAAGAGGCATGGGACAATATCGATATTAGCGGCTTTCTGGGACGGCGAATGCAGATCAAAGTAAATTTTTTGTGCAAGGATTCGATCCTCGCGGCACCGCTCGCTATCGAGATCGCTCGCTGCCTCGACCTCGCCAAACGACGCGGCGAAGGCGGCGTGCAGGAACAGCTTTCCGTATTTTTCAAACTGCCGACGACCAACGGCTCGCGGCCCGAACAGGCCTTTCACAAACAGGAAGAAATGCTCCTCGATTGGCTAAACAGACCTTAGCAGTTCGATTTTGTGACGTGTATCAAACCCTTTTGCAGCGGGAACTTCCCCTTTTCTCTCCATTCAAGCAGAATCAACAATTCGCAATTCAGTAGTCGGACAATCTTCACGATGTTTGCTGCCGTTTTATTGGCGTCTTGATTTTGCCACGAATAATGTGTTCCTTCTAGAGGGCCAAAACCTTGCTCCGTGTGAACACCCTCCTTGAAGTTTATTCGCAATTTCTCGCGCAAGGTGTCAACTTTCATTCCTTTTTCGAATGCCAACAACAATCCGGCGTGTAAAATGCTCCTCCAATTATTGGTAACGCTATTTCCACACATTTTCGCCTCGATCACTTTCGTGTGGAGTAAATCCCTTAAAGCGTCAGGATTTAGCTTGATCGAATGAGGTTCAGCTAATTCAACAACTGCAGATACCGGTACGACACTTTTCTTAGGTGCTGGCGATGTGTGCATTACATTTGGTGTCGCGAAATGCTCGTTTCGCAGAAAGTCCACGACCGTAGCTGCATCGGCTTTGTAACCACTGAGCTTTTCCAGAGTATCGTTGATCAGTTCGATCAGCATTTCATCGGGTTCGGAAACGAGCTTTTGCCATGCCTTAGGAAGATTTTCTTTTATGATTTTATTTTTCTGCCGTCCTTCATATAAAGATTTTGCATTTTGATAGGCAGTTCCGTTGGCGATTCGGTCGCGCGAGAGAAGTGATTGGAATTTATCTACAGCATCTTCAACCGGCTGTGCCAGCAAATCAATCGTGAAAACCCTCCTTTGTTCCCAACTCCCCTCCTCTAAAGGTAAATAGAATTGCCAAGTGATTCCATTAGTTAATATTGCTAACTTCACACCCTGTTGAAATGCGTAATATACGAGTTGCTCCTGATGGTTGTCTAAGTTCTCCGATGTCTTCTTAATCTCAAGAAACACTTTGTTATTCGACTCAATCCGTAGTGCAAAGTCGACTCGCTTTCCGCCGACAGAATACTCGGGCGTTACTTCGTTAGTGTTAAAGACTTCCCACATCAGAGAATTCAGTATCGGTAGAACTATTCCCTGACTAGTTTGAGCCTCGCTTACCGTGAGAAAGCCGCTATCGGTCTTTACCCTTGTAAAAAGTGAAGATAGTTGTTCGTTCATTGTTACGGAGAATTGTATGCGAAATTACCTTTGCGTCAAGAAGGCTACATGCAAGAAGCGAATAAGTTACGTCGACAGTTATTTTTGACGAAGTGTCGTGTAAGATTAGTTTTATGCTCAATTCGATAACGTATTCGCTCAGAGGAGCTCTCGATGAGGCCGTTCGCGAAGAGGCCAGGCTGTGGAACGAAGACGACCGCGTCGACAAGATCTGGGCCAAAGACGCGCTTGCGTGGACGGGCGAGGACGAGAGTAAATGGCTCGGCTGGCTGAACGTGGTTGCCGAGCAGATGAAAGAGCTGCCGAACTATCGTGACTTTCACACCGACATCGCATCGGCCGGTTTCACGGACGTTCTGCTGATGGGAATGGGCGGCTCCAGCTTGTGTCCGGAGGTGCTGGCGATCACGTTCGGGAAGACCAATTTTCACATCCTCGACTCAACCGTTCCAGCGCAGGTCAAGGCCGTTGAGGACAGGTTGGACCTCGCGAAAACGCTTTTCATCGTATCGAGCAAGTCCGGCTCCACGCTGGAGCCTAATTGTTTCAAACAGTATTTCTTCGACAAGGTTTCAAAAATTTCGGACGAGCCGGGAAAACAGTTCGTCGCTGTTACCGACCCGGGTTCGAAGATGGAGCAGATCGCGAAGCGCGACGGCTTTCGCTATATCTTTTACGGCGATCCGGCGATCGGGGGGCGGTTTTCCGCTTTATCTGCATTTGGTCTGACCGCGGCTGCGTCGATGGGACTGGAGGTCGAGACGTTGTTGGATCGTGCGAGCGAGATGGTCGAAGCCTGCACGTCTTCGGACACGAACACGAATCCCGGGGCTTTGCTCGGAACCGTGCTCGGCGTTTCTCACCGGCACGGCCGCGACAAGCTGACGATATTTACGTCGCCCGAAGTTTACGATCTCGGCGCCTGGCTCGAGCAGCTCATCGCCGAGTCCACCGGCAAGAGCGACATCGCTATCATCCCGATCGACCGCGAGCCGATGCTCGACGCTGACGAATATTACGACGACCGCGTTTTCGCTTACATTTCGGTCAAGGGCGGCAAGACGGACGAGGACGTTTACAACAAACTCGAATCGATCGAGCGTTCTGAGCACCCGCTCGTGCGGATAGAGCTCGAAAGCATCTACCACATTTCGCAGGAATTTTACCGCTGGGAGTTCGCCACGGCCGTCGCGGGCTGGATAATGGGCATCAACCCATTCAACCAACCCGACGTCGAATCTGCGAAGATCGAGGCCCGGAAACTAACGGACCAGTACGAACAACAAGGCAAACTGCCTGAAGAAATGCCGTTCTTCGAGGCTGACGGGATCAGCCTTTTTTCCGGCGACGCCTACGCGGAGCGGTTGCAGAGCCTGACCGGTGACAAATCCCTCGCCGGCATCATCCGGGCCCATCTCGAGGAGATCACCAAACGGGATTACTTTGCGCTGCTGGCCTACGTACAGATGAACCCGGAGCATCAGGAATTGCTGCAGCAGTTGCGAGTAAAGGTCCTCGAATCAAGAAGCGTCGCCACATGTCTCGGATTCGGTCCGCGTTTTCTTCACTCCACTGGCCAAGCATATAAAGGCGGCGGAAACAACGGCGTGTTTTTACAAGTCACGTCGGACGACCGATTCGACCTTCCCGTTCCAGGCCAGAAATACACGTTCGGCATTGTCAAAGCCGCGCAGGCTAGAGGCGATTTTCAGGTGCTGCTTGACCGCGGACGGCGAGCTCTGCGTGTCCACCTCGGGGCGGACGTCGATGAAGGTCTGAAAAAGCTTTTAGCCCTTATTTAATAGGTTTGAAAAGTAGAAAAGCCCCGAGGTCCGCATAACCTCGGGGCTTTGAATATTTACTGAACGCTCACTTTGCGTCGTTCTCGTCTTTTCCGGCGTCGTACTGCAAATTACCGCTTTCGTCGATCGCATCTTTATCGATCGCATCGGTCTGCGGTGTTTTTTTGCCCGGCTGCGGCGCATGGTCAGGGTGCGCACCTTCGAGCTCTGCCGTGCGTCCTTCCCGCTCGTTTTGTTCTAGTGCTCGCTTATCCTGAGCGACATCCTTTTCATCTGGCATTAGTATTTTCCCCTCGATCGCTGATTCTTACTGCGTCCCGACTCTCTCATATTCCTCGTCTTCGACCAAATAGGGCGAGACGGTTGGTTTGTCGAGATCTTCTTGAAGAACTTTCGCGATTACCGGCAGGCTCAGGCTCCGCACTTTCTCAATGCCGGGAACTTCCTTGCCCTTAGCGTATACGGCGTGACGGCCGTGGTGTCTGTACCATTCGGAGAGCGACGCGGTCTTGTGCATTTCCTCGATGATCTGGCGCCAGCCGACGCCGGTGTTGTAGGCACAGAAAGAGATCTCGCCTTCCTGCGTGCCGTAGGGAATTACGCACATTTCCGTGCGGCGAAAATCGTAGTTGAACAGGTCCTGGAACCACATTCCCTCGACGCACAAAACACGCCAGATATCTTCGTCCTTTTTCTCGACTCGCATGCGGTCGTTACGGTCGCTGTTGGAGGTTGTCGACGATGGCTTAAACAGATTGACGATCTGCGAGATCGGGAATCCGTCCGGCGCGGCCGAGGCGTCGTAGTTGCGCATGATCGCCATGCCGAGCTGCGCCATCGTAAGCTTTTTGCTGCGGGCAGTGTCAGTGATGGTGGCGACGTCCTTCATAAACTGCTCGTAGTTGAAAAACTCGAACAGCGAGCGCATTTCGTTGGTCTTGTTGTTGACGACGATGAGCGTGAAAATGCCGCAGTTCGGGTGGCAGTTGCAAGACGACCAGCCCCACGGAGCGTCGGCGCCTTGGAGCATGTCCATCACGGACGTGAACGCGGAATACGAGCTTAAAGGAAACCAGTCACGCAGCGGCTGCAAGGTGCCGTCGAGCTGGTCCTTCAGGTCGTGTGTCATGCCCGCCAACGTATAACGTTGCTCGATGCGGTCTTTGTCGGACACGTCCTCGTCGCGTCCGGTAAACGAAACGGGCTGGAACGCGATCGTCTGCACCTTGTCGATATTCTCGGCGGCGAATTTTACGATGCTGCCGATCCCGTCGTTGTTGACGGTGTTCACGATCGTCGTTACAAGCGTGACCTTGACCCCGACCGATGCGAGATTTTCGATCGCCTTCAGTTTTACGTCAAACAAGTTGCCGACGCCGCGGTGTTTGTTCTTCTCTTCCGACGTTCCGTCAAACTGCAGATAAACACCGTGCTGTCCGGCTTCCTTCGCGGCTTTGCAGAACTCGATGTCTTCGGCGTAACGAATGCCGTTTGTAGCCGCGAGAATTCGATAAAACCCGATCTTCTTCGCGTACGCGACGGACTCCAGAAAGTGCGGTGCGATCGTCGGCTCGCCGCCGGAGAACAGAATGATGATCTGACGACGCGGTTTGAACGAGATCGCACGGTCGAGAATCGCTTTTGTGTCCTCGAACGTCGGCTCGTGCACGTATCCGACCTGGTTCGCGTCCATGAAGCACGGATTGCACATCATGTTGCAGCGGTTCGTCAGGTCGACCGTGAGCACGGCTCCGCGGCCGAATTTGATATCCGACGTGCCGTGGTGATGAACGTGCTTGTCCTCTGCCGCCTTGAAATCTCGGCCGTAAAAAAGCGATTCGATACGCTCCAAAAACGCCGGGTCGGTCGCCATCACGTCGACGTATTCGCCGTGCGTCGGGCAGGTCTTTTTCATCACGACCTGGCCGTTCTCCTCGACGATCTGTGCCTTGATCTCGCCGGGGTGCGAATCTTTTAGTATTTCGAGCGGAATCGTTCCGGTTATCACGCCTTCGCGGACGGCTTTTACGCAGGCCGGGCAAAGACTGTCGGTTTCCCTCGGAAAACCCAATGGCGGTGCCGTTCGTTCATACGACTTCAAAAGCGGTTCCGCCGCCCACTTTGGCGTAATTGCGTCGCTTTCCGGCAAAGCCTTATTCACGGCCTGAAAAGCCTTCCAACCAATATCCGCCATCTTGGAAACGGCCTTCGAGCCCTTCTTGCCTTTGCCGCCGCCTTCGCCGCGTCTGAAGTTATCGCTGAACATAGATATCCCTATAAACCACCGCAGATTTTAACAGAATATGCGCGAAACTGATAGTTTGGTTTTTTTGGCGACGCCTCCTCGAGGGAGCCGGTGCGGTATGCATTACGGCGTCTTCTTCTTCCGCGTCAGGCCGGATTTCTTCTCGGATTTGCGGACAAAGCCCATGGCTCCGTAGAGGGGGCTGTCGTTGCCGTAGGCGGGGTCGCCGGCGACGCCTTGGCCGACCTTTGAGCGGTTTTGGTCGAGCGCCTTGTATTTAATGGTTCACGGCTGAGATGACCTACCGCGATGATTAAGATATCGTTCGTTCGGATCTCATAGATCACTGCGTAAGGAAACCGTCGCGTTAGGCAGCGTCGCGTATTTTCCGAGATCTTAGGCCATGTCGCAGGTCCGAGCGTGACACGATTGATCGTAGCGGACACTTCTCTAGACAAGCGCAACCCTAAGCCTTCGCGACAGGTTTCGTAGTATGCGATCGCTTCGAGAAATTCGACTCGCGCGTCGGGATGAAATTCGAACGTCATTTACCAAAGCGGTTCCTTATTTCCTCGAACACTTTCTCGCCCGGTATAGTCCGAACCTTTCCCGACCGCACTTCTTCGACACGGCGCTCAGCTTCGACTTTCCACAGTTCGTCGATTTCTTCCTGCCGCGGATACATGCTGTCGAGAAGGCGATCTACAAGCATCGCCTTTTCATCAATAGGCAGAGCCTCGGCCATTGCGATCAAATCCATTGTTTGTGCTGTCATAAATTACCTCAATTAAACTTTAACACCGTTCCCATTCCTTTCGATCTGGACGAGATTGCCGTACTTGACCTCGCCGGCTTTGGTGACGTTGTAGAAGAATTTTTACATATCCCAGGCGGCGGTGGGGCAGCGTTCGGCATAGAGGCCGCAGTGGAGGCAGACGTCTTCGTCTTTGGCCATGATGCGGGCGGTCTGCGGCAGCGGGTCCGAGACACGCAAAATAATGCCATTTTTTCATTCAAACACCTCGAGATATTTGATACCAGATCCGGTATTAAAGATCACAACCGTCTCACCTTCTTTCACCTGATGCTGATCGATCAGTTTTCGCAGGGCGGGCAGGCAGGCGGCGCCTTCGGGGGCGGCGAAGATGCCGGTCGCGGCGCCTATCTCGGCTACGGCTTTGACCAGCTCAGCGTCGGTGACTGCGATCGCGGTGCCTTTTGAACCACGTATGGCGTCGAGGATGAGAAAATCGCCGATCGCTTTCGGGACGCGGAGGCCGGCGGCGACGGTCGCTGCGTTTTCGAATTCATCGGCGAACCGCTCGCCTTTCTCGAACGCCCGCACGATCGGCGCGCATGTCTCGGACTGCACACTGATCATCCGCGGACGTTTCGGGCCAATCCAGCCCATCTGCTCCATTTCGTCGAATGCTTTCCACATTCCGATCAGGCCGGTGCCGCCGCCGGTTGGGTAGAGGATGACATCGGGCAGCGTCCAGTCGGACTGCTCGGCGAGCTCGTAGCCCATGGTCTTTTTGCCTTCGACACGGTAGGGCTCTTTCAGGGTCGAGACGTCGAACCAGCCTTCGGATTCTTTGCGTTCGGCGACGATCTTGCCGCAATCGGTGATCAGGCCGTCGACGAGCGTGACGTGGGCGCCCGTTTGCTGGCATTCTACAATGTTCGCCTTCGGCGTGTCGGCGGGCATGAAGATGAACGCTTCCATTCCCGCTCGCGCGGCGTATGCGGCGAGAGCACCGGCGGCGTTTCCGGCTGACGGGACGGCGACCTTCGTGACGCCGAGCTCCTTCGCCATCGAGATCGCCGCCGTCATTCCGCGTGCTTTAAAACTCTGGGTTGGATTCTGGCCTTCATCCTTGATGAACAAATTGAGTTTGATCGGAAACGTCCTCGCCAACCTCTCGGCTTTTAGCAGCGGCGTCCAACCTTCGCCAAAGCTGACGATATTTTCGGAATTTTCCACTGGTAGGACTTCCCTGTACCGCCATAGCGACGATTGCCGCGTCTTCAGCGATTCCTTAGTCAGGGTTTCAGCCGCTTTCGCGAGATCGTAGCGGACGAAAAGCGGTTTTCCGCATTCGACGCATAGGTTTTGCAGCACTCCGGCCTCATGGCGAAGGCCGCAATTGGCGCATTCGAGATGGGTTAAGTTCATATTGTAGATATTAACCCGAAGTTCGAACACGGATAAAAGGAATATAGCGGATTTGTACGGGTCTTTGATCCGACGTCAGATCGGCACCTCCCCGCGCCATCCGCGACTTCGCGTCCAGATCGGGTTGTTCAGTCAGCTTTTGAGGAGCGGCTTGAGCTCTTTGTAAATATTGGCCGTCATTATTTTTTCGCCGTCGGCATTTGGGTGTATGCCATCGCCCTGGTTAAGTTCCTTTTTGAGTGCGATATTCTCGAGCAGAAAAGGCAGATAAGCGACCTTATATTTTTCGGCGAGGTCGGGAAATACGTTCGTGAAAGCGCGTTGGTAATCGCCGCCGACCGTCGGTGGAGCGAGCATTCCGCAGAGCAGCACGGTCACCTTCCTGGCTTGTGCTTTTTCAATTATCTTCGCGAGATTTTGCTTGAGCTGCGGAACAGGCATTCCGCGAAGAAGATCGTTGGCGCCGAGCTCTAGTACGAGGATCTTCACGTCGTCCTGCCCCAGCACCCAATCGATACGCTCCGCTCCGCCGATACTTGTATCGCCCGATACGCCGGCGTTGACCACTTCGTAATTGTAACCGTCGGCGTTCAGTTGCTGCTGCAGCAAAAAGGGGTAAGATTCGTTTTCCGTCAGACCGAACCCGGCCGTCAGACTGTCGCCAAACGCAACGACCTTCGGTCTCTGGACCGCGACAGGAGGCGTGGCAAGCGGCTTAGCGGCCTGCGTGCTGACGGTTTTCTCCACACCGCAAGCGGACAGAAAAAAGACGATAAAAATAACGATCGAAGGAAAGTGTAATGACTTCATTGATGTATGTACCGCACCGGCTCATTTCAAATATGTTCTTCGATGTTGGCGGCTGTATTAAGGTTCGGAGAGATTTCCGTCCCTCCCCGTCCTGTTATGGTCGCGTGCGCGGTAAATACCTGAAACTTATAATTCATGCCGTTCGAATAATATACAGCATTGTTTTGAATTTTAATTTTGACTACATGCAGAAGCCCGCACGGCTTACGGGCGACACAGACCAGTTGCGGGTTCGCCCATACTTCGTGCGGGCTTCTGCATGACAATCGACGTTTATGATCGCGTTAAAGGATATTACAAAAACCGTGCGGTCAGGTACGGAAGACTTGACGATACTCTCGGACGTTTCGCTCGAGATCCCGGGCGGCCAGTTTGTCGCGCTCACCGGAGCATCGGGCAGCGGAAAATCGACGCTGCTGGGCCTTATCGCCGGTCTCGACGCGCCGTCGAGCGGCACGATCATCGTTGACGGTGATGACATTACGTCTATGGACGAAGACGGACTTGCCCGCGTCCGCAGCGAAAAGATCGGTTTCATTTTTCAGTCATTTCATTTGATTCCCAGTTTAACGGCGTACGAAAACATTCTGATCCCGCTTGAGATCGCCGGCGCCGGCGATGCTGAATCGCGCGCGGCCCGGCTGCTTGATGACGTCGATCTTACTGACCGCGGACATCATTATCCGGCCGAGCTATCGGGCGGCGAACAGCAGCGAGTCGCGATCGCCAGAGCGTTTGCCAATCATCCAAAGATACTGCTTGCGGACGAGCCGACCGGCAATCTCGATTCGAAAAATGGCTTGCACATTTTTAAACTGATGACCGATCTTCACCGTCAGAATAATGTCACGCTCGTGCTGGTAACGCACGATGCAGCTCTCGCTTCGCAGGCACAGCGGCAGGTCGAGCTTAGAGACGGGCGCATAGTCGACGATGCTCCCGCGGGATAGTCTATGCGATTTATCTTCAACCTCACGCGACGCGAGATTCGTTCATCATGGCAGCGGCTCTTGTTCTTCTTCGTCTGCATCGCTCTCGGTGTCGGCGCCGTCGTTGCACTGCGTTCCTTGATACAGAATCTCACCGGAGCGGTAGGAACCGACGCCCGAGCGCTAATGACAGCGGACATCGACGTAAATTCGACCAGCGATTTTACGCCGACCGATCTTTCAGCGATCGAGAGTGCCGTGAAAGCGTCCGGAATAGTCGACGGACGAAACGAAACGATCAACACTTCGGCGATGGCACGGCCAACCGATCCGGCGAATCCGAACGTAAAGTTCGTCGAGCTCAAGGGTATCGAGCCGCCGTTCCCGCTTGTCGGACAGTTCGATCTCGGCGACGGAAAGCCGTTTGATTTTTCACTGCTCGAAAAGCACGGAGCACTCGTCGCCAAAATCCTGCTCGAAGACCTCGGCGTAAAAGTCGGCGACAAGATCAAACTCGGCGACGGAGAATTCCAGATACGCGGCAGCTTCGATCAGGAGCCGGGTGGAACGAGCGGCTTTCGCATCGGCGCGCGCGTCTTTATCGAAAAAAAAGCATTTGACGAAGCAGGCATAACCAGGAATACGAGCCGCGTGCGCCGCCACATTCTTTACCGTACGACTGACAATCCAACGGAGCTGGTAAAGCAGCTTCGCGAAGCATTAAAGGGCACAACGGTCGGCATCGCGTCCTACCGGGAGCAGCAAGAGAATCTCGGCGAACAGTTTGCACGCACCGAGAACTATCTCGCTCTCACAGGCCTCTTGATCCTGGTTCTCGGCGGCGTAGGCGTGTGGAACGTCGCACGAGCCTTCGTCGAGCAGAAAAGAAAAACGGTCGCTGTTTTAAAGTGTCTCGGTGCCGGCGGGAACAAGATAATCACGGTTTACCTGCTGCAGATACTCACGCTCGGTTTCGCGGGCAGCGTAGTCGGCGTTGTATTTGCTCAGACGACGTTGTGGGTCGTGCGGTGGCAGTTCGTTAACGATCTTCCGGAAAAAATGACCTACGGCGTGAAACCATCGATCGCTCTGCAGGGAATAGTGCTCGGCGTAATGATCTCGCTGCTATTTTCGGCACTGCCGCTGCTGCAGGTGCGAAACATAAAGCCGAAGCTGCTGCTTCGAGACGAAAATAACGCCAACATCCGCAGGCTCGATCCGGCGAAATGGATATTCGGCGCTATGTCACTCGCGGGGTTGCTCGGGCTCGCCGTCTGGCAGGCCGGTTCGGTAAAGATCGGCGCGTTTTTTCTTATCGGACTTGGCGTTACGTCGGCTGTATTATATCTCGCGGCGATGCTGCTGACGTGGCTGCTGAGAAAGATCCGCACGCGGCGAATATTCGCGCTTTCGCAGGCGATAAATTCGCTTTACCGTCCGGGAAATCAGACGAGAATAATTCTGCTCGCCGTCGGTCTCGGTGCATTTGTTGTGCTGGCGGTCCAATCGATGCAGACGAATCTCGTCCGCGAATTCGACTCTACACGTAACGCCCGTTTACCGAGCTTATTTTTCATCGACATACAGCGAAGCCAGATCAACGAGCTCGAGCAGATGATCGAGGAACGCGTCGGTGAAAAAGCCGAAACGACGCCGACCGTTCGCGCACGCATCGCTTTTGTAAACGGGGAAGGTTTTGACCTCGGCCAGCGTGAGGTCCGGCAGCAGCAGGGACAGATCGGCCGCGAATTTGCGGTCACCTATCGCCCGAATTTGGACGCAAATGAATCGGTTGTGGCGGGTCAATTCTGGGGCGACGCGTACGATGATGAGCCGCAGGTCTCGGTCGAGGAGGACATGGCGAAGACGCTCAATGTCTCGGCGGGCGATTCGATCACTTTCGATATTTCCGGCCGGAAGATAACCGCTCGAGTCGCCAATATCCGGAAGATCGATCTTCGCAATACGCGTACGGCATTCGTTTTCGTTTTTAGGCCGGGCACGCTCGAAGCGGCGCCGCAGAGCTACGCCGCGACCGTGCTCACCCGCGTTTCGGCGACGGACCGGCAGCGTCTGCAGCGTGACGCTCTGGCAAAATTTCCAAACGTGCAGATATTCGACGTGGCAGACATCGTCGCCGCAGTGCAGAAGCTGGTCAACAATTTTGTACTCGCGATTTCGTTCGTTGGCGGATTCGTCATACTCAGCGGAATTCTGATATTGATCGGATCGGTTGCTTTAACAAAATCGCAGCGGGTGTACGAGAACGCAATTCTCAAAACACTTGGCGCGCGGCGGCCGACGCTCGCGGCGATCCTGATTGTAGAATACGGGCTGCTTGGACTTCTTGCAGGGCTGATCGGCACGGTTTTCGCGACCGCACTTTCGTACGTGGTCAGCCGTTTTCTATTGGAGATCTCATGGACATTCGATCCGATTCTTACGGTCGAAGGCGTCGTGATCACAACTATTTTAGTGATGCTCGTCGGCGCTGCTGCAAGTTTTGATGTGTTATTCCGTAAGCCCTTGGGAACGTTAAGATCGCAGTAGTTTGTCGACGCTTAATTTCCAGATCGCGTGGCAATCCGATGAATTTAGCCGTGGGTTTTACCCGGTTGCTGTATCCCGAATAAGATATCGGGTTCTCTACAGAACGTCTTCGAATGGATGGTCCGCAAGCACTGTTCTCATATTCACCTGTCCAAAGAGCGTCTCGAGATACGCGCCGAAACGATGCAGGATCGGCGTGAGGTCCTTTTTATCGCCGGCGGCAAAGATCTCCTCGCCGAATCGCTCAATCGTCTCGCGGTCTTTATAGAAAAGGTACCGCATCGTGTTTCCGAGCAATCCGCCAAGATCGCTTCGCAATTCTTCGAGCACTCCTTGGCCCGGGTCCTGTTCCGCCCGCTGCACTATGCGCAAAACGCGGGCCAGGTCCTCGCGAAGCAGCAGTGACTGTTCGAGCTTAACGCGAAAATTCGGAAACAGGTCGAGCGTCGAAATTTTCGGATCGGCCAGCCGCACAAAGCCTGAGATAATCTGCTGAAAGCTGTCGTTGAGCAGCGAATAAGCGGTCTCGATCCGGGCATAAACGGATGGCGCCGGCCGCACGCCGACGATGCCGATCAGCTCCTGATTGTAAACCTTTTTCAACTCCAGGGCGGCTGTGTACGAAGCTCCGTCGAGCGAGCTGAAGAGTTCCGCACCTTCATCTGGAAAGCGGGCGAGGCTGCGGTCAATGTAGCCGACCATCTCGGTTGTCTGTTCGTGTACGCGCGAAAATATCAAGAGCGTCGGCTTCAACGGCTCGTCGTTTCGCAGCATGCGGCCGACGACGCTAAGCCATTTTAGGATCCGAGCAAACCGCGGAAGAATGACCGCAAGCTCTGCGGCGTCGAACGACATCGGCTTGTTTTTGAGCAGATCGGTTATGGCGGCCGGCAAGTACGTGTCACCGATGGTCTCGGCATAGGCAATAAAAACTTTGACCTCGCCGGACAATTGCAGGGTCGCGGAAAGTGTCTTGTTCCACGCCGTCCATTCCCCAAACCCGGTGGCGACCGACGCATTCAAACCCTCGTTCAAGAGGATCGAATCGCGAAGCAGGATCCCGAAGCGATTTATCTGTTCGATCGAAAGCCGGGTGATAGATCCGTCCGTCGGCGTGCCTTCGCTGACGCGCCGCAGGCGAAAGTTGAGACGCGAACACAAAAGAAGCGCGGTCCGCGTCAGGCGGAGCTCGCGCGAATAATTTCGAACAGCGGCGGCGCCCTGCAGCGGATTGGCATAGCCGTGATCGGACGACCGGAGAAAGCTCTCGAGTCCCGACAGCCAGAGGCCAAGCTCAAACATCAACTCTGCTTCGTCGAAGACGGCCGAGATCTGGTCGATCTCGCTTACGGCGTCGTCGAAAACCTGTGGGATATCTTCGGCGTTTATTGTGCCGGCAGCTGAATCCAAATGGAATGCCCTCTCTGAAAGTTGTTAAAAGCGGAAAAAACGCGTCGGGCCAGTGAGGTCCCCGTTAATATATCTATACTCCGTTTGAACTGTATTTAGCAACGAATTTCTGTCTCTCGCAAGCGGCGCGTTGCCCAAAGGGACGGCGCTGAAATATGCTGTTTGCCAATGAATAATGCACTTCCGTCAGAGCTTCTGATCGCGACGAAGAACGCAGGCAAGATCGCCGAACTTCGCGACCTGATGCAAGACATACCGGTCGGTCTTAAGTTTTTGCCAGATCTCTCGGGCATTGAGGTCGTCGAAGAAACCGGCACCACGTTTCAGCAGAATGCAGAGCTAAAAGCGTCAGCCTACGCTTGTGCGACCGGATCATGGGCGATCGCTGACGATTCCGGATTGGAAGTCGACGCCCTCGGCGGTGCACCGGGCGTATATTCGGCGCGCTACGGCGGCGAATATCTGCCGTTCGCCGGCAAGATGAAAAAGCTGCTGCGTGAATTAAGCGACTCAGGTGCGTTGGACCGCACCGCTCAATTCCGGTGCGTCATGGCAATAGCGAACAGCGACGGAAATATACTCTTCACCGCCGAAGGAGTATCCGCGGGAACGATCGCAGAAAAGCCGCGCGGGAGCGGCGGTTTCGGGTACGACCCGATTTTCGTCCCTGAAGGGTTTTCCGAGACGTTCGGCGAGCTCGCACGCGATATAAAGCAGCAAATAAGCCACCGCGGACGCGCCGCTGAGCTAATAATGCGATATTTACTGCATTTTAACGATGTTTGACTTGACCAATCCATTTTTCGCCTGTAGAATTCGACACTTGGAACCGTTTCTTAGATGAAACAAACGGGGCGTAGCACAGCCTGGTAGTGCGCACGGTTTGGGACCGTGAGGCCGCAAGTTCGAATCTTGCCGCCCCGACCATCAAGCTTGGTTCAGAAGAACAAATTGCCCGAAGCTGCACCATCTTCCTTAGGGCAGGTCACACTCGCAACAGCAGTATTCATATTCACAATTTAAACTCTTGGAGGTTACTCAATATGGCTCGTATGACACAGACTGAGATCGTCACTGCGCTGGCGGATTCATCCGGAATGAAAAAGACGGAAGTTAAAGCACTTTTCGATTCGATCGCAGAACTCGCGACGGCAGAAGTGAAAAAGAACGGTGAATTCACCCTTCCCGGTTTTGGTAAGCTTGTTAAGGCTACACGCAAGGCACGCGAAGGCCGCAATCCCGCGACCGGCGCGGTAATCAAGATCCCCGCGAAAACGACTGTCAAATTCCGTCTCGGCAAAGCGATGAAAGACGCTGTCGGCGGTAAATAGTCAAGCATTCGTTTAGGAACGAACATCGGCCGGCTGAGCGAAGCTTTGCCGGCCTTATCGCGCCGAAAAATGGGGAATTGCGCCTCAAAAAATTTAGTGACATCGGCGTTTCTACTATGTTACAATTCTGACATACGTTGGAAACGGGTCGGGAACTTCATTTTTCACTGCATCAAGACTGTTGATAATTTCAACTAAATGTTAAGGAACTGCATCGCTTCGAGACGCAGTTGAGGCGTGAAGTGTTTCCAGACGAATTTTACAAGGGGTAATTTACCTAGTAAGGAGAATAAAAAGTGGCAGCAGCTAAACAAATGACATTGCAGGATAGAATTCTGCAAATCGATCACATTCAGGCTCGCCGGTTTTCGAAGCTGGCGCCGGACTCAGTGGAGATCGCGACCGAAGGCATCATCCGGCATCTACGTGCGTGTGCACGTATGGAAGTTAATCCGGATGCCTCGGCAGTTCGTGAGATCATCGACGACGCCTTAAATGGCAGACGCGTTTTTGCTGAAACGTCGAACGATCTGCTAGCAGCGGCTTAAGCAATACATTAGTTTTACTTAGCAATACATATCGGCCGCCTCTTATTCCGGGCGGCCACTTTTGCGCCCGAAGTCAGGCGGACGGTCGCAGCCGGACCCGATAAAGCGTGTAATTTCCGATAGTTTCCGAGTCGTGACGCTCGTACCATTTGTCGAGTTGCGACATGTCGGTGTCTTCGCTGTTGCTGACGACGACATACGAAAGCAGCGGATCGGCGGCGGTCGCGGCATTGAAGGAATCGCGATACCTGCGGTAACTCTCGACCTCCTCCGCGATCTCGCCAAATGTGAGCGGTTTAGCATTTATGCTGAGTCGTCCGGTATGACGTCCCCAGCCGAAAAGGGCGATCTGCGAAACGAAATCATTCTTGAGGAGATAATCCAGCCCGTCTTCGTCAATATTCGAAAAGTATAAATATTTATAATAGCGTTCCTTATTTTGCTGCCACGACAGGCCGGCGAAGACGTGCTGATGGCGCGCCCATAAGACATTTTGCGGCGCTACGCTGGGCAGATCGTCCGCAAAAAGACTGTCGTACACAAGCACCGTCTGCCGAAAACGCTGCGGATCGTTGCCCGCTAAGCTTTCAAGACGGCGTGCGACTGGCAGGGCGCCGTCCCGCTCGACATTGGCATCGTCAAGCACGCGGACGGTGTAGTGACATTCGACAAACCCCCAGAAGATCGCGATAACCGCCAGTATCACTGACGCGAATTTCATCGTCGAACTTGCGGAAACAAGCTGTCGCTTCAGCGATATCCCAAAGGTCAGAACAAGCGCGAGGCCCGCGACATAATTTCCGATAAAAACCTGATAGTGGATCGGCTGCAGCGAGCGACCGGTGATGATCTGCTGATTGAAGACGATCAGCGGCACAATGGCTGTAGCGAGCGTAAACAGTGTCGAGCGGTCTCTAACAGTGATCACCTTTGCCACGGTGCCAAAGGCGATCATGGCGATACAGAAGATACTTATGTATTCGGGAACACGCCATAAGTCCGGAGCACGCGACAGAACCAGAAGCTGGACATCGTCCATCGACGGCGAACGAAGCGAAAGTAGATAGGCATACGGCACGAGCGCGGCCACGCAGCCGATACCGACAATTGCGAGATGCTTAACGTCGGTGGTCCAGCCTGCCGGCCTAACAGCGATCCATAAAAGGCCGATCACCCCCAGCCACGCCGCGGCCGTCGTCCAGATAAAGAAATACGAAAAAACGCAGTAGGCGAAACAAGTGGCGGCCGCGACGGCAGCTGCGGGTTTCAGGTTTCTGGCTTCGGATTTCGGGCTGACGGCAATCCTCGCGTCTAATAGATTCCATATAAACGCGAACATCGCAAAAATAGCAGCCATCGCGAGCGCGGGGATGTAGCGGCGGAAACCGGGAAAATAAGGGTACGAGAACCCGTCAAAGAAAATTTCGGATGCCGCACCTTCGCCCGCGAACAAAGCTCCGCCGGCGAAAATGACTAATGATGCCGCCATCGAGTACAATGAGTTTTGCGTGATGTTCCCGACCAGCCAAAAGGCGGCAAGCGCCGCAAGAAAACCGGCTAACGCGCCCGAGATCGTCATCGCCCACGGCGTTCCGATGCCCAGGAGACGAGCGGGCACGGCAATCGTATACGGAGCGGCGAACTGAATGGAGAAAAGCGACTCCGGCTGCGGAGTTTCCGGCGATTCGTCGGCGCCCGAATAGGGATCGTTCTTTCGCGCCCGGCCGTCGATCAACGCACGAATGTATGACGCGTAGGCCGCTTCGTCGATGTCGTTTAACGCATAATGCCCGTTCCACGAATTCCCTCGAAGATAAAGCATCTTCAGCTGCGGGAACAAGCAAAATGTAGCGAGAAAGATGGCGGCTATTATGCCAAGGGACCAGCGCAGCTTCATAGAGATAAAGATATAAAATTAACACAACACCTATCCGGTGTCCTGTACGTAATCTTCGTACGCAAAAAGTCGTTCCCACAGCGTCATTCGTTTGATAAGCTTTAGCGGTTTATTTTTTCATACAAGAGGCTGGCGTTCGTCCGAACGACGCGCCGCGAGCCGAAGCAAACAAATCTGTCCAAGGCTATCCACAAAGAAGTCCGATCGCAACAGGAGGCTGGCAGCGATGAAATTCGATACTATTTATCTCGCCGACGGATCGAACGAACCGTGTTATAACGTGACGAATGCCGTAGGCGCGGGAGGAAGCAATCTTTTCGACGATGTCGTGCTGGTTCAGGCGATGCTCAGACTTATCGCTGGATACAGCCTTTCGGCGGCCGGGCTGACCGAAGCCGGCTATCGAGCACCCGAGGTCTCGGGCACGATGGATAACGATACTTACACCGCGATCGGGCAGTTTCCGATCGCAAATAACGGAAATCTGATCGTCGGCACTTTCGATGGACGCGTCGATCCAGCCCATTATAAGGGTCGCAAGATCCATGGTAATCATCCGTTGATGACGATCACGCGGCTGCATCAGATCGCTACCGACGCCTCCGTAGCTATCCGAGCGACGACGTGATCGTTTCGTATTCAGGAGCCCTTTCAAAAATGAGTCCGATCGTCAAGCCGATCCTAGCGCATGCGCAGGACTGGTCCGTGCTCGGCCTTTGAAGATTTGCGGATTCCCTTTTCATTCGCAGACATCCAAAACTAAAAGGAGAGAATAAATGCTATTGAAAATCACGAGGTTCGGGGCCGCTTTCGCTTTGTTGGGCGTGTTCGCCGGCGCCGCTTCCGCGCAGTTCACGATCACGATACCGAAGATCCCAAAGATCAAGAAAACGACGCAGACAACGACGACGACCACAACGACGACCGACACACCCGCCACCGTCAATACTTCAACTGATTCGAGTGCGAGGGTTCCTCAAGCGTCGTCAGGATGCGAGAAAAGCCCGGCGGTCGATTATCACGTCGGCGACATAAAGAAGATGCAGGCCGAGGTGGAAGCGTACGACCCTAAAGAAGGCGGCACGATGGTCCATGAGAGCAATTACAACTACGTTCTTTATGCGGTCTCAAAAACAGCCCGGGAAAAATGGCTGAAGGATTTCGGGTACACGGAACGCGGCGGACCATGCGACATCATTTCCCCGGCGCTGGACAGCCTCGCAAAAGCGGTCGATGCAAAGATGGCAAGCTCGGCTCCGAGCCCCGCTCTCTTCAAATTTCGCGACGCAGCATCGGAAAAGGTATTGATGAATTATTTCAAAACGCCGGCAACGATCAAGGTTTATAAGATCGGCTTTGACACCGCCGGCTGGCAGACCGCGAAGGATGACTACGGCCTGCCGCAGTATCGCTATAAAGACGGCAACATATACGTCCGCGATACCACCGACGACCAGCCGTACTGCCATGTCTACAGTGCGCGTGTGAAACAGGATTACGCGGGTGCCGGGACATATAGCACTGAGATCTACCGCACAAGCGCCTTCGACGCGATGGTCGGATGCCCGGCGGGTGTGAAGTAAAGCTCCATATTCCAATCTTAGTTCACGGGTCGAATTAGACATTCGGCCCAACTTTTATTGGATCGCTTTCCCTCTTCTCGTCCCCGCATAAGCGTGTTAATCTTGCAAACCGAAAGGAACGTAGCGGTCCTGACCGCCGCTTGGCTTTAAGCAAACCTATGTCCGTCTCAACAAAAGACGAACCCGAATACTACGACCCGGAGCCTCGATGGCCGGCATTTGTCGCCGTGGCCGCGATCGGCGGACTTTACACAGCGCTGCCTTCCAACTTAATAATCGGACCGCGGTGGCTGTTTTTCGTTCTCGTGTTCTTTACGCTGATCCCGACGGCCGTTTCGCATTACAAGCATTATCATGAAATGAATCGTGTTCTCGGATTTCTCGTGACCGCCGTCGTTACGTTGGGTATGATCGCTTCGGTCGCCCTGCTGATCATGGGTCTGCCGAAACATCTCGAGACGCCTCCGCAGCTGCTCGGCTCTGCCGCATGTCTCTGGGCGACAAATATACTGGTTTTCGCCCTCTGGTACTGGCGGCTAGACGCGGGCGGTCCGCATTCACGTGATCATCGACGTGAACACACGGACGGGGCCTTCCTTTTTCCGCAGATGACGCTCACACGCGAGGTCGCACGCGAAACGCGCGAAGAATACTGGTCGCCAAATTTCTTCGATTATCTTTTTCTCGCCTTTAATACAAGTACCGCTTTTTCGCCGACTGACACGCCTGTGCTTGCGAGATGGGGAAAGGTTCTGATGATGATCCAATCGGTCATCTCGCTTACCGTCCTCGCGTTGCTTGCCGCACGCGCCGTCAATATTCTCTAGTCGTCGAATTTCCAACCGCCGGCTGACACCGAATGCAATTTACATTAGACTTGGCATTATGAGTTTGAAGGAAAAGATAATCGCGGACCTGACCGCCGCAATGCGTGCTAAGGATGCTGCAAAACTCGGAACGCTGCGGATGGTGAAGGCCAACCTGATGAACCGCCAGATCGAAAAAGGCGGCGAGCTAACCGATGAAGAAGTGCAAAAGGCACTGCAAACGCTCGTAAAGCAGCGCCGCGATTCGATCGAACAATACGAAAAAGCCGACCGTAGCGACCTCGCGGAAAAAGAAGCCGCCGAGATCACGCATATCGACAGTTATTTGCCGCAAGCCGCGTCGGTAGATGAGATCGTAGCCGCGGTCGATGTCGCTGCAGCGGAGACAGGCGCATCATCGATGAAGGACATGGGCATGCTGATGAAAGCCGCGATGGCAAAGCTCACGGGAAAGTCCGCCGACGGAAAACTCATAAGCGAAGCGGTCAAATCAAAGCTCGCTTCCGCCTAACCATTTTTTATTAACAACGTAGCCGGGGATATGCCGGCCTTCTTCTTTAGCCAAAAATGTTTCGGACCTTTTCAATAAAGGACGCGTCGGTAAAGTCCGTGTCCTCGACCTCAGCGAGCTGTTCGAGCAGCTTCCGCTGATCCTTGGTCAGCGTCTTCGGCGTGATCAGCGTGACTGCGACAAAAAGATCACCCTTTCCGCGGCCGCCAAGTGCCGGCATTCCCCGTGACTTGATGCGAAATACGGTTCCTGTCTGCGTTCCCGCGGGTACCTTTAGATCTTCCTCGCCGTCCAGTGTCTGCACCTTTACCTCGGCTCCGAGAGCCGCCTGTGCGAATGTCAGCGGCACGGCCGAATAAAGATTGGCACCCTGCCGTTCGAATGTGTCATGTTCGGCAAGGTGAAGCACGACGAACAGATCGCCCGACGGCCCGCCGCCGACGCCTGCTTCGCCCTCGCCGGTGACTCGAAGGCGCGAACCTGTCTCGACGCCCGCCGGTATTTTGATCTCGAGCGTTTTTTCCTTCTCGATCCGCCCGTCGCCGTTACAGGACTTGCACGGATTGCGGATGATCTGCCCCTTCCCCTGGCAGTTCGAGCACGTCCGCATCACGCTGAAAAATCCCTGCTGGTACCGTGTCTGCCCGCTGCCGCTGCAGGTCAAGCAAGTCTCGGGCGTGGTGCCGGCCTCGGCGCCGCTTCCTCTGCATGCCTCGCAGGTTTCTAGCCGCGGTATCTCCAGCTTCTCTTCCTTTCCGGTAGCCGCTTCTTCTAGCGTTATCTCCAGATCGTACCGGAGATCAGATCCGCGTTGGACGCTCGTCCTCCTGCCGCCGCGGCCTCCGAACATGTCGCCAAATCCGAAAATGTCGAAGATGTCCTCGATATTCGAAAACCCGGGATCGAAGCCGCCGCCACCGTTCGCCGAATGGCCAAAACGGTCGTACGACGCACGCTTTTGCGCATCCGAAAGCACGGCATAAGCCTCGGCACACTCTTTGAATTTTTCTTCGGCACTGTGATCACCGGGATTTTTGTCCGGATGATGCTGGATAGCCAGAGCTCGATAGGCTTTTTTGATCTCGCCGTCACTCGCCGTTTTTGTGACGCCTAATACTTCGTAATAATCTCGTTTTGCCATCTGTGGATCGTAACCTTTGCAATAGAACGGACCGGCGGTCTGCGGTCCAGAATCGACAAAACGCCAGTTCAAAGAATGAACTGACGCAATGTCTATTATGTCGTACCAGCCGTTAACTTTCAAGCACTGAGCGGCCTGCATGAGGTCGGAGAGTGACGATCCTTGATCTCTCGGCTTCCCGTTACACTGCCGAAAGCATCGAAGCGGTGATGCGGCTAGCGGCCTCTTCGACTTTGACCAGGGCGGACTTCACCTGTTCGATATCGGTTGCCGTGAGCGATTCTTCGGCTCCGTTGAGGATGCCGTTGATCTCCTGCTGTTCTCCGAGCGAGAAACTGCGGCCGTATTCGACCATTGCCTTTCGCGCGTTTTTGAGCAGATTTTCGAGCCGGTTGCGCTGGCTGATCAATTCGCGTTCGTCGCGATCGCGTTCCACTAGCGTCACCGATTCCATGATCATTCGCTCGATCTCCTCCGGAGCCAGACCCGACGAAGGCGTGATCTGCATCGCCTGTTCGAGGCCGGTCATCTTGTCCTGAGCCGAAACATTGACGATGCCGTTGGCGTCGATCTCAAAACTAACATCGATCTGCGGAACGCCGCGTGGTGCCGGCGGAATACCGACAAGCTCAAATTTGGCAAGGCTGCGGTTGGCTCCCGCGATCTCGCGTTCACCCTGCAGAATGTGGATCTCCACCGACTGTTGGTTGTCTACCACCGTCGTGAACGTCATCGTATTCTTGAGCGGTATTGTCGCGTTTCGCGAAATGAGCTTAACGAAAAGCCCGCCGCGTGTTTCCAGTCCGAGGCTAAGCGGCAGCACGTCGAGAAGCACAATGTCCTTAACGTCGCCGGTGAGAACGCCGCCCTGAATAGCAGCGCCCATCGCAACGACCTCGTCCGGGTTGATCTCAGCCGAAGGCTCTTTGCCGAACACCTCTGTAACCGTTTTCGCGATGATCGGCGACCGCGTCTGTCCACCGACGAGAATCACTTTGTCGACGTCCGCCGGCTGGAGCTTGGCATCCCAGAGTGCCTTCTGGCACGGCTCGACAGATGCCTCGACCAGGTCCTGTACAAGCTCCTCGAATTTTTCGCGCGTTAGTGTCGCGTTGATGTGCTTCGGGCCGCTCTGATCCGCTGCGATGAACGGCAGGTTAATGTTTGCTTCCGAAACGCTCGAGAGCTCGCATTTTGCACGTTCGGAAGCCTCTTTAAGACGCTGCAAAGCCAGCCGGTCTTCTTTCAGATCGATTCCGGATTCCGATTTGAACAGCTCGACGAGCCAGTCGATGATCCGCTGGTCGAAATCCTCACCGCCGAGAAACGTGTTTCCCGATGTCGAAAGCACTTCGAAAACACCGTCGTTTATCTCTAGGATCGAGATATCGAACGTGCCGCCGCCGAGATCGTAGACGGCAACCTTTTCGCTTTTATTTTTTCCGAAACCGTACGCGAGCGCCGCGGCTGTCGGCTCATTAATGATCCGCTCAACCTCAAGTCCGGCGATCTTTCCGGCGTCGCGTGTCGCCTGACGCTGCATGTCGTCGAAATATGCGGGAACCGTTATGATCGCTTCGGTGATCTTGTCGCCGAGAAATTCCTCTGCCGCGAGCTTCAGACGATTGAGCACGATGGCCGATATTTCGGGCGGACTGTAAACGCGATCTAAGACCTTGATATGAGCATCGCCATTGGGCGCTTCGACAATATCGAACGGCACGGTGCCGCGCATCTTCTCGACCTCGGGCGAATTGAACTTGCGTCCGATCAGGCGTTTCACTGCATAAAGCGTGTTCGCCGGATTGGTCACAGCTTGCCGCTTCGCGATCTGGCCGACGAGACGTTCGTCCTTATCCGTAAAACCGACAACTGACGGCGTGGTGCGGCCGCCTTCCTTATTCGAGATGATCTGGACGGTTCCGCTTTCCAATACAGAAACGCAGCAGTTGGTCGTGCCGAGATCGATTCCTATTACTTTGCTCATAATTCGGGTTCCTTTAGGTGGATTCAGGTGAGGTGCGGGGAAAAGGCGGGAAGTCTGGTCAGGCTAGTATTTGTCGAGTTCGCCGGCGGGTTCCGATTCGGGGTCGGCGGGAGGATCGTCTGGCGGCCGGGCCGTCCGGTCCGAAGTCGACGAAGTCGAAGCCTGCGATACCTTAACCATCGAATGACGGATGACTTTTTCGCCGATCTTATAACCGCGAAGCAGCTCTTCGGATATCGTGTTTGACGGCAGATCGTCGTTGGTCTCCGTGGCCACTGCTTCGTGAAATTCGGGATCGAATATCCTGCCAACGGTCTGGATCTGCGTCACGCCCATGCGAGTAAAAACGTCGAGCACTTGCTGATTTACTAGTGCGATCCCGTCAAAAAACTGTTTGAATTCCTCGCCCTTTTCGTCTAGTGATTGACCCGCGAAATCCAGTGCTCGGTTGAGATTGTCGAGAGCAGGCAGCATCTGCGTTGCCAGATTGCCGACCTGCGATTGAAAAGTCTCCTTTCGCTCGCGCTCTGTTCGCGTTTTCAGCGTTTCCAGATCACGCGCGCGCCGCTGCGAGTTCTTGAACATCTCATCGCGATCGGCTTCCATCCTCGTGATCTGTTCGCGAAGACTGGCGACGGTCGCTGTCATATCCGGCGCAGGTACGGCACTTCCAGTTGCAGTTGCAGTTGCAGGCACGGATGCGACAGGTGAAACCGTTTCCACACCCTTCGCCGAGGCTGCTTCTCTCAGCATTTCGGGTATGTCGCCGCCGTCGTCGAACGAATCTTCGATCTCGATAAAGGTCGTGTCCGCCGTGATATGCAGATCCTTTTCCTTGGCTTCAAGCTCTTTGATAAAGTCGTCCACGGACACCGTTTCATCGGCATCGACCTTATGCGAAAGCTCGTCTAGATTTTCTATTTTCTGGTTAGGATCCATTTTGGCAGGACCTGCCGGTGAGTCCGGACGAGCGGTCTAGTTGTTGGACGTTTCCCGAGACATAACGGTTTCGAGCACGCGTGCGACGTAGGATACCAGCGAGATCATTCTGCCGTATTCAATGCGGGTCGGGCCGAGAACACTAAGCGTTCCGTAACCCGTCTCGCCGACGCGGTAGGGAGCCGAAATAAGGGTGCATCCCTGCAATGAGGGCGTGCGGTTTTCGCTCCCAATCACCACCTGTACCGCTCCGCCGCCGGTCTCATCTCGTGCGACGCATTCATTCAGTATCTGAATGAGCCGCGATTTCTCGCCGATGGTCGCAAGCAATTCGCGAAGACGTTCGAGATCGGCAAAATCGTTCTTCGATAAGATGTTCGACGTGCCGTCAACATACACCTCGCCGAAATTGTCTTCATCCTCTTCGATACTTTGCGAGCAAAGTATGACAGCGGTTTGAAGCAGCCTGTCAAACAGCGCCTTTTCGTCGTGCATCAGGTGCAGAATGCTGTTCCTGATCTCCGAAAGGCTTTTCCCGATAAATTCCGCGTTAAGATATTTCGCGGTCTTTTCGAGCTCGTCGCGAGTAAAGCTTACCTTTAGCCTGATTATCCGGTTATGAACAATGTTCGGCGCGGAGACAAGTACGACGAGAATTCGGTTGTCGGAAAGATTGACAAACTCGATATGCTGCAGGCGGTCACTCGCCAGGCTAGGCGACACCACGATTCCCACATTATTAGAAAGAGCAGAGAGTAGCTGGGAGGTTCGTTCCATTAACCGGTCGGGTGTTGATGCAAATTCGCTCGGGTTCAGCCCGAATTCGCTGCCGATACGGCGAAGATCGTCATTCGACAAGCTCAGTATTCCGAGCAGATTATCAACGAAAAACCTGTAACCCTTGTCCGTAGGAACACGTCCGGCCGATGTGTGAGGCTGTTCCAGAAGCCCGAGCTCTTCCAGTTCGGCCATGACGTTGCGTATACTTGCCGGACTGAGGCCCGAGGAATTCGCGAACTTTTCCGCGATGGTCTTCGAGCCAACCGGTTCGCCGGTTACAAAGTGTTCATTAACTACTGCTGAGAGAATGGTTTGCCCGCGGGAGTCGGGAAAGTCCAAGCCTTTCTCGACTAATCGATTTGAATCGGACCGCGGCATCTTTTCACGGCGAGCTTAGCGCGCAAAGTAAGTAAACGATATGCTTGCCATAAGAATTAAATCACTTTAACGTGGAAGGTGTCAAGAATTATTAGTTAAACCGTGATTAACAAGATAGTCCCGCGTAAAATTGAGATCATCCAGTCGTATTACGAGGAAGCCTTTGCGATACTCGGTCCGAAAAGGAAGACACCGCCGATCGAGGTAATCTTTTATCCGTATGTCGGGATAAATCACACGATCCGCGTTCGAGACGGCCAGGTTTACGTCCGCATCGGCGAGATCTGCCGCGACATGCCGCGATCTTGCCAGAATGCTCTCGCTTACATCCTGGTAGCGAAACTGCTGCGCAAAGCCGTTCCTATAGAAGCGAGGGACCTTTATTCCGACTACATAAAGACGCCGCAGATGCGTGAACGCGCCGCAGACAGCCGACGCGAGAACGGCCGAAAGGTCATCACCACGCCTGTCGGCGAGAATTACGATCTGAATAGGATATTTGCCGACCTGAACCGGCGTTATTTTCGCAGTCGTCTCGCAAAGCCGACGCTGACGTGGTCGGCACGGCAAACCTTTCGAATCCTAGGCCATCACGACTCGACGCACAACACGGTGGTCGTCAGCCGTTCGCTCGACGCCCGCGACGTGCCGAAGTACATTGTCGAATACGTCGTATTTCATGAAATGCTGCACATTTATCACCCGACGCAGCATATCAACGGCCGACGTTATAACCATACTCCCGAATTTCGCCGGGACGAAGCAAAATTTGAATTTTTTCACGAGGCCGAACACTGGATCGAACGCAATGTCCTCAAGTTAAAACGGCGCGCGAAAAGAAAGTGATCATTGTGGGCTCTGAACAGCCTCGGCAGCGAACTGAGCAATGAGCGTTCCTACCAAGCCGAAATCGGACGTGACCTTTCTTTGCATGCCTGTTTGATCAAACCGTGTCTCGGCGATGATCGGCTGTGCGCCTTTCGTTTCCGAAGGCTCGCCCAACACCGCAGACAATTTCGGCGGCGTTTCCGCATCTCCCGTAAAACTTGCGATCGCCGCACTTGAGCTACCGAGGGCCGCGGAAGCAGAATTGCCGGTAAAATTTTTGCCGCCCTGCCCTGACGCGAGACATTTTCGCACAATCGCAGCGTCACCGAGGATCACCACGTAACCGATGACCGCAACGGCCGCATTGCCGTCCGCCGATCGCCAAACCTCTGCATCGCCGATCTTTTCACTGGCCTTGGCAAAAGATATCTCTTTCGCGACTGATTTTTTCAATGCCGGTATGTCGGTGCTCAGGGCAATAACGGCGACGTCATCGCTGTCTATATCGAGCTTGACGGTCGTAAGCGGGCCGCGAATGGAAACAAGAAAAAGGTCGGCGTTCTCGATCGCGTAAGGCTCAAACAAACCGACCGAAAAAGCTGAAATGAGTTTTCCGTTTACCGCGTCCGTTCGCGTTTGCAAGGTATTGAGTAGGCTTTGCCATGCAATACGGGCGTCGGCAAGATCGTACCTTGTAACAGACGCCGCCTCATACGGAACGAACGATGCAGTGTCCCAACCCTTTGCGTTGCCTGACGTCAATGCCGGAGCGAAAACCTGCGCGACCTGCGGGTTTAGACCGATATCATAACTGTCTTCAATGCCGCTAGCGGAACGCGATGCCGACCACGCAAGATCAGTGACCGACCTACGCAGTATTTCGGGCAGCACTCGGGCGATGAAGCTCTTTACCTCGGCGTCCTCGCCGGCCTCCATGGCGATCGAAACGCCTTCTATATTCGCAAGCTGAGCCAGGCCGTCAGGCGAGACATATCCGAAGGCGATTCGGTCGCCGTCGGTCACTTTCGGATTTTTTGCGATGCTTTCGGCCTCGCCTCGTCTGACGGCCTGACATTTTTCAATCGCGGTTTCGTCGTTGCCGAAAAGGACCAGGCTTCCCTGCTGCAGTGCGAATGCCTTGCGGCCGTCCTGCGATGTCCAGACATAGAATTCACCGCCGTCCTTTCGCGTGACGACAAGCTCGACACCGCCGCCGTAAACGTCATTAATAAATTCGCCGAGCTTGTCTTCGATGAAGCTTGTCGTCTGCCAGCTCCACGCGTTAGTTTCGATGACAGCTACGAACCGCGGCTGAAAATTCAGAATCGAGCCGTCGGGTGATTCCGCCTTCTCGGACGTTTCGAAACCTGTGACCGCGACCGACATTTTTACGCTCGAGATCGCAGATAGATCAGGCTTCTTCTTCGATATCCGGGCGAACGCATCGCTTTCCGTGATCGAGCGAAGCGCAGCGCCCAGATCGCGCGTTTCGAGATAGACCAGTGCATCGCCGGGAACGACCGTCCGCGGGTCGATCGGCTTCGAGCCGCAGGAAAGACTGACCACAGAGGCGCATAGACACAGAGAAAACAAAAAGAAAAATCGCTTTACTCCTGGATTTCGTTTTTTCATCCGATGATCTGTCGTGAACCTTGAGACTTGAGAAGTTTAATGCACGCGTATATCGCTCTGCGACCAGATTCGCCACGACCAATTCTATGCTAAAATCCGGCTCAAATATGAACAATGTTTTTGCCAGTGACATTTTACAGGGTCGCGTTGCGTTCGTAACCGGCGGCGGCACAGGCATCACCGGCGGCATTGCACGGGCGTTTGCCGAGCACGGTGCTAAGATCGCGATCGCAAGTCGAAAGGAAGAAAATCTCGCGGCGATGAAAAAGATCATCGAAGACGGAGGAGGTGAATGTTTCACTACGCCGGTCGATGTTCGCGATTTCGACGCGGTGCAAAACGCTGTCGCCGCTACCGCGGACCACTTTGGCAAAATCGACATCGCCGTTAACGGCGCCGCCGGTAATTTTTTGTGCGCTGCAAACGAACTGTCGTCGAACGGGTTCGGCACGGTGGTGGACATCGATACCAAGGGCACGTTCAACGTCTGCCGTGCCGCGTTTGAGGAATTAAAAAAGTCAGGCGGCCAGATTCTAAACATCTCCGCGACGCTGCATTATCTCGCGACGCCCCTGCAGATACATGTGTCGGCGGCAAAGGCGGGCGTCGACGCAATAACGCGAAATCTCTCGGCGGAATGGGGACGTTATGGCATTCGGGTCAACGGCATCGCACCGGGGCCGATCGAAGATACCGAAGGAATGAAACGCCTTCAACCTGAAGCATTGAAGGAAAAGATCACGCGAAAGATACCGCTCGAAAGATTCGGCCGCATCGCCGACATCGAGAACGCTGCGCTGTTTTTATGCTCTGATGCCGCGAGCTATATTAATGGCGTAACGCTAGTTGTCGATGGCGGGCAGTGGCTATTGGGAACGAGCCTGGGATGACCTCGGGAGCAATCCCTGCTTCTTCCGTGTCTTAGGATCTAATTTAAGCTGACGACCTTCGCCGATCCTGCCGCCTCTGGCTTTTTGAGCACGGCACGCAGCACGATCATCTTTGCCAGCATTCTCACCTCCGGTCGTTCAAATCGATTCGTCAGCTCGCGCGTACGCGCAAAATCGGCTTTTGACAGTGCCTGGATCGTCGGATCGGCCATCCCCATTTCCCCCATCAGGCCGCGGATCATCGAACCGCCAAATGCTCCGACTTGCACTTCGCCGTCATTGATTATCTCACCGGATGCGTCCATAAATTCGCCAACCTTGATCATTGCATTTATGGTTTCGTTCGCGCGGCCGATCAGGTCCTCGAGCAGCGGAAATGCCCTGTAGGTGTCGGCCGACGCATAGCCGCTGACGAGCATCCACGAAAAGATAAAGTCCTGATAATTTTTTGGAGCCGGATTTACGAAATTGGAGGCATCCTTCATTATTTCGCCCGCCAGAGCCTTGTCGCCCATATTCGCTACCTGTGTCGCGAGCATACTCAGTCCCAGAATCTTCTTGTCGCGGCCGGGCGTTTCCGCGATTATTTTTCGGGCTTGCCCGACGATGCGATCGCGTTCTTCTTTCGGTAACTCCTTTTTGCCGAGAGACATTACGTCCGACATCGCTTTTTCTTCGGCTTTTTCCCGCGCGGCGCGCTCGGCGTCCGCCGGAGCGGTTCCGCCGCCGCGGGCTGAGTTCGCGACGAAAGGGTTCTTGAGTGCAGCCGGACGCGGCGGAGCCGCACCGCCTGTAACCCTAAACGTATTGCCGCTGCCGCTGCCGCTGCCGAATCCGATTCCTGTTGCTCGACCACTGACATTCCCGCTGCCGGCTCGGGCACGGATCTGTGCGCCGCGGCCCGGCGAGTATTTATCGATCACATCGACGAATTGAGAGCCCACGCCCGCGTCACCGCTCAGGATCGACTGCGCAAAGGTATCCGAAATATCGCGCAGATCCGACTGGCTGTAAATCGCTTTTTTTCCGCCGGTCGTCCGCGAGCTTTCAAGGGCCTGCCCTCCGAAACTGAGGAGCGAGCTGACACCATAATATTGAGCGCTGTCGATCTTGCCGGATTTAAGTTTGCTCATTATTGCCGATGCAAAATCGGCGGCCTTATCCGGATCGTCCTCGTACATTTTCTTGAGCAGTTCGACATGCTGGGCCTTGAATCCTATTTCGAGCGATCTCGCCGCAAACTGCGCGGACTTCGGCGAATTCCCCTTTATCGCCTGCGTCAAAAGCTGCATTTCGAAATACGTATCGCGAGAATCAAGCATCTTTCGAAGTTCCGGATTCGATACGATCGCCCCACTGTCATAGTAAAAGCTCATCGCCGTTTCGGGATCATGTTCCGCGATGCTGCCGGCGATCTGCTGCCGGACGGCCATCGCAACTGTGAACTTTTGCATGATACGCGCACGGTCAGGAATATCCGCGAAAAATCCGCCCAGGTAATCGCTTTCCGGCGCGCCGGGCAGCCCGAGGCTGTTCATCTGGCCGTCAATTTGTGCGAGCAGATCACGAAAATCCGTAAAGACGCCTGAGAATATAGAGCGGGCCTCGCGCTCGTCATGAAACCACATCAGGCCGGCAAGCTCGGATGTGAAAGTGATGCGATTTTCGAGCGTGCGTAGATTATTCGCGTCGGCTAATGATTCGCGAAGAAAAAAGACAGCTTCCTTTTCGAGCTTCGCCGAGCGCTCGGCCGGGTCGTCGTTTGTCTTGGTTTCTAATGCTTGGGGAAACGCACTGTAGGAAAAAACTGCGATCAATGCGACGGTAACAAATTCACGAAACATGGGCGAGCCTCCGGATAATCAAACCCGTAAATAATAGTTGCAACCGCAGAAATAGTAAATACTGATGGGCGGCCGGTTGATGCCGGAGTCTCTGGATCAAGTGCGATAAAGCGAACGTGACTGCCTGAATTCCGAGCGCGGTTGACAGGTGATAGCCGCGTCTACTGTATAATCGCGCCTATGCTTCTTGTCATCGACAACTACGATTCCTTCACCTACAACCTCGTTCAGTACCTGGGCGAGCTCGGCGCGGAAATGAAGATCATCCGTAACGACGAAATGACTGTCGATGATATCGATACTAAATTGAGGCCGTCAAAGATCCTTGTCTCGCCCGGTCCCGGAACTCCTGATAGTGCCGGCATCACGCTGTCGGCGATCGAACGGTTAGCCGGAAAAGTACCGATCTTCGGCGTATGTCTCGGACATCAGGCGATCGGCCAACATTTCGGTGGAAATGTGGTGCGAGCGCCGGAGCCTGTCCACGGCAAGCCGGTCGTCGTTAGTCACGACGGCAAAACGGTCTTCGAGGGCATTGAAGATAATTTCAACGCCGGCCGTTATCATTCGCTGATCCTCGAACGCGGGAGCCTGCCGGACTGTCTGGAGATATCGGCGACTTCGCCCGACGGTTTGATCATGGCGGTGCGTCACAAGACGCTGCCGATCGAAGGCGTACAGTTTCACCCCGAATCGATCCTGACCGATCACGGCAAGAGAATGCTGAAAAATTTTCTCGATATTTAATGAGTCTGTTATCGCCAGTTAGTTGGCTGTACTGCGTCGGCGCCGATCTGCGAAATAAGCTGTACGGCCGCGGACTGTTTCGCTCATATTCGCTGGGTGCCAAAACGGTAAGCATCGGCAACATAACGGCTGGTGGAACGGGAAAGACGCCGCTCGTTGCTCTAGTAGCGAAAATATTTTCAGAAAAAGGCGAGAAAGTCTGCATCCTTACCCGCGGATATGGAAGAAATAATGAAAGCGCTCGCGTAGTAGTCTCGGACGGATCGACCGTTCTCGTCGATTCATCGACCGGCGGCGACGAACCTGTCGAGCTGGCCCGAAAGCTTGTCGGCAAAGCCATCGTGATCGCCGACCCAGATCGCGTCGACGCTGCCAAATTCGCGATCGAAAATTTCGGCGTCACAGCGTTTGTCATGGACGACGGATTTCAGCACCGGCGAGCACGCCGCGACCTTGATATTGTATGTATCGACGCGACCGACCCGTTCGGCGGCGGCAAGACGCTGCCGCAGGGACGTCTGCGTGAAAGCGTCAACCACCTATCGCGTGCCGGCGCGATCGTCATCACGCGCTCCAACCGCGGAAAGGACGTTGACGGTTTGAACGAGCGCCTCTCGAGATACGTGCGATCCGGACGCATTTTTACCGCTTCGGACCGTCTGAGCAAGGTAGTCCGTTTGCACGACGGCAATATCCTCAAAGCGGCCGACGTCAGGCACGCATTCGCCTTTTGCGGACTGGGAAATCCGAACGTCTTTTTCGATCTGCTATTGTCAGAAGGTTTCGATGTCGCCGCCAAAAGGGCCTTTGCTGATCATCACAAATACAGCACGGACGACATTAAGAGCATCGAATCTATGGCCCGCAGTAACGGCGCCAAGGCTCTCGTCACGACCGCAAAGGATGCCGTAAAACTCGACGGAGTCAGATTCAAGCTGCCTTGTTTTGTTGTTGAAATCGAAACGACCGTCTCCCAAGGCTTTCGCGAACTGATTATGGGGATTTGAGCCAACCTAGCGACTTTTTTTTCGCGGAGGTCCTTTTTTGTCGCCCCAGTAAAACGCGCGGACGACAAGTACATAAACCAAAATACTGGTAAATAGCAGTATGAAAAAGAAGGCGATAAGCCAAGCTAGCGGTGACATTATATGGAGGCGTTCTCCTTGTTCTCTTTTGGCTCGAGGAGCCCTGTAAAGAGCCCGCGGCTATCCGTATGCTGGAGGATGTGCTTGTACAAAACAGTACACAGTGCGACAAGCGGAATCGCGATAAAAACGCCGGGAATGCCGGCGATTTGCTCGCCTGCGAGCACGGATAAGATCACGGCAAGTGGATGTAGATGAATTCCCTCACGGATAATTCGCGGATAGATAACGTAATCCTGCGAAATGCGCAAAACAAGAAGGAAAACCGCAGTTGCGATCGCCTGTCCTGATCCCTCAAAGCCGCTGACGCCAGTCGCTAAAATACCGATCGTGAGCGGCCCGATAAGCGGCACGAGCTCTAAAAATGCCGCCAGGATTCCCAGCAATAGCGCGTAATTATTACCAATGACGTAGAAGCCGATGGTGCAGATCACCCCGATCATCAGGCACGATATCAACTGCGCCCGTGTATACGCCGTGAACGTCGCGTTCACGTCCGTCATGATCGATTCGACGCGCGCCCGCCATTCTCCCACGGGAACGACGCGCAGCAGTCCGACGCGGAACAGGTGAGCGTCCTTCAAAAAGAAGAACGCGAGTATCGGTATCAATATCAGCCACGGAAGATATGTCAGCGCCGCGATCACGCTGAGCCCGAGGAGCGTAGTCACGAACGTACCGGCAGTATCGAGAAACGAATTAATTCGGTCATTGACCTGCGTCTGCACGGCATCGGACACCCGCATTCGGTTCAGACGGCGGTTGACGTCGGTTATCGCGGACTGAACCGATGTCGTGTACGTCGGCACATTCGTCACAAACGCTTTTGCCTGTTCCGAGATCTTCGGGGCAAGCCAGTAAACGGCGAGGGCAAGTATCGAAAACACTATCAGGAACGACAACGCGATCGCCAACCCGCGCGGCATCGTGCGTCCGCTGCTCCGGTTCGTAAACGGTCGCTGGATCAGGTCGACAAGCGGATTTATCAGGTACGCGAAAAAGACCGCGAGAATCACCATAAAGAGCAGATTCGTCATTGACGAAAGTACCCATCCGATCAGATCTTTTACGGAGATCAGCAGCAGAACGAATACCATCACGCGCACGATCGAGCGGATCGACGGCGACGATGAGACGAGCGAAACGCGCTGTATCAGATCCGTTGTATCGCCGAGGATATGTTCATTCGGCAGCTCTACTTTTTTCTCTTCTTCCGTTTCGTCAGCCATTTTTACGTTTATTGTCCTGTGTTCGTATTGTGCGCAATTATTTCATTTTCGGACTTGGAAAAGTCGGTGAAGGTGAATTTTCCGGTAAGAAGCTTCAGGTTTTCCGGCGGAAGCCTGTAATTGGAGCCCAGAATTATCGCCTTTCCATCGTCGATTATCTTTCTCCGATTGATCTCGACCGGCACATTGTCGCCGGCGAATTTCTTGTCGGCAGCGTCGATCGACATTCCGTCCGGACGCCGGAACACAAAGATAAAGTTAAAGTTCGCGGTTCGCATCGCTTCCACTTCCTGTTCGAAAGTGCTCGGTGCGGCCGTCGAATTCGTAGACGGCGTGGGAGACTTCGCCGATCTCAGGATCTGCTGATTCGGCCCGCAAGCGTTCGTTGCGACGATCGCGAAAACAATTGCGAAGGCTCTGATCATGGTAGCTCCTCGTCGCTGATATTGGTGTTCGCGTTTGCCGAATTCTCTTCTTCGTCGAGTATCTTTTCTTCTTCGGGCGTCGGCGGAGCTTCGGCATCAGCGGCATCCTTCGCTGGTTCGCCTTTCACTTCACGGATCCTTAGAATTCTTGCCTCGTCGTCTTCGTATGCCATTTCGACCCAGCCGCTTTCGAGCGCTTTGGCGATCATGTCGTCGTTTTCCTTGGCGTCGGCGAAGATGAAATTCGCACCGAATTTGTCGCGGATGACCGGCCCCGCGTCGGTGGTCTTTGCGTTCGTTATATCGAGAAGTAGCTTGTAAAGGTCCGGATTTTGCGAATACAAATAATTCGGATCGAGCCCGTATACGTACGAATGCTTTGTATCAAGGAAAAAGAGTTTCGGAAAATCGTCCCAATTGCAGTTAAATATCCGCGAGCCGGCGGGAATATTTTCCTTGCCCTCCGGACCGGTCGCCTGAGCCCAAGTCATAGCGCGTGTATATCGTTCGTTGGCTTCATTATCGGCGATCGTGCTAACAAGTCCCGGCTCGTCAAATCCAAAATAATGAAAGCCGACCATGTTGAATATGAAATAAAGGATCAGCACGACACCGACGCAGATGATCCCTGCGTGTCTCACCGTTGCCCAGGCATCCTGCTTTTGGGTCGTTTTCGCTGCGTCGAGGAAAGGCTCGAGCTCGAGTTTTACATCTTCGGGAAGCTCATGCTTTTGCGATTCGCGAAATGCCTGCCAGCTAAACGCGCCAAAGAGTACAGCGAATGGCGGGAAATATTCGGCAAATCGTTTCGAGCGAAACTGCGCGGCAAGCAATATCGTCGCGAACATCAAAAAGAATGAAGCCTTCTCGGGCAACTTCGAATTTCGCGGCATGAATAGAATGTAGCCGATCAGCATCGCCGCCATAGCCACCGGGAAATGCGTGAGAAGCTCCGTGCCGTTATACGGGTACCATTCGCCGCCAACGGAAACTGCAAAGTCGGCGACCTTGATTTTGGTATATGCGTGCTCGTAAAAGAGATAAAGGTTATTTGGAAAGTACGGGTTGATAATGTTGCCCGCGATCATGCCGATCGTCGTGTAAGCGATCGGTCGCCATTCGAATCGCCTTTCGTTCCAAGCGATCACGACCGTCCAGATAATCGCCGCAAACCATAACAGAGGAAACAGGCTGTACGTCCAAACGAACGCAAACATCAGCGGCATAAGCCAGATATATTTGCGTTCAAACAACAGGTAGATGCCGACGATCGTGATGATTATCGTCAGCGGCGGCGCCTTTGCCATGCTCATTCGGTAGTAGAACATGTTCGCGCATGTGAAGATCGCCGCAAGCCAGATGAGCGGGTAGTCGACCCTATAACGGTGCAGCAGCCAATAGACCGAAAATATTGCCGCCGTAGCGAATACGACCGCCGCAACCTTTGCCGCCATTACCGGTTCGAAAAACCACAGGAACGGTATCTGCATCAGGTGAAAAAGAAAATGGTGATCGGCGTAATGCTGCGGATTTAAGACCGTCAGCGGCAGCCATACAAAGGTCGGCAGCCATTTGCCGTGCGAGAGATTCTCCCACAAAAGCTGACTCGTCTTTATATGGTAATAACCGTCCCAATCGCCGCAGCAGATCGCTGACGTCCGCGACTGAAGAAAGCCCATGACCATCGCGATCGCGATGAATGCGAAAACAAGATAAACGTAGCGGGTGGCTTCGTCAGTTTCGAGATACAGCCGCCAGCCTAGCTTTGGCGCCGCCAATGCGGGGTCTGCAGCGACGGCAGGTTTAGGCTGCGGTTCAATGATTTCGTCCATTTATAGCATTAAAAAAAGCGAGTAAATTCCTTCAAAAAGTATCACGAAAGCGGGCACGATATCTAATATGACCGATGTTACCGGATTTGTGTCGGCCATCGGCCCCGGGGCAGGGTGGCAGCCTGTTGCTTTTGCACAACGCAGCGGCTAATCATACAATCGTACTTTTGCTTATGTACCCGAATGGCAATCTGTTTATACCGGCATCGCACGGGCAGCTTGAAGCTATCTTGAAAGAACCGGCGGGCGAAGCAAAAGGCGTCGCCATCGTTTGCCATCCGCATCCGCTGGGCGGCGGCACGATGCATAACAAGGTCGTGTTTCGAGCCACGGCAGGACTCGTCGACGCGGGGCTCATAACCTTAAGATTCAATTTTCGCGGCGTCGGAGCTTCAACCGGCGTTCATAATGAGATCGAAGGCGGCAAGGAAGACGTTCGCGACGCTCTCGACTTTCTGGTCAAAGAATATCCCGGCCGCGATCTGACGCTTGCGGGTTTTTCCTTTGGCACGCGGACAGGAATGGAGGTCGGCTATGCCGATGAACGCGTCGCTCGCTTGATCAGTATCGGAACGCCGGTCGATAAATACGGAGATTTCGAATTTTTGCCCGGCGTTAAAAAACCGATCTTATTTGTTCACGGAGACAAAGATGAATTCGGCTCGGTCGAAAATTTGAAAAAGCTGGTCGATGAAGTTTCGAAATCAACCGACGTCGAGTTGGTCGTATTTCCCGACTGCGGACACTTTTTCGATGAGCATTTGGATGAACTTCGGGATGCGATCAAAGACTGGACGACAAGACATATCCGAAAAAACTGAAAACTGAAAACTGAAAATTAGGAACGTTACAGTTTTCAGTTTTTTCGAAGAACTAATGATGAACGAGAATCAACCTTTAATTCGTGATGCCGCAATACGATTAACCATGATGCCGCGTGACACGAATGCGCACGGCACCGTTTTCGGCGGAATTATTTTAAGCTACATCGACGTCGCCGGCGG
>JBBSGG010000025.1:0-43245 GCA_038254305.1 Pyrinomonadales bacterium
GAGCGGTGGACGCTCCCGCAATTTTTACACGGATTTTTACTCGAACTACGGCATCGGCTGGCGTTTCAAACCGGACTATATTTTCCAATACATTTTAACGACCGATTACGGTCAGACTTCGCCGCGCCACACGTTTTTGCTACGTTACACATTCGACTTTTCGGGCAAATAATTTTGCTCGATTAGGTGAGTATTGTTCCGCCGTAACAAACCGCGTTTTTGGTAACTTATCGGCGGCTTAATTAAACACGAAACAAAAGCGGCGGCGGTTTGCCGCCCGCATGAGGTGTAAACGCGGCGCTTTGCCACAGTATTTATCTCTAATTTCCGCTCCAGGCGCCCAAATAGTGTATTCTCCCGAAGGCACAACGATTGCCAGAGAAGAAGTATGAATTCTGTGGCTCGGCCTTCAAAAATTGCGCGGCGAAAACCCGGCTTTCGAAAATTTCACTTTTATTATATTGCCCGCTCCCTCAACGTGCTGCTGGTGATGACAATCTGCCAAAATATTTTTGCCGCCGATGCCGGAACGATAAAAGGAACGGTGCGGGCTGTTTCGTCCACCCCAAATGGCGGCGCGGGAGATGAGAAGCCGACTGTTATTGCAGGCGCGCAGTTGACGCTCGTCAATAAAGCAACGCCGAAGCAGCCGCTGAAAACTGTTTCTAACGCTTCAGGCGATTTTATTTTCAGCAATCTTCCAGCGGGCGATTACATTTTGACGATTGAAGCCGACGGATTGTCGAGCGTGAGAAAGGAAATCAAATTATCGTCGGGCAATCTGCTCGTTCTCAACGTCGATTTGACAGCGACGATCAGCGAATCTGTAACGGTCCGCGACGAAGAAGGCTTATTAAGCACGTCCGAGACGTCAACGTCCAACGTCGTGCGCTCTGAAACGCTCAAAAGCCAGCCTCTAAGAACCGACAATTTTCAGAACGCGATCCAGTTGACGCCGGGAGCCGTTCGCGACGGAAACGGAAACGATTATTTGAAGGGCACCCGCCCCGGGCAAAGCGGCTACACCGTTAACGGCGTCGACATAACCGATCCGGCAACGGGCGATCTTGCTTTTGATATTCCGCTCGAAGCAGCGGCGAGCGTGCAGATTGAGGAAAATCCTTATTCGTCTGAGTTCGGGCATTTTACTGGCGGTGTAACGAACCTGCAAACAAAAGGCGGCGCCGACAAACTCAAGGTCGCGATCGCCCGATTTTTCCCGACGTTTCACAATATCTTTTCGACGAAAATCGACTCATTTCGTCCCCGCATAACCGTGAGCGGCCCGCTCATTGCGAAAAAATTGTTCTTCTTGCAATCGTTTGAATATCGTTTCTCGCGGATTTACGTTCCGAGCCAGCCAAAACCGAATAATAATTTTATCCAGGAGGGCTTTAATTCGTTCACGCAAATTGATTGGAACATCAACAAAAGCAATTCTTTGAAATTTAACGCGGCGATTTTTCCCGGCAAATTCCGAAATCTCGGTCTCGACACTTTTAATCCGTCGGCGACAACGCCCGATTACAAACAGCGCGGCACGCTTTTTTCAATTTCCGAGCAGTCGGTTTTCAAAGACGCTTCGTTTTTATCGTCAGAAATCAGCTACAAAACCTTCGATGTCGACATTTTCGGCAAATCAAATCTGCCCTTTACTGTCGCGCCCGAAACGAACACCGGCGGGTACTTTGCGGACACTCGCCGCCGCACAAAACGGGTTCAGTTGCAGGAAACATACTATTCTCGTCCGTTGAAATTTTACGGCGAACATTCGGTCAAAGTCGGATTCGAGTTTGACCGCACGACCATCGGCGGTCACCTTCGTTATAACTCGATTTTCATTCGCCGATTGAACGGAACGCTCGCCCAGCGAATTGATTTCACGAATGCCGCACCTCTCAACTACAAATACAGTGAAGCTGCTGTTTTCGCGCAGGACCGTTGGATTGTGAATCCCAAATTGACGCTCGACCTCGGCGCGCGTTTTGATCGCGACGGCGTAACGAAAAACAACAACATCGCCCCACGTTTTGCGTTTTTGTACTTACCGCTAAAGAATCAGCGGACGATTATTAGAGGCGGCGGCGGAATTTTTTATGACCGCTCGCTCGCAACCGGCGCCTTATTCGGCGGCGAAACTGCGGACGATTCCGTTAATCCGGTCGTAGGTGAATCAGAGCAGGTCCCCGAACGCATAGTCACGGATTACGCCCCTAATGGCTCGACACCGATCGGAACGCCCCTTCGTTTCGACAATCAGATCGCCGGAAGACTTCGCACACCGCGCTCTATGCGCTACAGCCTTCAGCTCGACCGCGGAATAACGAAAGATTTGACCCTGCGTGTCGGGTTCCTGGAAAGATTTGCGAGAAACGATCTGCTCGTCGAGCCGATCGTCAACGCCGGCAGCTCGGGGACGCTTTCACTGAGCAGTAGGGGACGCTCGCGTTATGACGAGCTCCAGTTTCTCTTCGCGTATAACAACGAAAAATTCGGGCAATTAAACGCTTCCTACGTCCTTTCGCGCTCCCGGGGCGATTTGAATACGGCTGATAAGTTTTACGGAAACACGCCTGCGTTCGTTGTGCGCCGGAACGAATACGGGCATCTGCCGTTCGATGTACCGCATCGATTTCTTTTATACGGACAATTCGAGATTTCCAAAAAATACGATATTCGGATCGCCCCCTTGTTTGAAGTGAGAAGTGGCTTTCCGTATTCTGCTTTTAACGAAAGACTCGAATTCGTCGGTGCAAGAAACCATGCCGGACGATTTCCGATGTATCTGTCGCTCGATTTGCAAGTTACCAAAGGTTTTCATTTACCGTTCATTTTCAAAGACAAACGTGCCCGTGTCGGCGTAGCTCTTTTTAACTTAACTAATCATTTCAACCCGCGCGACGTACAGGGCAATATCAGCAGCCCAAATTTTGGCAATTTTTACAACAGTCTAGGAACGTCGGTCAAGGCGAAATTTGAGATTGACTTTTAAGTGGCGAATAGATTGTCGAAAACAACCAAATCGGCCGATCCGGAAAACCGTACAGCAATAAGCTATGCACTTTATCGGGCTCAAGTGGAAGCCCAATTTGTTAGAATTAAGACTTTATGCAGAAACGTTTGATGTTCAAAAACGCACTTCGGCAGTTGCGACACGGTTTTAACCGCCCCTTTATGGTGATGTTTGAAACTACTCTGCACTGCAATATGAAATGCGGCTACTGTGCGATATGGCAAAACCAGCAGCCGGAAGACCGGGCCGTTCGCGAACGTGTTTTCAAACGAATGGACGAAGCGGCGGATCTGGGAGTTTTCGCGTGGAGTATGTCCGGCGGCGAGCCATTGATGAACGGAAACGTGCCCGATTACATTGATTACGCCAGTAAAAAAGGTTTTTTCACTTCGATGCCAACTAACGGTTTGGCACTGAAAAAATATGCTGAATCATGCGTTAAGCTCGACCAACTCGAAGTTTCAATTGATACGCTGGACCGTGAAAAATTCAAAGAGCGGCGCGGCATTGACGGGCTTCCGACGATCCTTGCGGCGCTCGACTATATCGCCGACAACAAACTCGAACATAATCTAGTGCAGATAAATGCGGCCGTTGACGAAAGCAATCTGGAGGATCTACCCGCGCTTGCCGAATTCTGCACGGAACGCGGATTTCTGCTGCACACCGAAGCTGTGCATAACGTCGTACGCACGACTTATGAAACCGAAAATGTCGAAATTGAACACCAAGGTCTCGACCGAATCGCGGCTTACGTCCTGGATTTGAAAAAACGATATAAATGCGTTCGTTTCTACACCGATTATTACAAATTTTATCGCGAAGACGGTTTTACGAAAAAGTTCCCGTGCCGCTCCGCTTCGCATTTGATAAATATGCGTCCCGACGGTTCCATTCAGTTTCCGTGCGCGTTCGTCTCGAAACACAGGGGAGCGCCGGAGATGAGTTTGAAGGATATTTACGCGTCCCCCGAAGTCAGAGAAATCATCAAACAATCACCGGATATGTGGGATTTTTGTAAAGGCTGTAAAATCGGCTGCCCGTATGAAGTCTCGGCATATCGCAACAATCCCTGGACGGCGATCTGGAGCGCGATGGAATTTTTACAATTGGTTTAGTTTTTATGGATCACGGGTCTGAGAATAAATTAGCCGTGCGGGTTTCGCAACTTTTCAAAAGTTATAAAAACGGCACGGAAGCGACACGCGGCATTGATTGTTCGGTGCGGCCGGGCGAAGCCGTTGCTATTTTGGGACCGAACGGCGCTGGCAAAACGACATTTTTGCGGCAACTTACGACCGAGCTTAAACCGTCTTCGGGCTCAGTCGAAATTTTTGGTATTGATGCGATTAAAGACGCGACTCGGGCAAAACTATTAATGGGGGTAACGCCGCAGGAAGCCGGAGTTTTCGAGACTTTGACTGTCCGCGAACACTTGGAATTTTTTGGAAAGATCAAAGGTCTCGAGAAACATTCTGCGCGAATGCAGACGAATGAAATCCTCGAAAGTTTGGAACTCGATATTGAAGCGAAGCGAAAAATCGGCGAGCTCTCCGGCGGTCAGCGTCGCCGGATTTTGATCGGCCTTGCGCTTCTGGGAAAACCGCCGCTTCTTATTTTGGACGAGCCGACGACCGGGCTTGACCCAGTTTCACGCCGCGCCGTTTGGACTTTGCTCAAAAAAGTAATTGCCTTGGGCACGACCGTCATTTTATCGACGCATTATATGGAAGAAGCGGAGTATTTGAGTTCTCGTATTGCGTTCATTAACGCCGGAAAGATCATCGTCGACGGCAATCTAACAGAGCTTCGATCCTGTTTTCCGAACAAATATCGCGTCAATTATTTAAACGGCGGCGGAGAAATCGGAACGCCGCATGTCGAATTTTTTAAAGACTTCAGCTCGGCACAACAATTTATCAGCGAACGCAAAATCGCCGAATATCAATTGGCAACGGCATCGCTCGAAGACGTTTACTTTTCACTCGTGGGCGAAAGATTGAGCGAAAGGGACGGGACGCGAGCTAAATGAAAAAACGTCTCTCCGATATTTTCTGCGTTTTTCAAATTCATCTCGCACGCCTGCGGCGCGAGGCAGGACCGTTTTTACTGACGGCAATCGTTTTTCCGATCGGAATGTACCTTTTTGCGAGCGGTATCGCGCATCAAAATCCTTCCGAAGCGATTACAAACGACGCGAAACTGCATTTTCTCGCCGCGTCGATCGTTTTTTCTTTGAGTCTGACGGCGATTAGCTGGCTTGGCTATTTGTTGCTTGAAAACCGATTCACGGGACGATTGAAACTGTTTGCGACCTTGCCGCTCGCCCCTTCATCATATGTTTTCGGCGTGCTGATCTTTGCCGTTCTGCAGGGAACTTTGGGAACGGTTTCGATGCTCGCAGCATCGCGGGTTTTAGGCGTGCAAACACAGATCGATGGCGTTTTTGGAGTTCTTTTGCTTGCGCTCGTGGTTTTCATTGCCTTGCTTTCGCTTTGCGGCGTCAGCGTTATTATCGCGGCGCTCGCTCGGAGCTTTAGCGAAGGCTCGCTCTATACCGACGCTCTCGGAGCAGGCCTGGTTTTGCTTGCGCCTGTTTATTACAGTGCGGAAACTCTGCCCGTTATTATGCGCCCGCTCGGCTACGTTCTGCCGACGACGTACATCGCGGGTGCGGTCAATAAAATTTTAGCGGGAGATCTGTTTGTCGGCGAGGAGCTTTCGATTTTAACTTTAATGGCTGCGGCAACACTCGCGTGCGGGTTTCGGGTGATGAACTGGAGGGAAGATTGAGCGAAAAGCGAATCTTGGTTTTAACGCTTTCCTTCGGTTCGGGGCACATCCGCGCCGCTCAATCTGTCGCACGCGAACTCGTTCGTCAGATGCCAGCGGATGAAATTCGGCTGGTTGACGCTCTCGAGAATTGCTCGCCTTGGTTTCGGGCATTTTATGTCTGGCCTTACTGGGCGATGATTCGCTACGCACCGAGCCTTTGGAAAAGATTTTTTGAATCGCGCCTCAAAAGAGAAGACGAATTTACGGCGCCGGTTTGGATTTGGAAAAAAGGCTGCAAACAAGTTTTTGCCGAAATCGAAACCTTCCGGCCCGACGCCATTATCGCGTGCGAAGTCGGAGCATCGGAAATCGCCGTCATCGCCCGACGCGAAAAATTTACGAATGCCGAAATCGTAAACGTCCTTACTGATTTTGAAACAGAACCAATCTGGATCAAGCCTGAGATTTCCGCATTTGCCGTCGCTAGTGAGGCCGTAAAATACCAGCTGCAAAATTGGGGAGCCGATCCAGAAACAATCAAAATTTGCGGTATTCCGCTCGACGAAAGTTTCGATAATCGCCACGATGCTCGAAAAACGCGCTCTCTCTTTCATCTGGACACGAGACAGATTGTTTTACTGATGGGGGGCGGAATGGGCCCGACCCGGATGAGTGAAGTCGCCGCATTGCTAATACGTGACGGACAAGATCTTCAGATAGTCGCTTTGCCGGCAAAAGACGCCAAAGCAAGGGCCGGATTGGAAGCACTAGAGGATTCGGCGACGGTCTCGCTGTGCATCGTCGGCTGGACAAATTCGGTTGCCGAACTGATGCAGGCAGCTGACGTCTTGGCGACAAAACCGGGCGGCTTGACTTTATCCGAGGCGGCAGCTTGCGGCGTTCCGCTCGTTTTATTTGACGCTATTCCAGGGACCGAAGAGACGAATGCCCGTTGGTTTGCCAAGCAAGGAGCCGGCATTCAGACACGCGGATCGAAAGAAACCGCAGCGGAAATTTTGCGGCTTCTCGTAAATCAGCACGAAAGAATGAAATTGGCGGCAAACATCAAAAAGCTGGCACAGACGGGTTCGAGCGAAAAGATCGTCGGTGTTATTAGAGAAACGCTCGAACGCGTGCCGATTGTGGAAAGTGTTTACCCTGCGTCGTCGCGATTCTCGGCGTATCGAAAAATGTTTCTCGCCGCCTGCAAAACTGAAGCACCACAGGAAAACTCGTTTTGGAAAACGGCGGAAATAAAAAACGCGGAAAACGTGGCGAAATTCACAAATTCAATTTTTAGGACGGAGATTAAATGAATCTTGCCGTCGCTGAAAGTCTAAAACAATCGGAATTAGCTAGCATCAAGAACGAAACCACGAATCCGGTTTTGCTTTTGACGATAAGCAACGGCGCGGCCCACGCGCGGGTGGCTGAAGCGATTGCGGCGGCGTGGCGCGGAGCGAATCCAAGTGTTCCGGTGCGAATCGTCGAGGTTTCTGAGTATATGTCCCGAAAGGCGCGGTTTACACACGTCACGGCTTATCTTTGGCTCCTCAAAAACGCGCCCGCCGTGTGGGGAAAGATCGACGCTTACCAAAAACGCCAAACGCAGACGAGCCCTGAATGGTTCTATCGGCGCGAGTGCCGGAAGTTATTTGCACTGGTACACGAAATCAAACCGTTGGCGATCGTTGCGACCGAAGTCGGCTGCGGCGAAATTGCCGCGCTGATAAAACGCGATTTGAATTTAGCGATTCCGCTTATCGCTGTGAGTCTCGATTATGACGCTGACCGCGCTTGGATTCAGCCGGAAGTTGATTTGTATTGCCTGGCGACTCATCTGGTCGGAGACGAATTTATCAAACTCGGTGCGAGTCCCTGTAAAATTAGAATTTGGGGTGTTCCCTTGGATTCTGGTTTCAAGAATTTAAATGAGGTCGAGCGCCGAAATGAACGCGTAATGGTTTGCGAGCGATTCAACTTGAATCCGGACAAACCGATAGTTTTAGTATCTGGCGGCGGCGAAGGTTTGGGAGAAATCGAAGCAATCGTTAATCGATTACTTTTCCTTCCGGTTCAAATTATTATTTTGACTGGAAGAAACAAGAAGCTCAAAGTTCGCTGCGAAAGCTTAGGCGCCTCAAGCCACTTGCGAGTTCTTGGCTGGACGGACGACGTCCCTGCTTTGATGCAGGCTGTCGATGTTTTGATTTCCAAGCTCGGTTTAACATTTTGCGAGGCGATGACTTGCGGGTTGCCGATCATTGCACTCGAACCGCCGCCGGGCGCGGAGCAAATCCAATATGATCTGCTCGAACACTTAGGAGTGGGTCGCGCCGTACGTTCGTTGGAGGAACTGTCGAAAGCTGTTTGCGAGATGTTGGATGACAAAGATTTATTACGGAGAATGCGTGCAAAAACCGGAGTTGTGGCGCAGGTGCAAGCCGCCGATAAGTTAGCCGACTGGTTGCGGGAAAAAATCAATGCTTGAATTTTTCAAACAACACTTTGAAATTCTCACGCTTAGCGTAGCCGCGCTGGTGCTTTGTTCCGGTATCGTCGCGGCAATCGTTTATTACCTGGCCTACGCAGTTCGGTCGCAGGCGTTGGGCAAAACAATCTGGTGCGGGAAAACGGGAAACAAAGTTGTCGCCTTAACTTTTGACGACGGACCTTCACCCGATACTTTGGAGATCCTTGACGTTTTACGCGAACACAATGTGAAAGCGACCTTTTTTCTTATCGGGGAGCGCGTTGAACAATATCCGGAAATCGCCAAACGAATTTCCGACGAAAACCATGAAATCGGAAATCATTCATATTCCCATCCGATCTATCTGTTTTGCACGCCCGGTAAGACGAGGCAAGAACTTAGGCGAACTCAGGAAATTATCGAAAAAGTAGCTGGCATCAGGCCAAGACTCGTCCGGCCACCATGCGGCGTTCGTTCGCCGGCTTATTTTGCCGCGGCAAAAGAATTAGGTTTGCAATCAATTCAATGGAGCGTTGCGGGTTTTGACTGGAAAAAGATCTCGGCGGAGGAAATCGGCCGGAATGTTATGGAAACCGTGCAAAGCGATTCAATTGTTTTGCTCCACGATGGCGATAGCGCCGGAAAATCCAGCCGTCGTCCGACAACCGACGCACTTCGGTTAATTTTGCGGGGCTTAAAAGATAGAGGCTTTGGCGTCGAACCGCTTTCCGAATTGTGCGCTGGAGTTTACGAGAATGCTCCGAGCTTAAGTATCATTAACCGACCAATAAAGAGAGAAAAACAAGCTTGAATACCAATACTTATCTGACGGAACTTTTCAGCGAATCGCAGTCGCCGATCTTGTTTATAGACTTCGACGGCACAATTTCGAAGAGGGACGTGATAGACGCTATTTTGGAAAGATTCGCCGACGACCGCTGGCTTGAAACGGAAGAAAAATGGGTGAATGGCGAAATCGGCTCCCGCGAATGCCTCCAAAAACAGTTTTCTTTTGTAAAAGCGACGCCGACGGAATTAAACGAATTTCTCGACACATTCGAGCTAGACGCGGGCTTCTGGCCGCTTCTACAGCTTTGTCGCGATTCTGGGATCGAGGTGCAAATTGTCAGCGACGGGTTTGAGTATTACATCCGGCGAATGCTCGGAAAGGCTGTTGACAATTGTAGTTTATTGGACGACGTCAAGATCTGGGCAAATCGCCTAACTCCGCGAGGAAAAACTTTATGGGGCACGGGGTTTCCACATTTTGAAGAAGTATGTCCTGACGGCTGCGCCACCTGCAAACCCGCGGTAATGAAACAGCAAAATGGTTGTGCCGCGCCGGCTATCTTTATCGGTGACGGACTTTCAGACCGGTTCGCCGCGAAAGCAGCCGATGTAGTTTTTGCAAAAGACAAGTTGAGCGAGTTCTGCCTCGAAAACCAAATTCCGCAAACCACTTATCAACGTTTGGGACAAGTGGCTGAAATTCTCGACCAAGCCTTTGAGTCGTTTGTTTTGACTTCTATGGGCAAACGTCGCTCGTGGTTGGAAGCCGCCTGAAGATTAGCAAGAACCCACACTTACAAGCTCCGAACAAAATATGACAACGAACAACACAACGGCTCGATTGCACCAAATCGAGCCTCGCCGGACGGAATCGGAACTGCTCGAAATGGAACGCAAGTACTGCTCATACGGCGATACCGTTCACTATCTAGAACCGCCGAAATTTTTTGAACGAGCGGAAGGAAATTACCTATTTGACCGCGAGGGCGTGCCGTTTCTCGATTTACAAATGTGGTATTCCGCATCGAGTTTCGGTTACGGCAATGAGCGGCTGAACAATGCTCTGAAAGCGCAGATCGACAAATTGCCTCAGCTTGCTTCGCAGTACCTGCACGCGGAAAAAGTCGAACTCGCAGCGGCGATCGGGCGGCTGAACGAATCGAAGTTTGGCGAAACGGGACGGGTCCACTTCAATGTCGGCGGAGCGCAGGCGGTCGAAGATTCACTTAAATTGGTTCGAAACGAAACGGGCAAGAGTTTGATGTTCGCCTTCATGGGCGGTTATCACGGGCGAACGCTGGGCGCGTCGGCGATTACTTCGAGTTTTCGTTATCGCAGGCGTTACGGGCATTTTTCGGACAGAGCGCATTTCGTGCCGTATCCCTATTGTTTTCGCTGCCCGTATGACAAAGAGCGTGAAACATGTGAGTCGTATTGCGTGCAGCAATTCGCCAAAAATTTCGACACGGAATACAACTCTTTTTGGGACGCGAAAGCCGGAGAAGCCGAATTTGCCGCCTTTTACGTCGAAGCGATCCAGGGCACTGGCGGATACGTGATTCCGCCGCCGAATTATTTTAAGGAACTAAAAAAGGTTTTGGACGAACGCCATATTTTGATGGTTGATGATGAGATTCAGATGGGTTTTTATCGCGCAGGGAAATTCTGGGCGATAGAGAATTTCGGCGTGACGCCGGACATCATCGTTTTCGGGAAAGCGTTGACGAATGGGCTCAATCCGCTCTCGGGGATCTGGGCGAAAGAGAAGTTGATTTCCCCCGATAAATTTCCCCCGGGCTCGACGCACTCCACTTTTTCATCAAACACCCTAGGAACGGCCGTCGCACTTGAATTGATGCGGATGACCGAAGAAATTGACTATGAAACAATCACACGCGAAAAGGGTGCGTATTTCCTGGCGCAGATCAAGGAATTACAAAGGAAATACCCGCGCATCATCGGCGATACGGACGGTATGGGAATGGCTTTGAGAATCGAAATCTGCCAGGCCGATGGTTACGAGCCCGATCGCGAATTGACCGATAAGATTTTCGCCGAAGGAATGAAAGGTGACCTCGATGTTCGCGGCAGAAAAATGGGACTTGTCCTGGATGTCGGCGGTTATTACAAAAATGTCTTTACGCTTGCGCCATCGTTTGAAATGACCTTGGAAGAGATCGATTTATCGTGCGAAATGCTTGAAATGCTCTTTAAACGCTGCGCACCCGATAGAATTTAACCAGGTTTGAGTTGAAATAAATGTTGTCGAAGCTGACCGAACAATTTGAGAAATTCGCGCTGCGAACGAATCCGGCGTATGCGATCGAATTTTTGAATCGGATGCCGCCAGGGCTGCTTGCGCAAATTCAATTGATGAAGTTTCGTCAAACTTTGAAGCTTGCGGCAAAAGCTGCCTTTTACGCTGAAGAATTTCAAAAGCGAGGTATCAATCCTCTTGAAATAAGACATCCCGCCGAACTCGGGGATTTTTATACGACCGGCGCAGATTTGCAAAAACATGGCGCGGAAGCGTTTTTGGTAGGACGGGCTGATACTGCATTTGAGACGACCGGAACGACAGGAGTAGAAACCAAGCGCGTCTTTTTCTCAAACAAAGAGTTGAACGAAATGGGACGTGCAAGCGCCCTCGGTCTTTTTCAGCTCGGTTTGCGGCGTGAAGACAGAGTATTGAGCGCGTTCGACGTTTCATTCTGGGTTTCCCCGGCGGTCGTCCGCACGGCGTTTCAATATCTCGGTTGCTTTCACGCCGAGGCCGGGAAGATTCCTCCTAAAGAATTTTACGACCGCGCGGTCCGATATAAACCGAATGTCATATTCGGCGAACCATCGTGGATGGTTCGATTGTCAGAGATTGCCGAAAAGCGGGGAACCTGGAAAATGAAATTTCTCTTTGCGGGCGGCGAAAACGTCAACGAGCAAACGCGCAAAGAGATCGAGCGCATCTGGAGAGCTCCGTTTTATGTCAACTACGGGCAAACCGAATCGTTCGGGGCAATCGGCGTCGAATGCTCCGAGCGAAACGGCTATCATCGCAACGATTTGAATTTCCTTTTTGAAACGCCTGTCGTTGATTCGGAAGGCTTCGGCGAGTTGGTTTACACGACCTTGACGCGCGAAGTGATGCCGCTCATTCGTTATCGCTCCACTGACGTGACGTGTCTTCTCGACGATCCCTGCGCGTGCGGTCTGTTCGCTAAAAGAATCGGAAAGATAAAAGGGCGAGTTGATGAAATGATCGTCTGCGGGATGGGCAACATCAGCCCCTGGGTTTTCGCGGAGATAATGCGCGGCGTCGAGGGCGCAACTGATGAATGGCAAGTCAGAGTCTGGCACCAGAATTTGATTGATGTGGTCGAGATCCGAATCGAAACTACCGATGCAAACGACGGACACTCGCCGCAAACAGTGGCTGAAACAGCCAGGCGCAATTTGCGGGAAAGATTTCCCGATTTTTGGAAAAACCTGGAAATGAAGCTGTACGATTTTCGTGTTGTAGCGGTCGAACGCGGCAGTTTGCGGACGGCTCGAAAACTGAAAAGATTAATTGCGATCGACGCGCCGCCGGTTATTGAAGAACCAAGCGCTGAAATTCTATTTTCGAATCAGAGCGCGGCAATGAAAACAACCGGCAATGGGCTCGACGCGTCAAAGGTGTTATGAAGAACGCGGTGATACGTTTCATTACGATTCTGGGGATCTTGCTCTGCATAAATTCTGTCACCCGAGCGCAAAACGCATTGTTCCAATTCCACGTTGCCGTAATCGACCTTCAAAACAAGGTGATTCCGGGAGCAAAATGCGTTCTGTCGCAGAACGGAAAAGCAATCAAGGAAACTCCAACCGATGACAACGGTGCGGCGATATTCGCAGATCTTGCAGGCGGCGTCTATGAATTAAAAATCGAGAAAGATGGATTTGAGAAATACGAGAAAAACAATATAGATGTCGGCGCAGGTAGTGCTCCGGCGGAAATCACCGCAATTCTCGGTGTAAGCGCGGTCTCCGCACAAGTTACCGTCGAAAATTCGGCGGAGAATGTGAACACAGTTGCAGCTGGTTCGTCGCCGCCGGCGGCGGACGTTCAGCGGCGGACCATTGAGCGGCTTCCGCTCGCGACAAAAAGAGTCGACGAGGCGATTCCGCTCGTCCCGGGCGTTATTCGAACGTCGCGCGGGGAAATCAGCATCGATGGGGCAACGGAACAACAAAGCAGTTTTCGCGTCAATGGTTTGAACGTCGCCGATCCGGCTAGCGGCAATTTTCGTCTGAATTTGCCGATCGACGCGGTGGAGTCGGTCCAGGTTTTTCGTCATCCGTTCTCTGCGGAGTTCGGGCAGTTCACGGGCGGCGTAACAAACATTGAAACCCGACGCGGCGGCGATAAACTTCATTTTGAAGCGAACGATTTTCTGCCTGACTTTCGCTTCATTGGCGGGAAAATCGTCGGTATTCAAGACGATGCGCCGCACGTTAACGTCAACGGTCCCCTTATCAAGGACCGTCTGTATTTTTCGCAGTCTTTAGGCTACACCATCTCGAAAATGCCGGTGCGGGGGCTGAAATTTCCGAATAACGAAACCATTTCGGAAGCGCAAAGTTCTTTCACGCAGATCGACCAGATATTTAGCCTTACACATGCGCAAACATACACTTTCGGCTTTTTCCCAGAACGGCAATCATACGTCGGTCTCGATTTTTTCCGACCACGTTCGGTAACGCCAAATTACAAACAAAAAGACTCCGTCGGCACGCTGCGAGATAACTTTACATTTCAGAACGGCGGTTTGCTGCAAACGTCTATTTCCTATAAAAACTTTGATGCCAACGTATGGGGCCAGGGCAGCAGCGATCAGAATTTAACGACGACGGGCGAAACGGGAAATTATTTTGCGACGCAAATTCGGCGTTCTTCGCGGTTCGAGTTTTTTGAGATTTACGATTTCCCGGCAAAAAAAGTTTTCGGTGGCGCGCATAACGTCAAAACGGGATTTAATTTGACAAGCGTTTCCAATCGAATGGATTACTCGGCGCGACCCGTCAACATTCTGCGCGGCGACGGCACCCTTGCCGAACGAACGACTTTCGAACTCGCTTCGCAATTTTCGATTACCAACCGCACGTATGGCGGGTTTATCCAGGACAGGGTGATCGTGCGCCCGAATCTGAGTTTTGATGTGGGCCTGCGCATCGAAGACCAACGCATCGCGTCCGAGCGAAATTTTGCGCCTCGCGCCGGTTTCGCTTTCTCGCCGTTTGCCGGCGATAAGACAATCGTTCGGGGCGGCATCGGTTTCTTTTACGATAAAGTCCCGCTCAACATTCGCGCATTTGGGAATTATCCGGCGAGGACCTCAACCATCTACGGCGCGGGGGGCCAGACAATACTCAGGCAAACTCGGTTTGAAAATATTCTTGTCAATTCGCCCACGCTTATTCCGCTCGATTTTCGCACGGCGAGGTCCGAAATCGGTTTTGTGCCGGAAAACCTAACATGGAATTTGCAGGTCGACCAGATCATAAGCGATCGTGTTTCCGTGCGTGCGAATTACACACACAGCCGCACGAGCCGGATTTACACGGTCGAACCGCAAACGGATTTTTTCGGTCGGAGCGCGGTTGTTCTGAGTCCTACAGGAAGAGCAACTTACGATGCACTGGAAATAACGGCGAAATTCACGCTGCCAAAAAAACAGCCGTTTTATGTCTCGTATGTGCGCTCGAAAGCTCGCGGAGACCTGAATGACTTCAACAGTTATTACGGCGATTTCGGCGTGCCTATTGTCCGTCCGAATCAGTTTTCGAATCTTTCGACCGATGTTCCAAATCGTCTGCTGGCTTGGGGAAACATCTCCCTGCCGCACAAAGCCACCTTCTCACCGATTTTGGAATGGCGGAGCGGTTTTCCATATGCGATCGTTGATCAAAATCAAAATTTTGTAGGCACGCGCAATGCGAGCAATCAGCGTTTTCCGAAATTCTTCTCGCTCGACGCTGAGCTTTCTAAAGACTTTAAAGTAACTCGTCAATACGCGATTCGACTATCGATTCGCGGGTTCAACTTGACCGACCACTTTAACCCGCGAAACGTCAGAAACAATACCGGGGACGCGCAGTTCGGCGCGTTTATCAACAATTATCGTCGCTATTTTACGGGAGGCTTCGATATTATCTTTTAACCGATTGTGAAGGACTGTTGCTGCGTCGCGCGGCAATTTACTTACGGAAGTTCTGCAAGTAAATTGCCGGTATTAATTTGTTATGAACATGAAAATGAGTAGTAATATTTTGTTCTAAACATTTACTCCATTCGCTCTTTTCTTAGTAAGGCTGCTCTTCCGCAAATCCAGCTTTGCGACCTAAGGCATTTTCACGCGACTATGCTATTCGTCAATCCGAAGGGCGTCGCTGAGCGACTGGGACACTCGGCAATTGTGCATACGCTGAACACCCTTTCGCACGTCATACCTTCTGTGCAAAGACCTACTGACAGGCTAACCGAAATGCTTTATTCGCCACGGAAAAGGTCGTTGGGAAAATTGTTCGGCACGCTGTAGGCACACAAACACAAAAGAACGATCCTGTAGCCGTTCTTTTACAAGTCTAAACGCTCTATTTATTTGAGTTAGATGGAGGCGGCGATCGGAATCGAACCGATGAATAAAGGTTTTGCAGACCTCTGCCTTACCACTTGGCTACGCCGCCGCTTTTGAAAGATTAAAGGATAAAGGCGAGAGGATAAAGTCAAAGCATTCGGATCACTTTATACTTTCACCTATCGCCTTTCACCTAAAAAATGGAGCGGGAGACGAGATTTGAACTCGCGACTTCGACCTTGGCAAGGTCGCGCTCTACCACTGAGCTACTCCCGCGTAGCAAATGATAATTCTACCGTTTGCCGATTATTTGTCAAGCCGCAAAAACCGCTCTTTTGGTGTGTCGAACGGAATAAATCGCCGTAATTAAGCAATAGCGGCCTACTCAACGGTGACGTCTTTGATGAAGCTCCAATCACCGCTCGGGCTGATATTGATATTGCCGATACGTTTGTTCGAAATGACCATGTTTGCCGGATACCAAAGCGGATACAGCGGCAAAGCTTCACTGATCTTTTGCCAGGCCTCGACGTAGAGTTGCTTTGCCTTGTCGCGATCGGTTTCGTTAACGGCGTTTTCCAAAATGCGGTCGATATCGGGATCACTGAATCGACTGCGGTTACAGCAGTTTACGTTGGGCCCTGGAATTTTCCCCGTCGTGAAAAGGTCGCGTAAAAATATTGGATCCTGATTTCCCCCGATCCATACTCCCGTATTTATCTGAAACTGTCCTTGCGCGAGTTGCTGACGAAGCGTTCCTGGATCAAGTTGCTCGATCTGTATGTTCAATCCGATCTCGCTAAGCGAATTTTGGATCGCTTGGGCATATTGACCGAACGCGGCGTTGCCGGCCGCGTATTTGAACTTAACGGGTTCGTTTTTATATCCCGATTCTTGCAGGAGCTGTTTCGCCTTCGCCGGTTGGTAGCTATATTGCGCTCCCTTAGCGTATGCCCACGAAGCCTCGGGTAGGATAGAATTCGCGATCTTCGCCTGTCCTGAAAGTAGTTCTTTGATTATTTTCTCGCGATCTATCGCATAGCCGATCGCCTGTCTAACTTTCACATTATCGAGCGGTGGCGACTGCGTGTTGAATCCCAAATATTGAATGTTCGATCCGTCGAACTGCTCGACCTTCAGATTCGGCAGCGCCTCGAGCGTTTTTATCGCGTCCGGCGGTAAATTCGAAGGTGCAGGCGCAATGTCTACACCGCCCGTCTGAAGCTCCGCTTGAAGGGCGCTTGCGTCCGTCACGGTCTTTATTCTGACTTTCGCGATCTTTGGCGGACCGTCAAAGTAATCGGGATTAGAAGCAAGTTCGACAGTATTCTGTGACGCATCAAACGAAACAAATTTGAACGGTCCGGATCCGACCGGCTGCGTCTTCTGCTGATCAGCGGTTCCTTCCGGAATGATCGGTATCGCGACCAGGTTGGACAAAAGCTGATTGCGAAGCGCCGGCCTCGAAACAGTAAAGATAACGGTTTTCGCGTCTGGTGTTTGAAGCGAAGTTATATGTGCAACCTGCTTCGTTTTAACAGTCGGAGCAGGCGAAGCCGCAGCGTTATTGCCGGCGTTCGTGTTGGCCGGTGCCGCGCCGGCAGACTGTTTAACCGAAGTGTCCGGGACCGTATCGAAAAATGCGCCGGATTTATAGCCTTTGCTCTCGAAGAGTTTGTCGAAAGTGTATTTTACGTCTGCCGAGGTAAATTGCTTCCCATTGTGAAACTTAACATCGTCGCGCAGCACAAACGTAATTATTAGTCCGTCCGGCGAGGTAGTGATATCTTTGGCGAGTTCGCCGACATAGTCGAAGGATTCGTTCTTTTTGACAAGCGAGTTGAACATTAGATTACGCACCCGTTCGGCGGCCGAATCCGACGCGGTCGAGGTGAGTGTGTCGAGCGTTGAGAACGATTCAGGGAGTGCAACGGTTACGTATTCCGTCTGTGCGCGGCGGCAGCCGATCGCCGCGATCAGGCAACAGAAGACAAATAATGTGAAGAGTTTTCGCAAAAGTAACATTCCTCCGTGAATTAATTCAGTCGCGCTTTCAGCTCGTCGATATGGGATGACAGCTCTGAAAAACGCTCTTCTGAAAAGGGAAGCGGCGGCTGCAACATGCTGCGGAATGAAGCGATCCGCGCGAGGGATTCATCAAGTCGATCGGCTACGATCTCGCCGCTTTCAATTGCAGATACAACCGCCCCAAAGCCTGTCCGAATGCGTTCAGCGTCCGCGCAGATAGCGAGCATATCGTTTCCTGCTCCAATGGCGCGAGTGCAAGCGTCGGCAATTCCGTAATTGTTCTGGATCGCGCCCATTTCAAGATCGTCGGTAAAAATTAGGCCGGTAAAACCCAATGTCTGGCGAAGCAATTGAGTTACGAAGTTGTAACTCAAGGAAGAAGGTAAAAGTTTGCCATTTTGATCCGTCTCCTGCAAGTGGCATTGCGGATACGCCGCATGCGCGGCCATTACCGCGGCGACCGTGTTCGATGCAATTAGACGGCGAAACGGCTCGAGGTCGACCGAGGAAAGTTCGTCATCATCGACGTCGACCACGGGAAGTTCTTCATGTGAATCGACCTTCGCAGCTCCGAGACCCGGAAAATGTTTCAGGCAGCCCACACAGCCTGCTTCCTGCATCGACGTCAGAAACGCGTCGGCGAATTCGATCGTTTCATCAGGTGAATTGCCAAATGTCCGCGAATATAGCCCGTTACTTCCCGATGGCCGGTTCGCGGATGACACATCGACCACCGGAGCGAAATTAAGATTAAAGCCGAGTCTTCGAACAGCTTCTGCGATCAACTTTCCGAATTCTGAAACCTCCCCTACCTTGGAAAATGCGGAAGGGGCGGGCATCGGAGAAATGACGCGTCGGAGGCGATCGACAAGCCCGCCTTCCTGGTCAAGACAAAGTATGGGTTCGAAATCCAGGATCGACCGAATGTCAGCCAGCAGCTTGCGAGTCTCAGCTGCATTGCGGATATTTCGGGAAAAAAGGCATACGCCGCCAGGTCTGACAAACTCGAGCAAATCCTTAGCTTCGCCATCAAGCGACGTACCGTGTATGCCTATAATGAAAAGCTGGCCGGCCTTTTTCCGAACTGACTCCTTGTCGATAAGATTCACGTTTCGAATATTTACACTTGAAATGATCGAGAAACGAGATGACTTTCCGTGTCGCTACATTTCAGGACAAAGTTAAGTAACAACTTCCTTTCCGTCGGTGGACGAAACGGTTCCCGAGGATTCTTCGTCGCTGCGGCCGAATAAAGTCATTTGCGATGCCGCCGAGCGGCTTGCGGCCTTTGCCAACCCGCTTTTCTTTGGATCCGAAAAGATCGCCAGTTCGTATCGCTCGAGTTTTCGAAGTACGTCGCTGGCGCGTTCGATAACTGTTCTGGGAAGTCCGGCAAGCCGAGCGACCGCGATCCCATAGGACTTTTCAGCTTTTCCTTCTTTTAGCTTATGGAGGAAAACGATTTCGCCGTCTTTTTCAGCGGCGGTTATCTGGTAGTTCCTTGCACCGGGAAGACTCTCGGCCAACTCCGTCAGTTCATGATAATGCGTTGCGAACAGCGTTTTGCAAGAATGCTCCGGTGAGTCGTGGAGGTATTCCGCGACTGCCCAGGCGATCGACAAGCCGTCGAAGGTCGACGTTCCTCGGCCGATCTCATCGAGCAGGACGAGGCTTCGTGATGTTGCATTATGAAGTATCGTCGCCGTTTCGGTCATCTCGACCATAAAGGTCGAACGGCCGGAGGCGAGATCGTCCGACGCGCCGACCCTAGTCCAAATTCTATCTATGATCGGCAAGCGCGCCGAAGTCGCAGGCACGAATGATCCGATCTGTCCCAGGATCTGGATCAACGCGGCCTGGCGTAGGATCGTTGATTTGCCTCCCATGTTTGCGCCGGTGATTATCAAGATACGGTCCGTCGAATTATTCATGAACAGGTCATTCGGGATGAACGCCTCGTCTATGAACGCTTCGACGATCGGGTGCCGGCCGTTGCGAATTTCGATAGCGTCACCGTCATGGAGAACCGGACAAACGTAATTGCGTTTTACCGCCGTCTCCGCGAGCGAAGCTAGTACGTCCAGAGTCGCTACCGCTCGCGCCGTGGACTGCAGCTTTGGCGTTTCTGCACGCACAGCCTCGCGAACTTCGAGGAACAGCCGGCTTTCGATCTCGATGATTCGTTGGTCGGCGCCGAGAACCTTGCTTTCCCATTCTTTCAATTCCGGCGTCGTATACCGTTCGGCGTTCGTAAGCGTTTGCCGACGTTCGTAATCGCCGGGCACGCGTCCCACGTTTCCCTTGGAGACCTCGATGTAGTAGCCAAAAACGTTATTGAATCGCACCTTTAGGTTGCCGATACCCGTGCGCTGTTTCTCGTTCTCCTCGAACTTAGCGATCGTCTGTTTACCGCTTAGAGATAGCTCACGCAGTTCGTCCAGCTCACCGTCAAAGCCTCCACGAATGACGCCGCCCGCAGACCATGTCGGCGGCGCTTCATGGGCTATCGCGCGGTCGATTAACGAGCGAACTTCGGGAAGCTCGAAAATGTTTTCGGCAAGCACTTGAAGAAGCAGGGAACTTACATCGGCGAGCGATGCCATCATCTGCGGTGACCTCTCCAAAGAGCGGCCAAGGGCCGAAAGGTCGCGTGGAGTCGCCGTGCCCAGATTCAATCTGCCGATGAGACGTTCGAGATCTGTGACGTCTTTGAGCAAAAACCGCAGCTTATCGCGAAGAATTGAATCGGTCAGCTCGCCCACGGCTGCTAGACGCGTTTGTATTTCGCTTCGCTTTACCGAAGGACGCATCAGCCACGAGCGTAGAAGACGCGCGCCCATTCCGGTAATCGTTTCATCGATCACGCTGAATAAGACCTTTTTTCCGCTTTCGCCTTTCGATTCAACTATCTCAAGATTACGCAGGGTGATCGGATCCAACACCATGAAGTCGTTCGTCTCAAAGAAATTGATCTCCGATACATGGGCTGCGTTTTCACGCTGTGTTTCCTGTGCGTAACGCAAACAAGCCGCGGCAGCCGAGACAGCGGCGTTTCGTCCGGTTAACCCGAATATCGCGAGATCGCCTAGGCCGAAATGACGTTTTAATAGTTGTTCGGCATCCGCATAACTCTCGATTACGCCTGATGCTGAAGTTAAAGTAACACCCAAGGTCACCCTTGTGGGAGCCTCGTCTTTATTGAGTAGGGTCTGCTGCACCGGGACCCCAAATGTCTCGGAAACGAGCGGTTTCACCGAGTCAGAAACGAGTATCTCAAGTGGCGAGAAGCTGTCGATAGTCTCCCTGACTTTTGCCCATGCGTCGGGAGTCGAAAATTCCGTCGCGGAAAACTCGCCCGTCGAAACTTCAAGAAACGCCGCGCCCACGTGGTCGCCGACCATGCTGACTGCAGCGAGATAAACCGGCTCCTTCGCATCGCTAAGCTGCGGATCTACCGCCGTACCGGGTGTGATTATCCGGACGACGTCGCGCTTGACCAATTTGACGCCTTTGGCTGCCGGTTCCGATTGTTCGCAGATAGCAACACGATAACCTTTGCGAACGAGCTTGGAAATATACGACGCGGCTGCATGATGTGGTACGCCGCACATCGGTATGGGATTCGGAGAGTCTTTTTGCCGGGCCGTTAATGTTATCTCGAGTTCGCGCGCTCCTGTTACCGCGTCCTCGCTGAAGAGTTCGTAGAAGTCGCCGAGCCGGAAAAACAACAGCGTGCCCGGATGCCTTTTCTTGATCTCTAGGTATTGCCGAAACATCGGCGTGGCATTTTCCATTTTTAACTGCGGATTAATTTGCGATTCAAAGTTTAACTAAAACGGCGTAGAGTTTAAAATCGATAGTTCCCAAAGCGCGACGGATTTGTTAAGCTAATTCTTTGTTCAATGTTCGTGAAGTGTACTTTCGGTGAGGTTTGCGGCCGAACTTAAGAATAAGCACATACTGACTTTAGCGGATTCCAGCCGGTTGTAAAATCATTTATGGAGTTTAAGATGATTACTGCCCTTTTAAGATTTTCGGCGATATGCATTCTCAGCCCGGCATTTACGTGCGTCGCAGCCGCGCAGGCGCCGGTCAATCGTAAGCCGGCTGAAACAGGAAACATAGCACAAACGGCGATATTAAGACCCTCACCTTCGGCGTCCGATGACCGCTATCGGATCGGCTACCAGGACACGCTCGAAATACAGATATTTCGCCACCCGGATCTCACGCAGCGTGTAAATGTGAATGCGAACGGGACGATCAATCTTTTTAGACTTCCAGAACCTCTGGTTGCCGTTTGCAAGACCGAAGAGGAACTCGCGAATGATGTCGCCGAAGCTTATAAGAAGGATTACCTGCGAAACCCCGAGGTAAAAGTGATCGCCGCCGAGCAACGTTCGCGGGCTTTTGCCGTGATCGGTGCGGTCGAAAAGCCGGGCAGCTATCTCATCGGCCGAAAGATCAGCTTGCTTGAGTTGCTTGCGCAGGCGGGCGGGCCGTCGAAAGAGGCCGGCACACGAATGCTGGTCGCACGTACCGGCAGTACGTCGAACTGCAAGATGAACGAGGTTTCCGCCAGCAACGACAACGTCAGCCTGATGGACTTCAAGATCAAAGACGTTCTTGAAGGAAAGAGCGGCCTCTTCATGCTGCCCGGTGACATCGTTTCAGTACTAAAGTTCGATATCGTATATGTCTACGGCAACGTAAACAAACAGGGGCAGATACCGATCAAGGAACCCATAACTCTGACGCAAGCGATCGCGTCGGCAGAGGGTCTGAAGCCCTCGACAAAACGCGACAAAGTGCGCATTCTCCGCCAAAGGGCGAATAGCTCCGAACGTGATGAGCTCGTTTTTAATCTGGACGATATAGATAAGCGAAAGGTACAGGATCCATTTCTGGAACCGAACGACGTAGTCGCCGTTTCCGAAGACGCAATGAAAAACATTATGCGAAACGTCGTAAAAACGGTCACGGGCGGTATTCCGTCTCTGTTGTACAAGGTCCCGCTATAATTTGAATGAAAGATAGTCGAGAAATAATCGCAAAACCGGTAGGCGACCCCGTTGAGATCGAACGAGCCTTCGAACCGCAGATCGTACCGGGGACGGGCAGGTATCCCGCGTACCGCGAGGTCTACGCGCAGGAGGGTTTTCAGCTACTTGATTACTGGCGAGCGATCCGCAAACGGCTGTGGCTGGTTGTCGGGATCGCCGTGCTCACGACCACGCTTGCCGCGATCTACATGGCGCGAAAGCCGAACATCTATGCCGCGTATGCTCGTGTCCAGGTCGATCTCGAACAAGCGAATCCCGACCTCGAAACCGGCGACCGTCCACGTGCAATATCGAACCCCGACCCTTCTTATTTCAATACGCAGCTTCAGTTACTTGGCAGCGACGGCCTGCTTCGCCGGGTGATCAAGGAACATAATCTTGACACCAATAAGGATTTTCAGCTCGCAAAGAATGAAAGCGGTGTTTCGGCATGGCGCTCGATGCTTAAGGCGATAGGACTAGCAAGCGATCCCAAAAAACCCGACCAGTCGCTGACCGATCTTTCTGCGGGAAATTCAACACTTGTCTCGGCCGATGAGATCGCCGAAGCGGTTCGCCTCGCGCCGTACGTCGACGTCATAAAAAAGAACCTCGATATCGAACCCGTTCGCGAATCGCGCGCAACCGTCAAAGACACGCGGCTGATCGTAATTTCCTTTCGGCACACAGATCCGGAACTTGCCGCTTTCGTGGTTAACGCCATTGGTGAAACGTTTACCCGGGCGAATCAGGAGAAGCGTTCGGGAACCAGCAGAAAAACAAACGACTTTCTTCAGAAACGTATCGCGGATCTTCAATCTGAGATCAAATCGGACGAGGTCAAGCTCGTGGATATGAAACGCAACGAGGGAATCCTCAAGACCGACGGCGAACAAACGCTTGTACTTGCACGCCTTTCGGGTTTGAACAAAGACCTGCTCGAAGCGGAAAACAAACGCAAGAATGCCGAGGCCGAATATTTTTCAGTTAAAGATTCTCCGGAGAAGGTAAAAGCCCTTGCCGACGCCGAAAGCGCTCGGATTATCGCCGACCGCGAGATAAGCGATATTTCGGTGAGAAACGATACGGCTAAGAAAATATCGGATCTACGGGCAAACCGTGCGCGTATGCTCGAGGAATACAAAGAGGGTGCGCCTGAGATCAAAGAGATCGATACGCAGATCGCCAGCCTCGAAGAGTCGGGCAACAAGCTTTTGAGCCGCAACGGCGGCCGAGTCGACGAGTACCGCGATCGTACTGCTCAGATAATGCTTAGCAATCTGAAGACGAAATACGAGCGATCAAAATCCGAAGAAGACAAGATACGAGCGTCTTTCAATGAGCAGTACAATCAGGCGCAAAGCCAAAATCAGGGCGGGGTCCTGCTCAAATTGCTTGAACAGAATATCGATACTAACCGCGGATTTCTCGAAAACCTTCAGAAGACGCAAAGCGGCAACGACGTCGCGTCGCAAGGCTCCGACAACAACATCAGTATTGCCGAATATGCAATTCCAGACACGACCGCTGTTTCGCCGCGACGCGTAACGACGGTTGTGGCGGCGCTGTTCCTGTCGACATTGTTCGGCATGGGCCTCGCCCTGTTCCTCGAATATCTTGACGACACGATCCGCACAACCGAAGAGATCGAAAGCTTGCTGCAGCTTCCGGCACTTGCGGCGATCCCGACCATCGAGTCGATGCCAAAGCGAAAACTTCTGCTTGTCGGTGCCAACGGCGAACCTCAGGAAGATCCTGCGAGCTACGAACTTTTGATTTCAACGGATTCGCGGTCCTCGCTCGCCGAGGCGTATCGCCAGCTTCGCACTTCCATCCTTCTGTCGACGGCAGGCCACGCACCGAAATCGCTGCTGATCACATCGAGTCTTCCGTCGGAAGGTAAAACGACTACGGCGGCGAATACCGCGATCAGTCTCGCCCAAACCGGAGCCAAGGTATTGATAATCGACGCCGATATGCGCCGCCCGCGTCTGCATTCGATCTTCAATGTCGGAAACGCAGAAGGCTTGAGCACGATCTTGTCTTCCGAGTTGAGCGATGACGAAGTTCTAAACGTCATCAAGCTTGACGAGGCGAGCAGTTTGAACATAATGACCTCCGGCCCGATCCCGCCTAATCCCGCCGAACTCATCGGTTCGGAACAAATGGCGAATTTGCTCAAGAGCCTGCAGAAACATTTCACGCACGTTGTCGTCGATTCACCGCCGATCACGTCGTTTACGGACGGCGTTCTGATCGCGTCGATGGTCGATGGCGTGATCCTGGTCGTGCATGCCGGTAAGAGTTCGCGTCAGGTGGTTCGCAGAGCGAGGCAATTGCTGCAGGACGTTGGCGCCCGCATCTTTGGCGTGGTTCTGAACAATGTCAATCTTAACTCGCAAGACAATTACTACTACTACCAGAGCTACTATCACCGCGATAATTATCGACCAACCGACGAGAAATAAAATTACCGATAGTTTATGACATCACAAACACGGGCACTGGTCACGGGGGCAGGCGGCTTTATTGGCAGTCATTTGGTGACGTACCTGAAAGGCAAGGGTTACTGGGTGCGCGGAGTGGATCTCAAAAATCCGGAATTCAGCGCGTCTGATGCGGATGAATTTGAAATACTCGATCTTCGCCGTTCGGAGGATTGTATGCGTGCCACGCTCGACGTCGAAGTGGTTTACGCTCTTGCGGCGGACATGGGCGGGATGGGTTTTATCTCCGCGAACCATGCGCTGATCCTATACAACAATTCGCTGATCAATCTTCACACGCTCGAAGCCGCGCGCGTTAATAACGTAAAGCGTTATCTATACACGAGCTCGGCGTGCATTTACCCAGAACATCTTCAGGAAAGCGCGGACGCCACTCCTCTCGCAGAGGCCGACGCCTACCCCGCATATCCGCAGGATGCTTACGGCTGGGAAAAGCTCATTTCCGAACGCCTTTGCATGCACTATCGCGAGGATTACGGCATCGAAACCCGTACCGTGCGATTTCATAATATCTTCGGCGAACGCGGAACCTGGGAAGGCGGCCGCGAAAAGGTGCCCGCCGCAATGTGCCGTAAGATCGCGCTGGCAAAACTATCGGGTGATCATTCCATCGAGATCTGGGGCGATGGCGAACAGACCCGTTCATTCTGCTATATCGATGACTGCGTCGAAGGAATTTACCGTCTGATGCGGTCCGATTTTCACGAGCCGCTGAATCTCGGGCAAGATCGAATGGTCACGATCAACGAACTCGCCGATATGATCGCCAACATCGCCGGCATCCAGCTTTCCAAGCGGCACATTGACGGACCGCAGGGTGTGCGTGGACGCAACTCCGACAACACCAAGCTGAGGGAAGTTCTCGGCTGGGAACCGCAAATATCGCTAGAAGAAGGCCTGGAACGCACCTACAGCTGGATCGAAGAGCAGGTGCGCGATAAGCGGTCAGCCGAATCCAGCCACCTCCAGGCGGTTTAGATCGAGCATAATGGATACCGCGAAGACAAAGGTTGCTCTGGTAATGCCGGTTCACAATCGTCGGGAGATCACGCTGCAGGGCATTCGCAGCCTTGACGCGATGAATTCCGATGGCTTGGACGTCCGCATTTACGTTGTCGACGACGGCTCGACCGACGGAACTGCAGATGCCGTCGAACAAACTTTTCCTAACGTGGTTCTAATCCGTGCGGACGGAACGCTTCATTACGCCGCAGGTACGAACTGCGGCATCGAACATGCCCTCGAATGGGAACCTGAATTCGTCGCGACAATGAACGACGATGCCGTCTTCCATCCCGATTTTCTAAAGCGGTTGATCCACACAGCGCGGGAAAACGAACGTTCTATCATCGGCTCGCTGCTTCTGCTTTGGGACGAACCGCATAGGGTTTTTCAGGTCGGGCAAACGTGGGACACGCTCTCGGGCGGCTGGATAATACCGAATGATGTGACCATCTTTAATGTGTCGCAAGAACCGTTCGATGTCGAATGCATAGTCGGGAATTGTGTTTTGTTTCCGGTCGAAGCGATCCGTGAATGCGGGCTGATGGACGAAAAGCGTTTTCCTCACGGATGGGGCGACGCTCAGTGGCTGATGCGGATGCGGAAATCAGGTTGGAGGCTCATGGTCGATCCGAGATCACGAGTCTGGTGCGAACCGAACAATTATCCTGACGCTCTGCATACAATGCCGGCACGTGAAAAACTGAAAGCGTTATTCGTGAACGAGCGGCATCCGCTGAATCTAAAACGCCAGTTCGTCGCGCGTTGGGATTCGGCTCCGACGCACGCCGAGGCTGCGGCCGCCTTCGCAGTTTATCTTGGTTCGCTTGTTGGAAAGGCCTTTGATTACGGCTTCAAACGCCGCGCGCACGGTCCCTCGTGAAATGCCGGCAAGATGAATTCAAACGCCACGCCTCGAACAATTTATTTCGTATGGCACTATACAAATTGGGGCGGTGCGCAAATTTTCCTGCTTGCCATCATGAAGGTCGCGCGTCCGGAATGGGATTTGAAGGTAATTTTGCCCGCAGATTCCGCGCCTGATCTTATCGGCTTCCTTGAGAGACTCGGCGTTCCCTACGAATTCATCGAATCTTCACTCGACCAGTCGCCAGCCATTACAGTCAAGGATAAAGTGGCTCGGCAGTATAGGCGGATACGGACAGAATATCTATCTTTCCGGCATTTGTTGCGATACGATCTCCGCAATAATATTCTACATATCGAAGCTGCGCCATGGCAGTCGTGGATCCTTCTGGCGGCGTTTTCGCTACGGCGTGCGAACGTCTTCATCACGCTGCATAATTTTCTCAGCGATGCTCCGAGATGGCGAACGATGGTCTGGGAAGCTCGAATGCAGTTCGTATCGAGGATGCCGGGAATGCACGTAATCGCCTCTAACTACGATACAAAAAACAGAATGCGCGGTTGGGTTTCGGAGAAGTTCTGGAGCGATGTGACCGTCGCGCGCACTTGCGTCGATCCCATTGAGATTGAAGCCGCGGGGATCATGAGCGTTGAGGCTCGTGATATTTTACGCGCGGAGAATTCGATCTCGCCCGGCGAGATCGTCGTGCTTGCTGTTGGCCAATTCGTAGATAGAAAAGGACGGTGGGTATTTCTTGAAGCCGCAAAAATTGTTCGGAAAGAAAGAGATGATTTTAAATTCGTCTGGCTGACACCAGAGTTGCCGAATGAAGACGATCTAAAATGCATCGAAAGCTTCAGCTTGGGTGATAGTTTCCAAATCGTCCGCTCGGGCTCGCTCGGATCCGAGCGCGTGGACGTTCTAAGATTTTTCAATATTGCCGATATTTTTGCGTTGCCGAGCTACGTTGAGGGTCTTCCGATCGCCTTGCTCGAGGCGATGGCTTTAAAGATCCCCGCGATCTCGACGAATGTTTACGCGATACCCGAGGCTGTCGAAAACGGCGAGACGGGAATTCTGATCGAAGCCGGCGATCACGACGCGCTGGCGTCCGCGATCCTCGAACTTGCAGCCAAACCTGAATTGCGGCGACAGCTCGCTTTGAAAGGCAGCCGGTATGTTATCGCGAACTTCGACGAGCGCGATGCAGCGGAAAAATGCCTCGCAGCGTATCGGAGGTGCTTCACCAATGGCCGCTGAAACTGCGAGCCGGACAAATCGTCTCGCGGCAAACGCCGTGTTCGGGCTTATGGCGTGGATACTGCCGCTGATGATCGGTTTTTTCACCACACCGGTGCTCGTCAAAGGCCTTGGTACCGAAAGTTACGGCCTTTTCGCTGTCATCAGCGGATTCGTAACCTACTCCTTCAGCTTTGGGATCGGAAAGATCGCAACAAAATACGTGGCCGAATATCGCGCAACCGGCGAGATCGACAAGATAAGCCCCGTCGTTTCCGCGACATTTTTTTTCAGTCTGGCGATCACCCTTTTAGGGGCGATCGTAGTTGTGTTGGGCGCTCCCCGAATAGTCTCGGATATCTTACTTTTGCAAGGCGAACCCGCCCGCATCGCTGTCACCTCGCTCTATCTTGCATGCGGCATTATCGGCGCGGCAATGGTCAGCCAGATCTATCAGTTCGTCCTGCAAGGCCTGCAGCGTTTCGGTTCATTTCTGATATTGACGAACCTCAGCGGAATTCTTTTCGGCGTAGGAAATATCACGATCGTTCTATTCGGCGGCGGCATTGTCGATCTGCTAGTCTGGAACATCATCGTGGCATTGATCGGCGGACTTCTTTTCTACATCGCATCCCGAAAATTCCTACCTCAGCTTCATCTCACAGTTAATATCAACCGGACTACGTTCAATGCTGTTGCGGGTTACGGGACGAGCATTATCTTCTATCAGATCTTCGGGAATATATTATTCATTTTCGAACGTACTTTGGTCATGCGAAAGTTCGGCGCCGAAGCTTTAGCTTATTATTCGGTGCCGATGATGCTCGCCATTTACTTGCATACTTTCGTTGGCAGCTTTGCCGCCGTCTTATTTCCTGTCGTCAACGAACTACTTACTGACCGCGAACGCCAGATCGACCTATACAAGAAAGCGAGTAAAATAATTCTGGCAGTCGTTGTCTTTGCGGTGTCCACGTTTATTTGCACCGGCCGGATCGGTCTCGCTGTGTGGATCAATGATGACTTCGCGGCTAATTCATATTGGCTGCTCGTGATCCATATGCTGACGTTCGGTTCGATCGGCATGTTCGTGATCGTATGGCAACTGGCCGAAGGCTTTCGGCACGCGAAGCTCAACGCGATGATTACGGCTTTTTGGCTCGTCGTCGCGGTGCCGATCATGATCTATGGTTCTCGGATTTACGGTCCGGAAGGGATCGCGGCTTCGCGACTGATCGCGGTATGGCTTTCGGTACCGATGATCTTTTACGTCGAGAAGCAGTTTCTCGGACAGATCTTTTGGCGGTTTTGGAGTGCGATGGTCGTGCGCGTATCGTTTGGCGTGATCGCAGCGATGATAGTGGAAACTATCGTGGTCCGGACTCTTCGGCCGACTTGGCCGATGCTGGCCGCCACCGGAACATTGGGCCTTGCGGCATTCGTTGTCACACTTTACCTGACGCAGTATTTGACCCGAAGCGAGCAAACTCTACTCTCGGATCTTGTAACCGGAAAATTTCGTTCGATGCGAAGGCGTGCAGCCTGAAGAGCGATCGTAACCGAGCAGCTTTAACTTCGATGTATAAAGACTTTCAACTCGTCCAGCGTCTCGATGTAATAAAGCAACTCTGCGCTGGAAAAAGGGTGCTTCATCTTGGCTGCACGAACTATCCCTATACCGACGCCGCGATCGAGGCAAACATGCTGCTGCATTTCGAACTCGAAGATCTTGCAAGTGACCTATATGGCTTCGACTATGATCAACGCGGGCTCGATATTCTCGCCAGCCACGGTTCTAAAAATCTTTGCCGCGTAGATCTTGAGAGACTCGATGAGGTCGAAGCATATCAGGCATTCGACGTGATAGTCGCCGGCGAGATGATCGAGCACTTAAATAATCCTGGACTCTTTCTCAGCGGTATAAAGAGGTTTATGGGCCCGAAAACGATTCTCTTGTTGACGACGATAAACGCTTATTGCGGGATGCGATTTCTTCTTTACGGTCTGAAGGGGAATCGTGGAAAAAACGAGCCGGTCCATCCGGATCATGTGGCATATTATTCGTACTCGACGTTAAACCTACTGCTGAGCCGGCACGGCTTAAACATTGATACATTTATGTTTTATGATCTTGGAAAAGAGCATCGCCCGCATAGTCGGAAAATAATGAATATTGTGAACGACGTATCAGTTCGCATCGCTCCGCAGTGGGCAGACGGCGTGATCGCTCTTTGCCGGATCGGAACGGATACGAACAACAACGGTGTCAAAACCTGAGCGGGACGTGTTCTAACATTTTTATAAGCATGTCATTTGGGCTAAAATCATTGTTTAACTCGCGTCGCCGATGGCCGTAAATATAATCAAAACGAAACCCGCCCGGTCCCATGAAGTTTCGCCACTTGCAGGCGTTATATTCATGGGCATCACGCTCCTCGTGACAATCACGATCCTTTTACTCAACAGCAGCGATATTGCGGAATCGTTCCCATACATATATTTGCTGCCTTGGATACTTGCGCTCGCGGTCGTTCTTGCGTTACCGACGGCGTACCTGGCTTACCGGCATCAGCTTTCGTTCGATAATCCACTGCTTTTTGCCACCGTCTCGTTCTTTTTTCCGGCGTGCGTACTAGGCGGGCTTTCGCTTGCAATTGGCTGGTCACAGCCGTATTACCTCAGCTTTATTCAGGACGCGACGATAAATCTGCCGTTCACTATCGTTATCATAATTCTCGGATTCGCGGGGCTCACGGTTGGTTATTTCATGGGGTTTGCCCGCAATGCGGGAGCGAAGCTCGCGCATTATTTGCCATCGAAAGTCGAGAATACGAACGCGGCGATCATTCCGGGTCTTTTTCTGCTTTTTCTCGGCATGTTCAACACGATCATTGCGTTTCTGCTGGGTTTCGTTGGTTATCAGGTTGTTACCGAAACCTCGGCGTTCGATGGATTGATCTTCATCACGACCTTTTTCTGGGTTCAGGCAAATTTCGTTCTTTGGTACATCTTGTTTAAGAGACGACGCTTCGACATGGTTGCCGTTGCTATCGGAGTTATCGTGATCGCGACGTCCTTGGGTAAGGCACTCCTCGCCGGAAACCGCGGCGGGCTGGTAACGATATTTATCGGCGTCATATTGGCGTACATCATGTGCGGCCGCGAATTCAGGTTCAAACAGGCGGCATTTGGCGGAGCCGGAGCGGTCATTCTTTTAGTCGTCGGTATGATCTACGGCACGACGTTCCGCAACGTAAAGGGAACCGAGGCCAATCTCGGCGCAGAGCAGTACATAACGAGTATTGCCGATACTTTTGGCGAAATCGGAAACGGAAAAAGCAACGAAACGCTTGACCTGACGCTTTCGACCATCGGCGAACGAATCGATGCGGTAAGCCCGCTCGCCGTCGTCGTTTCGAATTACGAGCAGCTTGCTCCGTACGAAGAAAGTTACGGCATCGATAACAATATCTGGAAGGACACGATCTCGTTCTTCATTCCGCGGGTGGTGTGGGAAGACAAACCGCTCGCCTCGCAGCCGCGGCAATTTTCTGATCTCTACTTCAATTACGGCGAGAACTCCTTTGTTATCACGCCGATGGGCGATCTGCTGCGAAATTACGGCGTGTGGGGTGTGTTTTTCGGCATGTTCGTTATGGGTGTTGCGCTTCGGTTTGTCTACCGCGCTCTCGTCGAGGGACAAACGCCTGTGCTCTGGAAGGCGAGCATCTATTTTATGCTACTGACATCGGTTTCATACGAGAGTTTTTATGGTTCGATATTGCCTTTCGTTTCGAAGGTTGGATTGGTCGCCGGCGTGGGCGCATTGATTTTGACTTTTTTCTCGTCAAAGCTTGTCAGCGTTGAGATATGAGCGATTACAAACATAATTGGGATTATCATGCCAAGGATAACCCCTATTACATCGTTGCCACGCACGATCATTATCGTGGCAATAAGATCAACAGTGATTCCCGACTCGAATTCTTTCAAACTGGCGAAGACCTGATACAAAACGTCTGGGATGAAGTTCGATCCCGGCTAGTACCGAACTTTTCTCCCAACAGCGCTGTAGACTTCGGTTGCGGTGTCGGCCGCCTCGTCGTCCCGTTAGCAAAGCGATGCCGCGAGGTCGTCGGCATAGACATTTCGCCCAGAATGTTAGACGAGGCAAGAGTAAATATAAGCGAGGCTGGATTGAGAAACGTCACCGTGACGCTGACCGACGAATTTTTCCGCGAGCGTCATTCAAAGGTTGATTACATCCAGTCATTCATAGCGTTACAACATGTTCCGCCCATGGCCGGAGAAAAGATCGTACGCGATTTGATAGGACTGCTGAACGACGGAGGTGTGGGCGCACTACACTTCACCTACACCAATTCAGAAGCTGGATCTGCTTTTCGGAGATATAAGTTTTATCGCGACTATCCGATCATCAATTGGTTGAAAAATACGGCACTCTTGCGGAAAAGCGAGCCCGTTCTTCCGATTTTCGAATATGATATAAATCGAGTATTACAGATATTGCAGGATCTTGGGTGTCATCAATGCTTCGTTCGATTCACCTCGCACGGGCTGAATGGTGTTGTATTCTTTTTCACCAAAGTGCGGGAGGGGTCATGGTAGGGTTCCTTGGGTATTTGCTTAATGAGCTATGAAAAATGCGGGTTTCAGGGCGCTTGGACCCTGTTTCGAACCGGAGCGCGGTTAGGCGCAGATGGAGGAATAATGAGATTAATCGCTCAGGCGCTTTCGGGCCTATTATTGGTTATGGGAATGGTCACATTCGGAATCGGCCAATCAAACAACGGGTGCATAAATGGAAAACGTAATGGAATCTATTATACGGATTGTTGGGGGGATGCTGCAGACGATACATCAAGGTTACAGTCAGCGGTCTCGCTCGCGTATGGCAAGCTCATATTTAACGAGTATTTTAACGACTTAACCTCCTCTTCATGATCGTCTTTACAAACGGGTGTTTCGACATTCTTCATCCCGGCCACGTCGATCTGCTCAGACGGGCCAAGGCTCTGGGTACACGACTCATTGTTGGTCTTAACAGCGATGAGTCGGTGCGCAAGATCAAAGGTGACGGGCGGCCTTTTTTTTCTGCCGAGGAAAGGTGTGAGATTCTTCTGGGCCTGGCTTCCGTAGACGAAGTCATTATTTTCGAGGAACTTACGCCGGAAAACCTGATAAAACAGGTGAAGCCCGATGTCCTGGTCAAAGGCGGCGATTGGAAACCCGGCGAGATAATCGGAGCCGATTTTGTCACCCGTCGTGGGGGCAAGGTAGTTTCTTTGCCTTTAGTGGATGGACATTCGTCCAGCCGCATCGTCGATCAGGTCCGCGGGAATGGCCTTTTACACTCAGATCACGCCGACAGCGTGATCACGCGCTCGCTCGAGCAGCACCGCGAAGTTTTCGAACGGCTCAAGTCAGATATCACGCCCCAGATTGACGAGTGCGCGCAGCTTCTGATCGACACTTTTCGAAAGGGCAAAAAAGTGCTGATCTGTGGAAACGGCGGGAGTGCGGCCGACGCTCAGCATATTGCTGCGGAGTTTGTCGGACGCTACGAGACCGAGCGACGAGCGTTGCCGGCCATCGCTCTCACTACCGACACATCCGCACTGACGGCACTTGCCAACGACTACGATTTCGAACGAATTTTTGCCCGACAGGTCGAGGCACTGGCGTTCGATGGCGATTGCCTGATCGCTCTAAGCACGAGCGGTAATTCGCCGAATGTGATCGCCGCCGTCATGACGGCGAGAAGCCGCGGATGCCGCGTCATCGGCATGACCGGTTCTGGCGGAAAAAAGCTCGTTTCGCTTTGCGATGCCTGTGTGCTTGTGCCGTCCTCGCGTACAGCTCGGATCCAGGAGGCGCACATTACGATCGCCCACATCTGGTGCGAAATGGTCGACGCTTGGGTCGCGGAAAGCTCATAGAAAGGTTATTGCGGTTAAATGTTCGATATACGAAAGCTGGAAAATGTCAGGGTGTTGGTCGTCGGCGACGTAATGCTCGACCGTTACTGGTGGGGAAGCGTCAGCCGCATTTCACCGGAAGCTCCCGTGCCCGTCGTGCGGCTTTCCAAGACGACATATGCAGCCGGCGGCGCCGCGAACGTTGCCGCAAACGTCGCCGGGTTAGGAGCTACGCCGGTCCTTGTCGGGATCACCGGCGGTGATGACGAAGCGGCACTCTTCCCATCGATACTTGCGGGCGTGAACGTCGATCCATCAAACCTTATCCGTCTGCCCGGACGACCGACGACGGTGAAAAGCCGTGTTCTTGCGCACAATCAGCAGGTCGTTCGCGTGGATCAGGAAGACGATACGGAACTCGATTCCGCTGAAGAAAATGCGGTTATTGAACGGCTTTCGAGCCTTCTATCAAACGTCGGATCCGTTGTGCTGTCGGACTACGCGAAGGGTTTTTTGACGCGCAACATTTTGGATTTTCTGATCGCCGACTGCCGTAAACGCAAAATAAGCGTTCTCGTCGACCCGAAAGGAAAGGATTATTCGAAATACGCGGGAGTGTCGCTGATAACCCCAAATCGCGCGGAAGCGATCGAGGCGGCGCACGTGCCCGGTACCGATAAAGCGGCGGTTGCTCTCGCCGGCGAGCGGCTGCTAGCAACCATCGATGCCGAAGCGTTTTTGGTAACGCAGGGCGAAGACGGAATGACGCTTTTTCGACGCGACACGCCGCCGCATCACTTGTATACGGCGGCTCAACAGGTTTACGACGTGACTGGCGCCGGCGATACCGTGATCGCGACATTGGGGGCAGCCATCGCTGCGAAATGTCCGCTGACCGATGCGGCCTTCATCGCAAATATGGCCGCAGGTGTGGTAGTTGGCCATGTGGGGACAACCGCCATTAAGACTTCTGAATTAACCGCCGCTCTCAGTGAATCGGCCGCATCCGGAAATTGAATTTTCGCAACATTCTTATATTTCGCATCGGTCACCTTGGCGATACGGTGGTCGGGTTGCCCGCGCTTTGGCGAGTTCGGCATGCGATGCCCGATGCACGGTTGACACTGCTTTCGAACGCGGATTCGCAGAATCCCGATTACGTTTCCGCTCGGGGTGTATTGCCCGAAAACGGCCTGGTTGACGACTGGATCTCATATCCTTCGAACGCCGGTTCGTTCAGTTCGATCATTTCGTTTACGAGATTGGCGTGGATGCTTCGGCTGAGAAGTTTCGATGCCGTCGTCTATCTGATGCCTCGAACCCGCACCGCAGCACAGATCCGCCGGGACAGGTTCTTTTTTCGAATTGCCGTATCAGGCCCCATAATTGGAATCGAAAATCTGGAGAGAAATCGGATTCCGGAGCATGCTCCGCATCCGATGGTGCCTGTCGAAAGAGAATCCGACTATCTATGGAATTGTTTGGATCACGATCGCTTTCCGGGAAGCGACTTGAAGCGCTCGACCGATCTCGCCCTGACACCCGCAGAATTCGCGACCGCGGACGCATGGCTTATGCGGCATGCCAAGAATCCGCTTCTTATTGCCATTTCTCCGGGCAGCAAATGGCCGTCGAAAGTTTGGAAGGAAGAAAACTTTGCCTCGATCGTTTCAAGATTGATCGAAAGATATGGAGTCTTCCCGATAATCTTCGGCGGGCCGGAAGATGCAGAGATCGGCGATAGATTGGTTGGGAGATGGGGGGCGGGAGCAAATTCCGCAGGAAAATTTACCGTCCGCCAGTCCGCTGCAGCTCTCTCGCGATGCGGGCTGTATCTCGGCAACGACACCGGGACAATGCACCTTGCCGCTGCGGTAGGAGTTAAATGTGTCGGCATCTTTGCGGCGATCGATTGGATCGGCCGATGGGAACCATTCGGCGCCTCCAACCGGATTTTGCGAAAGAGTGTGGGATGTGAAGGCTGCCACACGCCGAATTGTTTCAACGCCCATAAATGTCTCGAACTGATCACGGTGGATGAGGTCTTTCGATCGAGCGCGGAAATTCTAGATATGTCACCCTAACCGATTCTCAAGGGTTACCTTAAGCGTTGAAATAGGTACACTTGACTATTTACTTTAACTTTTTATGCGAGTTTTGATCTTCGGCGGAACAGGAATGCTCGGCCACAAACTAGTTCAAGTTTTGGGCGAGGCCGGCCTCGATGTTTTCGCGACGATACGCGGCACATTCAGTTCGATTGAACCGATCGGAATATTCGAACGCTCCCGCATCACCGAGAATGTCGACATCAACGTTATTGCGGCTGTTGAAAACCTAATCGAAGCTGTGAAACCGAACGTAGTGATAAATGCGGTCGGGATCATCAAACAGCTTCCAACGTCCAACGATGTGATCGCCACCTTGTCGGCGAACTCGATCTTTCCGCACCGGCTTGCCGGCCTCGCCAAAGAGTTCGGCTTTCGATTGATCACCATCAGCACCGACTGCGTTTTTGACGGTGCCGCGGGCAATTACAACGAAGGCGATCCTGCAAACGCTCTCGACCTATATGGGCGAAGCAAAAATCTCGGCGAGGTCGCAGCGGCGAATTGTCTCACCCTGCGGACGTCGATAATCGGACGAGAGATCGGAACGGCACACAGTCTGGTCGAATGGTTCCTTGAAAATCCCGCATTAGCGGTAAAGGGTTATGCGAATGCGATTTATAGCGGCTTTCCAACCGTTGTGTTTGCCGATATACTTTCATTTTTGATTCACGAACATACCGGCCTGTCCGGTTTGTATCACGTATCGAGCCATCCAATAAGTAAATACGACCTGCTGGTGCTCATCAGGGAAAGTTTCGGAAAGGATATTGAGATCGAACGCTTCGAGGATTTTCATATCGACCGTAGCCTCGATTCGTCCCGTTTTCGGGTAGCTACCGGCTTCACACCGGACTCGTGGCCGAACATGATCGAAAGAATGCATTCCGACCCGACCCCGTACGATAAATACAGAAAATGAAAGAGTTAGAGGGAAAGAGAGTTCTCGTAACCGGCGGCACCGGATCGCTCGGGCAGACACTCGTCAAACGGCTTTTATCGGGCGAGATGGGAATGCCGTCGAGAGTAGTTGTGTACTCGCGTGACGAAGCGAAACAACATTACATGCGGCTCGATCATCTGCACCGAGCGGCAGCGACCGACGATGTGATCTATCGCAATTCAAAGGAAATTTTGACGTTCCGAATAGGCGACGTCCGGGATTATGCTGCACTGACGGCGGCGGTCCGCGAATCAGACGTCGTCTTTCATGCGGCGGCGCTAAAGCAGGTACCCTCGTGTGAATATTTTCCGTTTGAAGCCGTGATGACGAACATCGTCGGGGCCCAAAACCTGGTTCGCACAATTCGCGAAAACAATTTTTCGGTCTCGACGGTTATCGGCATTTCGACAGATAAGGCCTGCAAGCCTATAAATGTCATGGGAATGACAAAGGCATTGCAAGAACGCGTTTTGATCGAGGCAAACCGTGACTGCGCAGACACGCGATTCATGTGCGTCCGGTACGGAAACGTTATAGCGTCGCGCGGCTCGATCGTTCCGCTTTTCGTCGAACAAGTGCGCCAAAGTAAGCCGTTGACCGTAACGCTCCCGGAAATGACCCGTTTTCTTTTAAGCCTCGACCGCGCGGTCGATATGGTTTTTGCCGCTCTTTTGGGCGGAAAGCGTGGCGAAACCTTCGTTCCAAAGGTTCCTGCGGCGAATATCTGCGACCTCGCGAAAGCGGTAATGGGCGACAAAGACCTGCCTATTAATTTTACCGGTATTAGACCCGGGGAAAAGGTCCACGAGATAATGGTCTCTGAAGAAGAGTGCTTCCGCACGATCGAAGCGGGAGACTACTACGTGATCCTGCCGGTACTGCCGGAGCTGCGCGACGGGCGCGAATTCATCCAGGCGCTGACAACGGAATATTCTTCGAAAGACAAGAACATTTCGGTGGCCGAACTTCGCGAACTCCTTGGAAGCGCCAGCGATGAGATCAAGCATTTTCTCGCAGCGAAATAGCTCCACATTATGAAGGTACTGACCATCTTCGGGACCCGGCCCGAGATAATCCGGCTGAGTCTCGTGATGAAGATCCTCGATCAGCATTGCGATCATGTAACTGTACACACAGGCCAGAATTACGACGAGAGTCTTAGCGATATTTTCATCCGCGACCTCGAGATCCGCACGCCGGACGTTCATCTCGGAATTCGTACGAGCAGCTTTGGCGGGCAGGTTGGGCAGATACTATCGCTCACCGATTCCGTTCTCGATAGGCACAAACCGGACAAGGTTTTGATACTGGGGGATACAAACAGTGCGTTGTCCGCGATCGTTGCCGCGAGACGCGGGATCCCGGTATTTCATATGGAAGCGGGCAATCGATGTTTCGACGAGCGCGTTCCCGAAGAGGTAAATCGCCGGATCATCGATCACGCGAGTACGATACTGCTGCCTTACACGGAACGCAGCCGTGAAAACCTTGTTGCCGAGGGAATTGAACGTGAACGAATACTCGTGACGGGAAATCCAATAAACGAGGTGCTTCGCACGTTCTCAGAATCGATCGATGCGAGCCTGGCTCTCAGTGAGATCAGTGTAAAACCATTCGAGTATTTTCTGGTCACCTTGCACCGGGCCGAGAATGTGGACTTGCCAAAACGTTTAGGGGGAATATTTGCCGCCTTCGCAGAACTAGTCGAGAAGTTCGACAAGGACATTCTCGTAAGCGTCCATCCGAGAACCGCTGCGCGACTTCAAGAATTCAACATTAAGTCGGCAACGGATCGCATCCGCCTGCTCGATCCATTGGGTTTTTTCGATTTCGTAAAGCTTGAGAAAAACGCTCTTGCCGTTCTCACGGATAGCGGAACGGTGCAGGAGGAATGTGCTATATTCGGGATTCCGAATGTAACACTTCGCGATGTAACGGAGCGGCCGGAAACGCTCGAATGCGGGAGCAACATTCTCAGCGGTGCCGGTCCGGAGGCAATAATGCGCGGTGTCGAACTCGCGATCGCTCAGCCGGCAACATGGACGCCGCCGCGCGAATATACAGTACAAAACGTTTCTCAGGTTGTCAGCAAGATAGTCCTAGGATATACCAATCTCCGCCGCCACTCTTCGTAGCATACCTTTCGCCGCTTCTGATCCTGCAATGAAAAAACGTGTTCTCATATTTTGCGAATACTACCCGCCGAGCCATGGCGGCGGCGGCATGTACGCGATGGTGAATATTGTAGAAAGATTTCATGGCGAGTACGATTTTTTTGTTGTGGCGGGCGACCGAATGGCGCTGGGCGACGACGAAGTCGTCCCGAAAGCGCGCCGGGATGACTGGAACGAAGTCGGCCACGCGAGAGTGCAGTATATATCGACCGAATCGCTCGAACGCGGCTCGATCGAAGGCGTTTTGAAGCGTTCCAAACCGGATGCTGTTTTTTTGAACAGCGCATTCAGCCGATCCGCTTTGCGATTTCTTCGGGCGCGACGGAGCGGAGCCGCACGTTCGATTCCGGTGATAATTGCGCCATGCGGTGAATTTCTACCGAACGCCCTCGCGACCAAGGCTCTAAAAAAGCAGATATTTCTCGTGTACGCACGTGCGGCGCGACTATACGAAAACGTCATTTGGCGCGCGTCGTCCGAGACCGAGATCCCCGGCATCGTCAGAGTTATCGGCCGATCGTCGCGCATCTTTGTCGCACCTGATCTAACGCCGCGAGAGATCTTGCCGGACCTTGATCTTGCCTCGAAGCCAAAAAAAACTTCGGGATCCGCAAAGTTTGTTTTTCTCGCGCGAATAGTAAAGATCAAAAATCTGCATTTCTTACTCGAACTTTTGCGGGAGATCCACACCGGCACGATCGAAATCGAGATCATCGGCCATGAAGAAGACAAGGAATACTGGACGCAGTGTCGCAGCTTGATCGATGCAATGCCTACAAACATAAAGGTCAACTGCTTCGGCCCGGTTGCTCAAGATGAAGCACTCGAACGGCTGAAAAATGCGCACTATTTTGTTTTACCGACGCTCAGTGAGAATTTTGGATTCGTTTTCATGGAGGCCCTTGCGGCCGGTTGCCCCCTTTTGATCAGCGACCGCACGGATTGGGGAGCGATTAATGACGTGGGGGCCGGTTGGGTCGTGCCGCTCAGCGAGCGGTCGGTCTGGCTTAAGAAAATTGAAAACTGTGTGGCACAAGGCCAAGAAGAATATGCGGCAATGTCGCGCTCGGCGCGCGATTTCGCCGTGAAATGGCTCGCGGAACCGCATTACGAGCAGGCCACTGCGGATCTGCTGGAATCAGCGGTCGGATCAAGCGGGAGGGAAGCCGCCGCATGAAGGAAACGGCCCGGCTCTGGGTTCTGACCGAGCCTTATTATCCGGAGGAGACCTCTACGGGATACTATCTCACGAGAATTGCCGAAGGCCTCGCGGAAGACATTCCCGTGAGCGTGATTTGCGGACAGCCGAACTATTCGGCACGCGGCCACATCGCTCCGCCGCGAGAAACACATAAGAACGTCGACATATATCGCGCCGGCGGAACACGGCTGGATAAGAACGTCATAGTATTCCGATTGGTTAATATGTTAACGAATGGGATCGCGATCTTCGCCAAGGCCTTGCAAAAGTTCCGCAACGGCGACCGCGTGTTGGTTGTGACGACGCCACCGAGTTTGCCGTTTGTCGCCGCGGTGGCATCGCTAGTTCGCGGAGCGAGTTATACGCTGCTGATCCACGATAATTATCCTGAGATCCTGATCGCTGCCAAGAAAACGCATCCAAATTCCGCGATCGTCCGCGTAAATCATTTTCTCAACCGTTGGCTTTACAAATACGCCGCGCGGATCGTCGTCGTCGGACGCGACATGGAGCATCTCGTCGGAAAAAAGGCTGCGGGGCTCGACGTGCCGATCACGACCATTACGAACTGGGGCGAGAACGACGCTGTTGTTCCAATCGCCCGCTCCGAAAATCGCCTGTTGCGTGAGCTCGGGCTGGAAGACAAATTCGTTTTTTTATACGCGGGAAATATTGGTTACCCGAACGACATCGAGAGCATCATATCGGCAGCCGAAGAATTGAAAGCGACTCCGGAGATCCATTTCATTTTTCTCGGCGCCGGCGCGAAAAGAAAGTGGCTTCTTGATGAAGTTAGAACACGCGGAATCACGAATGTCAGCATACTCGAGCCAAGGCCGCGAACGGAACAGATCGATTTTCTAAACGCGTGCGACGTTGCGATCGTCTCGCTTGTGTCGAAAATGTGGGGAGTCTCGATGCCTAGTAGAACTTACAACGCCCTGGCGGCCGGAAAGCCGCTCTTGGCTCTCACCGAACCGAATTCGGAGGTTGCGCTCACTATCGGCGATGACGAGATCGGCTGGTGCGTTGGGCCGGGGGACGCCGAGTCGTTGGCAAAACTGATTCTGGAGATATATTCTGAACGTTCCAAACTGCCCGATATGTCCGAGCGAGCCCGTAGTGCCGCCGTGCGGCGCTTTGATGAACGATCCGCGATCGAGCGGTATCGGGGTTTATTTTGACAGTATTATTTGAGCATCCTAAATATAAACGGTGTTAGAGATCTTATTATTTGTATTGACCTTTGCTATCGCGTTCGCAGGCGTCTCGTTGTACCGACGGTGGAGCGCGAGCGTGGGTATTTTTGATGAGCCCAACGAACGAAGCCTTCACAGCGATCCCACTCCCAGAGGCGGCGGGATGGTCATCGCTGCCGTTTGTCTTTCGGGCTTTTGCGCGATCTCGTACATGACGACCGGCGTGTTTGCGTGGGGCTATTTGTCAGGCGCCGCGCTGATCGTCTTGGTCAGTTGGCTGGACGACGTTTATGACATTCCATCGGTCTGGAGATTGATCTGCCATGCGGCCGCGGCTGTTCTTCTTATTGCCAACGCCGGATACCTGCATGGCATCGGCGTACCCGGAACGTCTTATTCGATCGAGTTCGGATGGTTCGGGATTGCGATTACGGTTTTTTGGGTCGTCTGGATGATCAACGCATACAATTTCATGGATGGTATTGACGGAATCGCCGGACTGCAGGCCGTGATCGCCGGATTAGGCTGGTCTGCTATCGCCGCGGAATATCGCGTGCCTGGGATGCATCTTTTCGGTTTGGTGATCTCGGCCGCGTCCCTGGGGTTCTTACTTCACAACTGGCAGCCGGCACGCATATTTATGGGCGATGTGGGAAGCGCGTTCCTGGGCTTTACGTTCGCGGCGTTTCCGGTCCTTGCTGCCGCGCGAAATCCCGCGAGCGGGCCTGATTTCCTATTCGTCGGCGTGCTCGTGCTGTGGCTTTTTATGTTCGATTCGGTAATCACGCTTTTTTCGAGGCTCGTTCGCGGCCGACGCGTTTGGCACGCTCATCGCGAACATCTTTATCAGAAACTTGTGATCTCGGGCCGCTCGCATGCTGCGGTCACGACAATTTATGGGATTTTTACGATAATGATCGTCGTGTCTTTGATATGTATCACGGCTTCGACGGGAATTTCACCGTTTGTACCTCTTATTATAATGGGCGGCGTTACCACAGCACTTTGTGTTTGGGTTCTGGGGACGAGAGTTCGAACATAAGACATATGACACACGAATTTGCCGCCGCCACTAACGAGGAGCCTACCAAACAGGTGATGGATCATCGATTCGTGTTCCGAACCTATGGGTTGACGGTGATGGTCGAGAGTAACCACGAAGCACTGCTGGAAAAAATCCGCGGATCTGCCCAAAAAGCGTTTCTAAATGGCCTCGAGTTTTTGTCTCCCGATCCGGTTTATGATTACTCATTCGGGGTCGCCACCACGCCAGGAGCCAGAATCGAGCTCTGGGAAAAGGGGGTTTTTCATTCATATGGTGAAAACGAAGC